>JAFIHF010000008.1 GCA_017848855.1 Rhodanobacter denitrificans | reverse complement strand
GAGGCCGGCCCAGCGGTCTCGGCCATGTTTTTGTGGATGCACTTCGCGAGAGCCCCGCCTGCCAGATTAATAACAAAAGAGGCAACCTTTGCACGGTAGACGGGAAATTGGACTACAATTCTCAGACAAGCCCCCGCCGATGCCGCCACGCGGCCACGCCGCCCCCCCGTCGCGCCGTGGCGGCGGGTGGCGAAGCGCCCCGCGCAACGGGCGAGCACACGGCCGCCTGAAGGGGCTAAGTGCTTGATTTCATTGGTGGGTAGTGCGCGACTCGAACGCGCGACCAACGGACCACGGCCACACTCAACTCCTTGAGCTGCCCCTCGCTCACCATCGACGGCGCATCGGTCATCAGGTCCTGCGCGCTGGTGGTCTTGGGGAAGGCGATCACGTCGCGGATCGACTCGGTACCGGCCATCAGCGCGGCGATGCGGTCGATGCCGAAGGCGAGACCGCCGTGCGGCGGCGCGCCGAACTTGAGTGCCTTGAGCAGGAAGCCGAACTTCATCTCGGCTTCTTCCGCGCCGATGCCGAGCAGCTCGAACACCGCGCTCTGCATCTCCGGGCGATGGATGCGGATGGAGCCGCCGCCGATCTCGTTGCCGTTCAGCACCATGTCGTAGCCGCGGCTCACCGCGGTGGCGGCGTGGCTGCGCAGGTCGGCGATGTCGTCGATCTTCGGCGCGGTGAACGGGTGGTGCAGGGCCACGTAGCGCTGCTCTTCCTCGTCGTATTCGAACATCGGGAAGTCGGTGACCCACAGCGGGCGCCAGCCGTCCGCGACCAGGCCGCGGTCCTTGCCGACCTTGAGGCGCAGCGCGCCCATGAAGTCGGTGACGGCCTTCCACTTGCCCGCGCCCACGAACACGATGTCGCCCGACTCGGCGCCGGTGGCCTTGAGCACGGCGTCCAGCGCCGTGTCGTCGAGGAACTTCGC
This sequence comes from Rhodanobacter denitrificans, assembly GCA_017848855.1. Lineage (GTDB taxonomy): Bacteria > Pseudomonadota > Gammaproteobacteria > Xanthomonadales > Rhodanobacteraceae > Rhodanobacter_A > Rhodanobacter_A denitrificans_B. The sequence continues at coordinate 80,429 of JAFIHF010000008.1, read as the reverse complement.
CACCGGCGAGTTCACGCCCTCGCGGCCCTTGGCGAGGTCGTCCACCTTGATCCAGGCCAAGCCCTTGGCGCCGTACTTCGCCACGTATTCGGTGAGCCCGTCGATCTCCTTGCGCGACAGCGCCGCGCCGCCCGGCACGCGCAGCGCGGCCACGCGGCCGGCCGCATCGTTCGCGGGCTCGGCGAACACCTTGAACTCGACCTGCTTGAGCGCGTCGGCCACGTCCACCAGCTCCAGCGCGATGCGCAGGTCGGGTTTGTCCGAACCGTAGCGGCGCATCGCCTCCGCCCAGGTCATGCGCGGGAAGGCGGCGTCCAGCTCCACGCCCTGCACTTCCTTGAACACGTGGCGGATCAGCTCCTCCACGAAGTCCTGCACGTCCTTTTCCTCGACGAAGGCGAACTCGAGGTCGAGCTGGGTGAATTCGGGCTGGCGGTCGGCGCGCAGGTCCTCGTCGCGGAAGCAGCGCGCGATCTGGTAGTAGCGGTCGAAGCCCGCCATCATCAGGATCTGCTTGAACAGCTGCGGCGACTGCGGCAGCGCGTAGAACTGGCCGGGGTGCACGCGGCTGGGCACGAGGTAGTCGCGCGCGCCTTCCGGCGTGGCCTTGGTGAGGATCGGCGTCTCGATGTCCTGGAAGCCGCGCGCGTCGAGGTAGCGACGCAGCGCCTGCACCAGCTTGATGCGCTTGCGCATCATCGCCTGCATCTCGGGACGGCGCAGGTCGAGGTAGCGGTAGGTCATCCGCAGATCCTCGTTGGGGTTCTCGTGCAGCGCGAACGGCAGGTCCTTCGCGGCGTTGAGCACCTCCACCCGGTCGGCCAGCACTTCCACCGTGCCGGTGCGCAGCTTGTCGTTCACCGACAGCCGCTTGCGCAGCGTGCCGGTGACGCGCACGCAGTACTCGTAGCCCAGCTCGCCGGCCACCGCGAACGCGGCTTCGTTCTCGCGCTCCACCACCACCTGGGCCAGGCCCTCGTGGTCGCGCAGGTCGACGAAGGCCACGTGGGACTGCAGGCGGATCTTGTTGACCCAGCCGCACAGGGTGACGGTCTGGCCGAGCAGCGACTCGTCGATGAGGCCGCAGTAATGCGTGCGCATGCGCTTGGAACTCCGGGCGTGGCCCATGGGAAACGGGAAGGAAAGGCTCGGGATTTTAGCAGGCCGCCGGCAAACTGCCTTCCCGCGGCTCCCGATGCGCCGCGCCGGAGGCGACGGGACTACCAGCGCGGCCAGTCGTCGCGGGCGTCGCGGAACTGGCCGCGGCAGCCGCCCTTCACCCACACGCTGTAGGGGTCGCTGCCCCAGGTCTGGCCCTCGATGCAGGCGGCGTCGGACATCTGCCGCGACAGCACCGAGTAGCGCCACGGCATCTGGCAGCGCGTGCCGCGGCGGTCGTTGCTGGCGCAGTAGACCTCCTGTCCGCCGCGGTCGTCGTCGCGGCCGTAGCGGTCATCGCGGTCGTAACGGCCGCGGTCACGCCAGCCGTAGCGGTAGTCGCGCGCGTTGCCGAAGTTGCCGCGGCAGCCGCCCTTGATCCACACGCTGTAGGGATCGCTGCCCCAGGTCTGGCCCTCGATGCAGGCCGAGCGGGACATCTGCTGGACCAGCACCGAATCGCGCCACGGCACCTGGCAGCGCGTGCCGCGGTTGTCGTTGCTTGCGCAGTACACCGGCTGCTGGCCACGGTCGCCGTAATAACGCTGGGCCTGCGCATCGGGCGCGGCGAACGCCGCGGCGAGCAGCGATACGCCGACGGCCAGCACGATCTTCAGCGCGGTGTGCATGACGGCCCTGCATGCCAGTGGTGGTGGTGCCGCCAAATTAACCGAGCCGCCAACAGGCGGATAGCGCCTGCCGAGCGGCCCGGCATGCGGCGATTCAGCTTGTGCCGCTCGTCGGGGAACTGGCGGCCGGCGCCGCGGCGGGCGCAGGCGCGGGAGCAGCCGCCGCAGCCGGCGCCGCGGCGGCGCCGCCGTCGCCGGCGAGGTTGCGCTTCTTGTCGCCGTCCTTCTTGAAGTCGGTCTCGTACCAGCCGCCGCCGGCCAGCCGGAACGAGGGCGCGCTCACGCGGCGGCGCACCTTGGGCGCGCCGCATTCGGGGCAATCGACGGGATCGGCGTCGGACAGTTTCTGCAGGCGGTCGTAGCGGTGGCCGCACTGGCTGCATTCGAATTCGTAGATGGGCATGGGTACTCCGTGACTGCCGGCCCGCGTCGCCCGGACCGGGCCGGCGACGCGGCAGCATCCCATTATTCGGGCCGCGCCCCCGCATTTCAATGCGTCATATGGCGCATGGACAGCCGGGCGCGCATCGCGGCAGGCTTGGCAACAGGGGCCATCCGCATGACCGCACGCGACACGCCAAGGCACGCGCAAGCTGTTTCATTTGGACGTCTATACGGCTATTGACGATCAGCACATCCGGCACTAGCCTGCGGCTATTGCGCCGCACAAATCCTTTCCCAGGGAGACACCATGAACAAGCCGCATCGCACCCTTCTACCCTCCGCGCTGGCTGCCGCCGTGCTGCTGGCGCTCGCCGGCACCGCCGCCGCCCAGGACAACACCGGCACGACCACGAGTACCAACACAGCAGCCGCCGCGAACGCCAAGGCCAAGCAGCTGCAGACGGTGATCGTCACCGGCACCCGTTCCAGCGACCGCACCGTCAGCAGCTCGCTGACGCCGATCGACGTGGTCTCCGCCCAGGTGCTGCAGCAGACCGGCACCACCGACCTGCCCACCGCGCTGGCGCGCATCATCCCCTCGCTGAACTTCCCGCGTCCGGCCGCGGCCGACACCGCCGACACCCAGCGCCCGGCCCAGCTGCGCGGCCTGTCGCCCGACCAGGTGCTGGTGCTGGTGAACGGCAAGCGCTGGCACCCCGGTGCGATCCTGCTCAACAACGGCGTGATCGGCCGCGGCTCGCAGCCGGTGGACTTGAACACCATCCCGCTCACGGCGATCGACCACATCGAGGTGCTGCGCGACGGCGCCTCGGCGCAGTACGGCTCCGACGCGATCGCCGGCGTGATCAACGTGATCCTGAAGAAGGGCGCCAAGGGCGGCGACGTGGAAGTGAGCGGCGGCCAGTATTCCGCCGGCGACGGCCGGCAGTGGCTGGGTTCGGCGAACTTCGGTATCCCGCTCGGCAACGACCGCGGCTGGCTGCGCCTCGCGCTGGAAAGCGGCAACGAGGACCACACCAACCGCGCCGGCCCGGACAACCGCTCGCCGGCCTGGGCCGCGCTGGGCGTGAACTTCCGCCAGGGCGACCCCGACGTGCACAGCCACAACGTGCTGCTCAACGCGCAGTACGAGATCGCGCCGAACGTGGAGTTCTACGCGTTCGGCCACTACGGCCGCCGCCGCAGCACCTCGCCGGCGTTCTTCCGCTACGGCCTGAACAGCCCGAAGCCGAACAACCCGCTGATGGCCTCGGTCTACCCCGACGGCTTCCTGCCGCTGGAGCGCGCCGACTCCACCGACCAGTCGCTGGTCGCCGGCCTGCGCGGCACGCAGGGCGGCTGGCGCTGGGACGTCTCGGCCAACGCCGGCGGCAACCGCGTCGGCTACCAGACGCGCCACAGCATGAACTACGCCTACCTCAACGATTTCGGCAGCACGCCGACCGTGTTCCGCGACGGCATCCTCAAGGCCACCCAGCAGTCCTTCGACGTCGACGTCGCCAAGGACCTCCAGGTCGGCTGGCTGCCGAACGCCGTCACCGTGGCCTTCGGCGCCGAATACCTGCGCCAGGGCTACCAGATCGTCGCGGGCGAACTGCCGTCCTGGTACGTGGGCACCTCGGGCAAGCCCGGCGGCGCGCAGGGCTTCGCCGGCTGGCAGCCGGCCAACGCGGTGAACGCCTCGCGCCACGACGTGGCCGAGTACATCGACTTCGAAACCAACCTCACCGACAAGCTGGGCGCCTCGCTGGCGGTGCGCCACGAGGACTATTCCGACTTCGGCAACACCACCTCGGGCGCGCTGTCGGCGCGTTACGACTTCACCGACAGCTTCGCGCTGCGCGGCAGCGCCTCCACCGGCTTCCGCGCGCCGGCGCTGGGGCAGGAATACTTCTCGCAGATCTCCTCGCTGTTCTACGGCAACGGCGCGCTGCCGGGCCTGCCCGCCGGCATCTACAACCGCGGCCTGGTGCCGGTGGGCAGCCCGATCGCCAGCCTGCTCGGCGCCGAACCGCTGAAGCCCGAGAAGTCGAAGAACTTCACCGTGGGCGCGGTGTGGAGCCCCACCAATGCACTGAACCTCAGCCTCGACCTCTACCAGATCGACATCAGCAACCGCATCGCGCTGTCCGGCGCCATCTCCACCACCACGCCGGCGGTGGTCGGCTACCTCGCCGCCAACGGCATCGCCAACCTCGACTACGCCAGCGTCAACTACTTCACCAACGCGGCCGACACGCGCACCCGCGGCGTGGATTTCGTGGGCAGCTACCTGGCCAACTTCGGCGACGCCGGCACGCTGACCAGCACGCTCACCGCGAACTACAACCAGAACAAGGTCACCAGCGTCAAGCCGAACCCGGCGGTGCTGGACACGCTGGGCGTGGTCGGCTTCGCGCGCCTGAGCCGGCAGGACATCAAGGGCTACCTCGCCAACTCCTCGCCGCGCAGCAAGCTGATCTGGAACGAGCAGTACGACATCGGCAACTGGGGCTTCACCGGCACGCTGACCCGCTACGGCCGCTACACCAGCTACGTGAGCAGCCTCGCCAGCTACAACCCCGACAAGGGCATCGTCGACCAGACCTTCAGCCCGAAGTGGATACTCGACCTCGCCGGCAACTACCGCTGGCAGCACTGGACCTTCACCCTGGGCGTGGACAACGCGCTGAACGTGCACCCCGACAAGAACATCGCGAACAACACCAACAACGGCACCCTGCCCTACTCCACGTTCTCGCCGTTCGGCTACAACGGCGCCTACGCCTATGGCAAGGTGCGCTACAGCTGGTAACGAAGCGGCACCCGACCATGCACAACGAAGAACCCCGGCGCGCGCCGGGGTTCTTCGTTTTCAGTGTGCCGTCATTATCCGCAATGCCTCGAACTTCAGTGCCGTCATCCCGGCCAAGCCCACCGCTGTCCGGAATATTTCGCCGGTGATCTGCTCTCCTCTCCCTCCGGGACGGGTGCTCGCGAGAACCATTGGATTCCGCACCTTGGCTCGCCTGCGGCGGGCTTTCGGCCGCCTGCCGGCGCCCGAGTCACTTCTCTTTGCTGGCCCAAAGAGAAGTAACCAAGAGAAATGGCCTAGTCAATCCGCCGACCCTACAAGCCCGCTGTGTCGAGGACGTTGGATCTACGCTCGTCGCCACGTCCTCCAACGCGGCCACACCGCGACGTATCTGGAAACCGAGGGGCCAAACCTTGCGGCGCTTCGCTTTGCTTGGCTTTGCTCTGGCTGTTGCTTCTGCGCGCAGGAGCGCGCTGCTTTTCCCGGGGCCCCTCGGCGACGGTGAGGCGGGGACGAGGAGGCCGCGCAGCGGGCGAGTCCATGGATGGGCTCGCCTTTTCGCGCAGGCAGGAGCCCGCTCGAAAAGCCCGGCCCCGACTCACGGACTTTCCGTCCATGGATGGACGGAAAGCGTCGCCGCGGGGTGGCCTTTCTCTTTGGTTCCTTTCTCTTTGGCCACGCAAAGAGAAAGGAACTCGGGCCGCGGCAGCGGCACGAAACCGCTTTGTCGCTCGCGATAACGCAGAAGCAAGAGCCCCTACCCCATCCCTCTCCCGGAGGGAGAGGGATTCACCAACCAGCACCTTCCCGAATGCGAGTCGCTCGGCTTCGTCGTTCAAGGCGAGAGCCTGCGGTGCCTGGAGCCTGCGAACTGGAACATCGAATATTCCGGACACCAGTGAGCGCAAGCCGGGATCCAGCGACTTTCATCATGCGCCAGAGGCACTGGATTCCAGCTTGCGCTGGAATGACGGGTTGGAGGCCGCTTGAGCCTTGAGCATCGATCAGCCCGGCCGGAACGCCAGGTGCCCGCCGCTCGCATCCACCGCGATGGTGCTGCCCGGCGCGTAGCGGCCTTCCAGGATCTCCTTCGCCAGCGGGTTCTCCAGCTGCTGCTGGATCGCGCGCTTCAGCGGCCGCGCGCCGTACACCGGGTCGAAGCCCACGTTGCCGAGCAGGTCCAGCGCCTTCTCGCTGATCTCCAGCTTCAGCTGGCGCTCGGCGAGGCGCTTCTCCAGCGCGGTGAGCTGGATCAGCGCGATGCGGCGGATCTGCGCCTTCTGCAGCGGGCGGAACACCACGATCTCGTCGAGGCGGTTGATGAACTCGGGGCGGAAGTGCGCCTGCACCACGCCGAGCACCGCGGCCTTCATCTGCAGGTAGTCCGCTTCCGAATCGCCCGCCCCGCCTTCGCTGGCGGCCTCCTGGATCAGCTGCGAGCCGAGGTTGGAGGTCATCACGATCACGGTGTTGCGGAAGTCCACCGTGCGGCCCTGGCCGTCGGTGAGGCGGCCGTCGTCCAGCACCTGCAGCAGGATGTTGAACACGTCCGGGTGCGCCTTCTCCACTTCGTCCAGCAGGATCACGCTGTACGGACGACGGCGCACGGCCTCGGTGAGGTAGCCGCCTTCCTCGTAGCCCACGTAGCCCGGGGGCGCGCCGACCAGGCGGCTCACGGCGTGCTTCTCCATGAACTCGCTCATGTCGATGCGCACCATCGCGTCGGTGGTGTCGAACAGGAACTCGGCCAGCGCCTTGCACAGCTCGGTCTTGCCCACGCCGGTGGGGCCGAGGAACAGGAAGGAGCCGCTGGGCCGATTCGGGTCGGACAGCCCCGCGCGCGCGCGGCGCACCGCGTCGGACACCGCGCGCACCGCTTCGTCCTGGCCCACCACGCGCTGGTGCAGCTCGTCCTCCATGTGCAGCAGCTTCTCGCGCTCGCCTTCGAGCATCTTCGCCACCGGAATGCCGGTCCAGCGCGCCACCACCTCGGCGATCTCCTCGGCGGTGACCTTGTCCTGCACCAGCTTGAACTCGCCCTTCTGCTCGGCGGCCTGCGCGGCGGCAAGCTGCTTCTCCAGCTCCGGCAGCTTGCCGTACTGGATCTCGCTCATCTTCGCGTAGTCCTGCCGACGCTGCGCCGCATCCAGCTCCAGCCGCGCCTGCTCGATCTGCTCCTTCACCTTGGTGGTGCCCTGCAGCGCGGCCTTCTCCGACTTCCACACCTCGTTCAAGTCGGAGAACTCGCGCTCCTGCTTGGCGATGTCGGTTTCCAGGTCGGCGAGGCGCTGCTTGGATTCGCTGTCCTTCTCCTTCTTCAGCATCTCGCGCTGGATCTTCAGCTGGATCAGCCGGCGTTCGAGGCGATCGAGTTCCTCCGGCTTGGAGTCGATCTCCATGCGGATGCGCGAGGCCGCCTCGTCCATCAGGTCGATGGCCTTGTCGGGCAACTGGCGGTCGGTGATGTAGCGGTTCGACAGCGTGGCCGCGGCGACGATCGCCGGGTCGGTGATCTCCACGCCGTGATGCACGGCGTAGCGTTCCTTCAGCCCGCGCAGGATCGCGATGGTGTCCTCCACCGAGGGCTCGCCCACGAACACCTTCTGGAAGCGGCGCTCCAGCGCGGCGTCCTTCTCGATGTACTGGCGGTACTCGTCCAGCGTGGTGGCGCCGATGCAGTGCAGCTCGCCGCGCGCCAGCGCGGGCTTGAGCATGTTGCCTGCGTCCATCGCGCCCTCGGCCTTGCCGGCGCCGACCATCGTGTGCAGCTCGTCGATGAACAAGATGATCTGGCCTTCGTTCTTGGCGAGATCGTTGAGCACCGCCTTGAGGCGTTCCTCGAACTCGCCGCGGAACTTCGCGCCGGCGATCAGCGCGCCCATGTCCAGCGCCAGCACGCGGCGGTCGCGCAGGCCCTCGGGCACCTCGCCCTTGACGATGCGCTGGGCCAGGCCTTCCACGATCGCGGTCTTGCCCACGCCGGGTTCGCCGATCAGCACCGGGTTGTTCTTGGTGCGCCGCTGCAGCACCTGGATGGTGCGGCGGATCTCCTCGTCGCGGCCGATCACCGGATCGAGCTTGCCCGACTCGGCGCGCCCGGTGAGGTCGATGCAGTACTTCTGCAGCGCTTGGCGCTGGTCCTCGGCGCTCTCGCTCTGCACCTTCTCGCCGCCGCGCACCTGCTCGATCGCCGCTTCGAGATTCGCCTTGCTTGCGCCCGCGGCCTTCAGCGCCTGGCCCAGCTCGCCCTTGTCCTCCAGCGCCGCCAGCACGAACAGCTCGCTGGCGATGAACTGGTCGCCGCGCTGCTGCGCCAGCTTGTCGGTGAGGTTGAGCAGGCGGTTGAGGTCGTTGCCGACATTGAGATTGCCCTCCTGCCCGCTGACCTTGGGCAGGCGGTCCAGCAACTCGTTCACGCGCTGGCGCAGCGCGGGCACGTTGACGCCCGCGTGCGTGAGCAGCGGCGCGGTCGAACCGCCCTGCTGGGCCAGCAGCGCCGCCATCACGTGCGCGGGTTCGAGCATGTTGTGGTCGCGGCCCACGGCCAACGACTGCGCGTCGGCCAGCGCCTGCTGGAAACGCGAGGTGAGTTTGTCCATCCGCATCGGTAGTTCCCCACGAAGGTTTTGGCGGGCGGGCCGCCACTGAGCGCTGAGATGCGGGTGGCGTCTGTGGATTCAAGCAGGCGGGGTGCCTTGTGGGCGTCAAGGCTTCACGCAATGTGCGTTCGCCTTGGGCGTGGCGAAGGGTGGCTTCGCACATTTCCTGATCTGCGCAAGGTTCAAAGCGGTTTCGAGCCGCTGCCGCGGCCCGAGTTCCTTTTCTCTGTTTGGCCAGAGAAAAGGAACCAAAAGAGAGGCCACCCCGATGGCGCGCCCTCCGGGCATCCTGCCCTGCGGGTGCGCGGGCGGGTTACGGGGTTTTTCGACGGCACATCCATGTACCGGCGAAAAACTGGCCCGCGTCCGTGCGGGCCATCCTGACGGACTTTCCTCCACCCACCCGCCGCGCCATAGGGGCCCCGGGTGAAGCAGCGCGCTCCAAGCGCGCACTCTTCAAAAGAGCAACAGCGCCGCAAGTTTGCGGCGCCGCGGCTTTTGCCTTGGCTTCTGGCGCGCACGATGCGCGTCTGCTGTTCCCGGGGCCCCTCGGCGGCGGTGAGACGGGGACGAGAAGGCCGCGCAGCGGGCATCGCCATGGACGGCGATGCTTTTTCGACCGGGCAGGATGCCCGGCCGAAAAGCCCGGCCACGGCTCACGGACTTGCCGGGCAGGACGCCCGGCAAGCGCCGCCGCGGGGTGCCCTTTCTCTTTGGGCACGCAAAGAGAAAGTAGCTCGGGCGCCGGCAGGCGTCCGAAAGCCCGCCGCAGGCGAGCCCAATTGCGAAATCGAACGGTTTTCGCGAGCACCCGCCCCTCACCCCAGCCCTCTCCCCGCCGGGGAGAGGGAGACAGAGCAGCGCCAGATAATCAGCCGCCCGCCAGCCAGATCAAACTGGCAAACCGCCCACTTCGCGCCCCCTCCCGCCGATACGAATAGAACCGCGCGTCAGTAAACGTATCGAAGCCTCCCCCATGCACCCGCAGGACACCCGCCGCAGCCAAGCGCTGCCGCGCCAGCGCGGCGAGGTCGCAATGCCAGTGCCCCGGCCGTGTCGCCGCGAAACAGGCGGCGGCGCCGGCGGAATGCTCCACGAAGGCGGCGCGCACTTCCTCGCCCACCTCGTAGGAAGCCCCGCCGATACACGGCCCCAGCCACGCCAGCAGGCGCGCCGGCGCGAGCTGCATCTGCTCGATGGTGGCTTCGAGCACGCCGGCGGCGAGGCCGCGCCAGCCGGCGTGGGCGGCGCCGATGGTGCTGCCGTCGTCGGCGCAGAACAGCACCGACAGGCAGTCGGCGGTGAGGATCGCGAGCGTGGTGCCGGGGATGCGCGAGACGGCGGCGTCGGCCTGCGGCTCGTGTTCGCCGGGCAGCGGGCCCAGTTCGGCCACGGTGCAGCCGTGCACCTGGTGCAGCCAGCGCGGCGCGCTGGGCAGGTTCATGGCCTGCTGCAGCACGCTGCGGTTGCTGTCCACCACCTCGGCGGATTCGCCGCTGCGCAGGCCGAGGTTGAAGCGGCCGAACGGCGGTGCGGAGACGCCGGGGCCGTCGCGCGTGCTGACCGCCGCGTGCACGCGCGCGGGCGCGGGCCAGTCGGGGAAGATCCAGGTATCGGCCATGTCCTTCGACGCGGGTGGGAGGTGGGGAAGCGGCTAGCTTCGCACACCCGCGGACGTGTCGCATGCCGAGGCGAGAGCACCCCGCCCCGGCCTCCCCTGCATGCTGGAGAGGGAATCACGCAGCTCAATCGTCGTCGTGACCGTGGGCGGCGAGGTCGTCGCGCAGGGCGGCGATCAGCGCGGTCATGTCGGCGGGACGTTCGGCGGTGAAGGCCAGCGGTTCGCCGGTGACTGGGTGCGCGAACGCCAGCCGCTCGGCGTGCAGCGCCTGGCGGCGGAAGCCGCGCAACGCGGCGACCAGTTCCGGCGTGGCGCGCCGGGGCAACTTGAGGCCGCCGCCGTAGAGCGGGTCGCCCACCAGCGGGTGGCCGACGTGGGTGAGGTGCACGCGGATCTGGTGGGTGCGGCCGGTTTCCAGGTTGCACTGGATCAGCGAATGCGCGCGGAAGCGCTCGCGCAGGCGGTAGTGGGTGACGGCGTGCTTGCCGCCCTCCTCGTCGCGCACGGCCTGGCGCAGGCGGTCGCCCATGCTGCGGCCGATCGGCGCGTCCACGGTGCCGCCGGAGACGAGGCTGCCCAGCACCACGGCCTCGTACTGGCGCTCCACGTCGTGGCGCGACAGCATCTCCACCAGCGCGGTCATCGCGGGCAGGGTCTTGGCCACCACCATCAGGCCGCTGGTGTCCTTGTCCAGCCGGTGCACGATGCCGGCGCGCGGCAGCTCGGCCAGCTTCGGGTCGTGGTGCAGCAGCGCGTTGAGCAGGGTGCCGGAGGGGTTGCCGGCGCCCGGATGCACCACCAGGCCGGCGGGCTTGTCCAGCACCAGCAGGTGCTCGTCCTCGTGCACGATGGCGAGCGCGATGGCCTCGGGAGCGCTTTCCACCTCGGTTTGCAGCTCGGCTTCCAGCCGTACCTGCTCGCCGCCCTTGAGCAGCTGGCGCGGCGGCACCGCGGCACCGTCCAGCGTGGCCGCGCCGGACTTGATCCAAGCGCTGAGGCGCGAGCGCGAGTAGTCCGGGAACAACTCGGCCAGCGCCTGGTCGAACCTGCGTCCTGCCGCGGACAGCGGCACCCGGGCTTCGTGGCGTATCGCGGTCATGCGCGGCCTCCCGGGCGGCGGGCGGCGGCAGGCCGCGGGGCGGCGGCGGTTTCGGCTATCATGCCTTTTCGATCAAACATCTGAACCCTTTATCCAATGCGTCCAACTATCGACTCGCTCAAGCTGCCGATGACCACCCGGTTCTGCCTCAGGACGCTCGCCGTGCTCGCCCTGGCGCTGACGATGAGCGCCTGCTCGCTGTTCGGCCACAAGCGCGACAACATCGACACCATGCCGGTGGACGCGCTGTACAACAACGCGCACACCTCGCTGCAGAACGCGGACTACGCCGCGGCGATCAAGGCCTACCAGCGCCTGATCGCCCGCTTCCCGTCCGGCGACTACAACGAGCAGGCCCAGCTGGAGCTGGCCTACGCGCAGTACAAGGACAACGAGTCGGACGACGCGTATTCGACGATCAACCGCTTCATCAAGACCTATCCGGCCAACAAGCATGTGGATTATGCCTATTACCTGCGCGGCCTGATCAACTTCGACCGCACCACCGGCTTCATGGACCGCATCTCGCACGACAAGCAGGCGCAGTCGCGCCGCGACCAGGCCTACAACCTGCAGTCGTTCGACGACTTCGCCGAGCTGTCGCGCCGCTTCCCCGACAGCGCCTACGCCGCCGACGCGCGCCAGCGCATGATCTACCTGCGCAACGTGCTGGCGCAGTACGAGATCAACGTGGCCGAGTTCTACCTGTTCAACCGCGTCTACATCGGCGCCGCCGACCGCGCGCAGTACGTGATCGAGCACTACCAGCAGGCGCCGCAGACCGGCGACGCGCTGGCCATCCTCACCCGCAGCTACCTCGCGCTGGGCCAGGACAAGCAGGCCGCCCAGGTGCGCCAGGTGCTGGCGCTCAACTACCCGGACCATCCTTACCTGAAGGATGCGAAGTGGCCGCACGAGGTGGCAATGTGGCGCAAGATGGTGCCGTTCGTGCGGCACCACTGAAACTGAACGCGGCGACTTTGCGGCACCGAAGACACCGGGCGCTTGCCCGGTGTTTTTTTGTGCGGGGTTTTCGCAAGGCCCGCCCTCCCCCCCCCCCGGCGGGGAGGGCTTTTGCTTTCGTGCTGCCGCAAGTTTCAAAGCGGTTTCGGGCGCCTGTCGGCACCCGAGTCACTTCTTCTTTGCCGGGCAAGCAAAGAGGGTCGCGGCAGCGGCGCGAAACCGCCCTGCAACTTGCGGGGGAACCGGCAAAGCGCCTCAGCGCGGCAACGATGGCGCCGCCTTCGCAGCCGCCTGCTGCTGCCCCAGCGACTCCTTCGCCAGCTCGGCGATGCCGGCCATCGCGCCGATCACGCCGGTGGCCTCGATCGGCAGCAGCAGCATCTTCTGGTTCGGCGAGGCGGCCATGACCTTCAGCGCCTCCACGTAGTTGTTGGCGACGAAGTAGTTGAGCGCGTTGACGTTGCCGCCGGCGATCGCGTCGGAGACCATCGTGGTGGCCTTGGCCTCCGCCTCGGCGGTGCGCTCGCGCGCCTCGGCGGCGCGGAACGCGGCTTCCTTCTCGCCTTCGGCGGCGAGGATCACCGACTGCTTGGCGCCCTCGGCCTTGAGGATCGCCGCCTGGCGCAGGCCCTCGGCGTCGAGGATGTTCGCGCGCTTCTCGCGCTCGGCCTTCATCTGCCGCGCCATCGCGTCCACCAGGTCGCGCGGCGGGGCGATGTCCTTGATCTCGATGCGGTTGACCTTGACGCCCCACGGGTGCGTGGCCTCGTCCACCACGCGCAGCAGCTTGGCGTTGATCGCGTCGCGCTGGCTCAGGCTCTCGTCGAGATCGAGCGAGCCGAGCACGGTACGGATGTTGGTCATGATCAGCGCCAGCGTGGCTTGCTCCAGCTGCGCCACTTCATACGCCGCCTTGGCCGCGTCCAGCACCTGGTAGAACACCACGCCGTCCACGCGCACCACCGCGTTGTCCTTGGTGATGACGTCCTGCGAGGGCACGTCCAGCACCTGCTCCATCATGTTCATCTTGCGGCCGACCGACTGGTAGATCGGGATCAAGAGGTGCAGGCCCGGCGTGAGCGTGCGCGTGTACTTGCCGAACGTCTCCACCGTCCATTCGTAGCCTTGCGGCACGATGCGCACCATCTTGAGCAGGGTGACCACCACCAGCCCCACGATGACCAACGCAAGAACCGATCCCATGACGTGCTCCATTCCCCGGTGAGGGCCGCAGTATAGGCGAGCGTGGTGCGCGTTGTAGGAGCGCACCCTGTGCGCGAATTGCTCTGGCGCTGATCGGAGCAAAAGCCTTCGCGCACAGGGTGCGCTCCTACAGCACCCCGGACTGCGGCAGGCGCAGGCTCACGCGCAGGCCGCCGCCTTCGCGGTTGGCCAGCAGCACGCGGCCGCCGTGCGCCTCGGCGATCTCGCGCGCCAGCGCGAGGCCGAGGCCGGTGCCGGAGCGCTTGGTGGAATAGAACGGCAGCAGCGCCTGCGCCAGCACGTTCTCGCTCATGCCGGGGCCGCGGTCGGCCACCTCGATGCGCAGCTCGTTGCCGGCGTCGAGCAGGGTCAGACTCACCTCGTCCTCGGGGCTGCCGGACTCGTGCGCGTTCTTGATCAGGTTGATCAGCACCTGCTCGATCTGCACCGGATCGAAGCGGCCGGGGTGCGTGGGCACCGGCGCGGCAAGCCGGTACTTGCAATGCAGCGCCAGCGAGGCGAGGAACGGCTCCCACTCCACCGGGCGCGGCTGCGGCGCCGGCAGTTTCGCGAAGCTGGCGTAGCCGGCGATGAAGCCGTGCAGGTGCTTGGCGCGCTCGCTGATGGTGGCGAACACGCCGGGCAGGCGGTCGAGCTGGCCGCGGCGCGCCAGCTCTGCGCCCGAATGCGCCATCGAGGAGATCGGCGCCAGCGAGTTGTTGAGCTCGTGGCTGATCACGCGGATCACCCGCTTCCAAGTCGCCACCTCCTGCCGCGACAGCTCGCGCGTCATGCGCCGGAACAGGTGCAGCCGGTGCGGCCGCCCCTGCAGGCGGAACGCGCGCTGCGACAGGTGGAAGGTCTCCTCGCTGCCGTCCATCTCCACGCTGAGCAGCGCGTCCTCGCCGCTTTCCACCGCGCGGCGCAGCGTCTCCGGCGCCTCGGCCAGCAGCTCGGCGAAGTCCAGCCCGTTGAGGCTCTTGCCCTCGTTGAACAGGTGGCGCGAGGCCAGGTTGGCGTAGGCCACGCGGCCGCTGCTGTCAGTGAGCACCAGCGCCACCGGCGTGTTCTGCACCACCGTCTCCAGCAGCAGCTCGCGCTGCACCAGGTGCTGGCGCTGCTCGCGCAGGGTCTGGCCCAGCGCGTTGTGCATATGGATCAGCTCGCCCAGCTCATCGCTGCGGCGCGCCGCGATGGAGAAGCTGAAATCGCCGTCGCGATAGCTCGCCACCGCGCCTTCCAGCGCGCGCAGCAGGCGGCTCACCGGCGCCATCGCGCGATGCGCCAGCCACCACGCCACCGGCAGCAGCACCAGCACGCTGAGCGCGAAACCGCCATAGCGCCCCAGTTGCGCGGGCGTGCGCACCGACAGCGCGAGGTCCTTGTGCAGCCAGTCGAGCACCTGCGGCAGCGGCCACTGCGTGATGCCCACGTAGACCAGCGCGCCGCTCACAGCGGCCAGCAGCAGCAGCAAGGTCAACCGGCCCTGCAGCGAATTCAGGCGGCGCCACATCAGCGGCGCCTCGCAGTCGGCGGCGCGGCGCTCAGCGGCATGCGGGGTCCCGCGGCGTCTGCGCGCAGCTCACCGGCGGCTGGCCGTTCTGCCAGGCGCGGTCGGTGCCCATCACCGCGGCCTTGTCGTTCGCGCGCGGCGGCGGCGGCTCCGGTTCCCAGGTCTTGCGCGCCTGCTTGAACTTGAACGGCGAAGGCTTCGCCGCCGCGTCGCCGCCAGCCACGGCCTGCCCGTGCGCGCCGGCAACGCTCGCGGCGGGCGCGGGCGGTTTCCACTGGTCGCTCGCGGCGGGCGCGGCCGTCTGCGCCGCGGCCGCGAAGGCCAGCAGGTACAGCGGCAGGACGATGAGGCTACCGATACGCATGACCTACTCCCGATGACCTGACCAGGTAGGAGCGCACCCTGTGCGCGAATGCTCTTGCTTCGATCGGGCGCCAGAGCATTCGCGCACAGGGTGCGCTCCTACGGGTCGCATTACCCCTGGCGCGCAGTCTCGTCGCAAACCCGCACAGCGACAAGCTCACGCCGACGCCGTCAACCCGTAGCGCTCCATGCGCCGGTACAGCGCCTGGCGCGACAGGCCCAGCGCCTGCGCGGCGCGGCTCACCACGCCGTCGGCCTGGTGCAGCGCGCCCTCCACCGCCTCGCGGCTGGGTTCGTCGAGGTTGCGCGCGGCGGCCGGCGCAACCTGCGGCAGGTTGAGCAGTTCCGGCGTGATCGGCTTGCCGCCGGCCAGCAAGGCCGCGCGCTCGATTGCGTTCTTCAGCTCGCGCACGTTGCCAGGCCACGGGTAGGCCAGGAGCGCCTCGCGCGCCGCGTCGCCCAGCGTGGCGCGGCCGGCGAGGAAGTGCTCGGCCAGCGGCAGCACGTCGTCGATGCGCTCGGCCAGCGGCGGCAGGTTCACCTCGATCACGTTGAGGCGGTAGTAGAGATCCTCGCGGAAGGTGCCGGCGCGGATCATCGCCTTGAGGTCGGCGTTGGTCGCGCTCAATACGCGTACCTTGGCCTGCCGCGTCTTGCCCGAACCGAGCCGCTCGAACTGGCCGGTTTCCAGCACGCGCAGCAATTTCATTTGCCCCGGCAGCGGCAGGTTGCCGATCTCGTCGAGGAACAGCGTGCCGCCGTCGGCCAGCTCGAAGCGGCCCTCGCGCGCCTTGTTCGCGCCGGTGTAGGCGCCGGCGTCGGCGCCGAACAGCTCGGCCTCGATCAGCTCGCCCGGCAGCGCGCCGCAGTTCACCGCCACGAACGGGCCCTTCTTCACCAGCGAGTTCGCGTGCACGATCGCCGCGATGCGCTCCTTGCCCGCGCCGTTCGGCCCGGTGATCAGGATCGGCACCTCGGCGCGCGCCACCTGGCAGGCCAGCTCCAGCGTGCGCGCCATCGCCTCGGAGGCGAACACCAGGCCGTCCAGCTCGTAGGTGCTCTGCAGCACCTCGCGGCGGCGGCGGCGCTCGCGCCGCGCGCGGCTCACCTCGCGGGTGGATTCGGAGAGTTCCAACAGGTTCTCCACCGTGGCCAGCAGCTTGTGGTCGTCCCAGGGCTTGGCGAGATAGTCCGCGGCGCCGGCCTTCACCAGCTCCACCGCGGTCTCCAGGTGCGTCCATGCGGTGAGCAGAATCACCGGCAGGTCGGGATGCCGCTCGCGGATCGCGCGGAACAGCTCCACGCCCTCCTCGCCCGAGGTGGTGTCGGCGGTGAAGTTCATGTCCTGAATCACCACGTCCACCCGCTCGCGCGCCAGCGCGGCCAGCCCCTCGGCCTGGTTCAGCGCCACCAGCGGGCGGATGTCGTGCAGCGACAGCAACAGCGACAGCGCCTCGCCCACGGCGGGGTTGTCGTCGACGATCAGTACGGTACGCATCTTGTTCCTGCACATGTCCGCATGGATGCGGCTCCAGTGAAAAAGGTTGCAATGCCCAAGGCCGCGAGTCTCACGCGGGGAGTTTCCGCGCCAGGCCGTGCGAGGCTGCCGCAAGACGGTTGTCGTTCGTCCACAAGGCCTCGCAGCGATGGTGCTGGGCACAGGCCAGGTGCAACGCATCGGGCGTCTTCATGCCGAACCGCGCGCGCAATTGCGCGGCTTGCAAATACACCTGCTCCGGCATCGTCAGCGCGGCGAAAGCCGCGAACGACTCGGTGTATTCGCGTTGCAAGACCGGGTCGCCACGTTTGGCCGGCCCGACCAGGCACTCCATCTTCACCAGCGGCGAGATGGCGAACCGCGCGCCTTTCGCCCTGCCAATGGCAGCCACTACCCGAGCCGACCATTGGGGATGGTTTTCGGTCAGATAGATCACCAGGCAGCTGTCCAGATAGATCAGTCCCATGACTCCCTCGCTTCCCTGATGTCGGCATTGATTTCCTTCGCGCTGCGACGGGCATAAGCCGGCAGCCGGCGATTTTTCAGCCACGAAAGAATCGCCTCCGGACTACCCGGCTCGGCATTCGACGCGCCCTTGCCATGCACGGCCACCAGTTTCGCCACCGGCTCGCCGCGATTGGCAATCACCACCTCTTCGCCAGCCTGTGCCGACTTGATGAGTTGGGAAAGCCGATTTTTTGCATCCAGCACGTTCGTCTGCATGATCCGACCCCGCTTTGCATATGCCACGACAAGGCTAGCATAACTGGCCATATTGCCCCTTGCTCTCGAAAGGGACGGCTGCAAGGCTCACACGCTCCGCGTCGCCACCACCGGCGGCACGCGCGAGGCGCGCAGCGCGGGCGACAGCACGGCGAGCTGGCCGAGCAGCAGCATCAGCGCCGCGCCGACGGGCAGGTAGATCCACGGCAGGCGGGTGAGTTCGTAGTGCCGCATCAGCCACAGGTTGATCGCGTAGGCGCAGGCCAGCCCGAGCAGCACGCCGACGCCGACCACCAGCAGGTTTTCCAGTTGCAGCTCGCGCAGGATGTGGCGGCGGCGCGCGCCCAGCGCACGGCGGATGCCGATTTGCCGCGTGCGCTGCTGCACCCAGTAGCCGGTGAGGCCCATGATGCCGGCGAGGGTGACGATCAGCACCACCACGCTGACGCCGGCGAGCAGCCATACGGCGGCCTTGAACTTCGCCAGGGCATGCGCACGCATGTCGCCGTACATCTGGATGCTCGGCTCGAAGCCCCGGATCATTTCATTGCCCAGTTCGCGGTGGATGGTGGCATCGACCGCCTTGCGCACGCGTTCCACGTCCGCGCCCGGCGCCACGCGCACCGCGAACACCGGCATCGGCCAATTGCCCGGCACGCCGGGAAACAGCATGGTGTAGTCCACATTGCCGCCGTCGGCGTCGAACTTGTTGCTCATCAGGTGCGCGACCACACCGACCACGGTGCGGCGCCCGGCATCGGCAGCTGCACCGATGCGTATCACCTTGCCCAGCGCATGCCCATCGGGAAACAGGCGGTTCGCCAGCGCGCGGGTGATGATGGCCGGGCCGGAATCGTTGATGCCCATGCCGTGGTACTGGATGGATTGCTCTTCGGCGCTGAAATCGCGCCCGGCGACCAGGTGCAAGCCCAGCGTATCGACCAGGTCGGCACCGATGTAGACAGCCGCATCGCCGGCCTTGGCGTGTGTGTCCTCCGCAATCGCCTCGCCGTTCATCTGCGCATTGGTCTCCATCGGCAGCGAACCGGCCACGCTGGCTGCGCTCACGCCCGGCAATGCCCGCAACGCCTGGCGCACTTCCAGCAGACGGCCGGTCGGCCAGGGCTTGCCGCGCGACGCGATATTCCAGGCCATCACCAGCCGGTCCGGAGTGCCGATACCATCAGGCGCGAGGATGGGCACCAGCTTCTGCTGCAGCAGGAACAGTGCGTTGCAGGCGATGGCGCAGGCCAGCGCCACCTGCAGCACGACCAGCAGCGGCATCAGGCGATGGCGCAACAAGGGATTCACGATATGTCGCACGGCCATCTCCTCAAGCCACCTTGATCTGCAGGGCCGGCGGCTGCCGGCACACGCGCCATGCGGGCAACACGCCCACCAGCAGGCCCACGATGAGCGAAAACAGCAGCAGCGCACCGAACACGCCGGGGCTGAACTTCGCCGCCTCCGCATAGCTCACCGGCTGCAGGCGCACGATCCACAGGCCCAGCCAGGTCAGCGGCAAGGCCAGCACGCCGCCGGCGAGGCCGAGGATGCCGGTCTCCACCAGGTGCTGCGCGAACACCGTGCGCTTGGACGCGCCCAGCGCGCGGCGGATCGCCACGTCCGCCTGCCGGCGCAGGAAGCGCGCGGCCAGGAGGCCCGCCACGTTGACCATGCACAGCAGCAGGAACGCGCCGGCCAGCATCAGGTTCAGGCGCACGTCGTCGGGCACCACGTGATTCAGCGTCATCCATGCGCGCGCGCCGTAGAGCTTCGGCTGCGGCGGATAGACGAAACGGCCCGCCGCGCGCTGCGCATCGGCGTAGTTGGCGAGGAATTGCCGCCAGTCCGCTACCTGCGCCGGCGTGTCCAGCCGCGACCACACTTCCAGCCAGCGGCAATGTTGTACCGCCGCCGACTGGAAGCCGATGACTGGCGCCCCCTTGCCGCACTCGCCCGAGGTGAACGGCCCCACGCCCGCATCCAGCGCCGCCTCCGCAGGCACGAAGAACTCGTCGTTGCTGCCCTGCGGGTTGCCCTGGTTGCGCTGCAGGTCGAGGAACACCGTGTGCGGCTTCCACGGCACTGTGACGCCAACCACGCGAAACGGCTTGCCACCCAGCAGCACGCTGCGGCCCACCGCGTCTGCGGTGCCGAACAGCTTCTGCGCCAGATCGCTGTCGATCACCACCACCGGCGCACGCGCCGCCAGCTCCTGCGCCGTCCACGGCCGACCGAAGCGCAATGGCACACCCAGCATGCCCAGCGGTTCGCCGTAGGCCATGAAGCCCCAGGCCTGTTCGCTGTGCTTGCCGTCGGGACTGTCCATCGTGGTCAGGCTCTGCGCCAACGCCAGTTGCTGCGGCGCGCGGTGCGCATCCACCAGCGCCTTGGCGTCGCCGAGCTTGAGCCAGCTGTCCGGTTGCTTGTAGTCGGGGTTGTCCTTGTCCACCGCCTCGCGCGCATCCATCGTCGCCACGTAAAGGTGCGGGCTGATGCCCGGCAGCGGATCGCCGGCAAGCGCGCCGAAGATCGTCATCGCCGTCATCGTCGCGGCGATGCCGATGGCCATGGTCAGCACCAAGAGGCCCACCATCGCCAGGTTCTGCCGGCAGCGGCGCAGGGCGAGGCGCAGGTAGTAGTCGAACATTCAGAACTCCCTCGCCCAAGGCATTGAAGTAAGATGGATTCCCGAACCGGAGCACGCCGTGCACGAGAGTGTTTTCCAGGTCGAGGAAACCGCGAAGGGCGCGTACATGGCCCAAGCATTCGGACATGCGCTCTTCGCTGATGCCGAATCGCTGGTTGAATTGCGCGACACCGTGCGCTGCCACTTCGACAACGAGGTCGGCCCGCAAGCCGTCAAGCTCCACCACCTGCCCGCATAGGTCTGTCCCATGGCCATCAGCATCGAACAACTCACGCAAGCCGCGCTGTCGCTACCCAGCGAAGCCCGCGCGCAACTGGCCGACCGGTTGGTGGAAAGCCTCGCCCCCGGGCAGGACGACGAAATCCAGATTGCGTGGACGGCCGAAGCCGTGCGACGCCGCGACGAGCTGCGCCGCGGCGATATCCAGCCCATCCCCGGCAACGAGGCCTTGCAGCGCGTGCGCGACCGCCTCGCGCGATGAGCTTTGCGTTCCACCCGGAAGCCTTGGCGGAGTACGAGGAGGCGGCGCTCCACTACGCGTCGATCAGTCCGAATCTCGCCACGCGTTTCATCGCCTGCATGGAGAGCGCCATCGGCGAAATCGTCAAACAGCCGCTGGCGGGCGCACTGCTGGAGCAGGACATCCGTCGCCGGCTCCCGCGCGTTTTTCCTTATGCCGTGCTTTACACCGTCGAATCCGACGATGTGCTGATCCTTGCGGTGATGCACTGCCACCGCCAACCGGGATACTGGCGGCATCGCGTCAGCGAAAGCCCGTAAGGGAACCTGCTCCGTCGCTTTGCCGAATCCGGCTCCGCCCCTCTCGTCGCCCTGCTCCATCACACGCTCCTCGTCGCCACCACCGGCGGCACATGCGAGGCGCGCAGCGCCGGCGAGAGCACCGCGAGTTGCCCCAGCGCCCACAGCACCGCCGCGCCGATGGGCAGGTACCACAGCGGCAGGCGCGGCAGTTCGTAATGCGTCATCAGCAGCAGGTTCAGCACGATGGCGAGCAGCACGCCGAGCACGATGCCGACCGTGACGATGAGGAAGTTCTCGGCCTGGAAGTAGCGCAGGATATCGCCGCGGGTCGCTCCAATCGCACGACGTATGCCGATGCTGCGCGTGCGCTGCTGCACCCAGAAATTCGCCAGCCCGGCGATGCCCAGCGCGGTGACGAACAAGAGGCCCAGCGCCGAGGCGATCAGCAGGCCGATCATGGTGGTGTCGCGCTGGAAGTAGGCGTGGCGGATCTGGGTGTAGGTGCGCACGCCATCCGGCGGTATCAGGCGGTTGGGGTCGAGCCGCGTCAACGCGGCAACCGCCGACCCGAGCACGCGGGCCCGATCCTGCGGTGCGCTGCGCAGCACGTAGGTCACCGACGGTTCGCCGGGGATCGAGGGCAACAAGACGCTGTATTGATTCACGCCCGGCTCGCGCAGGCGCGGGCGCAGCAGGTTTTCCACCACGCCGACGATGCGCATGGGCGGACGCCCGCCCATGTAGAGGCTCTGCCCCAGCGCGTCCCGTCCCGGATACAGCTTCGCTGCCAGGCTGCGGGTGACGATGGCGCTGGGCACATTGGCCGCGACGTAGCCGGGCTTTGCCGGCACATAGTCATCCGGTTGGAAATCGCGCCCGGCAACCAGGTGCAGTCCCAACGCCTCCAGCTCGCCGGGCGAACCGCTGTAGACGCTGGGGTTCAGGCAGCCTTGCACGCCATTGAGCGAACGCGCCGCCATGGCGCGGTTCCACGCTTGCTGGTTGGCGCAGGTGCCATAGCTGGAGTCGTTGCGGCCCAGCGGCAGGCTGTCCACCGCCACTGCCGCCTGCACGCCGGGGATCGCCCGCAGCGCGGCCAGATCCGCGGCATGCCGCGCCTGCGAATTTTCCCCCGGGTCGATCCCGGCGATTTTCAGCATCGACAACTCGCTCTCGGCAAGCCCGCTCGGCAGGCTGATCTGGTGCACGCGGTTCGCGATCATGAACACCACGTTGCAGACGATGGCGCAGGTGAAGGCCACCTGCAGCGTCAGCAGGCTGGCGGTGAGCTTGTGGTGGCGCAGGGTGGAAAGGATCGGTCGAAGTTCCATGCCGCCTCCGTCAAAGCATCTTGAGTTGCAGCGCCGGCGGCACCCGGCACGCGCGCCACGCCGGCAGCAGGCCGGCCAGCACGCTGGCGAGCACGGCGAGCGCCAAGGTTCCGAGCAGCATCGGCATATCCATCTGCGCCAGCCTGGCGTAGTCGTCCGGGCGCTGGCGGATGCTCCACAGGCCGAGCTGCGCGATGGCCAGGCCCAGCGCGCCGCCGGCCACGCCGATCAGCGCCGACTCGATGCCGAGCTGCACGAAGATGTCGCGCCGCTTCGCGCCCAGCGCGCGGCGCACGCTGATCTCGCCGCTGCGGCGCAAAAACTTCGCCAGCAGCAAGGCCACGATGTTGAGCATGCACACGAACAGGAAGCCCAGCGCCAGCCACAGTTGCAGGCGCACGTCGCCGGGCACCAGGTTTTCGTGCGCCAGCCAACCCATCAGGCCGTACAGCTTCGCGTTCGCCGGCGGACGCTGGAAACGGCCCAACGCCTTCTGCTGCGCGGAGTAATCGACCAGGTATTGGCGATACGCCGCCGCTTGTGCCGGTGTGTCCAACTGCGCCCAGAACTGCAACCAGGTCGTGGTCGGGCTGACCATGCGCGTCTCGGCACGATCCTCGCCCCAACTGCTGAAGTTGCCGTTGACGTCGAGCTTCCGATCCACCGCGGTAGCCAGCGGCAGAAAGAACATGTCGCCATCGCTGTAACGCTTGGCCGAAGCGTCGACGTAGAACATCGGCGCAGGCTGCCAATCGCGCGTCACGCCGATCACGCGGTAATCGTGCTCGCCCAGGCGCACCATCCGGCCCACCGCGTTGCCCGTGCCGAACAACTTGCGCGCCAGCGCGTCGACCAGCACCACCACCTGCGCGCCGGCCGCGTCGTCCGCGGCGCTCCAGCCGCTGCCTTGCAGGAACGGCACGCCGAACAGCGCGAAGAAATCCGCCGTGGCGTAGCGGCCATCCACATAGAACGGACGCAGGTCGGCACGACCCGGCCGCAGCAACAACGAGCCGCCCGCCATCGCCGCCTGCCGCGTGGCGCGCTGCGCCTTGAGCAGCGCCATCGCATCGGGCCAGGTGAGGTCGTCGGTGGGGTCGGGGCCGTCGCCGCCCTGCTTGTAGTCGAGCGGCAAGGGATCGAGATGCGGCGTGTACAAGTGCGCGCTGCGTCCCGGCAGCGGATCGTCGGTCATCACGTGCAGCACCGTCAGCATGGTCATGGCCGCGCCGATGCCCAGGCCGATGGCGAGCACCATCAGGCCGGTGAGGATGGGCGTGCGCTTCAGGCTGCGCAGCGCAAGGTCGAGGTAGTAGCCGAACATGTCAGTCCTCCTTGCCTTCTCCCTCCCCTTCAAGGGGAGGGTTGGGGTGGGGATGGTTGCTATAGGTGGCGCCGAGGTGGGGATGGTGGTGCCGGGGAGGATTGGGGTGGGGATGGTTGCCGCCGCTCATCATCAACGCCTGCCGGATCGCCTCGAGCATGCCCTCCATGTCCTCGAATACCTGGTTGTTCCAGAACCGCAGCACCCGGAATCCGGCGCGCTCCAGAAAAGCCGTGCGCAAGGCATCCGCCCGCGCCCGCTCTGCATGCTGGCCGCCGTCCAGCTCGATCACGAGCCTGCGTTCCAGGCATGCGAAGTCCAGGATGAAGTCGCCGAACGGATGCTGGCGGCGGAACTTGCATCCATCCAGCTGGCGCGCGCAAATGCCGCCACAGCACACGCTCCGCCTCGGTCGGGGCATTTCGCAACCGGCGTTGCAGCTTCGGCCGGAGAATCGACGGGTTGGTTTGTCCTTGCACGGAATCGACCTCCACCTTCGCTGACCGGCGCGCGGCGATGCCGCTACGCCATCCCCACCCAACTCCATCCACCGCAACCATCCCCACCCCAACGCCATCCGCAGAACAACCATCCCCACCCAACGTCACGCCTCGCAACCATCCCCACCCAACCCTCCCCTTGAAGGGGAGGGCTTGTACGTCACACGCTGCGTGTCGCCACCACCGGCGGCACTGCCGCCGCGCGCAGCGCGGGGCCGAGTACGGCGAGTTGCCCGAGCAGCCACAGCACGATGGCGCCCACTGGGAAGTAGTAGCCCGGCAAACGCCCCAGTTCGTAGTGCCGCATCAACAGCAGGTTGAGGCCGAAGGCCAGCACCATGCCCAGGGCGATGCCAAGCGTCGCGATCAGAAAATTCTCGGTCTGGAAGTAGCGCAGGATGTCGCCGCGCGTGGCTCCAATCGCGCGGCGGATGCCGATCTGCCGGCGCCGCTGCGCCACCCAGAAGCTGGTCAGGCCCACGATGCCCACCGCCGTGACGACCAGCAGCAGCAGGCACACGCCCACCAGCATCCAGGCCATCGCGCGGTCGTTGCGGTAGTACTTGTCGCGCTGCGACTCCAGCGTGAAGGCGTACTTCGGCGAGATCAGCCGCAGCGGGCCGTCGGCCTTCAGCGCGCGCAATGCGCCCTGGAGCACCGCGGCGCGCTGCGCCGCATCCCTCACCCGGATCACGTAGGCGCCTTCCGTGTACGGCAGGTTCACCGGAAACAGCATGGCGTAGCCGTAATACTCCGCAGGGCCGGAGTCGTGCGGCTGCACCAGCCGATCCAGCACCCCCACCACGCGGTTGGTGCCGAAGGCATGGATGGTCTTGCCGACCGCCGACTGGCCCGGAAAGAAATGGTCTGCCAACGCCTTGGTGATGATCACGGGCAGGCCGGAGTGGCCGCTTTCAAGCTGCTCCTCGGTGATGAATTCGTCCGGCTTGAACCACTGGCCATCCACCAGTTTCAGGCCCAGGGTGTCGGCCAGTTGCGCATCGCCCATGTACTGCGTGACCGGGATGCTCGGCGCCTTCGCCTCGTCACTGAGGCTGACGCCGCTGGCATTGAGCGAGTTGCCGAACAGCGTCTGGTTGACGACGGAGGCATTGGCGACACCGGGAATGGCCCGCAGCGCGGCCAGGTCGGTGCGCGTCTGCGCCATGACCGCGTCCGCCGAGCCGCGCGTAACGCTGCCGATGAACATCTCGACCAGGTGCGCCTCGTCCACGCCGGTGGGCCGCTGCATGCGCTCCAGCCGGCTGCCGATGAGGAACAGCGCGTTGCAGACCACCGCGCAGGAAAAGGCGATCTCCAGCACCAGCAGGCCAACGGCGATCCGGTGGCGGCCCAGCGCGCTCAGGATGTGACGGAAGTGCATCGCGTAGTCCTCTCGCCTGACGGTCTAGTTCGACTTGAGCGCCACGGCGGGCGCCACCTGCATGGCCCGCCACGCCGGCAGCAGGCCGGCCAGCAGGCTGCTCGCCAGCGCCAGCACGAAGGTGGCCAGCAACATGCGCAGGTCCATGTGGATGTAGGCGGCGTAGTCGGTCGGCTGGTGGCGCACCAGCACCAGACCCAGGGCCGCCAATGCCAGGCCGAGCACGCCGCCGGCGAGCCCCACCACGCCGGCCTCGACCAGGCACTGCAGGAAGATCGCGCGGCGTGAAGCGCCCAACGCGCGGCGCACGCCGATTTCGCCGCTGCGGCGCAGG
Source organism: Rhodanobacter denitrificans (assembly GCA_017848855.1). Taxonomy (GTDB): domain Bacteria; phylum Pseudomonadota; class Gammaproteobacteria; order Xanthomonadales; family Rhodanobacteraceae; genus Rhodanobacter_A; species Rhodanobacter_A denitrificans_B. The sequence continues at coordinate 54,573 of JAFIHF010000008.1, read as the reverse complement.
AACTTCGCCAGCAGCAGGCCCACGGTATTGAGCAGGCAGATGCCGAGGAAGCCCAGCGCCAGCCAGGTCTGCAGGCGCACGTCGGCGGGCACCACGCCCTTGGCGTCCAGCCACTGCATCACGTCCAGCGCCTCGGCCTGGCCGGCATGGCTGAAACGCCCGGCCTGTTGTTGCAGGGCGATGTAGTTCTGCAGGTATTGCCGGTAGGTCGCCGCCTTCGCCGGCGTGTCCAGTTCCGCCCAGTACTGCAGCCAGATGCAGGGCGCATCGGCGGCGCGTGCATCATTTGTGCGGCTCCAGCAATTCGTGGAGCCGCTGCTGGACAGCTTCAGGTCCAGCGCCGTGGACAGCGGCAGAAACACCTGCTCGCTGTCGCCGAACTGGCCGTTGCTGAGGTCGTAGAAGCGCGGGTTCATGTTCCAGTCGCCCAGCACGCCGACGATGCGCAGGGACTGCTCGCCCACCTGCAACGTCTTGCCCACGCTGTCCACGCCGCCGAAGAGCTGCTCGTTCAGCACGCTCGAGATCACCGCGACGCGTGCACGGCTCGCATCGTCGGCGCGGCTCCAGGCGCGGCCGTAGCGCATCGGCACGTCGAACATGGGGAAGAAATCCGCGCCGGTGTAACGCGTCGCCACGCGCAGCGGCTCGCCCTGCGCGGCCACCACCATCGCGCCGGCCGACATCGCCGCCTGACGGTCGGCACGCGCATCGCGCAGCAGCGCCTCGACATCGCGGCGGGTCAGGTTGTCCGGCACCTTGTCGCCCGGGCGGAAACTGTCGTCCGGAAACACGTTCATGCGCACACGGAACAGCTGCGCGCTCTTCTGCGGAATCGGATCGCCCGACAGCACGTGCATCACGGTCAGCGTGGTCATGCTGGTGCCGATGCCCAGCGCGATCGCCAGTACCATCAGCGCGGTGAGCGCCTTGTTGCGCTTGAGGCTGCGCAGCGCCAGGTCGAGGTAATAGCCGAACATTCCACATCTCCTTGATCGAACTCCCCCGCGGGAGAGGCCCTTCATCGCCCCCCCTCTCCCGCTTGCGGGAGAGGGGTTGGGGAAGAGGGTTCGGCCAGCGCGCCATGCCGCAACACCATTCCCACCCAACCCTCCGCAGAACAACCATCCCCACCCAACCCTCCCCTTGAAGGGGAGGGCTTAAGCGTCACACGCTGCGGGTTGCCACTACCGGCGGCACGTTCGCGGCGCGCAGGGCGGGGCCGAGTACGGCGAGTTGGCCCAGCGCCCACAGCGCCAGCGCGCCGACCACGAGGTAATGCGCCGGCAGGTGGGCCAGTTCGAAGCGGTGCATCAGGAACAGGTTCAGCGCATACGCGAACAGCGTGCCCAGCAGAACGCCGCCGCTGACGATGAGCAGATTTTCCATCTGGAAGTAATGCAGGATGTCGCGACGGGTGGCACCCAGCGCGCGGCGCATGCCGATCTGCCTTCGCCGCTGCTGCACCCAGAAGCTGGCCAAGCCGCTCACACCCAGCGCGGTGACCACCAGCAGGATCAGCATGATCGCCACCAACATGCGGCCGGCGGCGAGAGCGTTGCGGAAATAGCTTTCGCGCGCCTCAGCCATGGTGAGAGCAGCGTTCTGCACGTGGCCCGGGTTGGCTTTCTGCAGGGCGATGGCAGCAGCTTGCAACACTTGCGGCAACTGCGTGGCCTCGTGAACGCGTATGGTGAAACCGCCGCCAACATTCTGAGCGCCCAGCAACAACTGGGTGACGACCGCATAGTCGTCATCGACGCGCCCGGTAATCTCGCCACGCAAGTGATCCACGATGCCAACGATGCGCATCGGATTGCCGCCGCCGTCGTAGATCAGCTTGCCCAACGCGTGACCGTCGGGGAACAGGTGCGCGGCCAAGGCTTGGGTCACCAACACTGGAAACACGGCGTCACTCGTGACGGTGGCCGCCACCGGCAGTTCATCGAGCGTGGGCTCCCGTCCCTGGATGACGTGCAGTCCGAAGGTATCGACTAGCCCCTGACTGCCCTGAAACTCGTATACCTGTGCAACAGGCTGCTTGCGCGATGGATCGATGAAGAGAGGATTGCGCTGCGCATACACGAGTGGCGGGCTGACATAGGCTGCATCCGCTACGCCGGGTACGGCACGCAGCACAGCGAGATTCTCCGCACCCGTAACGGGATTGTCCTGGCCGACCACGCCAATGTTCTGCAGCCAGCCGATCTGGCTCTCAGCAATCCCCGTGGACACATGCGAGCGGTTGATGGTGTCGTACACGATAAACACCAGGTTGCCGAGCACCGCCATGGTCAGCGCGATCTCCAGCACCAGCAGCATCACGGCGGTCTTGTGGCTGCGCAGCGCGGCGAGGATAGGGCGGATCTGATGGAGGATTCTCATAGCGACTTCACCTGCAGGGCGGGGGCCACGCTCGAGGCGCGCAGCGCGGGCCACACGCCGGCGGCGAGCGCCGACAACACGGCCAGCGCCAGCGCCGCGCCCAGCATGGACGGCTCGAAATGCGCGGAGGCAGCGAAGCTCACCGGCTGCTGGCGCACCATCCACAGGCCCAGCCACGCCAGCGGCAGGCCGAGCAGGCCGCCGGCCACGCCGATCACGCCGGCCTCCACCAGGCATTGCGTGAACACCGCGCGGCGCGAGGCGCCCAGCGCGCGGCGCACGCCGATCTCGCCCGACTTGCGCAGGAACTTCGCCACCATCAGGCCCACGGTGTTGACCAGGCAGATCAGGAGCACGCCGAAGGCGATCCAGGTCTGCATGCGCACCGTCACCGGGATCACGTGCTTGGCGTCCAGCCAGTCGAGCAGGCCGCGCAGGCGCACGTCCGGCGCGCGCTGGTAGCGGCCGAGCTGGTGCTGCTGCGCGCTGTACTGGTTGAGCGCCGCGCGGTAGTCCGCCACTTGCGCGGGCGTGTCCAACTGCACCCAGAACTGCGCCCAGGTGCACTGCTTCGCCTTGGGATCGTGCGTGCCCGCGTTCGGGTCGTTGCCCCAGCACTGCATCGGGCCGTAGCCGTAGTCCTGCGGCAAGTCGAGCCAGGTGAAGAACGGCAGATACATCTGCTCGCCCTTGCCGTAGGCGCCACCGTTCAAATCGTAGAAGTGCGGCTGCGGGTTCCAGTCGTCGACCACGCCTGCCACGCGGAAGGTCTTGGTGGCGATCACCAGGGTCTTGCCCACGCTGTTCTCGCCACCGAACAGTTTCTGGTTCATCGCCCGCGACAGCACCACCACCTGCGCGTGGTTCGCGTCGTCCTGCGCCGACCACGCGGAGCCGTAAACGAAGGGCACGCCGAACATCGCGAAGAAATCCGCGGTGGTGGCGCGGTCGCTGAACATCGCCAGCGGGCTGTCCGGCGCGTCCTTGCGCACCGGCAGCCAGTTGCTGCTCATCACCGCGCGACGCGGCGCGATGCCGAGCTGGTAGAGGTTCACCGCATCGAGATAAGTGAGGTCGTCCGGCGGCTCCTCCTTGGCGCCCGGCAGATCGGCCGGCCGCGGATCGACCTGCGGATGGAAAAGCACCTCGCTGCGCCCCGGCAGCGGGTTGCCCGACAGGTTGCGCAGCACCGTGAGCATGGTGATCGACGCACCGATGCCCAGCGCAATCGCCAGCACCATCAGGCCGGCGAGGATAGGCGTGCGCTTCAGGCTGCGCCATGCCAGGTCGAGGTAGTAAGCAAACATCCATTCCCTCCTTGATTGAACTCCCCCGCGGGAGAGGCCCTTCATCACTCCCCTCGCCCGCTTGCGGGAGAGGGGTTGGGGGGGGAGAGGGTTCGGCCAGTGCGCGATGCCACCACACCATCCCCTCCCAACACTCCGCAGAACAACCATCCCCACCCAACGCCACCCCTCGCAACCATCCCCACCCAACCCTCCCCTTGAAGGGGAGGGCTTAAGCGTCACACGCTGCGGGTTGCCACTACCGGCGGCACGTTCGCGGCGCGCAGGGCGGGGCCGAGTACGGCGAGTTGGCCCAGCGCCCACAGCGCCAGTGCGCCGACCGGCAGGTAGTACAGCGGCAGGTGCGGCAGTTCGTAGAACTTCATCAGCACCGCGTTGAGCACGAAGGCCAGCGCCATGCCGAGCGCGATGCCGAACGTGACGATCAGGAAGTTCTCGGTCTGGAAGTAGCGCAGGATGTCGCCGCGCGTGGCGCCGATCGCGCGGCGGATGCCGATCTGCTTGCGCCGCTGCGCCACCCAGAAGCTGGCCAGGCCCACGATGCCCAGTGCGGTGACGCCGAGCAGCGCCACGATCACGCCCACCAGCATGCCGGCCATGGCGCGATCGGTCCGAAAGAAACGCTCGCGCAGGAAGGAAACCGAATGGCTGTTCTCGTGATCCAGCACCACTTCCGGTGCGATCTTCGCCACTGCGGCACGCGCCGTCGTCATGACGCTCTCGATGTCCTGCGGCTTTGCGCGGATCAGGTAGGTGCCCGCCAACTGGCCACCCGGCAGGGTTGGCACGAACACGGTCCACTCCGCGCCCTGTTCGGCGTACTCGGTGTACTGGGACACCGAAAGGTGGGATAGCACTCCGATGACGCGGAATTGCCATTTGGCCATCCAGAACTCGCGGCCCAGCGGATTCTGGCCAGGCCACAGATGCTCGGCCAGCGCGCGGGTGACCAGCACCGGCGACACGGCTGGGAAATACTCCTGCCCCGACAAGGGCTGGTAGTCGCTCGTCGCGGGCAGCCGCCCTGCCTCCAGTTTCAAGCCCAGCGCGTCGATGGTTCCGGGGGCACCTTGGTAGAACTGGACCACGGCCGGTGTTTTCTTGCCGGACGGGTCGAGGCTGATGCCGGCCACGAGCGACTGCGCGCCGAACGGCACGGAGGAGATGACCTGCGCGGACTCGACGCCGGGCACCGCGCGCAGGCCCGCCACCATCCGCGCGTTCAAATCGGTAGCTTGCGCGGGGTCGAATCCAGTCACCGTGATCGCACCCAGCGAAGACTCGTCCACGCCGCTGTCGAGGTTCATCGCCGTCAGGCGATTGGCGATCATGAACACCGCGTTGCACAGCACCGCGCAGGCAAGCGCGATTTCCATAGCGATCAAGAAGGTCGCGAGCCTGTGCTTTTTCAGAGCCGATAAGATGGGCTTGATCTGCATGATTGTCCTCACAAGGTCTTCAACTGCAGCGCTGGCGCAACCCTGCTCGCACGCAATGCCGGCAACAACCCTGCGATCAAGCTGGCCGCGACCGCCAGCACGAACGTGCTCGCGAACATCGGCATGTCCATATGCACGAGGTCGGAGTACGGCAACTGCTGGCGGCGCACCAGCCACAGCCCGGCGAGCGTCAACAACCATCCACCCACGCCACCGATCAGACCGATCAATCCGGCCTCGGCCAGGCATTGCGCGAACACCGCAGGCCGCGACGCGCCCAAGGCGCGGCGCACGCCGATCTCGCCGCTGCGCTGAAGGAACTTGGCCAGCAACAGACCCACCATGTTGAACAGGCAGATCGCCAGGAAGGAGAGCGCCAGCCAGGTCTGCAGCCGGACGTTCGCCGGTATTGCGTGCGCCCGGTCCAGCTGCTGCATCAGGTCCGGCATGTCCGTGTCGATGTGCGCGAAACGCCCCAGTGCCTTCTGCTGCCGCACGTAACCGTCGAGGAACGAGCGATACGCGGCTGCCTTGGCGGGGCTGTCCAGCTCCACCCACAAGGCGAGCCAGAGGCATGGCGCGTCCTGCAAATGCCCGGGTTTCGCCGGCCCGCTGCCCCAGCAGGTGTACTGGAAGAAGTTGCCGTCGTTGACGTCGAGGCCGGCGAGGAACGGCATGAAGACGTCCTCGGGCCTGCCATAAAAGCCCGTAGGCGTCATGCTGCCGGTGATGCCACCCACGGGATCGTAGAACAGGGGCGTCGGACGCCACGGTTTCAACACGCCGACGATGCGCACGTCGGCGTCCCTGAGATGCAAGGTCCTGCCTACGCTGTTGCCACCGCCGAACAGTCTGTCGTTGAGGTCGCTCGATATCACCGCCACATGCGCACGACCGGCCTCGTCCGCGGGCGTCCACGCGCCACCGTACGCAAACGGCACGTCGAACATCGGGAAGAAATCCGTCGTCGTCGACATCATCATCAGCATCAATGGCGGGCGCCCCGTACCCGGTGCAAGGACCTTCACCGGGCTTTGCACTACCAGCGCCTGCCGATCGGCACGATGCGCGCTCCAAAGATCCATCGCCGAGCGGTAGTCCATCATCGGTCGCGGATGCAACGGCGTTTTCCAGTCGGCCGGGGCGGGATCGAGCTGCGGGAAATACAGCCGCGCGCTTTTGCCCGGCATGGGATCGCCGGACAGGATGTGCATCACCGTCAGCGTGGTCATGCTGGCACCGATGCCCACGGCGATCGCCAGCACCATCAGCGCGGTGAGCACGCGGTTGCGCTTCAGGCTGCGCAGGGCGAGGTCGAGGTAGTAAGCAAACATTCCAGACTTTCCTCAGTTTTCAGACTCCCTCTCCCCCAACTTCGTTGGGGGAGAGGGTCGGGGTGAGGGGGCGCTCTTCGCCACGCGAGCAGTGCAGAAGCCCCCCTCACCCTGCCCTCTCCCCCGGCGCAGCCGGGGGAGAGGGTTCAAGCAGTCACACCGCGCGCGTGGCGGTCACCGGCGGCACGTTGGAGGCGCGCCGCGCGGGCACGAACACCGCGCACTGGCCGAGCACCAGCACGGCCAGCACGCCGATCAACGTGTAGGGCAGCGGCAGGCGGTCCATCTCGTAGTGGCGCATCAGCCACAGGTTGAGGGCGAGCGCCAGGCCGATGCCGATCAGCGCGCCGCTGCCCGCGATCAGCAGGTTCTCCAGCTGGAAGTAGTGCAGGATGTCGACCTTGCGCGCGCCCAGCGCGCGGCGCACGCCGATCTGGCGGTGGCGCTGGCCCACCCAGAAGCTGGTAAGGCCCACGATACCGGCGGCGGTGACGCTGAGCAGCACGAGGCAGATCACACCCATCAGGATCGCCATGCCCACGTCGGCGCGGTAGGCCTTGGCGCGGATGTCGGCGAACGACTTGACGCTGTCGTCGTCGAGCACGCGCAGCGGGTTCACCCGGTACAGCGTGGGCGCCACGGCCTTCATCGCTGCCTCCAGCTGGCCCGGCTTGGCGCGCACCGCGTAGCGCGATCCATTGCTGTTCAACCGGGTGGGGATCAGGGTGGCGTTCCACGCGAAGTCGTTGACCCAGCTGCCGGTGGCGGGCACCTGCAGGCGCGCGACCACGCCGACGATGGTGCTGGGCGAGCTGCTGCCGTCGGCGTAGACCGCCTTGCCCACCGCATCGCCCGCTGGGAACAGCTTGTCCGCCATCGCTTTGGTGACGATGACGACAGGATGCGGGGGATTGTCGCGGAAACCCTGATGCTGCACGTCGCCGGCATTGAACCAGCGGCCAGCCACCAGTTTCACGCCCAGTGTCGACATTGCCTGCTCGTCGGTGAAGTAGTACGCGGTGCGCGCGTTGCCTGCCTTGTCGCTGAACTTGGCATCGGGTTTGAGCGACACCGAACCGATCCAAGAAGAATTCAGCAGCGGCAGCGAATTGATCGGCGCCACCGACGCCACGCTGGGCAGGTTGCGCAAGGCGACGAGATCCTCCTTCTGCATCGCGTCGAGCTTGGCCACGCCATCGGCGGAATCGGCGCTGGGCGCGCCCACCCATTGCTGGCTGACCAGGAACAGGTTGCTCTCGTCCAGCCCGGTGGGGCGGTTCACCCGGCTGATGCGCTGGCCGATGATGAAGATCGCGTTGCAGACGATGGCCAGGGTCAGCGCGATCTGCAGCGCGATCAGCACCACGCCCGCCTTGTGCTTGCGCAATGCCGCAATCATGGGGTGGAGTTTCATGGGGTGCTCCTCGGTGAGGCATGGCCAACGCGCACCCGTTCGCCCTGAGCGTAGCGAAGCGGAGTCGAAGGGCACGGAACCACAGGCTGATGGGTGATGCCCTTCGACTTCGGCGCTACGCGCCTACGCTCAGGGCGAACGGTGGAAGGCGATGGCACAGGACGAATCGGGAAAGCGACATGCGACATGGCTCGCCTCAATTCGATTTGAGCTGCCACGCCGGCTGCACCCGCGAGGCGCGCCAGGTGGGGTACAGGCCGGCCAGCATGGTGGCGAGCACCGCCACCAGCAGGGTCAGCACCAGCAGCGAGACGTCGAGCCGCGCGAGGCTGGCGATGTCCTTGGGCATCACCCAGCCCACGCTGGCCACGCCGGCGCAGGTAAGCAGCAGGCCGAGCACGCCGCCGGCCGCGCCGACCATGCCGGCCTCGGTGAGGAATTGCAGGTAGATCGCGCGGCGCGGCGCGCCCAGCGCGCGGCGCACGCCGATCTCGCCGCTGCGGCGCAGGAACTTCGCCAGCAAGAGGCCGATGGTGTTGACCAGGCACACCAGCAAGAGGCCCAGCGCCACCAGCAGCGACACCTTGGTGTCGCTGGGCACCACGTGCTGGTTGTCCAGCCAGGCCGGCAGGTCGCGCAGGCGGTTGTTCGGCGCCCAGCCGAAGCGACCGGCCTGCTGCTGTTCCTTCGCGTAGCCATCGAGGTAGCTGCGGTACGCGCTCACCGCCGCGGCGTCGTCCAGCTCCACCATGAAAGCGATCCACACGCACTCGGAGTGCTGCAGGCCGACGAAGCCGGGTTCCTTGGGCACCGCGTAGCAGTTGGTGTTGCCGTCGTTCTGGATGTTCGCCTGGATGGCGGTCTGGAACGGCAGGAACACGTCGTCGGACTGGCTGTTGAAGCCGCCGGAGTTGACCACGTCGTAGTAGCGCGGCTGCGGGTTCCAGTGGTCCAGCACGCCCACCACGCGGTAGTCGTGGCCCTCGATGTTGACACTCCGGCCCACGCTGTTCGCGCCGCCGAACAGCTTCTGGTTGAGCTTGCTGCCGATCACCACCACCTGCGCCCGGTTGGCATCGTCGCTGGCGCTCCAGCCGCTGCCGTACTTGAACGGCACGTCCAGCATCGGGAAGAACTCGCCGTACACCGCATGCCCGCCGACGTTGACCGGATGCCGGGAGGCTTCCGCGGGCACGATCGAAGGCGAGATCTGGTACATCGCCGACTGCAGCTTGGCGCGGTGCTGGCGCATCAGCGCCATGGCATCGGCGTAGTCCATCGCGTTCGGCGGCTCGCCGTCGCTGCTGCGGCCGTTCGATCCCCAGTTGTCGATCTGCGGCACGAACAGCTTCGCGGACTTCCACGGGATCGGGTCGCCCGACACCGCGCGGAACACCGACCACGAAGTCATCGAGGCGGCCACGCCGAAGCCGATCGCCAGCACCATCAGCGTGGTGAGGCCGGGGCTGCGCTTCAGGCTGCGCAGGGCCAGTTCCATGTAGTAGGCAAACATTCAAAGCCTCCGTGATTGGTCTCCCCTCGCCCGCTTGCGGGAGAGGGGAGCAAAGCAGTCACACGCTGCGCGTCGCCTCCACCGGCGACACGCGCGAGGCGCGCAGCGCCGGCGCGAACGTCGCGCCCTGCCCCAGCAGCAACAGCACGAGCACGCCGACGCCCACATAGGCCAGCGACATGCGATCCAGCTCGAAGCGGGTCACCGTCCACAGGTTGAAGGCGACCGCCAGCACGACGCCGAGCAGCACGCCCGCCGCGCTGATCAGGAAGTTCTCGGTGAGGAAGTAGGCGAGGATGTCGCGCTGGCGCGCGCCCAGCGCGCGGCGCACGCCGATCTGCTTGCGCCGCTGGCCGACCCAGAAGCTGGTGAGGCCGACGATGCCCGCGGCGGTGATCGCCAGCAGCACGGCGCAGATGATGCCCATCAGGATCGCCATGCCGCGGTCGCTGTCGTAGACCTTGTGGCGGATGGCGGCGTAGTCCTGCACGCCGTCCTTCGGATCGATGATGCGCATGCGGCTCTGCGCATACAGCGCCTTGGGCGCCTCGCGCATCGCGGCGGCGAGCTGGCCGGGCTTGGCGCGCACGATGTAGAAGATGCCGCGCGCATCGTCCGCACGCAGCGGCCAGATCAGCGCCTGCCCGGCATAGGCCTTGTTCCACTGGCTCACGCCCTGCCGGTGCAGCGGGTCGACGATGCCGACGATGGTGCTGGGCGTGGTGCCCATCGCGTAGAAGCTCTTGCCCAACGCGTGGCCGCCGGGGAACAGCTTGTCGGCCAGCGCGCGGGTCACGATCACCGTGGGCGGGGTGATCGACTGCTGCGTACCCATCACCATCACTTCGTCGGGGCGGAAGTTGCGCCCCGCGACCAGCCGCGCGCCGAGCGTGTCGATGAAATGCTCGTCGCTGGTGTACACCGCCGAATCGGTGATCGGATGGGTCTGGTCGGGCGTCAGCGTGACCAGGTTGTCCCAGCCGCCGCCCTGCAGCGGGTAGCCGCTGGCCGGTGCGGCGTCGCGCACGGCGGGCAATTGCCGCAGCGCGAGCAGGTCGGCCTGCACCTGCGCATCCACCTGCGCCGTGGGCCGCTCGGCCGCCCACTGGTTCTTGATGACGAACACGTTGGGCTCGTCCACGCCGCTGGCTTCGGACAGGTTGGCCAGCCGCGCGTGGATGATGAACAGCGCGTTGCACACGATGGCCAGGGTCAGCGCGATCTGCAGCGCGATCAGCACGGTGCCCGCCTTGTGCCGGCGCAGCGCGACGAGGATGGGGCGGATGGGCAGGTTCATCGTCCTCTCCTCAGCTCGACTTCAATTGCCAGGCCGGCTGCACGTGCGCCGCGCGCCAGGCCGGATAGAACGCCGCCAGCACGGTGGCGACGATGGCCACCGCCAGCGTGAGCCCCACCAGCGAGGCGTCGAGCTGCGCCAGCTTCGCGATCTGCGGCGGGAACAGCACGCCCACGCCGCCCACGCCCAGCGCGGTGAGCAGCAGGCCCAGCACGCCGCCGGCCAGGCCCACCGTGCCCGCCTCGATCAGGTATTGCGTGTAGATCTCCCGGCGCGTGGCGCCCAGCGCGCGGCGCACGCCGATTTCGCCGCTGCGGCGCAGGAACTTCGCCAGCAAGAGGCCGATGGTGTTGACCAGGCAGATCAGGAAGAAGCCCAGCGCCACCGCCAGCGAGATGCGGCTTTCGGGCGGCACCACGCGCTCGTGGTCCAGCCACTGCGCCACGTCGCGCAGGCGCACGTTCGGCGCCCAGTTGAAGCGGCCGGCGCGCTGCTGCTCGGCGGCGTAGTGGGTGAGGAAGCTGCGGTAGCTCGCGACTTCGGCGGGGGTGTCCAGTTCCACCCACGGCGTGATCCACACGCAGTTGCTCTGCGTGTAGTCCGTCCAGTTGGTGAAGCTCAGCTCGCCGCGGCAGCTGTTGCGGCCGCCGGTGTACATGTGCAGATCCAGCGCGCGGGCGAACGGCAGGTAGAAGTCCGGCTCGTCGGCGAAACCGCTGGTACTGAACAGGTCGTAGAAACGCGGGCGCGGGTTCCAGTGGCTGGCGACGCCCACCACGCGGTAGTCGTGGCCACCGAGGTCGATCGTGCGCCCCACGCTGTTGGCCCCGCCGAACAGCTTCTGGTTGAGCTCGCCGCTGATGACCACGTCGGCGGCGCGCGCGTCGTCGTCCTGCAGGCTCCAGCCGCCGCCGTAGCGGAACGGCACCTCGAACATGGCGAAGAAATCGCTACCCACGGCGTAGCCGCTCGCGTTCAGCGGCAGGTCGCGCTTGCCGTCCGGCAACACCGCGAGTTGCACCGGATACAGCATGGTCTGGCGCTTCGCCTCGTGCGCGCGCAGCAGCGCCATCGCGTCGTTGTAAGTCAGCGCTTCCGCCGGCTCGCCCTTCTGGTTCTGCTGCGGGCCCCAGCCGTCGATCTGCGGGATGAACAGCTGCGCCGACTTGTCCGGGATCGGATTGCCCGACACCGCGCGGAACACGGAGTACGTGATCATCGACGCGGCCACGCCGAAACCGACCGCCATCACCATCAGCGTGGTGAGGGCGGGGTTGCGGCGCAGGCTGCGCAGGCCGAGGTGGAAGTAGTAGGCGAGCATCGTGATCTCGGGTGGTGGTTGGCGCCCTCTCCCCCAACAGCATTGGGGGAGAGGGTTGGGGTGAGGGAGTGTTTTTTGCGCGCGAACAGCCCCCTCACCCAGCCCTCTCCCCCGGCACAGCCGGGGGAGAGGGCTTTCAGGCCTCAACCGTGCGCCTCGCTGGCGGCGTGGTGCGCGGCGTGGAAGCGCGGGTCCACCGAGAGATCCACCACCTGGCCGTCGATGATGTGCACGTTGCGCTGCGCGCGCGCGGCGAGCTCGGGGTCGTGGGTCACCATCACGATGGTGGCGCCGTCGCGGTGGATCTCCTCCAGCAGCTCCAGCACGCCGCGGGCCATCTGCGTGTCCAGGTTGCCGGTGGGTTCGTCGGCGAGCAGCAGGCGCGGGCTGCCGGCCAGCGCGCGGGCGATCGCCACGCGCTGCTGCTGGCCGCCGGAGAGTTCGGCCGGGTAGTGCTTGTAGCGCGAGGCCAGGCCCACGCGCTCCAGCGCGTCCATGATGCGCTGCTTGCGCTCGGGCGCCTTCATGCCGCGGTAGCGCAGCGGCACTTCCACGTTGTCGAACACGTTGAGGTCGGGGATCAGGTTGAACGCCTGGAAGATGAAGCCGATCTTCTCGTTGCGGATCTTCGAGCGTGCGTTGTCGTTCAAGTTGCTCACCTCGATGCCGTCGAGGTGGTACTCGCCGCCGGTGAAGGTTTCGAGCAGGCCGGCGATGGTGAGGAAGGTGGTCTTGCCCGAACCGGACGGCCCGGTGACGGCGACGAACTCGCCCTCCTTCACGTCGATGTTGAAATCGCGCAGCGCGTAGGTCTCCACCACTTCGGTGCGGTAGACCTTGGACAGGTGGGTCATCTTCAGCATGGTTGTGCGTCCTTCGGTGGTGGTGGTTCTTGGAGCCCCTCTCCCGCCGGGAGAGGGGTTGGGGTGAGTGTTCGGCCAAGGCGAATGTTTCGCTCCGCCCGTACCCCCATCCGCCCTGTATTCGCTCCATCCCTGTCGCTCACCCCTGCGGGGCCAGCTTCGCTGTTCCGCAGGCGCTTCCTGCGCCTGCAGGTGGGCACCTTCCCCCGGAGGGGGAAGGGAAATCTGTCAACGCGCGATAGCTACCGTCTGCGCGCCCTTGAAGCTGTCGGTGCCGGAGATCACGATGCGGTCGCCTTCCTTCAGGCCCTGCAGGATCTCCACCTTGTCGATGCTGGAGACGCCCACGCGGATCGGGGTCTTGGTGGCGATGCCGTCCCGGACCACGTAGGCGTACGCGCCGCCGGATTCGTCGACGAAGGAGCCGCGCTGCACGGTGAGCACGTTGTCGCGCTTGTCGAGCAGGATGCGCACGGACAGACGCTGGTTCTGGCGCAACTGCTTGGGCGTTTCGCCCTCGAAGCGCACGCGGGCGGCCACTTCGCCGTTCACCACTTCGGGCGAGATCGCGCTGACCAGGCCCTTCCAGGTGTTGCCGTTGCCGCTGATCTCGCCGGTCATGCCGATCGCGAGGTCGCGGGCGAAGCTCTCCGGCACCTTCACTTCCACTTCCAGCGCGGTGAGGTCGACCACGCTGAGCAGTTGCGCGTCCTTCGCCACCGTGGCCACCGGCGCGACGAACAGCTGGCCGACCTGGCCGTCCACCGGCGACTTGACGTTCAAGTCGTCCACCTGGCGCTGCAGATCCTGCACCAGCAGTTGCTGGCGCTCGTAGGCGAGCTTCTTCGCCTGGATGTCGAAGTTCGAGCTGTCCTTGTCCAGGCCGAGGTTGGACTTGGCCTGGCGGCTGGCGATCTGCGCCTTTTCCAGCGCGTCCTTGGCCTTGTCCACGTCCATGCTGGACACCGCGCCCTTGGCGAACGCGGTCTGGTAGCGGTCGAGGTTGCGCGCGGCGGTCTGCTCGTCGATGTGCGCGTTCTCGTACGCCTCCTGCAACTGCGCGCCCTGCTTGCGCGCGTCGATCTGCGCGCGCTCCCAGGCCACCTTCATGCCGTCGGCGTTGCTCTGTTCCTGCGCCAGCTTGTTGCGCAGCTCGGGGCTGTCGACCACCGCCAGCACCTGGCCCTTCTTCACCGCGTCGCCGGCGTGCACCTTGAGCACCACCGCGCCACCGTAGGTGGCGTAGAGCGTGGGGCTGTTCGCCGCCACCACCTTGCCCTCGGCGGCGATGTCGCGCACGAACGGCCCGCGCTCGACGGTGGCGAAGGCCAGCCGCGACGCGCTCACCGAAGCGTCGGCGGAGAACAGGCGCAGGATGCCGGGCATGGCGATCGCCAGCGCCACCAGCAGCGCCACGCCGCCGCCAATGAACAGCAGGCGGCGCTTGCGGTTGGGCTTCACCTCGACCAGGCGGTCTTGTGCGGACGTGTCGCGGATCATCGTGCATTCCCCGGCCGCGGACAGTGCGGCTTTGCACTTAGCTCAGCAAGCTGCGTGCCAGCTGGGCGTGCCGAAAAAACACGCGCGATATCCGTGACTTGCGCTCACGCCGCCGTGGGAGAACAGTGTCCGCGGACAGTGTGCGGACAGCGGACGCGGCGGCGGATCAGCCGATCGCTGCGCGCAGGCGGCCAGCGATGGCCGCCGTCGCGCCCTGGCTCAGGCCACGGCCTGCCCGATCCGCTGCAGCACCGCCGCGTCCAGCTTCGGCAGCACGTCGAGCGCGCCGAGGTTCTGCTCCAGTTGCGCGAGCCGGCTCGCGCCCAGCATCACCGTGGAGACATGCGGGTTGGCGAGGCACCAGGCGATCGCCAGTTGCGCGCTGCTGCAGCCCAGCTCTTCGGCGATGGGTTTCAGCTGGCGCGCCTTCGCCACGCGCTCGCCGTGTTCGCCCAACACGCTTTCGCGCAACCAGGCGTAATCGGGATGCGCCAGCCGCGAGCCGGCCGGCACGCCGTCGTCGTACTTGCCGCTGAGCAGGCCCGAGGCCAGCGGCGACCAGATCGTGGTGCCCATGCCGTAGGCCGCGTACAGCGGCGCGTACTCCACCTCGACCCGCTCGCGGTGCAGCAGGTTGTACTGCGGCTGCTCCATCGCCGGCGCGGTCAGGTGGTTTTCCGCCGCCACGCGCTGCGCCTCGACGATCGCCTCCGCCGGCCACTCGCTGGTGCCCCAGTACAGCACCTTGCCCTGGCGCACCAGCATGTCCATCGCCGCCACGGTTTCCGCGATCGGCGTCTCCGGATCGGGCCGGTGGCAGAAATAGAGGTCGAGGTAATCCACGCGCAGGCGCTGCATGGCCTGGTGGCAGGCCTCGACCACGTGCTTGCGCGAGAGGCCGCGCTGGGTGGGCCGGGGTTTGTCGTACGCGCCGAAGTACACCTTGCTCGACACGCACCAGCTGTCGCGCGGCAGGCGCAGGTCGGCCAGCACGTCGCCCATCAGCGACTCGGCCGCGCCCTCGCCGTAGGTTTCGGCGTTGTCGAAGTAGTTGACGCCGCGATCCCAGGCCAGCGCCAGCAGCTCGCGCGCCAGCGAACGATCCACGCTCTTGCCGAACGTGGCCCAGGCGCCGAAGGACAGCGCGGAAAGTTGCAGGCCGGAACGGCCGAGGCGGCGGTATTGCATGGCAGGCTCCTGCGCAAGGCGCGAAAACGATCCGCCATGCTGTCGCTGCGATGGCGGCGAATGCAAGCCGCCCTGCGCCAATCAGCGCAGGAAATGCAGCGCGGCGCCCAGCACCACCGCGGCGAACACGCCGGCGATCGCGTCGTCCACCATCACGCCCAAGCCGCCGTGCAGGCGGCGGTCGAACACGCGGATCGGCCACGGCTTCCACACGTCGAACAGGCGGAACAGCGCGAAGCCGAGGGCGGCGGCCCACCACGGCGCGAGCAGCGCGGGCAGCAGCGCGATCCACTGGCCGACGAATTCGTCCCACACCAGCGCACGGTGGTCGTCCACGCCCAGCGCGCGGCTGGCCGCGTCGCAAGCCCACACGCCGAGCAGGAAGCCCAGCACGATGACTGCCAGGTTCGCGGGCAGCGACAGCTCGCGCAACAGCAACCACGGCAGGATCGCCGCCAGCGAGCCGAACGTGCCCTGCGCCACCGGCGCGAGTCCCGAACCCAAGCCGCAGGCGATCCAGCCCGCGGGCGTGGCGAGCAGCGCGCGGCGTTGTGCGGGGGTCAGCGTCTTGCGTTCGGCGGAAGCGGTCATGAGGCGTCCAAAACGTGCATGTGAACCGAGCGTGGGTCGGGCTTCAGCCCGACTTGGCGGGATGTCGGGCTGAAGCCCGACCTACATCCGATCCACGCTACGTTGGGAAATGATCCCAGCCTCGATGCGCCGGCTCCAGCCAGTGGCCATCCGCATCGCGCACGCGCACGCCCTCGCCCGCCACGATGCGGCCGATGCGCGTGGCGCCGCAGCCCAGCCGCGCCAACGCGTCGACGATGCCGGCCACGTCGGCTTCCGGCGCAGTGAACACCAGCTCGTAATCGTCGCCGCAGTCCAGCGCGAAATCGCGCGCGGCAGCCGCACCGAAGCGGGCGACCAGCGCCGGCGAACGCGGCAGCGCATCCGCGTCGATCTCGGCCGCCACGCCACTGGCGGCGCAGATGTGGCCAAGGTCGGCCACGAGGCCATCGGAAATATCCTGGCAGGCATGCGCGCGACCGCGCAGCGCAAGGCCTGCCGCCACGCGCGGCGTGGGCCGATGCATGCGCGCAAGCAGCGGCGCGTCGCTCCCGCTCGCCGTTTCCGTGCGCAGCAGATGCAGCGCGGCCACCGCATCGCCCAGCGTGCCGGTGACCAGCACCGCATCGCCCGGCCTGGCGCCGGCGCGCGTCAGCGCCCGCCCCGGCGGCACGAAACCGTGCACGGTCACGCTCATCGCCAGCGGCCCGCCCGTGGTGTCGCCCCCCACCAGCGCCACGCGATGTTCGCGCGCCAGCGCGGCAAAGCCGTCGGCAAAACCATCGACGAAGTCGGCACGCGCCTGCGCGCTTTGCGCGGTCGGCAGGGTCAGCGCCAGCAGCGCCCACGCCGGCTCCGCGCCCATGGCGGCGAGGTCGGAGAGGTTCACCGCCAGCGATTTCCAGCCAAGGTCGAACGCCGCCTGGCCGGGCAGGAAATGCACGCCCTCGACCATGGTGTCCACCGCCACCGCCAGCTCCATGCCGGCCGGCACCGCCAGCAGCGCGGCATCGTCGCCGATGCCCAGACGCACGTCGTCGCGCGGCTGGGCGGTGCGTTCGCGGATGCGGTCGATCAGGCGGAATTCCACGAGGCGCGCGCCGTATCAGCGGAGGAACAGCAGATGCGGCGATCCCTGGTACGCGATTTCCCGCTCCAGGCGAAAACCGGCCTTGGTCGCCAGGCGGATCGAGGCGGCGTTCTCCGCCGCGATGATGCAGGCGACGCGACACTCTCCGAAATGCGCCTGCCCCCAGGCCAGCACGGCGGCCAGCGCCTCGCTGGCGTAGCCCTTGCCCTGTGCCGCGGTGGCCAGCGCCCAGCCCAGCTCGGGCATGCCATCCAACGCGCCATCGATGCCGCGCTTGAAATCGGCATAGCCGATATCGCCGATCAGGCGGCCGTTGGCCTTTTCCTCGATCGCCCAGTAGCCATAGCCGAGCAGGCACCACAGGCCGGGATAGGTGAGCAGGCGCAGCCAGCTCGCCTGCGGCGTGGACGGCTTGCCGCCGATGTAGCGCACCACCTCGGGATCGGCCCAGAGCGCGGCGGATGCCGCGTAATCGTCCGCGCGGTGGCCGCGCAGGCGCAGCCGCGCGGTTTCCAGCACCGGCACGCGTTCTTCCGCGCGGGCGCCGGCATCCATCAGCCGCGCTTCTCCGCGCTGCGCAGCGCGCCGGCCACCTTGTCCAGCACGCCGTTGACGTAGCTGTGGCCGTGGTCGGCGCCGAAGCGCTTGGTGACTTCGATCGCCTCGTTGATCACCACGCGGTACGGCACGTCGGGGCGGAATTTCAGCTCGTAGGCGGCCAGGCGCAGCGCGGCGCGCTCGATCGGATCGACCTCGGCCACCTCGCGGTCGAGGTAGGGGCGCAGCGTGGCGTCCAGCGCGTCGACGTTCTTCTCCACGCCGTGCAGCAGATCCTCGAAGTAGTCGAGGTCGGCCACTTCCATGTCCTGCTCGTGGCGGAACTGCTCGATCACCGCGTTCATGTGGCTGCCGGAAAGCTGCCACGCGTACAGCGCCTGCAGCGCGCGGCGGCGGGCGCGCGAGCGCGCGGCGAGATCAATACCTTCAGAGCCTGTCTTCATATGCCAAGTACCTCGCGCCGGGAGCTGTTTGCCCGCAGGGCAAGGAAGAACGAAGGAGTGTATGTCGATACACGACTGAGTGATGACGCAGCCCTGCGGGCAAACAGACCCGGCCCTTCGGGTTGTACCTGGGCGACCGCCATGCGGCAGCGCGCGGCTTGACCTGACGGCCAGTCAGGCGCTGCGCCACGCACTACCACCTGGCGGTCGCCCAGGTGCAACGCGAGGCACTTGGCATATGAAGACAGGCTCTCCTGCGCGTGCATCACAACCGACCGTACAGGTTGACCATCTCCAGCGCGGCGATGGCCGCGTCGGCGCCCTTGTTGCCGGCCTTGGTGCCGGCACGCTCGATCGCCTGCTCGATGGAGTCGGTGGTGAGCACGCCGAACGCCACCGGCACGCCGGCGTCCAGCGCCGCCTTGGCCAGGCCCTTGGCGCATTCGCCGGCCACGTAGTCGAAGTGCGGCGTGGCGCCGCGGATCACCGCGCCCAGCGCGATCACCGCCGCGTACTTGCCGGACGTCGCCAGCCTGTGCGCCGCCAGCGCGATCTCCCACGCGCCGGGCACGCGCACCAGGTCGATGGCGTCGTCCGCCACGCCGTGGCGCAGCAGCGCGTCGCGCGCCCCGGCCACCAGCGGCTCCACGACGAAACCGTTGAAACGGCCCGCCACGATGGCGAAACGACCCTTGGGCGTGGCGAAATCGCCTTCGATGATGTTCATGCTCGATGTGTTCCTGGACGGACCGGGCGGCCGCGCGAGGCGGGTATTTTACGGGTTTGGAAGCGGAGGCGCTTGGCGCCGCCGCTCGGGTCATGCCGCCTTCGCACCCAGCGGCACGTGGATCTCCAGCTCGTCGAACGGCACCCGCACGCCCTCGTCGTCGCGCTCGACCAGGCCCAGCGCCATCAGGCGCTGCACGTCCTGATGCACGTTGCTGTAGTTGCGGCCCAGCGCCTTGGCCAGTGCGTAGATGCTCTGCGCGCCTTCGCGTCGCAGGGTTTCCAGCGTGCGCAGCCGTTCGGCGCTGAGTTCGGCGAACACCTGCGCGGCATTCTCGAAGCCGATGCGGAAGTCGGTGGCTTTCGCCTTGCCGGCAGCGAGCGCGCGGGCCGCATCGACGGCGCGACGATGCATGTCGGCATTGCTGGCGATCTCGATGATGGCTTTCATGGCTCACTCCTGCGTCAGTCGGATCACGTCGGCCTGGAAATCCTCGAGCAAGGCTTCCAGCGTGGTGAATGCATACGGTTCTTCATGCTCGCCGTAGTGGCGGTGGTCGCCCTTGCCCGCCTCGTTGTCGTAGCGCACCAGGCAATGCGCGGCATCGCCGCAGAACAGGCTGTACTTCAGTCCGTGCGGGCGCTCGGCGCTGGCTTCCGGGAGTACCCACACCTTGCGCTGGACGATCCAGCGGCCGTGTAGCGCCTTGGAGTGGATGATGAGCACCGCATCGGCCATGCGTTGCATCCTGCACCATATATTGCTCTTTGCGCAATATACAGCAAGTCCGGCGTATCGGCCGCATGGATGCCCGGCCGGCACGCGGCGCTACGGCTCAAAAGCCCCTCTTCAGCCCTGCGGGCAGCCTCTCCCGCAAGCGGGAGAGGCGAAGGCACGAGCTACGCCGCCGTGCCGCCCACCGTCATCGCGTCGATCTTCAGCGTGGGCTGCCCCACGCCTACCGGCACGCTCTGGCCGTCCTTGCCGCACACGCCCACGCCTTCGTCGAGCTTCATGTCGTTGCCGATCATGGAGATGCGGGTGAGCACGTCGGGGCCCGAACCAATCAGCGTGGCGCCCTTCACCGGGACGGTGATTTTGCCGTCCTCGATCAGGTAGGCCTCGCTGGCGGAGAACACGAACTTGCCGTTGGTGATGTCGACCTGGCCGCCGCCGAAGTTCGGCGCATAGAGGCCCTTCTTCACCGAGCGGACGATTTCCTCCGGATCGGCGTCGCCGCTGCGCATGTAGGTGTTGGTCATGCGCGGCATCGGCAGCGCGGTGAAGGACTCGCGGCGGCCGTTGCCGGTGGGCGCCATGCCCATCAGGCGCGCGTTGAGCTTGTCCTGCATGTAGCCCTTGAGGATGCCGTCCTCGATCAGCACGGTGCAGTTCGTCGGCGTGCCTTCGTCGTCGATGCTGAGCGAGCCGCGGCGGCCGGGCAGCGTGCCGTCGTCCACCACGGTGACGCCGGGCGCGGCCACGCGCTGGCCGAGGCGGCCGGCGAAGGCGGAGCTGCCCTTGCGGTTGAAGTCGCCTTCCAGGCCGTGGCCGATCGCCTCGTGCAGCAGCACGCCGGGCCAGCCGGGACCGAGCACCACGGTCATCTGGCCGGCGGGAGCATCGACCGCATCGAGGTTCACCAGTGCCTGGCGCACGGCCTCGTCGGCGAAGGCCAACGCACGGCCGTTCTCGATCAGCTCACGGTAGCCGTAGCGGCCGCCGCCGCCGGCGTAGCCCTGCTCACGGCGGCCGTTCGCCTCGGCGATCACCTGCACGTTGATGCGCACCAGCGGGCGCACGTCGGCGGCGAGCGTGCCGTCGGAGGCGGCGATCAGCACGGTGTCGATAGTGGCGGCAAGGCTCACGATCACCTGGGTGATGCGCGGGTCGCGCGAACGCGCATACGCATCCACCTCGCGCAGCAGGGCGATCTTGTCGGGGTTCGGCAGGCTCTCCACTGGGTCGATGGCGGGATACAAGGCGCGCGTGTTGCCCAGCGCCAGCGGCTTGCCCGCGCCGCGGCCGTCCTGCGCGATCGCCCGTGCGGCCTTCGAGGCCTCCAGCAACTGCGGCAGCACGATCTCGTCGGAGTAGGCGAAGCCAGTCTTCTCGCCCGAGATCGCGCGCACGCCCACGCCCTGCTCGATGGAATGGCTGCCGTCCTTGACGATGCCCTCCTCCAGCGTCCACGACTCGCTGCGCGAATGCTGGAAATACAGGTCGGCAGCGTCGATGGACGGCCCCATCAGCTGCGCGAACACGCGCTCCAGGTCGCCGGTGGCGAGGCCGCCGGGGGTGAGCAGCCGGCTTTGCGCCTGCGTGATGAGGGAGTCCATGGATGGGCCATTCGATACGGTGGAAACGACAATGGTGGCATGCGGCGCCGATTCAACGCACGTGCGGGCGAAAAGAAGAAGCCCGGCACTTGGCCGGGCTTGGTACATGCAGCCGCACGCGCCTGAATCCCCCTTGCCCGCACCGGGATTTCAGGCCCTGCGTGCCTGCTCGACAGTCAATTCGATCTCGAAATGAGGCGGCGGTGGATTGATCACCACACCCTTGGATATCAGGCGAATACTGATGCTCCTGATGTCGGCGAGATCGAAACTGTAGGTCGCGAGTTCGCGCACCGGCGGCGGGACTTTCCGCCTGGCCTCGCCGCCTCCGCGCTGCCGCGAGGCAGCGGCTTGAGCACCGATGGCAGGTGCATTTTCGACACGCAACTGGTCACGCTTGAGCCTGGTACCCATGATCATCCTCCGGTTGATAGCCCCGCACTCGCGTGCGGGGCGGGTGGCTCCGTGCCTCCGGGCTTGTCTGCCGCGGACAGCGGCGGCAGCAGGCCCAGGCGACGGAAGACATGGTTGCCGGCGATCAGCGTCTCGGCCATGCCGGCGGCGCGCGCGGCCACGAGGCGTTCACGGGCCGCGCCGAGATCGCCCAGCAACGCGAGCGTCTCGGCGTTCAACAGGGCCACTTCGCCGGGTTGGCCGTGCAATGCCTCGGCGCGGGCGACCAGTTGCCGTGCTGCTGCCGGGTCGCCCAACACCGCCCGGTACAGGCCCAGCGCGGCGACGGCACGGGCATCGTCGGGCTTGAGTTTGAGGTAGCTCTCCGCACGCGTCGCAGCCTCCGCGAAGGCCTTGCGTGCCTCCGCGGCACTCGATGCCGGATCGGCACTCAGGGTCTCGCCCAGGTTGCCCCAGACCATGAAGTCCTCGTCGTCCAGCGCCACCGCCTGGCGCTGCAGCACCACTGCCGTGGCGTAGTCGCCGTGCTGGTACTTGAGCAAGCCGAGATCGGTCAAGGTATCGACGGCAGGTGCGATGCCGATCGCGTGCTCCAGCGCCGCCTCCGCGGAGGCATCGTTGCCGGCCTCCATGTAGAGTGCACCCAGCGTGCCCCACAGCTTCGCGCTGTCCGGCTGCAACTCCACTGCGCGGCGATAGGAGGCCACGGCCTGCGGCAGCTTGCCGTCGAGATACTGTTGATAGCCCAGCTCGGCATGCACGCTGGCGCTGCCGGGATCCAGCTGCAGCGCCTGCTGGAACTCTGCCAGCGCGAGATCGCTGCGCCCCTGCGCTGCGTAGACCCTGGCCATGCCCAGATGTGCGTTCACCGCCTGGCTCGGCGTCTGCGCGCTTCTGCGATAGTGCTGCAGCGCGCGTTCGAGGTCGCCGGCGGCGCGGTACAGGTCGCCCAGCGCCAGATCCGTCTCCGCCAGCGTCGGGTCCATCTGCTCGGCGCGTTGGCAGGCCGCCTTGGCGTTGTCGAATGCGGCCGGGCTGTGCTGGCTCTGGAAGCGCCAGATCTCGGCGCGGCAGATACCCGCCTGGGCCCGCGCGAACTGGCTGTCCTGCTTGAGCGCCTGGTCGAAGCGCGCAATCGCCTGATCGGCGGCCGCCGGCTGGAAGGCACGGTGCAGCAGCTGCAGTCCCCGCAGATAGGTGTCGAACGCCGCCTCGTTGCGGGTGGGGGTCAGGCGCCTTGTCAGCACCTTGCCGTCGTCGGGAATCGAGCCCAGCAGCGCGTGCACCACCTCCTCGGCGATGTCGCCCTGGGTGTCGAAGATGCCCGCGAGCGCGTGGTCGTAGGTGTGGCTCCACAGCGTGTAGCCGGTGGCCGTGTCGGTGAGCCGGGCGGTGATGCGCACACGCTGGCCCTCGCGCCGCACGCTGGCGCCGAGCACCGCGGCCACGCCCAGCCGATCGCCCAGCTGCTTGATGTCGACCGCCTGGCCTTTCGCGGCGGGCGGCACCGAGGCGACCACCTTCAGGCCCTTCACGCCAGCCAGCGCGTCGCGCATTTCCTCGGCCAGG
This sequence comes from Rhodanobacter denitrificans, assembly GCA_017848855.1. Lineage (GTDB taxonomy): Bacteria > Pseudomonadota > Gammaproteobacteria > Xanthomonadales > Rhodanobacteraceae > Rhodanobacter_A > Rhodanobacter_A denitrificans_B. The sequence continues at coordinate 31,302 of JAFIHF010000008.1, read as the reverse complement.
CCTTCGGCGAAGTAGTCGTCGCCGGGGTTGCCGCTGAGGTTGGCGAACGGCAGCACCGCGACCGAGGCCGCCACGCGCTTCGACGGCGCCACCAGCCGTTCGACCGCGAACCCGGCCGCCAGCGCCGCCAGCAGCAAGGCGGCGGCCAAGGCCAGCCAGCGCCGGGCTTGCTCGTGCCCGGCGGCCATCGGCTCGGCCGCGCCCCAAACGGGCAGCACGGCGGCGTCCGCCGGCTGCGGCGGGGGTTCCTTCGCGACCGGCTCCGTCGCCGGGACCGGATCGGCGACGGCCGGCGCAGCGGCCTCCGGCTCCGGTTCCGCCGCGGCGTGCGGCGGCTCCTCCAGTTGCCCGATGAAGCTGTAGCCCAGCGCATGCCGGGTCTGGATGTAATGCGGCTGATGGGGATCCTCGCCCAGCGCGTGGCGCAGCTGCGCGATGGCGCGGGTCAGCACGCCGGGGGTGACGTGGCGGTGGCCCCAGACCTGGTCGAGCAGGTCGTCGCGGCCGATCAGCTCGCCGGGGTGCTGCAGCAGCACCAGCAGCACGGCGTAGGTCTTGGGCTCCAAGGGCCGGGGAACGCCGGCCCGCAGCAGGACATGCGCGGCCGGGTCGACCACGACATCGGCGAAGCGATAAGGCGCAGCTCCCCTGCTGCGCGCCCCCGGTTCCGTCCAGTCCATCGGGAAACCCTCAGGCGCTCACACAAACTTCAGCCTTCGCTCGTACAAACCTGCGGGATCCATCATGACTCAAATCGGCCCCGAGGGGGAATCTGCCCCTGCGCCGCAAGCCGCGGCGCATCACCCCTGAGGAGACACGCCATGAACGCCACGATCGCCACCCTGAACCCCCTGCCCGCCGCCCTGCAGTCGCCCGCATGGGCCGGCCCGCGCCACCCCGCCCGCCGCCGCAGCATCGGCCGTTTCCCGATCCGGGCCGAGGCGCTGGCCCGCTTCAACCGGTTGCTGGCGCGCCTGCAGCATTTCCCGCTGGACCGCGACCAGTTGGCCACCGCCTCGCGCGAACTGGTCGGCCAGCCGCAGGGCGGCGCGCTGGAAGGCATCCGCCAGCGCCTGCAACTGGCCGGCGCGGTCGAGCGGATGATCGCCGACCCGGACTGGCAACCGGCCAGCCAGGCGGCGGCGCCGGCCCGCGTGGTGGTGGACTACGTGCACGGTGAGCATGTGCTGATCCCGCACCAGCCCGCGCCGGTCGACCGGCTCGACGACGCCATCCTGGTCGACGCCGCCTGGCCGCAACTGGCCGGCGAGGTGGACAGCTACCTGGACTACTGCCGCCTGCGCGCGATCGAGGCCGAACTGCGCGGCTGCGCGGTCGGCGAATTCAGCTTCAGCCGCAAGGACTGGGAGCAGGTCCGCTGCGCCGAAGCCGGCTTGCGCGCCCACGTCCGCCGGGTCGGTTCCAGCAGCTACCTGCCCGAACCCGCGAGTTACGGCTTTCGCGTGTACTGACCGCATGGCCGCGAGGCTGGTCCGGTGGCAGTTACCGCCGGACCTGGCCTCCAGATTCAGTGTTGCGCGGAGCTGGCGGCGGCCGGCGCGGGCTCGCGCAGCGGCACCGTGGTCGCCGGGCTCGGCACGCTGATCGGCGCCAGCGGCGGCGTGGGGGCGGCCGGCAGTTCGTGTTTCTCGACCAGGGTCATCACCGGTTTGTCCCAGCTGCCGGTGACGTGGTAGCGGGCGCTGGCGGTCTGGTTCAGGCCCTTGCCCAAGAGGCCCTGCACGGCGAGGCCGGCGGCGGCGCCCACCGGGCCGCCCACCACCGCGCCGATCACCGGCAGGCTGTTGCCGATGTGCGGCACCACCACTACCTGCTGGTCGTAATCCTTGGCGCGCAGGCCGGTGCGGCCGCTGATGCCGATCTGCGCCGCCGGCCCCTTGATGACGAGGTTGTCGGTGCTGGCGTTGCCGTCGGCGAGGCGGAAGTCGCCCTTGATCGAATCGAAGCCCAGGCCCTTGCCGAACACGTCGCCGAAATCCAGCGTCAGGCGGCGCGGCAGCTCGGCCAGCGAAACCAGGCCGAACAGCCTGCCCACGCCCGGCCCCACCTCGGGGATGCGGCCGTCGCTGACGTGGATGGCCAGCGTGCCGGTGGCGTTGGCGAGGCTGAAGGCCGACGGCGCGCCGGGCCAGCTGGCGTCGAGCTGGTCCTGGGTCTTGCCGCCGTTGACCAGGCCGGTGTAGCCGAACGCGGTGAGCATGCGGCCGAGGTCGGCGGCGGCGAAGCCGATGCGCATGCGCGTGTGGCTGTCGCTGGGCGTACCGTTCCAGTCGCCGCTGCCGGTGATCTGCACGCTGGGCGACAACGCGCGCAGCTGGTCGATGTGCATGCCCTGCGCGGTGGGCCAAGTCTCCAATCGCGCCTCGCCCAGCTTGGCGTCGCCGAAGCTCAGCGCGCCCACCCACAGGTGGAACGGCGGCAGCGCGGCGGGGTTGATGCCGGTGTTGGCGGGGTTCTCCTCCGGCTGATTGGCGACGGCCTTGCCGGCGGGCGCGGGCGGATTGCCCGGCCAGTACAGGCGGTCGAGGCGCGCGGTGATGCCGCGCTTGTCCAGCTCGCGGTTGGGCACGCTGAAGCGCCCGGCCATCGCCGGGCCGTTCACGTCCACCTGCAGGTTGTCGGCGCCCGGCGTGGCCCGCAGCGTCATCGCGCCCAGCGGGCGGCCGAACCATTCGGCGTGGTCGGTGCCCACGTCCACGCTTTCCAGCGTGGGGCCGCCGCCCGTGTTGTTCGTATTGCCCGTGTTGCCCGCGGTGCCGTTGCCGCCCGCGGTCAGCGCGATCGCCTGCTGCACCCAGCCTGTGACGTCCAGCGTGGCCGCATGGCCACGGATGCGCAGCCCCTGCGCGGGCAATGCGTCCGGCATCTGGCTGCCGAACGCCAGCGTGCCGGCCAGCGGCTTGCTGCCGTCGGCCAGGCGCAGGTGGCCGCGTGCCGCCTCGCCCAGCGCCAGCTTGAGGTCGGCGCCTTGCAGCGGCAGGGCCAGCGTCAGGTGCAGCGGCAGGCTCGCGGCGGCGGGCTTCTTCAGCGGCACCGGCACGTTCAGCGCGATGCCGGCGAGGCTGGAATCCATCGTCAGCGTCTGCGCCAGCGCGCCGCCGTTCGCCGGCTCGGTGAGTTTGAAGCCGATGTCGAACGCGCTGCGCCCGTCGCCCAGCGGATTCAGCCAGTCGAGCGAGGGCAGGCCCTCGGTGAGGTCGGCGAAGCTGTAGTTGCCGCTGAGTTTCGCCGCCAGCACGGTGTTCGGCTCGCCGGTGGCGCCGGCGATCGCCAGGTCCAGCGTGGACGGCTGGCCATGGGCGAGGCCGCTGAGCGGGCCGGCGTGGAAGCCGTGGCCGTCGAACGTGGCCGGGCCGCTGAGCTGGTCCAGTTTGAGGTTCCAGTCCGGCTCGCTCGCGTCCACGCCCTTGAGCTGCGCGTTGCCGGCGAGGGTGAAGTTTTCCGCGGCGCCCAGCGGCAGCGAGAGGTGGAAGCCGAAGCTGCCGCTGCCGCCCAGCTTGAGTTTGGACAGCACGTCGGCCTGCCTGCTGGCGATCGGGCTCTTCAGCACGAAGCCGAGCAGGCTGGCGCCGCTGCCGCTGCCGTCGACGTTGAGGTCGAGCGTGCCGTCGGCGAATTCGGGAATCAGCGCCACCACCTTGTCGGCCTTCACGCCCAGCGACGAGCCGCCGTCGGCCTGCACGAGCATGCCGCTGTCGACGAAGCTGGCGATCGCGTGCACGCCGGTGGCCTCGGGCCAGTCCGGCGCATAGCGGAACGTGAGGTCGCTGATCTCGGCGCGCGCCTCGAAGCGCCCCTCGTGCTGGTGGAACGGCCAGTCCTTGAGGTCGCCGCGCACCGCCACCTCGGCGTGATCGATGCTGCCGCCCACCAGCGCGCGGTCCAGCCATTCCACCGTGGGTTTGGGCATCACGTTGACCGGCCAGAACAGCTTGGCGGCGGGAACCTCGCCGTGGCCCAGCGCGGCGTACAGGTCGAGGAAGGGCGGGCCGCCGGCGTCGTGCAGCGCCAGCTCGCCGCGCAGCTGGCCGCCGTAGCCCTGGCCCTCGAAGTCGAGCGGCGCCAGGCCCAGGTGCCAATCGCCGTCCGCGTGCCAGGCCGCCAGCGTGCCGCCCAGCTTCGCCAGCACGAACGGCTGGCGGAAAACATGCGGCATGCGCACCGTGGCGGCCTGCGCGGGCAGTTCCAGCGACACCGCCTCGCTGTCGCCGCGCAGCTGGCCGGAGAGATGGTCCACGCCCGGCAGCGCGCCGGCCGGGTCGATGCCGAGGCCGCTGAAATCGGCGGTCAGGCGCTCCAATCCGCCGGCCTGCGTCCAGGCCAGCGCCACATTGTCCAGCTTGCCGTGCGGATGCCCCTCGCCCAGCCACGCCGCCAGCGCCGGCGACAGCTTCGGCACGAGGCCCAGCCACGGCAGCAGCGGCGCCAGCTGCAGGTCGCGCGCGGCCGCCTGCACCGCCAGTTGCGGCGTGCCGGGATGGTGCAGCCACACCGCCAGCGCGCCCTGGTCATTGCCGGCCCAGCGCAGTTCGTAGCCGTCGGCGGTCTGGCCGAGTTCCGCCTCGCCGCGCAGCGCGGGCACTTCGACCTGGCCGTTCGCGTCGGCAATGCGCAGGCCGTCCAAGTCGAGGCGGCTGAAGTTGCGCACCACCTTGCCCTGCTTCCAGTCCAGCCACGCGGCCACGTCGCCGTGGCCGCCCTGCACCGCGTAGCCGCCCAGGTCGATGCCGGCGAACAGCGCGGCGAGGTCGAGCTTCTGCCCCGACAGCCACAGCCGCCCGCTGCTGCCGTCGTCGCTGAAGCGGCCCGCGCCGCGCAGCACGCCCGGCGCGCCCTCGCGATGCAGCAGCGCGCCCACGCGGATGTGGCTGCCCTGCCGGCTCAGGCGCAAGTGGTCGGCAATCAGCGCGTAGCGCCGGCCGCTGGCCGCGCTGGCGATGTTCAGGCGCAGGTTGTCCAGCCACAGCGCCACCGAGAGCTGGCTGAAGCCGGCCTGCTGCTCCGCGCCCTCGCCGGTGCCGAAGCCGTTGACGTGCCAGCGGCCGTCCGCGTCGCGGCTGAGGTCCAGCTGCAGGCCGCTCACGCGCAGGTTGAGCAGGTGCCGCGAGGGCAGCCAGCCGGCCAAGTCCAGCCGCAGCTCGGATTCGGGGATCTCGATCGGCGCGCCGTGGCCGCCCGGCGGCACGCCCACGGTGACGTCGCGCAGCACGAACAGCGGGCCGGAGCCGGTCCAGCGGCCCTGCAGCGAGGCGAAGTTCACCGGGCGGTGCAGCTTGGCGGACAGCTCCTGCGCCACCCATTCCGGATGCCGCCCCAGCAGCGGCAACAGCAGCTGCGCCAGCGCCAGCAGCACCGCCAGCGCGATCACGCCGATGCCGGCGACCCAGCCCAGCGCGCGCGCGCCGAGGTGCAGCCGACGCTGCCACGATGCGTTCATCGATATGCGACCGCGACGCCGGCCGATTTACAGCAACACCACATCAAACTGTTCCTGCGAATAATGTTCCTCGGCCTGGAAGCGTATGCTCTTGGAGATGAACTCCTCCAGTTCGGCCACCGCGGCGGACTCCTCCTCCAGGATGCGGTTCACCACCGCCGGGCTGGCCATCACCAGCAGTTTCTCGGCGTTGAACTGGCGCACCGCGCGGGTGATCTCGCGGAAGATCTCGTAGGTCACCGTCTCGGCGGTCTTCAGCGTGCCGCGCCCGCCGCAGGCCGGGCAGGGTTCGCACAGCTGGCGCTCCAGGCTCTCGGTGGTGCGCTTGCGGGTCATCTCGACCAGGCCGAGCGAGGACATCGGGTACACCGTGGTCTTGGCGTGGTCGCGCGCCAGCCCCTTGCCCAGCATGCGCAACACCTGGCGCTTGTGCTCCTCGTCCACCATGTCGATGAAGTCGATGATGATGATGCCGCCGAGGTTGCGCAGCCGCAGCTGGCGTGCCGCCGCCTGCGCCGCCTCCAGGTTGGTGCGGTAGACCGTCTCTTCGAGATTGCGCGTGCCGAGGTAGGCGCCGGTGTTGACGTCGATCGTGGTCATCGCCTCGGTCTGGTCGACCACCAGGTAGCCGCCCGACTTCAGCGGCACCTCCTTCTTCAGCGCGTGCTGGATCTCGTCCTCCACGCTGTACAGGTCGAAGATCGGCCGCTCGCCGTCGTAGTGCTCCACCCGGTCGTCCAGGCTGGGCATGAACTTGTGCACGAACTTCACCACCTTCTCGAAGGTCTCGCGCGAATCCACGCGCACCTTCTCGATGTCGTCGGTGAGCATGTCGCGCAGGCTGCGCAGCGGCAGCGAGAGCTCCTCGTACACGCGCTCGCCCACGCGCGTCTTCGCGATGTTCTCCTGCACCACGCGCCAGACCTTGCCGAGGTAGGTCACGTCGAAGGCCAGCGACTCGGCGCTCTGCCCCTCCGCGTTGGTGCGCACGATGTAGCCCAGCGACTGCTCGCCGACCAGCGCGCCCATCACCTCGCGCAGGCGCGCGCGCTCGGCTTCGTCCTCGATGCGCGCGGAGATGCCCAGGGTGTGCGCGTGCGGCAGCAGCACCAGGTAGCGCGAGGGGATCGACAGGTGCGCCGACAACCGCGCGCCCTTGCTGCCGATCGGGTCCTTCACCACCTGCACCACGATCTCCTGGCCCTCGTGCACCAACTCGCTGATCGGCGGCGTGTGGCCGTTGCCGTGGCCGTTGCCCTCGGCGCCTTCGGCAACCGGCGGGCGCACGATGTCCGAAGCGTGCAGGAAGGCCGCGCGGTCCAGCCCGATCTCCACGAACGCGGCCTGCATGCCCGGCATCACCCGCTGCACCCGGCCCTTGTAGATGTTGCCCACGTAGCCGCGCCTCGACGCGCGCTCGACATGCACTTCCTGCAACATGCCGTTCTCGACCACGCCCACCCGCGTCTCGCGCGGGGTCACGTTGATCAGGATTTCTTCACTCACGGTCCACTCCCCGGATAGGCAGCCTTTATAGCGGCAGCCCGCGCCGACTGTCGATGCGCGGCGCACGGTGCGGGCAACCGAATGTTTTGCTAAGCCCGAACGGCGACAATGGGGTTCCCTGCCCCCGGCTTCGACAATGGATCCGGCATGAAACTGCTGCTGGTGGAAGACTCCGAACGCCTGCGCCAGACCCTGCGCCACGGCCTGCAGGGCGCCGGCTTCACCGTGGACGCGGCCGGCGACGGCGTGGAGGCCTGCGGTTTCCTGTCCAGCTACGACTACGAACTGGTGGTGCTGGACCTGATGCTGCCGCGGCTGGACGGCATCGGCGTGCTGCGCAGCCTGCCCGCCGGCGGGCGCCGGCCGCGCGTGCTGGTGCTGTCCGCCCGCGACCAGGTGCCCGACCGCATCGAGGCGCTGAACGCCGGCGCCGACGATTACCTGGTCAAGCCGTTCTCCTTCGACGAACTGGTCGCCCGCCTGCATGCGCTGGCGCGCCGCCCGCAGCAGGCCCAGCCCACCGTGCTGAACCACGGCGCGCTGTCCTGGGACCCGCGCTCGCACAGCGTCAGCGTGGACGGCCAGCCACTGGCGCTGACCCCCCGCGAATTCGCCGTACTCGGCCTGCTGCTACGCCACCGCGGCCGCGCCTTCAGCCGCCAGGAAATCCTCGACCGCACCGCCGGCAGCGACAGCGAAGCCTCCGACCGCAGCGTGGAGGTATTGGTGTTCGGTCTGCGGCGCAAGCTGGATGCGGCGGGCGTGCCCGGGCTGATCGAGACGCGGCGGGGGGCGGGGTATTTGATCCCATGAGGGTGCCTTCTCTTCCGCTGTCGCGTGATTCAGAGCCGTCGCACGTGCCTGGCCTCTCCTCGCCCGCGTGCCGTTCCCCCTCTCCCCCAACAGCTTCATCGTTGGGGGAGAGGGTTGGGGTGAGGGGGGCTTCTGCTTCTGTGCTCTCGCAAGGAACAAAGCGGTTTCGTGCCGCTGCCGCGGCCCGAGTTACTTCTCCTTTGCTTGTCCAAAGGAGAAGTAACCAAGAGGAAACGACACCCCGATGGCGCGCCCTCCGGGCATCCTGCCCTGCGGGTGCGCGTGCGGGTTACGGGGTTTTTCGACGGCACCTCCGTGTGCCGGCGAAAAACTGGCCCGCATCCATGCGGGCCATCCTGTCGGACTTTCCTCCACCCGCCCGCCGCGCCATAGGGGCCCCGGGTAGAGCAGCGCGCTCCAAGCGCGCAGAAGCAACAGCAAGATCAAGAGCACCCCACCCCAACCCTCCCCTGCGCGCAGGGGAGGGAGCAACAGCCTGCAAGCTTGCGACGCTTCGCTCTTGCTTCTGGCGCGCACGATGCGCGCCTGCTTCTCCGGGGCCCCTCGGCGGCGGTGAGGCGGGGGCGACAAGGCCGCGCAGCGGGCGAGCCCATGGATGGGCTCGCCTTTTCGCGCGGGCAGGAGCCCGCTCGAAAAGCCCGGCCCCGACTCACGGACTTGCCGGGCAGGACGCCCGGCAAGCGACGCCGCGGGGTGCCCTTTCTCTTTGGCTACTTTCTCTTTGGGCACGCAAAGAGAAAGTAGCTCGGGCGCCGGCAGGCGGCCGAAACCGCTTTGAATCTCGCGAGAGAAACAGCAAGAGCCCCTCTCCCCTACCCCTCTCCCGCCAGCGGGAGAGGGAAGAAAAGTGTGCCCCATGAGGCCCACCTCCCTCTCCGCCCGCGTCACCGTCCTGCTCGCCATCGTCTGCCTGCTCGTGCTCGGCGGCGGCGCGAAACTGATGGACTGGCGGATCGACCACGAGATGGCCAGCCGCTATCGCCAGGACCTGCTCAGCCAGGCCCACGCGCTCGGCAACATGGTTGCGCTGGAGCAGGACGTGCCCGCCGGCCATCTCGCCGATGGCCTGCCGGCCGGCGACAGTTGGTACGAGTTGCGCTGCGACGGTGCGCCGGTGCAGCGCAGCGATCCGCCGCCGCCCGCCGTGCCGAAGGGTTGGCCTGACGACGTGGGCCCGCGGCCGCGCTTCGCCCGGCTCGGCCAGCACGAGCATCACCTGGACTCGGTGCGACTGAGCTTCGCCCGCCCCGTCGGCGAGGACGACGGCGCCCGCGCCGCGGCGCCCGCCACGTGCCGGCTGTTGTTCGTGCAGGATCGCCACACGCTCGACCAGCTGCTGCTGGCGATCGACTGGATCCTCGCGCTGGGTCCGCTGCTCGCCGCCGCGATCGCGCTGATCGCGGTGCCGCTGGTGGTGCGGCGCGGCCTGCGCCCGATCGGCGCGCTGGTGGAACGCATGCACGGCATCGGTCCGAACGCGCCCGGCCAGCGGCTCGCGGCGATCGGCCTGAAGGAGCTCGATCCGCTGGTGGCGCGCTTCAACGATGTGCTGGCGCGCATGGACGACGGCCTCGCGCGCGAGCGCCAGTTCGCCAGCGGCCTCGCCCACGAGACGCGCACCCGGCTCGCCGAGCTGCGCGCGCTGGCCGAAGTGGAAGCGCGCTATCCCAGCGGCCGCAGCATGACCGAGCTGCTCGCCGAGATCGGCAGCATCGGCGCGGAACTGGAAGCCACCGTCACCGCCCTGCTGCTGCTCACCCGCCTGCAATCCGGGCTGGAGCAGCCGCAGTGGCAGACGCTGGCGCTGGCGCCGTGGCTGGAACGCCAGCTGCAGCGCCAACAGGCCACCGCTGCAGCGCGCGGCCTTGCGTTGGTGAGCGAAGGCAGCCCACCGGAAGGCTTGCACACCGATCCCGCGCTGCTGGAAGTGATCGTGGGCAACCTGCTCGGCAACGCCTGCGCCTACGCGCCCGCGGGCGACACCGTGCACCTGCGCGTGGACGCACGCAGCCTCGCCATCGACAACGTCGCGCCCGACCTCGCCGAAGCCGATCTCGCCAGCTTCGGCCAGCGCTTCTGGCGCAAGCAGCTGCCGCACGCCAGCCACGCCGGGCTGGGCCTCGCGCTCACCGTCGCCGCCGCGCAGGCGCTCGGCCTCGCGCTGGACTTCCGGCTCGATCCGCAGCAGCGTCTGCATGCCACGCTGGATTGGCGCAACGCGATCACCCGGGAACGAGCCACGCCATGAGCGACGCACCCACCCCCATCCTGCTCGCCTGGAGCGGCGGCAAGGACTGCCTGATGGCGCTGCAGCGCCTGCGCGCCGATCCGCACTGGCAGGTCGTCGGCCTGCTCACCACGATCAACCGCAGCTATGCGCGCATCGCCATGCACGGCGTGCGCGCGGATGTGCTCAAGGCCCAGGTGGATGCGCTCGGCCTGCCGCTGGTCGAGGTGCCGCTGGACTGGCCCGGCAGCAACGAGGCCTACGAGGCCGCGCACGCGCAGGCGCTGGCCGATGCGCGCATGCGCTGGCCCGGCATCCGCCACTGCGCATTCGGCGACCTGTTCCTCGAAGACGTGCGCGACTACCGCGTGCGCCAGCTGGCGCGCGAGCACTGGCGCGCGGTGTTCCCGCTGTGGGGCGAGGACACCGCCGCGCTGTCGCGCCGCTTCGTGGCCGAAGGCCATCGCGCCCTGCTGTGCTGCGTGGACACGCAGCAGCTCGACGCGAGCTGGTGCGGCCGCGCCTACGACGCCGCCCTGCTCGACGCCCTGCCCGCCGGCGTCGACCCCTGCGGCGAGCGCGGCGAGTTCCACACGCTGAGCTTCGGCGGCCCGCTGTTCAAGCACACGCTCAAGCTCAGGCGCGGCGAATCGGTGCTGCGCGACAACCGTTTCCAGTTCACCGATTTCATGCTCGACGATGCCGCGCAAGGTTGATCGCCATGTGCTGCCCGACGTGCTGCAACCCGGCCTCGCGCTGGTGTTCTGCGGCACCGCCGCCGGCAAGCGCTCCGCCGCCGAACGCGCCTACTACGCCCACCCCGGCAACCTGTTCTGGCACGCGCTGTTCGAGGCCGGCTTCACCCCGCGCCTGCTCGCACCGCAGGAGTTTCCGCTGCTGCCGCAGTTCGGCATCGGCCTCACCGACCTCGCCAAGCGCCACAGCGGCAACGACGACGAACTGCCGCACGATGCCTTCGACGCCCCCGCGCTGCGCGCGAAGATCGTGCGCCATGCGCCGCGCCTGCTCGCCTTCACCAGCAAGAACGCGGCGCGCGCCGCGCTGGGGCACGCCGTCGACTACGGCCCGCAGGATGAATGCATCGGCAGCACGCGCGTATTCGTGCTGCCTTCGCCCTCGGGGCAGGCGCGTGGGCATTGGGATCTCGCGCCGTGGCGCGAGCTGGCCGCGATCTGCTCCCCGCCAAGGTGAGGATCGGCACTTACGACAACGCCACCCCCTCCCCTGCGCGCAGGGGAGGGCCGGGGTGGGGTGCTCCCCTTGGCAACGCCACGCGCACTACCGCACCGCCCTGGCATCCACACCATCGCCCGCCAGCACACCGCAACGCAGCGGCGGCTGCACGCTGCCGGCCGGTTGCGCGTGCAGGTCGGCGGGCAGTTCGCGGCTGGCAAGCCAGGCGGCGACGGCGGTGATGTCGGCTTCGCCGAGGCGGCCGGCGATCTCGGCCATGCAATCCGGCGCCGCGCTGGCGCGGGTGTGCGTGCGCCACGCGCCGAGCTGGGCGCTGAGGTAGTCGTAGGGCAGGCCGACGAGGCCGGGGATGTCCGGCTCCACGCCGGTGAGCTGGCTGCCGTGGCAGCGCGCGCAGGCGGGTATGCCGCGCGCGGGATCGCCCTCGCGGGTGAGCTGTTCGCCGCGCTGCAGGGCGGCGGCGGGCAAGGCCGGCACCGGCGAGCGCGCATACGGCACCTGCTGCGCGGCGAAGTAGTCGGCGATCCGGCGCAGATAGGTCGGATCGAGTCCGCGCACCGCGTATTCCATCGGCGCGTACTTGCGCAGGCCGCGCTGGAAATCGTCGAGCTGGCGCGCGAGGTAGCCGGCCGGCTTGCCGGCTAGGCGCGGGAAGAAGCCGCTGCCGGGCGAACCCTGGCCCTGCGCGCCATGGCAGCTGGTGCAGGCGGCGATGCGCTGCTGCAGGGTGTCGGGCACCGGCGGCGCGGAGGGCAGCGTCGGCGTGGCGGCAAAGGCGGGGGTGAGCAGCAGCAGAAGCGCGAAGGCCGGCAGTCGTCGGGTCATGCCCGGAGTATAGGCAGATTCGCCGCCGCGCCGGCGCGGCTATGCTCTGGCAACCGCGACCCGCGCGTCGCGCCTGCCGGGGGCAAGACCATGTCGCATCGCCTGTACGCACGCTCGCTGTTTGCCGCCGCCCTGCTCGCCAGCGCGCCACTGGCCGCGCAGCAGGGCGGCGGCGAATACGCCTCCATCGCACAGCTGCAGCAGCGCATGGACGCCGGCTCGCTCAGCAGCAAGACGCTGACGCAGGATTTCCTCGACCGCATCCGCCGCATCGACCAGGGCGAAGCCGGCCTGCACGCGGTGCTGCAGACCAACCCCGACGCCCTGATGATCGCCGCCGCGCTCGACGCGAAGCGCACGAAGCAGCACGGCCCGCTGTACGGCATCCCGGTGCTGCTGAAGGACAACATCGACACCGGCGACCGCGAGCAGACCACCGCCGGTTCGCTCGCACTGGCCGGCGCGCCGGCGCCGCAGGACGCCACCGTGGTCGCCAGGCTGCGCGCGGCCGGCGCGGTGATCCTGGGCAAGACCAACCTCAGCGAATGGGCCGACTTCCGCTCCAACCACGCCAGCAGCGGCTGGAGCGGCGTGGGCGGGCAGACGCGGAATCCGTATGCGCTGGACCGCAACCCCTGCGGCTCCAGCGCCGGCTCCGGCACCGCGGTGGCGGCCGGCCTCGCCACGGTGGCACTCGGCACCGAGACCGACGGCTCGATCATCTGCCCCGCCTCGATGAACGGCATCGTCGGCATCAAGCCCAGCGTGGGCCTGGTGAGCCGCGCCGGCATCGTGCCGATCAGCCACAACCAGGACACCGCCGGCCCGATGGCGCGCGACGTGGCCGACGCCGCCGCCCTGCTCACGGTCATCGCCGGCAGCGACCCGCGCGACCCGGCCACCATCGACGCCGACAAGCACGCCACCGACTACACGAAGTTCCTCGACCCGAACGGCCTCAAGGGCAAGCGCATCGGCGTGGTGCGCGCGCTGGCCGGCAACGAGCCGAACGCCGACCGCGTGCTCGATGCGGCCATCGCCACGATGAAGGCGCAGGGCGCGATCGTCGTCGACCCGGTGACGCTGCCGCACCTGAAGGAGCTCGGCGACCCGGAAATGACCGTGCTGCTGTACGACTTCAAGCACGACATCAACGCCTACCTCGCCACCCGCACCGGCCTCGCGGTGCACACGCTGGCCGACCTGATCGCGTTCGACACCGCGCACACCGCGCAGGAGATGGCGTGGTTCGGGCAGGAGCTGTTCGAGCAGGCCGAGACGAAGGGCCCGCTCACCGACAAGGCTTACCTCGACGCGCTGGCCAAGGCGAAGCAACTGGCCGGCCCCGAAGGCATCGACGCGGCGCTCAAAGCGCAGCATCTCGATGCGTTGCTCGCGCCGTCGTGGGGCCCGGCCTTCATGACCGATCCGGTGCTCGGCGACCACATCGTCAGCGGCGACCCCACCATCGGCGGCGCCTCGCAACCCGCCGCGGTGGCGGGCTATCCCTCGATCACCGTGCCCGCCGGCTGGGCGCACGGCCTGCCGGTGGGCATCGTGCTGTTCGGCGCGAAGTGGAGCGAACCCACGCTGATCTCGATCGCCTACGGCTACGAGCAGCACAGCCACGCATGGCAGCAGCCGATGTTCCTCGATACCGTGCGCTGAGCGCCCTCGCTCAGCGCAAATACAAAGTGGGCCCTAGCACCACGGCAAACGCCAGCGTCACGATCGCACCGGCAATCAGCAAAGCCGGATGCCGACCGATGCGGAACCCGGCAGGCTCGCCAGCCCCCACCGGCCGATACGCCACGTTGAACAAGCCCGCCGTACCGCCGAACGTGGAAGCCACCGCGGACAGCAGCACGATCGCGAAGCCGTGCGGATTCATCAGGCCCACCAGCAGCGCGCTGGCACCGCCCACGAGGTACACCGTCATCGCCACCTGCCGGCGCGTGCGTGCGGCCTGCGCGCCGCCGCCCAGCATCGCGTCCAGCGTGCGGATCGCCAGCTTCACCACTCCGATGTAGGCGACCAGCCCCACCGCCGCGAGCCCGATCCGCCACAGCCACGGTTGCGGCAGCGGGCCGATGCCGCCGCCCGCGCCCGGGCCCCAGTCGCCGAAGCCGCTGACGCCGGAGAACAGCCAGTAGCCGGCCGCCACCATGCCCTTCACCACGAACACGATCCACAGCGCGAGGCGCGGCAGCGGCCGCTTGGCGCGGCGCCAGGCGAGGTAGGCCAGCGCCGACAGCAGCACGTCCATGCCGGTGCCGGCCATCGCCACCACGCGCCCGGCCCAACCGGTGGCGCCGGGACAGTCGATGTAATACGCGCCAAGTTCGGTGGGCCGCTGATCCAGCGCCACGCAGGTCAGCGCATGGCCGCCCAGCTCGTGCGCCATGGTCAGCAGCGGCAACAGCAGCAGGCTCAGGCCGATCAGGGTCCAGCGATCGATCGACGGCGCGGCAACGTGCGTGGCCATGGCGGCTCCCGGCTGCGGACACGTTCATCCTGCGCGCTCGCGCGCCGGCGCACAACGACGATACGTCAGGCCGGCCGCATGACGGCTGTCACGCGGCGGCGGCGCCCGCCGACTTGCGCACGATCAGCATCGCCAGTTCCAGCGACTGCTCGTAGTTGAGCCGCGGATCGACCATCGACTTGTAGGCGCGCGCGAGGTCGGCTTCGGTGAGGCCGCGCGCGCCGCCCACGCATTCGGTGACGTCCTCGCCGGTGAGCTCCAGATGCACGCCGCCGAGCCGCGTGCCGGCGGCGGCATGGATGTCGAACGCCTGCTCCAGCTCGCTGCGGATGTTGGCGAAGCGTCGTGTCTTGTAGCCGCTCGCGGTGCCTTCGGTGTTGCCGTGCATGGGATCGGCCACCCACAGCACGCGGCGGCCCTCGCGCCGCACCGCCTGCAGCAGCGGCGGCAACGCTTGCGCGATCTGCGCATGGCCCATGCGGTGGATCAGGGTGAGCCGGCCCGGTTCGTCCTGCGGGTTCAGCGCGTCGATCAGCGGCAGCAGCCGCTCCGGCGTCACCGAGGGGCCGACCTTCACCGCGATCGGGTTGCGTATGCCGCGGAAGTACTCCACGTGCGCGCCGTCCAGCGCGGCGGTGCGCATGCCGATCCACGGGAAGTGGGTGGACAGGTTGAACCAGCCCGGATGGCGCGGCACCTGGCGCGTGAACGCCTGCTCGTAGTGCAGCAGCAGCGCCTCGTGCGAGGTGAAGAAATCCACCTTGGTGAAGCCGGCGATCGGCCCGGCCAGGGTTTCCATGAAGCGCAGCGAGTCGCCGATGCCGGCCACCATGCGGCGGTACTCGGCGGCCAGCGGCGAATGCTCCACCCAGGCCAGGTCCCAGTATTCGGGGTGGTGCAGGTCGGCGAAGCCGCCGTCGATCAGCGCGCGCACGAAGTTCATCGTCAGCGCGGAATGCGCATGGGCGCGGATCAGCCGCTGCGGGTCGGCGCGCCGCGCCGCGGCGGTGAACTCGGGGCCGTTGACCACGTCGCCGCGGAAGCTCGGCAGCGTCACGCCGTCGCGCGTCTCGCTGTCGGTAGAGCGCGGCTTGGCGTACTGGCCGGCGAAGCGCCCCACGCGCAGCACCGGCTGCTTCAGCCCGTGCACCAGCACCAGGCTCATCTGCAGCAGCACCTTGAGCCGGTTCGAGATGATCGGGCTGCTGCAGTCGGCGAAGCTCTCGGCGCAGTCGCCGCCCTGCAGCAGGAAGCGCTTGCCTTCCTGCGCCTCGTCCAGCGCCTGCTTCAGCGCCAGCACTTCCCACGAGGTCACCAGCGGCGGCAGCCTGGCCAGTTCCGCGGTGGCCGCGGCCAGCTCGGCCGCGTCGTCGTACTGCGGCTGCTGCAAGGCCTCGTGCCGCTGCCAGGACGACGGCGCCCAGTCCGCGGCAGTCACGTTCTGCTTCAGCTTGCTCATCGCCGCGCTCCCGTCGGTCGGCGCGCACCGGCCAGCACTGCCCAGGCGCCCAGCAGCACGAACCAGATCAGCGACCACCACGGCATCGACAGGCCCAGGATAGTCTGCACCGCGGCGCATTCGCCCGAGCCGGTAAGTACCTTCAGCAGCACGCGGACCAGCCCGCCGTTGCTGGCGCGGGTTTCCAGCAGGTAACCCAGCGGCGCGCCGCAGCTCGGGATCTGGTCGGGCGGCAACGACTGGATCCACAGGTGGCGCGCGGCGATGCCGATGCCGACCAGCGCGACCAGCACCAGCAGCCCCACGTAGGCCCAGCGCCCGCCGCCGCGCGGCGCGTGCAGGCCGCCAACCAGGAACACCACGCCCAGCGCGATGAACACCACCCGCTGCAGGATGCACAGCGGGCACGGGTCCATCTGCAGCGCGTACTGCGCGTACAGCGCGAAACCGATCAGGCCGGCGCAGACGAGGAAGCCGGCGAGCAGACTGACGCGAAACGACCAACGCAAGGGATTCATGGGCAACACGGCAGGGAGCGAAGCCACGACATTACCCGCTTGCCGGCGCACTGTCAGCAAGGCATGCGCACGGACAACGAAAACCCCGGCAGGTTGCCCGGCCGGGGGTTTCGTTTGGACGTCTGGATGTCCGATCGCGGCGCCGCTTACTCGGCGTCGGCGGCCTCGGCAGCCTGCGGACGGCCGACCAGCTCGACATAGGCCATCGGCGCGTTGTCGCCCTCGCGGAAACCGCACTTCAGGATGCGCAGGTAGCCGCCGGGACGCTCGCGGTAGCGCGGCCCCAGCTCGACGAACAGCTTGCCCACCGCTTCCTTGTCGCGCAGGCGCGCGAAGGCGAGGCGGCGGTTGGCGACGCCATCGGTCTTGGCCAGCGTGATCAGCGGCTCGGCGACGCGGCGCAGTTCTTTCGCCTTCGGCAGGGTGGTGCGGATCAGCTCGTGCTTGAACAGCGACGAAGCCATGTTCTTGAACATCGCTTCGCGGTGGGCGCTGGTGCGGTTGAACTTGCGGCCGGATTTCATGTGGCGCATGGCGAATACTCTCTGTCAGGTCTGTTGTTATGAAAAGCCGGCGCTTGTGTCCGACCTTCCGCGGTTGCCCGCTTTTGTGGCCTCATCGAAGCAGAGGCTCTTTTTAGAGAATCCCCATCGGAGCAAGAGCTCTTGTGAGGAGTGCGGCCATGGATGGCCGCCTTTGGTGTTCGGCCAAGGCGCTATACACGCCTTGGCCGATGTCCTGCTACACGGCGATCAAGGACGATCGCACTAGTAACTCATTAACCAAGTTGCATGCCGTGGGAGATCCCGGCCGGCGGCCAGTTCTCCAGCTTCATGCCCAGGGCCAGGCCGCGCGAGCCAAGCACGTCCTTGATCTCGGTGAGCGACTTCTTGCCCAGGTTCGGCGTCTTCAGCAGCTCGACCTCGGTCTTCTGCACCAGGTCGCCGATGTAGTAGATGCTCTCGGCCTTCAGGCAGTTCGCCGAACGCACGGTGAGCTCCAGATCGTCGATCGGGCGCAGCAGCAGCGGGTCGAAACCGCTCTTCTCGGCCTTGTCGGTGGCGCTCTCGCGGCGCGAGAAATCGCCGAACACCGACAGCTGGTCGTTGATGATCTCGGCCGCCTTGCGCACCGCGTCCTCGGCGCCGATGGTGCCGTTGGTCTCGATGTCGAGCACCAGCTTGTCGAGGTTGGTGCGCTGCTCCACGCGAGCGGCGTCCACTTCGTAGGCCACGCGCAGCACCGGCGCGAACGACGCGTCGAGCTGCAGGCGGCCGATCGGGCGTGCCTCGTCGTCCGGGTGGACGCGCGCGCTGGCCGGCTGGTAACCCACGCCGCGACGCACCTTGAGGCGCATGTTGAGCGCGATGTCCTTGGTCAGGTGGCAGATCACGTGCTCGGGGTTGATGATCTCCACCGAGTGGTCGACGACGATGTCGCCGGCCGTGACCACGCCCTTGCCCTTCTTGGACAGGGTGAGGGTGACCTCGTCGCCGGTGTGCTGGCGGATCGCCACGTCCTTGAGGTTCAGCAGGACTTCGATCACGTCCTCCTGCAGGCCCTCGAGCGTGGTGTATTCGTGCAGCACGCCGTCGATCTCGACCTCGACGATGGCGCTGCCGGGGATCGAGGAAAGCAGCACGCGGCGCAGCGCGTTGCCGAGGGTGTGGCCGAAGCCGCGCTCGAGCGGCTCGACCACCACCTTGGCGCGATTGGCTCCGAGCTGTTCGACGCTGAGGCCGCGTGGCCGCAGCACGCTAGTTGACGAAACTGCCATGCAGAGCTCCGGTGATTACTTCGAGTAAAGCTCGACGATCAACGCCTCGTTGATGTCGGACGGCAGGTCGCCGCGATCCGGCACCGCCTTGAACGTGCCTTCGAATTTCTTGCTGTCGACCTCGACCCAACCCGGACGCAGGTCCATGGTGTCGAACACGGTCGCCGCTTCCTGCACGCGCAGCTGGCTGCGGGCGCGCTCGGTCAGCGCCACCGCGTCGCCCGGCTTGACCTGGTACGAGGGGATGTTGACCTTCTTGCCGTTGACCAGCACCGCCTTGTGGGCGACCAGCTGGCGGGCCTGGGCGCGGGTGACCGCGAAGCCCATGCGGTAGACGACGTTGTCCAGGCGGCTCTCGAGCAGGCGCAGCAGGTTCTCGCCGGTGTTGCCCTTGAGGGTCGACGCCTTCGCGTAGTAGTTGCTGAACTGGCGCTCGAGCACGCCGTAGATGCGCTTGACCTTCTGCTTCTCGCGCAGCTGGACGGCGTAGTCGGACATGCGCATGCGCTTGTTGGCGCCATGCTGGCCGGGCTTGTTCTCCAGCTTGCACTTGGAGTCGATCGCGCGGGCCGGGCTCTTCAGGCTGAGGTCAGCGCCTTCGCGGCGGGCGAGCTTGCAGGTAGCTCCACGATAACGGGCCATGGTTGTGCTCCTTCAGACTCGACGCTTCTTGGGGGGACGGCAGCCGTTGTGCGGGATCGGCGTGACGTCGATGATGTTGAGCACCTTGTAGCCCAAGGCGTTCAGCGAACGCACGGCCGACTCGCGGCCCGGGCCCGGGCCCTTGATGCGCACTTCCACGGTCTTCACGCCGTAGTCGCCGGCGGCACGGCCGGCCTTCTCGGCGGCGACCTGGGCGGCGAACGGGGTCGACTTGCGCGAACCGCGGAAACCCGCGCCGCCGGCAGTCGCCCACGACAGGGCGTTGCCCTGGCGATCGGTGATGGTGACGATGGTGTTGTTGAAGGAGGCCTGCACGTGGGCCACGGCATCCGTGACGACGCGCTTGATCTTCTTCTTGGTCTTGACTGGCTTGGCCATATGCTCGATCCGTTACTTCTTGATGGCGCGACGCGGGCCCTTGCGGGTGCGTGCATTGGTACGCGTGCGCTGACCGCGCACCGGCAGGCCGCGACGATGGCGCAGGCCGCGGTAGCAGCCCAGGTCCATCAGGCGCTTGATCGACATGCCCACTTCGCGGCGCAGGTCGCCTTCCACGACGTACTTGGCGATTTCCGCGCGAAGCTTTTCCACTTCGCCTTCACTCAGCGACTTGATCTGGGTGGTGGGAACCACGCCAGCGTCCGCGCAGACCTTCTTGGCCCGGCTGCGGCCGATGCCGTAAATGCTCTGCAGGCCGACCCAGACGTGCTTCTGGACCGGCAAATTGACACCCGCGATGCGCGCCATGATGTGCTTTCTCCGATGCTTTCGTGCGCGGTAAACGCGCAATGTTAACCTGAATTACCTTGACAGGAAAGCCCTGCGGCGCTCAACGCCGCCCGCCTCCGGTTGTTCGACCCGCCTCCACCGCACCAGCAGCCACTAGTTGCGGCGGAGATTGGCCTTCTTGAGCAAACTTTCGTACTGGTGGCTGACCAGGTGCGCCTGCACCTGCGCCGTGAAATCCATCACCACGACCACCACGATCAGCAGCGAGGTACCGCCGAAATAGAACGGCACGTGCCAGAACTTCTGCATGAACGACGGCACCAGGCAGACCAGCACCAGGTACAGCGCGCCGACGCCGGTGAGCCGGGTCATCACGCCGTCGATGTAGCTGGCCGTGGCGCGGCCCGGACGGATGCCCGGGATCAGCGCGCCCGAGCGCTTGAGGTTGTCGGCGGTCTCTTCCGCGTTGAACACGATCGCGGTGTAGAAGAACGCGAAGCCGATCACCAGCACCGAATACACGATGTCGTACAGCGGCTCGCCCGGGTTCAGCGCCTGGGTCAGGTCCTGCAGCCAGCGCGCCTGGTGGCCGGTGCCGAACCAGCTCACCGCGGTGGCCGGGAACATCAGCAGCGAGGACGCGAAGATCGGCGGGATCACGCCCGACATGTTGATCTTCAGCGGCAGGTTCGAGCTCTGGTTCTGGTAGGCCCGCTGGCCGCCGGAACGCCGCGCGTAGTTCACCGTGATCCGCCGCTGCGCGCGCTCCATGAACACGCAGAACGCGGTGACGCCCAGCACGATCGCGAACACCACCAGCAGCATCAGCACCGACAGCTCGCCGTTGCTGGACATGCCCAGGGTGTGCACCACCGCGCCCGGCAGGCCGGCCACGATGCCGGCGAAGATCAGCAGCGAGATGCCGTTGCCGATGCCGCGCTCGGTCATCTGTTCGCCCAGCCACATCAGGAACATGGTGCCGGCGGTCAAGCCCACCACCGAGGCCAGCACGAAGCCGAAGCCCGGCGTGTACACCACCGGCGCGCCGCCCGCGGCGACCTGCTTCTGCAGCGCCACCGCGATGCCGAAGGACTGGAACAGCGCCAGGCCCACGGTACCGATGCGGGTGTACATCGTCATCTTGCGCTTGCCGGACTCGCCTTCCTTGCGCAGCGCCTGCAGGCTCGGGATCACCGAACCCATCATCTGGATCACGATCGACGCCGAGATGTACGGGATCACGCCCAGCGCGAACACCGAGAAGCGCGCCAGCGCACCGCCCGAGAACATGTTGAACATGTCCATCAGGCCGTTGCCGTTGACCAGGTTGCTCATCGCGTCGGGATTCACGCCCGGCACCGGGATGAACGAGCCGAGGCGGAACACCACCAGCGCACCGATCACGAAGAAGATGCGCTGACGCAGCTCGGTCAGTTTGCCGAGCTTGCCCAGTGCATTGCCGTTGGCCTTGGCCACGCGATTACTCCACGCTGCCGCCGGCCGCCTCGATGGCCGCCTTGGCGCCAGCCGTGGCCAGCAGACCCGACAGCTTCACCGCGCGACCGATCTCGCCCTTCAGCACCACCTTGACCTTCTTGGCGCGGCTGTCGATCAGGCCAGCCTTGTGCAGCTCGACCACGTCGATCACGTCGGCCTTGAGGTTGGCCAGCTGGTACAGGAACACCTGCTGGCTCTCGGCCTTCAGCTTGGAGCGGAAGCCGACCTTGGGCAGGCGGCGCTGCAGCGGCATCTGGCCGCCTTCGAAGCCGTACTTGTGGGTGCCGCCGGCGCGGGCGTGCTGACCCTTGTGGCCGCGGCCCGCGGTCTTGCCGAGGCCCGAACCGATGCCGCGACCGACGCGCAGCTTGCTCTTGCGCGAACCCGCGGCAGGCTTGATGTTGTTCAAACGCATGGTTTTACTCCTCGACCTGCACCAGGTAGTAGACCGTGTTGATCAGGCCACGCACCTGCGGGCTGTCCTTCAGCTCGCGCACGTCGTTGGTCTTGTTCAGGCCCAGCGCCTTCACGCTGAGACGATGCCGCGCCTGCACGCCGCGCAGGCCCTTCACCAGGCGCACGCGCACGGTGCCGGCGGTTTCGTTCTGCTTAGCCATTGCCCAGCACCTCTTCCACGGTCTTGCCGCGCTTGGCGGCGATCTGCTTCGGCGAAGCCACCGCCTGCAGGCCCTTGATGGTGGCGCGCACCAGGTTGATCGGGTTGCGCGAACCAACGGCCTTGGCCAGCACGTTCTTCACGCCCACCACTTCCAGCACCGCGCGCATGGCGCCGCCGGCGATCACGCCGGTACCTTCGGAGGCCGGCTGCATGTAGACGCGGGCCGCGCCGTGGTTCGCCTTGATGGCGTACCACAGGGTGCCGTTGTTCAGGTCGACGCTCACCATCTGGCGGCGGGCACGCTCCATCGCCTTGGAGATGGCCACCGGCACTTCACGCGCCTTGCCATAGCCGAAGCCGACCTTGCCCTCGCCGTCGCCGACCACGGTCAGCGCGGTGAAGCTCATCTGGCGGCCACCTTTGACGGTCTTGGCCACGCGGTTGACGGCAATCAGCTTTTCCAGCAGGCCGTCGGAATTTTCGCGATCGTTCGAAGACATTTCTCGATTCCGTGTGCCCGGACCATCCGGGACTTTTGCTTGCGGCTGGGCCGCTTGTAGTTGTTTGTGCTACTAGGATTCGGGATTGGGGATTCGGGATTCGAAAGAGCTCGCTTCCGCGAATCCCGGCCCCTCAGAACTTCAGGCCGGCCTCGCGCGCCGCATCGGCCAGCGCCTTGATGCGACCGTGGTAGCGGAAGCCGGAGCGATCGAACGCCACCGACTCCACGCCGGCGGCCAGCGCGCGCTCGGCCACGGCCTTGCCCACCGCGGCGGCGGCGGTCAGGTTCTTGGTGCCCTTCAGGCCCTCGGCCACCGACTTCTGCACGGTGGAGGCAGCCGCCACCACGTTCTGGCCGTCGGCGGCGAACACCTGGGCGTAGATGTGCTGGCCGGTGCGATGCACCGACAGGCGCGCCACGCCCAGCTTGCGGATGTGCGAACGCGTGGACTTGGCGCGACGCAGGCGGGATTCGTTCTTGTTCATCTGTCTGTTCCTCGAAAGCGGATCGGCAATAGTCAGTTGTCCGTCCCTGCTCTTCTGAAGTGTGCGGCCATGGATGGCCGCCTTCACACGCAGGGACTGCGTACCAACTCACTCAGGCCTTCTTGGCTTCCTTCAGGGTGATCTTCTCGCCGGCATAGCGCACGCCCTTGCCCTTGTAGGGCTCCGGCGGACGGAAGCCGCGGATCTTGGCGGCCACCTGGCCCACGCTCTGCTTGTCGGCACCCTTGATCAGGATCTCCGTCTGCGACGGGGTCTCCAGGGTGATGCCGGCCGGAGCCTCGAACACCACCGGGTGCGAGAAGCCAAGGCTCAGGTTCAGCGCCTTGCCGGCCATCGACGCGCGGTAACCCACGCCGACCAGCTCCAGCTTGCGCTCGTAACCCTCGGACACGCCCTTGACCATGTTCGCCAGCAGCGCACGGGCGGTGCCGCCGAACTTGTGGTCGGCGCCCTCGGCGAGCTGGATGTTGACGGCATCGCCGTCCACCGCCACCGACACGCCGGGCAGCGCGTGGGTGGCCAGCGTGCCCTTCGGGCCCTTCACGGAAATGCCGTCGGCCGCGGCCTTCAGCTCCACGCCCTTGGGCAGGTTGATCGTCTTCTTGGCAACACGTGACATCGTCGGCTCCTTAGGCAACCTGGCCGATGACTTCGCCGCCCAGGCCCTTGGCACGGGCCTGCGCGTCGGTCAGCAGACCGGCGGACGTCGAGATGATCGAGATGCCCAGACCGCCGAGCACCTTCGGCAGTTCGTCCTTGCCGCGGTAGATGCGCAGGCCGGAACGGCTGACGCGGGAAATGGACTCGATGGCCGGACGGCCCTCGAAATACTTCAGCCGCAGCTCGAGCACCGGCTTGCCCTCCACCTGGGAGGACTGCGCGTCGAGAATGTAGCCTTCGTTCTTGAGAAGGTTGGCGATCGCCACCTTCAGCTTGGACGACGGCATGCGAACCGTCGGCTTGCCCATCAGCTGGGCATTGCGGACACGCGTGAACATGTCGGCGATGGGATCAGTCATGCTCATGAAAACATCCTTCAGAGTGCACCGATATCCGATAAGACCGGAAATCTTCTAGATTGTGATGCCGACACGGCGCCGGCCTGCCTTGCGCAGACCGACAATTGTATCAGCTTTGCCGGTGTTTGGCGAATACCGTTGCGAAATCGCAGCGTTGACGGCGCCGCGGCGCCGCCGGATCACCCGCCCCGGCAGCGGGGCGGGTGGTGGATCGTTACCAGCTGGCCTTGCGCAGGCCCGGCACGTCGCCGCGCATGGTGGCTTCGCGCAGCTTGTTGCGGCCGAGGTTGAACTTGGCGTACACGGCGCGCGGACGGCCGGTCAGCGCGCAGCGGGTGCGCTGGCGGGTCGGGCTGGCGTCGCGCGGCAGCTTCTGCAGCTTGCCCTGCGCTTCCATCTTCTCCTCGTAGGAGGCGGTGGCGCTCAGCACGATCGCCTTCAGTTCGGCGCGCTTGGCGGCGTACTTCTTGACGAGCTTGGTCCGCTTGATGTCGCGGTTGACCATCGAGGTCTTTGCCATGTGTAAATGCTCTCTTTGAAAAGTCCGGCCACGGATGGCCGGTTTTTCCCGATCACGGATGATCGCTTGGTTTAGTTGCGGAACGGGAAGTTGAACGCTTCCAGCAGCGCCTTGGCCTCGGCGTCGGTCTTCGCGGTCGTGGTGATGGCGATGTCCATGCCGCGCATCGCGTCGATCGCGTCGAAGTCGATTTCCGGGAAGATGATCTGTTCCTTGATGCCGAAGTTGAAGTTGCCACGGCCATCGAAGGCGCGACCCGACACGCCGCGGAAGTCGCGGACGCGGGGCAGCGAGATGTTGATCAGGCGGTCCAGGAACTCGAACATCTGGGCGCGGCGCAGGGTGACCTTGCAGCCGATCGGCCAGCCGTCGCGGATCTTGAACGAGGCCACGGAAACGCGCGCCTTGGTCGTGATCGGCTTCTGGCCCGAGATCTTCGCCATGTCGGCCACGGCGTTCTCGAGGATCTTCTTGTTGCCCGCGGCTTCGCCCACGCCCATGTTCAGCGTGATCTTGGTGATGCGGGGAACCTGCATCACGTTCTGGTAGCCGAACTTCTCGGTGAGCTTCGGCACTACCTGCTCTTTGTAAAACGTCTCAAGGCGCGTCATGTCATTAATCCTTACGCGTCCACGACCTCGCCAGTCGAACGGAACACGCGGACCTTGCGCCCATCAGCGAGCGTCTTGGTGCCCACGCGTTCACCCTTGTTCGTGGCGGGGTTGAACAGCTGCACATTGGAGAGATGGATCGAGGCCTCACGCTCGACGATGCCGCCGGCCTGGTTGGCCTGCGGGTTCGGCTTGGTGTGGCGCTTGACCAGGTTCACGTTGGAGACGTACACACGGTCGCCATCGACGCGCAGCACATCGCCGCGCTGACCCTTGTTCTTGCCGGTGATCACGAGGACCTGATCACCCTTGCGGATACGGTTCATGTTCAGGACTCCGCTCAGAGCACTTCGGGCGCGAGCGAGACGATCTTCATGAACTTCTCGCTGCGCAGCTCGCGGGTGACCGGCCCGAAGATACGGGTGCCGATCGGCTCGAGCTTGTTGTTGAGGAGCACCGCTGCATTGCCGTCGAAACGGATCAGCGAGCCATCGGGACGGCGCACGCCCTTGGCGGTACGCACCACCACGGCATTGTACACCTCGCCCTTCTTCACCTTGCCGCGCGGGATGGCATCCTTCACGGTGACCTTGATCACGTCACCGATCGCGGCGTAACGGCGCTTGGAGCCGCCGAGCACCTTGATGCACATCAGTTCCTTGGCGCCGCTGTTGTCCGCCGCGGAGAGCGTGCTTTGCATCTGGATCATGTCTGCACCCTCCTCTTAGACGGCCGCGCGGGTGACGATTTCGACCACGCGGTGATGCTTGGTCTTGGACAGCGGACGGCACTCGGCAATGCGCACCAGGTCGCCCTCGTTCGCGCCGAGGTCGTCCTGCGCGTGCAGCTTGGTCGACCGGCGCACGATCTTGCCCAGCAGGCCGTGCTGCACCTGGCGCTCGATCAGGACGGTGACCGTCTTGTCCATCTTGTTGCTGATGACGCGGCCCTCGAGGGTGCGCGCCCCGCTCTTGGCAGCGGTGTTCTGGTTGTCGCTCATCTCGGCGCTCCCTTACTTCTTCGCGCCAAGCACGAACTTCGTGCGGGCGATGTCGCGCCGAACGCGGCGCAGCTGATGCGGCTGGCTGAGCTGGCCGGCACCCTTCTGCATGCGCAGGTTGAACTGCTCCTTGCGCAGATCCAGCAGGTGCTGCTTGAGCTCGTCGGCCGACTTGGTGGTCAGATCTTTGATGGCCATATCACATCACCGCCCGGGTCACGAACTGGGTCTGCACCGAGAGCTTGGCCGCCGCCAGGCGGAACGCCTCGCGCGCCGAAGCCTCGTCGATGCCCTCGATTTCATACAGCATGCGGCCGGGCTGGATCGGGGCGACCCAGAACTCCACGCCGCCCTTGCCGGCGCCCATACGCACTTCGATCGGCTTCTTGGTGATCGGCTTGTCCGGGAACACGCGGATCCACAGCTTGCCGCCGCGCTTGACGAAGCGGGTGATGCAACGGCGGCCGGCCTCGATCTGGCGCGCGGTGAGCGCGCCGTGGGTGGTCGCCTTCAGGCCGAATTCGCCGAAGCTGACGAGGTTGGCGCACTGCGCCAGACCGTCGTTGCGGCCTTTGAACTGCTTGCGGTACTTGGTTCGCTTGGGTTGCAGCATGGCAACTCTCCTTACTTCGCCGCGCGCTCGCGACGGCCTTCGCCGTCACGGTCACGACGCGATTCGCGGTCACGACGGCCTTCGCCGCCCTCGCGGCGCGACGGCGCCGGGGACTCGTCCTTCGGTTCCTGGCCGATCTGGGCCACGTCGAAGATCTCGCCCTTGTAGACCCACACCTTGATGCCGATGATGCCGTAGGTGGTGCTCGCCTCGGCGAAGCCGTAGTCGATGTCCGCACGCAGGGTGTGCAGCGGCACGCGGCCTTCGCGGGCCCACTCGGAACGGGCGATCTCGGCGCCGTTCAGGCGGCCGGACACGTTGATCTTGATGCCCAGCGCGCCCAGGCGCATCGCGTTGCCCACCGAGCGCTTCATCGCGCGGCGGAACATGATGCGGCGCTCCAGCTGCTGTGCGATCGACTCGGCCACCAGCTGGGCGTCCAGCTCGGGCTTGCGCACTTCGTTGACGTTGATGTGCGTGGGCACGCCCATCAGGTCGGAGACTTCCTTGCGCAGCTTCTCGATGTCCTCACCCTTCTTGCCGATCACCACGCCCGGGCGGGCGGTGTGGATCGTCACGCGCGCGGTCTTGGCCGGACGCTCGATCTGGATCTTCGAGATGCCGGCGGCGGCCAGCTTCTTCTTCAGCATCTCGCGGACCTTGATGTCCGCCACGAGATACTTCGCGTAGTCGCCCTTGTTGGCGTACCACTTGGCGTTCCAGTCCTTGGCGATGCCGAGGCGGATGCCGGTGGGATGAACTTTGTGACCCATCGTCTTCTTCCTCTTACTCGCCGACGACCACGGTGATGTGGCTGGTGCGCTTCAGGATGCGGGAACCGCGGCCCTTGGCCCGGGCATACATGCGCTTCATCGCGGGACCTTCGTCCACGAAGATGCGCGCGACCTTCAGCTCGTCGACATCGGCGCCGAGGTTGTTCTCGGCATTGGCGACGGCCGACAGCAGCACCTTGCGGACAAGGTGCGCGGCCTTCTTGTTGGTGTAGGCGAGCACGTCGCTGGCCCGGCCCACGGGCATGCCGCGGACCAGGTCGGCCACCAGGCGTGCCTTCTGCGCCGAGATGCGGGCGCTGCGCAGGATCGCTTTGGCTTCGGTGCTCATCACTTGCCCTTCTTGTCGCCGACGTGGCCCTTGAAGGTGCGGGTCACCGCGAACTCGCCGAGCTTGTGCCCGACCATGTTCTCGTTGACGAGCACCGGCACGTGCTGGCGGCCGTTGTGGATGGCGATGGTCAGGCCCACCATTTCGGGCAGGATCATCGAGCGGCGCGACCAGGTCTTGATCGGACGCTTGTTGTTGGCGGAAACCGCGGCTTCCACCTTCTTGGCGAGGTGAAGGTCGACGAACGGACCTTTCTTCAGAGAGCGTGGCATGTCGGGTTCCTGTTACTTGCGGCGACGCACGATGAACTGCTGCGTGCGCTTGTTGTTGCGGGTCTTGTAACCCTTGGTCGGCGTGCCCCACGGGCTGACCGGATGACGGCCGCCGGAGGTACGGCCTTCACCACCGCCGTGCGGATGGTCGACCGGGTTCATCACCACGCCGCGCACGGTCGGGCGGATACCCAGCCAGCGCTTGGCGCCGGCCTTGCCGAGCTTCTTCAGGCTGTGCTCGCCGTTGCCGACTTCGCCGATGGTGGCGCGGCACTCGACCGGCACGCGGCGCATTTCGCCGGAGCGCAGGCGCAGGGTGGCGTAGCCGGACTCGCGCGCCACCAGCTGCACCGAGGCACCGGCGCTGCGGGCGATCTGCGCGCCCTTGCCGGGCTTCATCTCGATGCAGTGGATCGTCGAACCCACCGGGATCGAGCGCAGCTGCAGGCAGTTGCCGGCCTTGATCGGCGCGTCGTGGCCGGACAGCAGGCGGTCACCCACCTGCACGCCCTTCGGCGCGATGATGTAGCGGCGCTCGCCGTCGGCGTAGCACAGCAGCGCGATGTGCGCGGTGCGGTTCGGGTCGTACTCGATGCGCTCGACCTTGGCGGCGATGCCTTCCTTGTCGCGCTTGAAGTCGATGATGCGGTAATGCTGCTTGTGACCGCCGCCGCGATGACGCGTGGTGATGCGGCCGAAGTGGTTGCGACCGCCGGTCTTGGACTGCGCCTCGGTCAACGCCGCGTGCGGCGCGCCCTTGTGCAGGCCTTCCGTGCGGACGCTGACCGCGTCGCGGCGACCCGGCGAGGTCGGCTTGTGGGTGATTAGTGCCATCTCGAAGAACTCCTGGCTCAGGCCTTGGCCGACACGTCGATGGTCTGGCCATCGGCGAGGCGCACATAAGCCTTGCGCTTGCCCTGGCGGCTGCCAGCGCGGAAACGGAAGGACTTGACCTTGCCCTTGCTGTTGACGAGGTTCACCTGCTCGACCTTGACGTCGAACATCTGCTCCACCGCCGCGCGGACATCGGCCTTGGTCGCCTCGGGGGCCACCACGAATACGTACTGGTTGTGCTCGCCGACGCGAGCCGACTTCTCGGAGATGTGCGGCGCGCGCAGCGTGTCGAGAATGCGTTCGTTGCTCATGCCAGCCACTCCTCGATCTTCTTCACGGCGTCGACGGTCATGACGATGTGGTCGGAACCGACCAGGCTGACCGGGTTCAACGCCATCACGTCCACCACGTGCAGGTAGGGGATGTTGCGCGCGGCCAGGTACAGCGCCTCGCTGGCATCCTCGGAAACCAGCAGCACGCGGCCGGACACCTCGAGCTCCTTGAGCTTGGCGACCATCGCCTTGGTCTTGGGCTGGTCGACGCCGAAGCTCTCGACCACCTTGATACGGCCCTGGCGGTTCAGCTCGGACAGGATCGAGCGGATCGCCACGCGGTAGGCCTTGCGGTTGACCTTCTGCTCGTAGCTGCGCGGCTTCGCGGCAAAGGTCACGCCGCCGCCCACGAAGATCGGGGCGCGGTAATCGCCGTGACGGGCGCCGCCGCCCTTCTGCTTCTTGAACTTCTTGGTGGTGCCCGACAGCTCGCCACGCGACAGCTGCGCCTTGGTGCCGGCGCGGGCGCCGGCCTGGTACGCAACCACCACCTGGTGGATCAGGGCCTGCTTGAACTCACCGCCGAACACTTCGTCCGACACGCTGAGCGGCTTGGCGCCAATGACATTCAGTTCCATGGCGTCTCTCCTCAACCCTTGGTGGTCGGACGGATCACGACGTCGCCGCCGGTCGCACCGGGGACAGCGCCCTTCACCGCGATCAGATGACGCTCGGCGTCGACCTTGACCACTTCCAGACCCTGCTGGGTACGGTTCACGTTGCCCATCTGGCCGGCCATCTTCTTGCCCGGGAACACACGACCCGGCGTCTGGCGCTGGCCGATCGAACCCGGCGCGCGGTGCGACAGCGAGTTGCCGTGCGTCGCATCACCCATCTTGAAGTTCCAGCGCTTGATGGTGCCCTGGAAGCCCTTGCCCTTCGAGACGCCGGCGACGTCGACGATCTGGCCGACCGAGAAGATCTCGTCCGCCTTGATCTCCGCGCCCACGCTGTACTTGCCGAGGTCGTCCGCGGACACGCGGAATTCCCACAGGCCGCGGCCCGGCTCGACCTTGGCCTTCGCGTAGTGGCCCTTCAGCGGCGCCGTCAGCAGACTGGCGCGCTTCACGCCCGCCGCGACCTGCACCGCGCTGTAGCCATCGTTGTCTTCCGTCTTCAGCTGGGTGACGCGGTTCGGGGTCGCTTCAATCAGCGTCACCGGAATCGAGCGTCCGTCTTCAGTGAAGAGCCGGCTCATGCCGCACTTGCGGCCTACCAGTCCGATACTCATGTTCGTATCCTGTCTGTCGCTCAACCGAGCTTGATCTGAACATCGACGCCAGCGGCGAGATCAAGCTTCATGAGCGCGTCCACGGTCTTGTCGTTGGGATCGACGATGTCGAGCACGCGCTTGTGGGTACGGGTCTCGTACTGGTCGCGGGCATCTTTGTCGACGTGCGGCGACACCAGAATGGTGTAGCGCTCGATCTTGGTCGGGAGCGGGATCGGGCCCAGCACCGTGGCGCCGGTGCGCTTGGCCGTCTCGACGATCTCGCTGGCCGAACGGTCGATCAGGCGATGATCGAACGCCTTGAGCCGGATGCGAATCTTCTGGTTCGCCATAAACCGTGTCCTGTTATCAAAAGAACTTGAATGCACAACGAGGCGGCTTCTCACCGCATCGCACTGCTCTCTGGAACCATCGGGACCATGCCAAGGCACAACCCCAACCTGAAAAACGCCAAGCGAGCACGAATCGGCTCGCCTGGCGCAAATCCTGCTGCGCAGTTGGCGTTGCAACGGGACGAACCCGGAACCACGCCGAATGCGATGGCCGTCCACGGCCGGCGAACTCGAAGCACGTCCTGCGCCTCATTTCGCGGTGAGCCGGTCAGAAATCACGTCTGCCCGGCAAGTGAGCTGCAAAGTATAGCGGCAAATCTTCGCCAAGTGAAGAGCTCCGCGCGATGCGCCGGAACTCCCCGCCTGGACAGGCAACGGGCCGGCATGCCGGCCCGTTGCACGGGGCTTACTTGATGACCTTGGCCACCACGCCGGCGCCGACGGTGCGGCCGCCCTCGCGGATCGCGAAGCGCAGGCCTTCGTCCATCGCGATCGGGTGGATCAGGCTCACCACCATCTTCACGTTGTCGCCCGGCATCACCATTTCCACGCCTTCCGGCAGCTGCACCGCGCCGGTCACGTCGGTGGTGCGGAAG
>JAFIHF010000007.1 GCA_017848855.1 Rhodanobacter denitrificans | reverse complement strand
CGGGCTTGTAGGGTCGGCGGATTGAACAGGCCATTTCTCTTGGTTACTTCTCTTGACTCCGGGCATCCTGCCCTCCGCCCTTCGGGCCG
This sequence comes from Rhodanobacter denitrificans, assembly GCA_017848855.1. Lineage (GTDB taxonomy): Bacteria > Pseudomonadota > Gammaproteobacteria > Xanthomonadales > Rhodanobacteraceae > Rhodanobacter_A > Rhodanobacter_A denitrificans_B. Next base: position 48,148 of record JAFIHF010000007.1, on the reverse strand, counting down.
GCTTCGCCGTTCGCCACCGCTCCTGCGGTGGCGTGGGCCAGCAAAGAGAAGTGACTCGGGCGTCGGCAGGCGACCGAAACCGCTCTGTTCCTTGCGAAAGCACGCGAGCAAAAGCACGCAAGCAATCGCTCCTCTCGCACAAGTGAGAGCGGGGCCGAACCCGCATGAGCCGAGCACCCGAAAGCCCGCCGCAGGCGGCACCTTCTACCTTTCGATGACCCGCCGAAACGGCGGCAACGCCCGCAGCATCCCCGCGCCGTAGCGCTTGGTGACCACGCGGCGATCCAGCAACACGATGCGCCCGCTGTCGCTCTCGTTGCGGATCAGGCGGCCGCAGTACTGGGTGAGCAGGCGCGTGGCCTCGGGGATGCTGACCTCGATGAAGGGGTTGCGGCCGCGCGATTCCAGCCATTCCGCGTAGGTGGCGCCGACCGGATCGGTGGGCACGGCGAACGGCAGCTGGGTGATGACCACGGTCTCGCACAGCTTGCCGGGCAGGTCCAGGCCTTCGCCGAAGCTGGCGAGGCCGAACAGTGTGCTGCCGCGGCCCGCTTCGATGTCCGCGACGTGCTCGGCGATCAGCTGCGCCTTGCCCAGCGAGCCCTGCGCGCGCACCTTGCGCACCTTGTCGATCGGCAGCTTCTGCAGCACGCGGTCGAGCTTGGCGCGCGAGGTGAACAGCACGAGGTTGCCGGCGTTCCAGTCGAGGTGTTCGGCCAGCCAGTCGCTGATCGCCTGCGCGTGTTCCTCGCGCGCGTCGGGCAGGGCGGCGAGGGCGGGCACTTGCAGTTGTGCCTGCGCGGTGAGGTCGAACGGCGAGGGCAGGCTCAGCGTCACCGCGTCGTCGGGCAGGCCCACGGCGTCGGCGTAGCCGCGGAAGTTGCCGCCCGCGCTCAGCGTGGCCGAGGTCAGCGCCACGCCGCTGGCGTTGCCCCACAGCACGTTGCGCAGCAGGCCGGCGGCGGACACCGCCGAGGCATGGCAGACCAGTTGCTGGTCGCTGCCGAGCGTGACCCAGCGCGCCAGCGGCGGCGCGTGCTCCGGATCCTCCATCGACCAGGCCTGCCAGCAGGCGGCCTGCTTGCCGATGCGTTCCAGCGCGATGCCCAGTTCGCGCGACAGCGCTTCCTGGGTGGGGCCGCCGTCGGTCATCTCCACCACCGCGCGGCGCACCGCGGCGAGCCAGCGCTGCACTTCGCCGGTCTGCAGGCCGAGCAGGCGCGCGTGTTCGATCCAGGCTTCGGGCAGGCGGCCCAGCGAGCCGCGGTACATCGGCTCGTTCTCGGCGGGATCGGGCAGCCAGCCGAGGCGGATTTCCTTTTCCAGCGCTTCCAGCGCGTCGCTCAATGCCTGCAGCTTCGCGTCGCCGGCGTCGAGCGTGAGCTTGCCGAGGTTTTCCTTGTCGGTGAGCGAATAGGCCGCGTGCACCTGGCGGCCGAGCCGGCTCAGCTGGCGCACGGTGGCGGCCAGCGGCACTTCGGCGGCGCCGCGGTCGATCGCCTTGCCGGGGATGTGGTGGGCCTCGTCGAACACGTACAGCGTCTCGTCCGGGCGCGGCAGGATCACGCCGCCCCAGGCTGGTTCGGGACCTCCATCGCTCTCGCCCGGCATGGTGAGGTCGGCCAGCACCAGGTCCTGGTTCGCCACGATGATCTCGGCGTCGTCCACCGCGCGGCGCGCGGCGAAGAACGGGCAGATCATGAACTGGCCGCACTTGCGGTTGGTGCAGCCGCCGGCGCTGGTGGTGAGCATGGGGCGCAGCAGCTCGCTCACCGGCTCGGGCGCGCTGTCCATGTCGCCGTTCCATTTGTTTTCGTCGAAGGCCTGGGCGAGTTTCGACAGCGCCTGCTTGTCGCGCTCGGCGGGCGGCTTGCTCCACAGCGCGAGGTCGGCGTCGAAACCGAAGCTCGACTGCGCCGAGCCGGCAAGGCTGTTGCGCGCCATCGCCAGGTTGCGCGGGCACAGGTAGCGGCCGCGGCCCTTGGCCAGCGCCACCTTGGCCTGGTGGCCGGAGAGCTGCAGGTAGAGCGGGATGTCGCGCTCCACCAGCTGCTCCTGCAGCGCCACGGTGGCGGTGGCGATCAGGAGCTTCTTCTTCTGCGCGCGCGCCACCGCGTGGCCGGCGATCAGGTAGGCCATCGACTTGCCGGTGCCGGTGGGCGCCTCGATCGCGGCGACGCCGCCCGCGCAGGCCAGCGCCTTTGCCACCTCGGCGATCATCCTTCCCTGCGCGGCGCGCGGGCGGAAGCCGGGCAGGCCGTCCTTCAGGCGCGCGTAAGCGGCGCGGATCGCGTCCTTGGTGGTGTCGGCAAGCATGGGCCGGCCATGATACAGGGCCGGCGCCGCGGATCAGCGCGTGCCGCGCACCACGATGGTCTTGCCGGAGACGTCGATCATGCGCTGCTCTTCCAGCTGCTTGAGCACGCGGCCGACCATCTCGCGCGAGCAGCCCACGATGCGGCTCACTTCCTGGCGCGAGATGCGGATCTGGGTGCCTTCGGGGTGGGTCATCGCGTCCGGCTCCTCGCACAGGTCGAGCAGGGTGCGCGAGATGCGGCTGGTGACGTCCATGAAGGCCATCCGGCTCACCTGGCGCGAGGTGCGCAGCAGGCGGTTGGTGAGCTGGGCGCCGATCGCGAACAGGATCTTCGGGCATTCCTCCTGCAGCGGCCCCTTCATCAGCTGGAACAGGCGCTCGTAGCTGACCTCGGCCATCTCGCACACGCTGCGCGTGCGCACCACCGATTCGCGCTGGGACTGCTCCACGAACAGCCCCATCTCGCCGATGAACTGGCCGCGGTTGATGTAGGCGAGGATCAGCTCGCGGCCCTGTTCGTCCTCGGTGCACACCGCGAGCGAGCCGTCGACCACGTAGTACAGCGTGTTGGCCGGGTCGCCGGGGCGGATGATCGCGGTCTTGCTCGGGTAGCGGCGGCGGTGGCAGAGCGCGAGGAAGCGCTCCATCGAGGCCGGGTCCGGTGCGAAGGCGAGCGGCGCCTGGGAGCGTTCGAAGGCCTGCTGAAGCTGGTATTTGAGTAGCGCCACGGTGTCTGGTTCCCCTTGTGTTGTGGCCCTGCGTGCCTTCCGGGGCTGAGGGCTGCATCGATCGGCTGTCGGTCGCGCGCCGTTGCCGGCGGCGGGTTCACGCGGGACGCGCGCAAGCGGTGGAAACTTGCGCGACGTCCGGCAGGTCGTCGTTGCGGACGGGGTTGGCGCACGAGATGCGCCGCGGCTTGCCGCGGGCCCGGCCCCTGGCCTTCCCCGATCGGCCCATTATGGCAAACCCGGACAGATTGACGCGGGTTCAGTTTTCCCCGATTTTGCCGCATACTTCGCAGTCTTTCACTCGTGGCCGCCGGTCGCGGGTCGTTCGCCGGGTCGCGGGAGACAAGGGTCCCCGCGCTCCGAATCCCAGCGGGGACCCTTGGTGCTAACCCGCCTCATCTGCTGACCGTGATCCGGTCATGGAGAGTCGCCGTGGTCAAGCCGCTTCCGCGCCTGCGCCTGCAGGGCTTCAACAACCTCACCAAGGCGCTGAGCTTCAACATCTACGACATCTGCTACGCGGTGTCGGAAGAACAGCGCCAGCGCTACATCGAGTACATCGACGAGCAGTACGACGCCGACCGCCTCACCCAGATCCTCACCGACGTGGCCGAGATCATCGGCGCGAACATCCTCAACGTGGCCCGCCAGGACTACGACCCGCAGGGCGCCTCGGTGACCATCCTGATCTCCGAGGAGCCGGTGGTGGAGAAGCTGGGCCGCGACTCGATCGCGGGCGCGGTGGTGGCGCACATGGACAAGAGCCACATCACTGTCCACACCTATCCGGAAACCCACCCGCACAACGGCATCGCCACCTTCCGCGCCGACATCGACGTGGCCACCTGCGGCGTGATCTCGCCGCTGAAGGCGCTGAACTACCTGATCGACAGCTTCGAGTCGGACATCGTGGTGTGCGACTACCGCGTGCGCGGCTTCACCCGCGACGTGAAGGGCAAGAAGCACTTCATCGACCACAAGATCAACTCGGTGCAGGACTACCTGGCGCGCCACATCCGCCAGAAGTACGAGATGTTCGACGTCAACGTGTACCAGGAAAACATCTTCCACACGAAGATGCACGTGAAGGACTTCGACCTCGACACCTACCTGTTCGACGCCCACGCCGACGACCTCTCGTTCAAGGAGCGCCAGCGCATCGAGTCGCTGCTGCGCCGCGAGATCGAGGAGCTGTTCCACGGCCGCAACCTGATGTAGCCGGGATTCGGGATGACGGGATTGGGGATTCGGAAAAGCGCGGTGGCGCGAGCTTGCGGCTCTTGCGAATCCGAATCCCGCCGCGCGTGAGCGTCGCTCACACGCGGTACGCCACCGTCTTCATCACCATCGAGCTGGCGTGCATCAGCTGCGGGATCGGGAACGGCAAGGCGATGCCGCCGCGCGCCTGCGCGGCCTGCGCATGGCGCACTTCCTCCGCCTGCATCTGCGCCAGCACGGCGCGCGAGCGTGCGTCCTGCGCGGGCAGGCGTTCCAGGTGCTCGGCCAGGTGCGCCTCCACCTGGCGCTCGGTTTCCACCACGAAGCCCAGGCTCACCGGGTCGCCGGCCAGTGCGGCCAGTGCGCCGATCGCGTAGCTGCCCGCGTACCACAGCGGATTGAGCAGGCTGGGGCGGCTGTCCAGCTCCTGCAGCCGTTCGGCGCACCAGGCGAGGTGGTCGGTTTCCTCGGCGGCGGCGTGCAGCAGGTGTTCGCGATTCTCCGCGTGGCGCGCGAACGCGGCCTGGCCGTCGTATAGCGCCTGCGCGCAGACCTCGCCGGTGTGGTTCACGCGCATCAGGCCGGCGGCGTGGCGGCGCTCGGCGTCGTCCAGCTCCGCGCGGGGCGTGCCGTGCGCGGGCGAGGCGCGGTTCGCCGCCGGCGCGCCGGCCACCGTCTCCAGCGCGCGTTCGATGCCGGCCAGCAGGCGATCCAGCGGGCCGAGCGTGCGTGCGTTCATGGGCGATCCTCCGGTGGGATGCGGCGGCCAGGGTGGGGGGACTATGCAAGCGCCGCGTGACGCATGCTATCATTGCCAGCTCACAGGCCACCTGTCGGTGGACTTGCGCAGGCGATGACGGCTCCGCTATCATCTCGCGCCTTTGCTTCACCGATTATTGTGCAACCGCCCTCGCCGGCGGCATACGGGTATCTCGAAATGAAAACTTTCAGCGCCAAGGCAGAAAGCGTCAAGCGCGACTGGTTCGTGGTCGACGCCACGAACAAGACGCTCGGTCGCCTGTCGACCGAAATCGCGCGTCGCCTGCGCGGCAAGCACAAGCCGGAGTTCACCCCGCACGTCGACACCGGCGACTACATCGTCGTGGTCAACGCGCAGAAGGTGGCGGTCACCGGCGCGAAGCTGGACGACAAGATGTACCACCGCTTCACCGGCTACGTCGGCAATCTCAAGACCACCAGTCTGAAGGACCTGCTGGCCACCCACCCGGAGCGCGTGATCGAGATCGCCGTCAAGGGCATGCTGCCGAAGAACGCGTTGGGCCGCGAGATGTACCGCAAGCTCAAGGTGTACGGCGGCGCCGAGCATCCGCACGCTGCGCAGCAGCCCCAGGCGCTGGAAGTTTAAGGAACCATCATGGCGATTCAGCAGAATTACGGCACCGGCCGCCGCAAGACCTCCGCCGCCCGCGTGTTCCTGCGCAAGGGCACCGGCGCGATCGAAGTCAACGGCAAGACGCTTGAGCAGTTCTTCGGTCGCGAGACCTCGCGCATGATCGTGCGCCAGCCGCTCGAACTGACCCAGAACGTCGACAAGTTCGACATCAAGGTCACCGTCGAAGGCGGCGGCATCACCGGTCAGGCCGGCGCGATCCGCCTCGGCATCGCCCGTGCGCTGATCGAGTACGATGAAACCTTGAAGTCGCCGCTGCGCAAGGCCGGCTTCGTGACCCGCGACGCCCGCGAAGTCGAGCGCAAGAAGGTCGGCCTGCACAAGGCCCGCCGCGCCACCCAGTTCTCGAAGCGCTAACCGCGCTCCGACGTGCGGCGCTTCAGGTCAGAGCGCGCCGCACGGCAAGGGTTTTGGGAGATCGTCTAATGGTAGGACTGCAGACTCTGACTCTGCCTATCTAGGTTCGAATCCTAGTCTCCCAGCCAACACGCAAAAAGCCCGCCGAAAGGCGGGCTTTTTGCGTGTTGGCTGGGAGACTTTCCGGACTCGAACCTTCGTTCGACAATTTTGTCAGGAACAAAATTGGACAGCGCGCCAGCGCTGGCCCCGTAGCGCGTAGCGCGGAGGGGTGAGCCCCATGGATGGGGCGAACAATCCTAATCTCCCAAGTTGCCGGTCACGTATTAACGCCAAGGCTCGAATCTTGTGCCATCAAAAAATGGCGAGATCTCTGCCGATATGAACATCCCGACCGTACTTGAACGCTCGCGTTACAACGACGGAGCCATTGCAAGTCAAGGATGTGACGTACCCCTGCGTAGACGAGTCGACGATGAAGCTCTCTCGGAAGTTGCCAGAGACCGTGCGCTCAGACTTGGGCGTCGTTGTACCCGCTGCCGAAAGTGACAGGACACAGCCGGCATTCCCGGGCGTGGAACCAGTGACGTAAAACTGCCCGTCAGCAGGACCGAGCGTGACGCAGCCAGCGAGGACGACACATGTGAGCAGACCTATTGCGCGCGGTTGCACGTTGCCATCCCCCCTGCTCCTATCCACTCACTGCAGCTTCCGCACCTTCGGCTGCTTGCGCTGCTCCGCCAGCGACAGTTCGTGGTCGGCCTGCAGCGTCATCCAGAACCGTGCGGTGCTCACTCCGGCGCGCTCCAGCCGGATCGCCAAGTCAGGGCTGATGCCGGTGCGACCGTTGATGACGCGCGACAGCGTGGTGCGCGACATGCCGAGGCGCTGGGCGGCGTCGGTGACTTCGATGCCCAGCGGCAGCAGCAGGTCCTCGCGCAGCAGCTCGCCGGGATGCGGGTGGTTCTTCATCATGGCGATGACCTTGTTGATCCGGCCCGCAAATAGTTTCCGAGGTTGTCCTTCGACTCCGCTTCGCTACGCTCAGGACGAACGGCGAGTGCAACATGTTTGCGGGCCGGATCAATAGCCTGCCTCACACCAACACCGTCCCCACCCCGAACCCCACCCCCATCACCACCGCCACCGCGATGCACGCACTTCCCACTCGCACGCGATGCGCATCCACCCGCGGCGTCAGGCGCCACACCAGCGCCACGCCGACAAGCATGTCCACCACCAACGCCCAACGCAGCAGCCCGGACGCAAGCAACGGCCGGAACGGCGGGTGCAGATGGCCTTCCCACGCGGCCACGCCGGCCACCAGCAGCATGCCCAGCAAGGTCCACAGCAGGCAGGCGAGGTAGACGCGGTTGAACACCACGTTGCAGCGTTCGGTCCAGCGCAGCACGACCCAGGCGATCAGCGCGCAGAGCAAGGCGCCGATGCTGCCGTAGAGCACCCACCACACCAGGGTGCTGACGAGGGTGAGCAGGGCGTTCATACGACGCGCTTGAAGCCGAGCCGGCGCAGCAGCTTGGCCATCAGCCAGGCCGGGCCGACCAGGAGATAGGCGAGGTCGGTGAGGAAGCTGGGCTTGCGGCCTTCGAACTTGTGGCCGATGAACTGGCCGATCCACGCCACCACGAACACGCCCACGGCGAGCCAGCACAGGTGGGCCGCGCCCAGCTTCCAGTACAGGATGTTGGTGACCAGGCCCAGCACGGCAAAGAAGATCAGCAGCGCCAGCGCCAAGGGGCGCGAGCGCTTCCAGTACCAGTAGAACGCCAGCACCATCACCGCCACCGCCCAAGCGCCGGGACGCAGGTACGCCTGCGGCACCGGGATCGCCCACAGCAGCGCGATCACCGACCACACGATCGGCGGCACGCAGCACCAGTGGAAGACCTGGTTCACCGGGTTGCGGTGGTCGGCGCTGTAGCTGTCCAGCCAGTCCTGCATGCTGCGGGGGTTGGCGACGGGGTTGGGCATCAGTGCGCTCCGCTCTTCGACCAGAGGTTCAATACCAGCACGCCGGCCACGATCAGCGCGATGCCGAGCATGCCGGCCGCGTCGATCTTCTGCCGGAACGCGAGCACGCCGATCAACGTGATCAGCACGGTGCCGACGCCCGACCATACCGCGTAGGCGATGCCCACGGGAATCTGTCGCAGCGCGAGGCTGAGGAAGTAGAACGCGGTGCCGTAGCCGGCCACCACCACCACGCTGGGCCACAGCCGGCTGAAGCCTGCGCTGGCCTTCAGCGCCGAGGTGCCGATCACCTCGGCGAGGATGGCCAGCGCGAGCGGCAGCCAGGCGCGCACCGGATCAGTCCAGCCGAATGCCGGCGAGGCGTTCCAGCGCCTCGGCGTACTTGGCGGCGGTGCGCGCGATCACCTCGGCGGGGATCTGCGGGCCGGGCGCGGTCTTGTTCCAGGGCTGGGTTTCCAGCCAGTCGCGCACGAACTGCTTGTCGTAGCTGGGCGGGCTGATGCCCACGCGGTAGCTGTCGGCGGGCCAGTAGCGCGAGGAATCGGGCGTGAGCATCTCGTCCATCACGTAGAGCTTGCCGTCCTCGTCGGTGCCGAACTCGAACTTGGTGTCGGCGAGGATGATGCCGCGCTCGGCGGCGTAGGCGGCGGCCCAGCTGTAGATGGCGAGCGTGGCGTCGCGCACCTTTTCGGCCAGCTCGCGGCCCACCAGGTTCACCACGGCGTCGAAGCTCACGTTCTCGTCGTGATCGCCCACCGCGGCCTTGGTCGAGGGGGTGAAGATCGGTTCGGGCAGTTTCTGCGCCTGCTGCAGGCCGGCGGGCAGCGGGATGCCGCAGATCGCGCCGGTCTTTTGGTAATCCTTCCAGCCCGAGCCGATGATGTAGCCGCGCGCGATGCATTCCACCGGCACCGGCTGCAGGCGGCGCGTCACCACCGCGCGCTTTGCGTAGAGCTTGAGGTCGGTGCCCGCCGGCAGCACCTCGGCCAGCGGCGTGTGCAGCAGGTGGTTGGGCACCAGGTGCTCGGTCTGGCCGAACCAGAAGTTGGAGATCTGGGTCAGCATCTCGCCCTTGCCGGGGATCGGGTTGGGCAACACCACGTCGAACGCGGAGAGGCGGTCGGTGGCCACCATCAGCAGGCGCTTGCTGTCCAGCGCGTAGACGTCGCGCACCTTGCCGCGGTGGACGAGTTCGAGGCCGGGCAGGTTCGATTGCGACAAGGTGGTGGGCACGACGGCGGTTCCGTGGCGGGAGGGGAAGCGTGCATTGTAGCGGCGGCCCGGCAGGGACGCCCGCCGCTGCTAGAATCGGCCACTTTCCACCTGCTCCCAGTCGATGCGCATCCTGCCGACCGCAGCCCGCGGCCTCGCCGCCGTTTCCACGAGCTTCGCGCCAGCGCCGATGCCGGCCATCGCCCGGCCGTCGCGGCCGGGCCTGCGCGCGCCCAGTCCCGGCGAAGCCGGCAAGGCCGTGCGGCCATGAGCTTCACCTACACGCTCTGGTTCGGCTTCTTCGGCCTGCTGATCGGCCACCTGCCCGGCGCGATCACCGGCGCCATCATCGGCTTCGTGTTCGACAACCTGCGCCACAGCCAGCGCAAGCAGGCCACGCCCGAGGTCGGCGGCTTCGTGGGGCCGCTGTTCGCGCTGCTCGGCGCGGTGGCGAAGTCCGACGGCCGCGTCTCCGAGGCGGAGATCGCGGTGGCCGAACGCATGATGTCGCGCATGGGCCTGGACGCCGCGCAGCGCCAGCGGGCGATCGCCAGCTTCAACACCGGCAAGCAGCCGGAATTCGACGTGGCGCAGGCCATCGACGAGCTGCGCCGCTGGGCCGGCCTGCGCCGCGACCACGCGTTCCCGGTGCTGGACGTGGTGATCGACACCGCGCTTGCCGAGGGCAACCCGCCGCCGGAGAAGATGGCGATCCTGCGCCAGCTCGCGTTCGCGCTGCGCATCAGCGACATGGAGCTGATGGCGCTGATGGCGATGAAGGGCTACGCCTGGAACGCGGGCGGCGCGCGCGGCCGCGGCGAGCGGGGCTACGGCAACGGCGGCTACGTGCCGCCGCAGCGCGCCACCCGCGGCCCCGACCCCTACGCCGTGCTCGGCATCGAGCGCAGCGCCGACGACCGCGCGGTGAAGCGCGCCTACCGCAAGCTGATTTCCGAACACCACCCCGACCGCCTCGGCGACCTGCCCGAGGCGATGCGCAAGCAGGCCGAGGCCCGCGCCAGCGAGATCAACGCCGCCTACGAGCGGATCAAGGCCGAACGCGGGTTCAAATGAACGACGCGTAGGAGCGCACCCTGTGCGCGAAAAGCCTATGCAGCGGCGACGCCGTAACATTCCATCGCGCACAGGGTGCGCCCCCTCATCGAAGATCCGACGCCATGAGCAAGCAAAGCCCCATCATCGCCCCCTCCATCCTCGCCGCCGACTTCGCGCGGCTGGGCGAGGACACCGCCGCGGCGCTGGCCGCGGGCGCGGACTGGGTGCACTTCGACGTGATGGACAACCACTACGTGCCCAACCTCACGATGGGTCCGATGGTGCTGGCCGCGCTGCGCAAGTACGGCATCGCGGCGCCGATCGATGTGCACCTGATGGTGAAGCCGGTGGACCGCATCGTGCCCGACTTCGCCAAGGCCGGCGCCACGCTGATCAGCTTCCACCCCGAGGCCAGCGAGCACATCGACCGCACGATCGGCCTGATCAAGGATTCCGGCTGCCAGGCCGGGCTGGTGTTCAATCCCGCCACCTCGCTGGACTGCCTCGACTACGTGCTGGACAAGCTCGACCTGGTGCTGATCATGTCGGTGAACCCCGGCTTCGGCGGCCAGAAGTTCATCCCGATGGCGCTGGAGAAACTGCGCCGCGTGCGCCGCATGATCGACGAGCGCGGCCTCGCCGTGCGGCTGGAAGTGGACGGCGGCGTCACCGCCGACAACATCGGCGCGATCGCCGCCGCGGGCGCCGACACCTTCGTCGCCGGCTCGGCGATCTTCCACGCGAAGGACTACCGCGCCGAGATCGCGGCGATGCGCGCGGCGATCGGCTGAGTCCGACCCGCAAAAATCGCCTGGAGCGACTATGACATCGCGTCAGCGATGGTCCGAAGGGCGGTCGCCAAGGATGGTGCCGCAAAAAGCCCCGGCACGGTGACGGCCGCGCCGGGGCAAACGTCATTGCATGACGTGCGAGGAGACACCATTGACCGGCGCCGTGGCGCGGATACGACCGCCACGGAGGGGAGGTCCGCGGCCGTATCGGCGCCATCCACGGCAATGGAGACGCGCCGGTCAGGAAGTCTGACCGGGCCGGGCCGGATTGGTTCCCGTAAAAAAATTCCCCTCCGTCGGAGGGGATGAAGGAACCACATGCAGGAGGATCGGAAGCGGACGGCCATCGTGCCGGGCGTCTTGCCCCGCGGCCGGCGCGCTTCCCTGCGCGCCGGCCGCACTCCGGCCTTCCACGGGAACGGTTCAGTGCAGGCCCAGCAGCAGGCCGAGCAGCAGCGCGCCGAGCGCCAGCGTCACCCGCAGCGGCTCGAAGCTGCGCAGTTCGGCGTTGGGGTCGCGGTCGGCGGCATCGTGGCGGGTCATGGCGGTACTGTTCGGTAGGCGTTGACTGCATCTCAGCGCCCCGCGCGGCCGCACGGGCGGCGCGGCAAGGGCCGCTTGCTGCCGGTTTGTGGCAAAACGCGGGCAGCGGCGGCGTGCGGCTTGCGCCATCGGCGCGCGCATAGCACGCTGCGCGCCATCGCATCGCAGCATCGCAGAACCGGGAGCCGCCCATGGGCCGCAGCATCGCCATCGTCGAAGACGAACCGCTGATCCGCGCCAACTACGTCGAGGCACTGAACCGCTTCGGCTACGACACCCGCGGCTACGGTTCGCGGCAGGAGGCGTCGAACGCGTTCGCGATCAAGCTGCCCGAGCTGGTGATCATCGACATCGGCCTCGGCGACGAGCCGGAAGGCGGCTTCGACCTGTGCCGCGAGCTGCGCGCGAAGTCGGCCACGCTGCCGATCATCTTCCTCACCGCGCGCGATTCGGATTTCGACGTGATCTCCGGCCTGCGCCTGGGCGCGGACGACTACCTCAGCAAGGACACCAGCCTGCACCAGCTCGCCGCGCGCATCGCCGCGCTGTTCCGCCGCATCGAGTCGCTGAAGGCGCCGGCGGCCAGCGAGACGGTGATCGAGCACGGCCCGCTGAAGATGGAATCCGAGCGCATGCGGATCACCTGGAACGGCATGGAGGTGCCGCTCACCGTCACCGAGTTCTGGATGGTGCACACGCTGATCCGCTTCCCCGGCCACGTGAAGAACCGCGACCAGCTGATGCGCGAGGCCGAGTTGGTGGTGGACGACGCCACGATCACCTCGCACATCAAGCGCATCCGCAAGAAGTTCCTCGCGGTGGCGCCGGAGTTCGACGCGATCGAGACGGTGCACGGCGTGGGGTATCGTTGGAAGCCATGAGCATGAAGAACATTTTCCTGGCGCTGGCCCTGCTGGCGCCGTGCGCGGCCGCCGCCGCGGCGGGCGACGAGGTGCTGGCCCACGGCGTGCGCGACGGCAAGGCGCCGGCCTGGGCGATCGCGGTGGCCAGCCCTGCTGGCTGGACGCGCGACTGCTGCACCTATGCGAAGGCGATCGGCGTCGACGCCGTGCTCTACCAGGGCGAATGGACCGGCAAGCCCGAGCGCGTGATGGTACTCAACGTGTGGCCGCGCAAGCTCGCGACGCTGGCCGACGAACTGGCCGCCGACCGCAAGCACTACCTGCAGCGCGACGCCAAGGGCAAGGCCACCGACATCCGCATCCGCAACCCGCACATGCCGTGCGCGGGCGTGGTGTACGAAGGCAGCGACCACGTCGACGACGCGGTGGTGTTCTGCGATCCCGGCGCGGTCAGCGGCATCCGCCTCAGCTGGTCGATGAGCTTCGCCGACGGCGACGCCACGCAGCGCGCGCTGCTCGACGCCTTCATGCAGGTGGCGACGAACGCGCGCTACCGGCGCTACGTCGAACCGCCGGCGGCGAAGACGCCCTGACGCCGCGATGACCCTGCGCCACAAGCTGCTGCTGGTCGCGCTGTGCACGCTGGCGCTGCCGGTGGCCGGCTGGCTGTACGTGCGGCAGATGGAGGCGCTGCTGCGCGAAGGCCAGGCGCAGGCGCTGATCGCCTCGGCGCGCGCGGTGGCGCGCAGCCTGGTGGTGACGCACGCCGGCCTGCCGCAGGGCGGCGCGGCGTGGTACGCGGAGCAGGTGCTCAACCCGATCACCGTGGATGGCTACGGCGACGACTGGGCGCCGCTGACGCCGTGGAGCCAGCCGTTCGGCACGCGCGGCAAGCTGCTGCTGGCCGAGGACGCGAGCGGCCTGTACCTGTACGCCGAGGTGCGCGACACCCGGCGCACCCGCGCCGACGCGCAGGATGGTGCGAACGCGCAGGCCGCCGACCATCTCAACCTGGTGCTGGGCAACGCGGCCGGCACGCAGCGCTACCTGCTGGAAAGCGACGCGCCCGGCGCGATCACCGCCCGCGCGCTGGGGCCGGCGGTGGCCGGCCTGCCCGCGGAATTTCCCGCGCAGTGGCAGGAAGACGGCAGCGGCTTCCGCGTCGAGCTGCGCCTGCCGCGCAGCCTGCGCTTGCAGACGCTGGGCATCGGCGCCTATGTCGCGGAGGCCGGCGGCGACCGCATGGCGGCGGAAACGCGGCCGCTGCTGGCGTATTCGAACGGGCTTTCCCGCGAGCTGGAAAGCCTGGCGCCCGACCACGTGCAGGCGCGCGTGCTGTCGCCGCAGGGCTGGCTGCTGGCGCGCAGCGGCCGGCTGGACACCGCGCCCGGCGCGCATGGCCAGCCCGGCTGGTTTGCTTCGCTGGTCTACCGCTCGCTGCTGGCCACGCGGCTGGAGGATGCGAACCTGTGGGCGGAGGACGTGCCGCGGCTGGACACGCCCGAGGTGCTGCGCGCCCGTGCCGGCCAGCCGGTGAGCGTGTGGCGCAGCGGCGAGGAACGCGGCAGCGTGGTGCTCTCCGCCGCGGTGCCGATCGAACAGAACGGCCAGCTCGCCGGCGTGCTGCTGCTGGAACAGGCCAGCCGCGCGGTGCCGCTGCTGGCGAACCGCGCGCTGCTCGGCCTGCTGCTCACCAGCTTCGGCGTGCTGCTGGTGGCCGGCGCGATTCTGCTGCTGTTCGCTACTCGCCTCAGCCTGCGACTGGGACGCCTGCGCAACGCGGCCGAGCGCGCGCAACTGTCGGATGGACGTCTGGACGGCCTGTTCGAGTGCGGCCGCTTCCCGATGACCGACGCGCCCGACGAGATCGGCGACCTCGCGCGCAGCTTCGAGCGCTTGTTCGAGGCGGTGGGCGGCTACACCGACTACCTGCGCACGCTGGCCTCCAAGCTCTCGCACGAACTCAACACGCCGCTGGCCATCGTGAAGTCCTCGCTGGACAACTTGGAGCACGCCGAACTCCCGCCCGACGCCCAGCCCTACCTCGCCCGCGCCCGCGACGGCGTGGCGCGCCTCGGCGCGCTGGTGCGCGCGATGAGCGAGGCCAGCCGGATGGAGCGCGCGATCGCCGCCGCCGAACCGGAGGACGTGGACCTGCGCGAGGTGGTGCGCGGCTGCGCCGAAGCCTACCGCCCGCTGGCCGGCGCGCGCCGGCTGGACTGCGTGCTGCCCGACGCACCGCTGCACCTGCACTGCGCACCCGAACCGATCGCGCAGGCGCTGGACAAGCTGTTCGACAATGCGCTCTCGTTCACCCCGCCCGATGGCTGGCTGCGGCTCAGCCTGCGCGCGGTGGACGGCGGCGCCGAGATCGAACTGGCCAACCAGGGCCCGCCGCTGCCCGCGGCGATGGCCGGCCGGCTGTTCGACTCGCTGGTCAGCCTGCGCGACAAGGCCACCCCCGGCGACGCGCCGCACCTGGGCCTGGGCCTGTACGTGGTGCGCCTGGTGGCCGAACGCCACGGCGGCGAAGCCAGCGCACGCAACCTCGACGACGGCAGCGGCGTGGCGTTCCGCCTGCGGCTGCACGCGATGCCGCGGCAGCGGCTGTGAGCCTTTCTTCTCCACCCGCAACGCAAGCGCGTCATGGCTGAATGAAGGCACGAAAAAGGGGGCGACATGACGCCGCCCCCTTGGTTTCCGCAATGCCCGTTTCCCGTCAGAACTTGTAGTTCATGCGGGCAAAGAGCGTGCGGCCGTACCAGTCGTACTGCGAGGCGTACAGCGGCGTGTTGCCGACGGTGGTGCCTGTGCCTGCGGAGATCAGGTCCGGCTGCTTGTCGAACAGATTGCGGATGCCGACCATCACGCCCCAGTTCCCCTTCTCGTAGGTTGCCGACACATTGTGCAGGAACTGCCAGCCGGCCTTGATGTCGCGTACGGCATCAGCGTAGCCCGAGTAGGTGAAGGTGCGGCTGTAGTCGTTCTGCGTGCTGCTGACGTAGCGTCCCTGCCAGGCGAAGGTCCAGTCGCCGCGCTTCAGACTGAGGTCGGCGACGCCGACCGTCTTGGGACGGCCGATGAAGCCCACCTGGTTTTCCTTGGTGAAGCCACTGGCTTGCGCGCTGCTGAACAGCAGTCTGGTGTCCTCGATGGTATAGGTCACCTGCGCGTCGGCCGACAGTTTGCCGAACGAGAAATCGCGGTCGTAGTTGAGCTGCAGGTCGTAGCCACGGGTGCGTTCGCGGTTGATGTTGATGTAGGAACCGTAGACGTCCGTGATCATGTAGGGATTGCCCGGATCGTTGCCCGGCTTGCGCTTGATCTGGTCGCAGAAGGCATTCGGGTAGATCGCGCTCCTGTAGCAGCCGGCGATCACGTCGCCTGCGCTGAGCTCGTCGATCTCGCCATGCACGTTGTAGTCGAAGTAGTCCAGCGCCACGTTCAGGTTGGCGAAGCTGGGCGTCCAGACAAGGCCCAGGCTCTTGGCCCTGGAGGTTTCGGGCTTCAGGTGCCCCTTGCCGCCGCCGGAGTGGATTGTGGCGGATGGGCCGGTGCCGCTGTAATCGGCCGGAATGCCAGCGGCTGCACAGTTCGCGCGGATACGGTCATTGGTGCTGTCGCCCCACAGGACACAGGGATCGATCGTCGTCTGCGACTGGAAGCCGGTCTGGTCGCCCAGATACAGCTCATACAGGCCCGGTGCGCGGTACGAGGTGCCCAGCGTGCCGCGGAAGCGGAACGTGGGAGTGACCTGCCAGTTGAGGCCAGCCTTCCAGACCTCATCGTGGCCGTCCACGCTGCCGTACTTGAATACGCGACCGGACACGTCGGCCGTCAACGACTCGATGGCCGGAATACCTTTCAGCAGGGGCACGCTGATTTCGGCGAAGGCCTCCCTGACGTTGTCGGTGCCGTAAGTGCGGCCGGCCGAACTGGAACCCCACTGCATCTTGTTCAGCGCGAGCTGGCTGGGCCGGTCGTCGATCTTGTAGTGGCGGTATTCGGCGCCAAACGCGGAAGCGACGTCACCCGCAGGCAGGGTGAACAGGTTGCCGGTGACCACGGCGTTCGCGGTGGCCTGCGTGTAGATCGTGTTGCCGGTGTTCCATACGCCGATGGTGTTGACCAGCTCCTTCATGCGTGCGCCGCTCAGGAAACCCGGGTCGAAGTAGTTGACCAAGGGGTCGCCGGAGCCGTCGAGGCTGAGGTCGCCCGTCTTCGAGGTGTCGATGCTCAGGCGGCGGTAGTCGCCGTCCGAGCGGCTGAAGCCGGCGTTGACCTCCCATGCCCAGCTGTCGGTGGAGGTGAACAGGCCTCCCAGCTTGGTGCTGCCGTACAGGTAATTCACCGATTCCGTGCCGTCGCTCGGGAACGGCATGATGGGCTCGTAGACGTTGGAGAGGTCACGTTTGATCGGGCCATCGGAAACCAGCGGGAAGAACTGGCGATACGAGTGGGTCTTGGTGGTGCGATGGTTGAACAGGAACTGCGTCTTCCAGTTCACGCTGCCGAAGCTGAAATCGGAGGCCAGGTAGGCGCTGGCGCGCTGGCGCGCGCTGATGGCGTCGCTGTCGCCGTAGAACGGGAAGTTCAGCACGTCCTCGTAATAGGCCTGGCCGCCGTTCGCATAGCTCGGCGTGGGGTAGGGGCGCGGATGGTAGCCGGGGAACGGGCCGACCGTGCTGCCGTCCTTGGACGGTACGTAGCGGATCTTGGAGTTGGTGTACTTGATGATCGTGTTTGCGTACAGGTTGTTGCAACCGGCCAGGTCGGTGCCTTGCAGGATGGAGTGATCGGCGCGGTCGATGCGCTGGCCATCCTTGCCCCAGACCATGTCCTGGTTGCAGCCGAGGAAATCGCGGTCGCCCACGTGCAGCGCCTTGAGCTTGTCGAACTGCACGGCGGCCACGATGCTGCCGCGGTCGAAGCTCCAGCCGTTGCCGAAGGAGAAGGTGTACTGCTCGCCGCCGCCGTGCTGCGGCAGGCTGGTGGCGAAAGTCATCTCCGGCCGGGTCATGCTCTTCTTGGTGATCAGGTTGACCGCGCCTGTCAGTGCGTCCGAACCATAGATCGAGGAGGAACCGTCCTTCACGATTTCGATACGCGAAAGGATGACCTGCGGGATGACGTTGAGGTCGAACGCGCCTACCTGGCCGCGGGTACCGGCCGGGCCGGGACGTTGGCCGTCGAGCAGCACCAGGGTGCGGTTGGCGCCCAAGCCGCGCAGGTTGACCGTCTGCACGCCGGTACCGCCTTCCACGACGTAGCCGCCGAACTGGCCGTTGATCTGCGTGGAGCCGGCTGCGGCAGTGGTGGTCTGCAGGATGTTGGCGGTATCGAACTGACCGGCGGCGACGCTGGTCTTGATGTCGATCACCTGCACCGGCGAAGTCGTTTCATATTCCGGGCGCTTCAGCAGAGAGCCGGTGACGCTGACTGCTTCGAGCTGCTTGACCTTGTCGGCGTTCTTGTCGGCCGGCTTCGACGTGTCGGTGCTGCCGGCTGCCTGGCTGCTCGGCGCGGCGGCAGACGTTTGATCCTGCGCGAAGGCCGGCACGGCCTGCAGTGCGGCGATGACCGCAATGGCGAGCGGCAGGCGCTGAATTCCCTTTTGGACAAACTTGGACATGCTGGATTCACTCCCCTTTGAGTGCGATGCAAATCGTTGCAACCGCATTACGTTGCGGTTAAGCGAATGTAACTGCGCGCAATACCCTGCGCAACCCGCCTGACCGGTGGCGCAAATTCTTCGGTTGGCGCCGAGAGTGTCGCATGCCCATGCGGCAGCAAATGGAATGCCGGGACTGGCGCCCGGTTTCGGCGACAAAAAAAAGCGGGCCTGGCCGTGTGCCGGGCCCGCAGGTCCGGAACCGCCGTGCAGGCGGCTCCGGGATCTCGCTCAAGGATTGAGCGAGCCGCAATCCTTGTCGAGATAGTTCACGATCAGGTTGAGGGTTTCGCGCTGCTGGCGCGGGTACCACGGCATGCTGTGCGGCATGTCCGGGATCACGTGGTACTGCGCCGGCACCTTGCCCTTGACGGCTTCGTAGTAGTCGTGCGGGTGGAAAGGCGGGACGCGTACATCGCGGTCGCCGCCGAACAGCATGATCGGCAGATGGGCCTTGTCCGTGTTGCGCATGGGATCCATGCCCTTGACCGTGCGCCCCTGCATGATGCGTTGCAGGCGGTTGTCGCTCCACGAGGTGCCCAGCCGGCCCAGATTGGCCACCGGGGCGCCGGCAATGGCGCACTGGAACGGCGAGGGCGAGCGCACGTCGGCGGCGATGGCCGCGAATCCGCCGTAGGAGTAGCCGAAGATCGCGATGCGGTTCTTGGCGGCGATGCCCTGGGACACCAGCCAGGCAGCGCCGTCGTCGAGGTCGTCGGACATCTTCAGGCCCCATTGGGCGTCGCCGGCCAACCACAGGCCACGGCCCAGGCCTTCGGAGCCGCGGTACTGCGGGCGCAGTACCGCGTAGCCGCGCGAGGTGAGCAGCGGCACCCAGCCCGAGGCGTCCCAGCCCATGTAGTCGCGCGCCCACGGGCCGCCATGCGGCAGCACGATGGCACGAGCGGGGGCATCGCCCTGCTTCCAGCCGGCGGGCAGGTCGAGGATGGCGGGAATTTCGCGGCCGTCGCGTGCCTTGTAGTTCACCCAGCTTTCGGCGCCGGTCTGCTCGGTGGCGATACCGCTGCGCGCGCTGCCGAGGTTCACCACCTGCTTCTTGTCCAGCAGCAGATGGTAGGCCGGCGGCACGTTGGCGCTCTCGGTGACGAACAGCACCTTGGAGAAGTCGTCGGTGTAGTCGACCAGGCTCACGTGCTGGTCGGGAAAGGCCTGCTTGATACCGGCCTGGATGGATTTGAGCGCCGGATCGACGTAGACCGTTTCGCGCTGCGGGCCGTCGACGACGAAACCGATCACCTGGTTGAAGTTCGCCGGGCGCGTGCTGAACAGCAGGCGGGCGATGGAATAGTTGGCGTCGGCGACCACGGGCTCGGGGTCGTATTGGCGCTTGGCCGCGTCGTACAAGCGCACCTGCACCAAGTCCGAGAACTGGTCGGTGAGCACGTAGTACTTGCCGGTGGCGTCGTCGACGCCCGCCGGATCCACGGTGTAACGGTCGGACAGCTTGGTGGTCAGCGCCGGCTGCGGCTCGAATTGGCCGGTCTTGGGGTTGAGAAACAGCACCTTGCGCTCGTAGTCGCCGTCCTTCGGCTCGATTTCGGCCTTGGCCAGCACCTTGCCGGTGCGCGAATCGAACAGCGACGGCGAGGCGCGCATGTTGTCCCGGAACAGCAGCTCGGATTCGCCCGTCTTCAGGTTGTAGAGGTAATAGTTCGACGTGAGGCTGACGCCGCTGAGCTGCCGGATGATGACCTTGTCCGGGTTCAGCGGCAGCATGTCGACGAGGGACGCGGTGCCGGCCAGTTGCAGGCACTCCTGGGTCTGCTTGCTGATGCCGGTCGCGCGGGTATCCTGCGCGAAGGCTTCCTTGAAGTCCTTCTGATCGTCGCCGGTCATGTAGGCCTTGGTGACGAAGGTCTTGGTGGCGCCGGTAACCTTGCCTTCGCCGCAGCCGCCGAGCTGGCCGGTCCACTCCTGCCGCGCGACGGCGAGGATCTTGCCTGCCTTCAGCGCCGAGGCGGCGATGAATTTCATGTGTTCGCCGGAAGGCGTGACCACGGTCGGCCCCTTGCCCAGCGTGCTGGTATCCCAGGTTGCCAGTGCGGTTTCGTCCGGGTTCTTGGGCGAGGGAATCAAGGCCACGAGATGCTTGCCGTCCGGGCTCATCGAGACCGACTGCAAGGCGGGCAAGCGTGCCAGCGTCTCGATGGAAATGGGTTGGATGGCCGTGGACTGAGTTGCCAGGGCCAAGCCTGGCGCCAAGCCCGCCGCCAGCATGGCGGCAAAAAGAGACCGATAGAGTGTGTTGCGCATGTGTCCGTTACTCTCCCCTTGGATCCATGGTTCCGGCTTGTTTTTGCAAATTCGCCGGGCTCACTGCGTCAACTTCCGAAATTAGCATAATTTTGCGGGAGGCAGGCAGCGGATTCATGCCGCTGTGAGACGCTGGAACTTGCGGGCATGCGTGTGGAAATTGCAATTCCGCACGGTAGGAACTGCCCTCCCGTCAATGGCTGCCTGTTGGAGAAGGAGGCCGCCGTGCTCGCCGGGATTCGGGTGTCGTCAGGCCTCCCCGGGCGTGCGCGGAATGCGTGCCGAGGTTTTGGACGTCCATACGGAAAACCGCGCGGCCCTGCTATCGTGTGCAATCCGTCCCCGTCCGGATCGTTCCCCCGTGATCTCCCGTAGCGACTTCGACGCGCTGGCCGCGCAGGGCCACACCCGCATCCCGCTGGTGCGCGAGGTGTTTTCCGACCTCGACACCCCGCTGTCGGTGTACCTGAAGCTGGCCGATGGCCCGTACACCTTCCTGTTCGAGTCGGTCGAGGGCGGCGCCACCTGGGGTCGCTACTCGATCATCGGCCTGCCGGCGCGGCGCGTGTACCGGCTGCGCGGGCACGAACTGGAAGTGGAGGACTCGGGCGAGGTCACCGAGCGCCGCCACCTCGACGACCCGCTGGGCGAGATCGAAAAGCTGCGCGCGCAATTTGAGGTGCCGCGTCTGCCCGAGCTGCCCGCGTTCTCGGGCGGACTGGTCGGCTACTTCGGTTTCGAGACCATCGGCTACATCGAGCCGCGGCTGGCGCAGTGGGATCGCGCCGACGAGCTGGGCACGCCCGACGTGCTGCTGATGCTGGCCGAGGAAGTCGCGGTGTTCGACAACCTCAAGGGCCGGCTGTACCTGATCGTGCACGCCGATCCGTCGCAGCCGCAGGCCTATGCGCGCGCGCAGCGCCGGCTCGACGCGCTGGTGCATCGCCTGCGCCAGGGCGGCGCGGCGTATCCGCAGCTCACCCAGTCGGTCGCGCTGGACGAGGGCGATTTCAAATCCTCCTTCACCAAGCCCGAGTTCGAGGCGATGGTGGAGAAGGCGAAGGAATACATCCGCGCCGGCGACATCTTCCAGGTGGTGCCCTCGCAGCGGCTGTCCGTGCGCTTCAACGCGCGGCCGGTGGACGTGTACCGCGCGCTGCGCGCGCTGAACCCCTCGCCGTACATGTACTTCGTCGACCTCGGCGGCACGCAGATCGTGGGCTCCTCGCCCGAGATCCTCGCGCGGCTCAAGGACGGCAAGGTGCTGGTGCGCCCGCTGGCCGGCACGCGCAAGCGCGGCGCCACCGAGGAGGAGGACAAGGCGCTGGAGGCCGAGCTGCTGGCCGACCCCAAGGAGCGCGCCGAGCACGTGATGCTGATCGACCTCGGCCGCAACGACATCGGCCGCATCAGCGAGACCGGCACGGTGGAGGTGAGCGAGTCCTTCGTGGTGGAGCGCTACTCGCACGTGATGCACATCGTCTCGCAGGTGCAGGGCACCGCGAAGCCGGGGCTCAGCTACATGGACGTGCTCAAGGCCACTTTCCCCGCCGGCACGCTCAGCGGCGCGCCGAAGATCCGCGCGCTGGAGATCATCCAGGAGCTGGAGCCGTACAAGCGCAACATCTACGCCGGCGCGATCGGCTGGATCGGCTGGTGGGGCGACGCCGACACCGCCATCGCGATCCGCACCGCGGTGATCCAGGACGGCCGCCTGCACGTGCAGGCCGGCGCCGGCATCGTCTACGACTCCGACCCCGCCGCCGAGTGGGAGGAGACGATGAACAAGGGCCGCGCGCTGTTCCGCGCGGTAGCGCAGGCGGCGAAAGGCTTGTAGCGCATGCGCAATTTCGTGGCGTGCGTCGCGACACTGCTGGCGATTGCGCCGATGGCTTCGGCGCGCGATGGCTGGCCGGACACGCCGCTCGCCCGCACGCAAGCCTTGGCCGAACTGCAGACGCTGAACGCCGAGCTGCTGAGCCATCCCAGTGCCACGCTGACGCTGGAACACTGGTGCGGCGCGCACCATCTGGCGGCGCCGGCAAAGGTCGTGGCGCATCGCGTGCAGGGCGCGAACAAGCCACTGCCGCCGGATGGGCGCACGCTGCTCGGCATCGGCCCGCAGGAGCCGGTGCGCTATCGCCGCGTGCAACTGGCCTGCGGCGACACGGTGCTGTCCGATGCCGACAACTGGTACGTGCCGGCGCGACTGACGGCGGCGATGAACCGGCAACTCGACACCAGCGACATGCCGTTCGGCAAGGTGGTGCACGCGCTGCACTTCCGCCGCCAGACGCTCTCCGCCGACCTGCTGTGGTCGCCGTTGCCGCAGGGTTGGGACAGCGGTGCCGCGCTGCCACCGGCGAGCAGCCAGCCGCTGGCGATTCCACCCCACGTGTTGCAGCACCGCGCCCTGCTGTACACGCAAGGCAACCAGCCCTTCAGCCTGGTGGTGGAGAGTTACACCGCGAGCGTGCTGACTCGCCCCTAGTCGATGGGCGCCTGCGGCGCCGGCGCGATCGGCCGGATCGGCGGGTGGGACGACGCCGTCACCGCCATCGCGATCCGCGCCGCGGCGATCCGGGACGGCCGCTTGCGTTACCGCACGGCACAGGACTCGTGACGGGAGTCGTGCGGCTGCGGCGGCATGCCGCGCGACGGTGCCGGCACCGGCTGCCACGATAGGCCGTCCCCGCGGAACGCTTGCCGCAGGCCGCGGCGTACGCGGCCGCCCTGGAAACAACGCATGTCCGGTCCCTACAACGACTTGCAGGCCAGCTATGGCCGCTGCCTGCGCACGAACGGTTTCATCGAGCGCTTCTACGAGATCTTCCTCGCCACCGATCCCGAGATCGCGGCGATGTTCGAGAAGACCGACTTCCTCCGCCAGCGGCTGGCCCTGCGGCGCGGCATCTCCATCGCGATCTCGCACGCGGACGGCATGGCCATGGTCGGCCGCAACATCGAGGACATGGCGAAGGTGCACTCGCGCGCCGGCCGCTCACCGGTGCGGCCCGAGCTGTACGTGCACTGGGTGGACAGCCTGATCCAGGCGATTTCCGAGCGCGACCCGGAAGCCTCGCCCGAACTGCTCGCGCGCTGGCGCGAAGCGATGCGCGTGACGATCGGGAACTTCTCGACGCGCTACTGACGGCCCTGACGCGGCGACTGGGCAACCGGGCCGTCGAGGGAGCCTGGCGCGGGCGCGATGCAGGTGTTGGTCGCCGGCTCGATCTGCTGCGCGAGGTTGTAGAGGATACGCAGGTCCTCGGCGTCCAGCGTGTCGCCCTGCATGCCGCGGAAGTGGTGGTGGAACGAGCGCACCGCGGCGGTGCGGTCGTCCAGCGCGTAGCCGACCACGGCCAGCGCCATCCATGGATCGAAGCCGGGCGGCGGATCGCACAGCGGGCCGCGCGGCCAGCGGCCGTAGCCGGCCTCGGCGAGTTGCTGCCACGGGAACAGCGGGCCGGGGTCGTTCTTGCGGCCGGGCGCGAGATCCTCGTGGCCGATGACCTGGGTGGGCGGGATGTGCAGGCGCGTGGTCAGGTCCGCGAGCAGGCGCAGCAGGCTGTCGATCTGCGGCTGGGCGAACGGCGAGCGGCCGTCGTTGTCCAGCTCGATGCCGATCGAGGCGGAATTGAGGTCGGTGATGGTGCCCCAGCGCCCCGGCCCCGCCTGCCACGCGCGCCACTGGTCCGGCACCAGCTGGTAGATGCGGCCGTCGCTGCCGATCAGGTAATGCGCGCTCACCGGGCCGCCGCTGTTCCTCGTGCGCAAGGTGTCCAGGCTCTGTGCGACGGACTGCTGCTCGGTGAAGTGCAGCACGATCAGCACCGGCCGGCGCACGTCGTGGTTCGGCGACGGCACCCAGGTGGCCAGCGGATTGCGTGGCGGCAGCGGCGCGCAGGCGGCGAGCAGCACAAGTGGGAGCAGCAGGACGGCGGTGCGCAGGCGGTGGGTGTTCGGGAATGTCTGGCGCATGGCGGTGGGCTTCATGGCTTTTGCTTCTTGCTCGTCATTCCAGCTTTCGCTGGAATGACGGTGGGGAAGATTCGGGGCGTCGATGGTAATCATGGATGCAGGAACGGCTCGGCAATCGCCAGCACAGTGCGATAGGGCTCCGGATCGTTGCGGTTGCTGAGCAGGATCACCGTGAGATGCTGCTTCGGCCAGCGCACGATCACGTTGCGGAAGCCGATGCTCTCGCCCGAATGCCACAGCGTGTCGCCGGTGATGCGCCAGCCGTAGCCGTAGTCGGCCTGGTAGGGCTCGCCCACGACCTTCGCGTGGGGGCTGAAGGCGAGCTTGCGCGAGGCGTCGCTGAGCAGGCGGTCGTCGTAGAGCGCGGCGTCCCATTTCGCGAGATCGTCGAGGTTCGAATAGATGCCGCCGTCGCCGCGGGTGGCGCTGGTGAGGTCCTGGTCGGTGCGCTGCCAGCGGCCGTTCGTTTCGCTGTAACCGTAGGCGCGGTTGGGCACCGTCTTGTCGTCGTGCACGTAGAGCAGGGTGTGGTCCATGTGCAGCGGCTGGAAGATGCGCCGCGCGAGGAAGTCCTGCAGCGGCATGCCGGAAGCCTTCTCCACCACCAGGCCGAGCAGCACGTAGCCGGTGTTGCTGTAGCGGTAGGCGCTGCCGGACGGGAAGTAGCCGTGCGTGGTGGCGGCGATCATGTGCAGCACGTCGCCGTCGTCAAGCTGCTTCGTGGCGCCGGGCGGAATCAGGTCCTCGTAGTCGAGCAGGCCGCCGGTGTGGCAGAGCAGTTCGCGCAGCGTCACCTCGTCGGTGAACGCGGGCAGCGAGGGCAGCCAGTGGCGGATCGAATCGTCGAGCCTGAGCTTGCCGTCCTGCGCCAGCAGCAGGATTGCCGCGGCGGTGAACTGCTTGGTGACCGAGGCGAGGCGGTAGTCGGTGGCGGAAGTCGCGGCGACGTGGTGCTCCAGGTCGGCCATGCCATAGCCGCGATCAAGCAGCGGCTTGCCGTCTTTGATCACCAGCAGCGCGGCGCCGGGAACGTTGCCGGTGTAGGGCTGCATCAGGCGGTTGGCGTTCTGGATGGCGTCGGCGGTGGAGGCTGCGTTTGCGGCGCTGGCGATAAGCAGCAAGGCCAAGGTGGTGGCAAGACGCATGGGCGTTCTCCGTGCGCGTGAGCTTGAGCCCCTCTCCCTGTGGGAGAGGGGCTGGGGTGAGGGTTCGGTAGCGCCGCAACGCCCGGCTTCGCCCGAACCCTCACCCGGCTGCTGCCACCCTCTCCCGACGGGAGAGGGATTCGGGCGTGCAGAGTCCGGCAGTGATGAGGCGCTCATTGCACCGGCACGTCATAAATCATGTGCGGCGCGGGTTCGGGCGTGAGGGTGTAGTGCCACCACTCCAGCGGGTAGTTCCGGAAACCCTCGCGTTCCATCGCCGCGCGCAGGCGATGGCGGTTGGCGAGTTGCGCGGCGCCAATATCGGGCGCGTCGGTGTGGGCGCGCACGCCGAACCAGTCGAAGCCGGTACCCATGTCCAGCGGCGCGCAATGCGTGCCGTCGGCGGCGCAGCGCTCCAGGGTGAGGTCCACGGTGGCGCCGCGGCTGTGGCCGGAGACGGGGGCGATGTAGTCGCCCAGCAGTTGCGACTTGTCGAGGTCCGGGTAGTGCTGCGGCTTGGTGCGCTGGTCGGAAAGGTCGTGCGCCCAGCGCACGAAATCCGCCACCGCGCGGGCGGGACGGTAGCAGTCCCACAGCTTCAGCCGGTAGTGCTCGGCGTGCAGCTCATGTTCGACCCGCGCCAGCGCCTCGGCGGCGGGGCGCAGCAGCAGGCACTTGGGCGCGAGGTAGCCGTGCACCGGTCGGCCGACGAAGTTGTCGCTGCCGGCGTACTTGATGTCCTCGGCGATGTCGGGCACCAGGCTGCGGATGTCGACCAGGCCCGCCTGCGCCGCGGTTTTCGCGGGCGAGAGTTGCGGCGACGGTTCGTCGGCTTGTGCGGTTTGCATGCATGCCGCCAACGCCATGATGGCCGCGATGCCGTAGGAGCGCACCCTGTGCGCGAAAGCGAGAAGTGAGTGCAGAGGAGTGAGGAGATAGAGAAAGCATGAGCGGCGGTGTGCAGTTCCCCTCTCACTTCTCACTCCTCTGCACTCACTCCTGCTCCATTCGCGCACAGGGTGCGCTCCTATGGAGAGATGATGCTTCATGGGCAGTCCCCGGTGCGCACGAAGTGCAGGTCTTCGTAGTCGGAGCTGAAGTCGCCGAGCGGATCGAGCTTGGCCATGGTCAGCGTGGCGGCTTGGCCGGCTTGCGCGGGATGGAAATCCAGCCAGGCATCGGGCGCCACGCTGCGGTCGCTCCAGCGCACCAGCTCGCGTCGGCCCAGGCGCAGCACCTCGCCGCTGAGTTTGGGCGACTTGGCGACGGCGAAATGCACGCGGCCGCCTCGCGGGCACAGCGCGAGTTCGCCCAGCCACGGATCGCGGTAGCGTCCCGTCCATGCGGCCAATGCGGCGGGTGCGACCGGCGTGGCGGCAGAGATGTCGGGCGCGGCGGCGCGGGCCGTCGCTTGCCTGTGCGCGCGCTCCAGCGCATCGGCATACCACGCGACGCCGCGCGTGTCGTCCGGCGCGGTGAAGTGCTTGAGCAGCACTTCGCCGAGCACGCTGCGCGCATCCTCGGCCTCGCCGTTGATCATGAACACGAAGCCGCTCTGCATGTCGGGCAGCAGCATCAGCTCGGAATACATGCCGCCCAGCGTGCCGGTGTGCCACACCGTCCAGTGGCCGTCCGCATCGGCCATGCGCCAGCCGTAGCCGTAGGCCATGACGTGGCTGCGGTCCCACTCGCGGCGCTGCGCGGAGACCGGGATCAGCATGTGCGGCGACTGCAGCACGCGGCGCTGCTCGGCCGACAGCCACTCGAGCTGCGCCGGCGTGGGCGCCAGCCAGTTGCGCGCCCAGGCGAGCATGTCGTCGAGATCGCAGCGGATGCCGCCGGCCGGGGCGGAGGCGATCGCGGGGATCGCCGGGCCGTCCTCGCGCATCGGCACGTTGCGCCCGCCCTCGCGCGAGTGCGGTTCGGCCACGTCGCCCACCGCGTCGCGGTTCCATGCGCCGACCTGGCAGCGCGAAAGACCGAGCGGCTGGAACAGCTCGCGATGCATCAGCGTCTCGTACGGCGCGCCGCCCGCGGCGGCGGCGACTTCACCGGCCACCACGTAGAGCAGGTTGTCGTACTGGTACTTCGCGCGGAAGCTGTAGCCGGGCTGGATGTAGCGCAGGCCGTGGACGATGTCGGCGCGGGTGAACGCGTTCGGCTCCGGCCACAGCATCAGGTCGCCGCCGCCCTCGGGCAGACCGCTGGAGTGGGTGAGCAGGTCGGCCACGCGCATGTTCCGCGTGACCCACGAGTCGTGCATCTGGAAGTCCGGCAGGTACTTCGTCACCGGGTCGTCCCAGCGCAGCCTGCCTTGGTCGACCAATCGGCCGAGCAGGGCGGTGGTCATCGCCTTGCTGTTGGAGGCGATCTTGAACAGCGTGTGCGGCGTGATCGGTTGGCCCGAACCGGCGACGGTCTCGCCGCGCGTGGCGACGTAGACCACCTGGCCGTGCTCGATCACGCCGAGCGCGATGCCGGGCAGGCGGTAGCGGGCGACTACGGCGTCGAGGATGCGGTCGTAGTCCTGCGTCGCGGGCGTGGCGGCGTGCGCGGAGCCGGCGAAGGCGAGGACGGCGAACAGGGCGAGGCCAAGGCGTCCCCTCACCCCGACCCTCTCCCCCGGCGGCACCGCCGCTGGGGGAGAGGGAGCTTCAAGCGCGCGGCGAGCTCGTGCCCGGCTTGCCGCCGGCGAGGCTGGTTCACGGCTGCGCATGACGCTCCACCTCGCGCCACACGCGCAGCAGGTTGCCGCCCCACAGCTTGGCGATGTCGGCGTCGCTGAAGCCGGCATGGCGCAGCGCGGCGGTGAGGTTGCGGGTTTCGCCGGCGTCGTTCCAGCCGGTAATGCCGCCGCCGCCGTCGAAGTCGGAGGCGATGCCCACGTGGTCGATGCCGGCCACCTGCACCATGTGCCGGATCTGCTTGACGTAGTCGTCCAGCGTGGGCAGCGGGTACTGCTGCTGGATCGCGGCCATGCCCTGCGCCATCGCGGGCAGGTAGTCGTCGCGGTCGCTGTCGTACTTCGCGTCGCCGTTGGCCTTGGCCACGGCGTCCTGCAGCTTCTTCTCGGCGGCTTCGCGGCCGGGGTCGCGTTTCAGGAATTCCTTGAACGCCACCGCCTGCACCACGCCGCCCTTGGTGGCGATCGCGCGCAGCAGCTCGTCGGGCAGGTTGCGCGGATGGTCGAGCACGGCGCGCGCGCCGGAGTGCGAGGCGATGATCGGCGCGGCGGACACCGCGAGCGCGTCGCGCACGCAGCGGTCGGAGGCGTGCGAGATGTCGACCAGCATGCCGAGCCGGTTCGCGCGCTGCACCACCGCGCGGCCGAACGCGCTCATGCCGGCGTCGCCCTGGCTGTTCATCGCCGGTTCGCCGTGTTCGGTGTCGGGCAGCGAGCTGCTGCACAGGTCGTTGTTGCCGACGTGGACCAAGCCGACCGAGCGGGCGCC
Source organism: Rhodanobacter denitrificans (assembly GCA_017848855.1). GTDB lineage: Bacteria > Pseudomonadota > Gammaproteobacteria > Xanthomonadales > Rhodanobacteraceae > Rhodanobacter_A > Rhodanobacter_A denitrificans_B. Next base: position 19,137 of record JAFIHF010000007.1, on the reverse strand, counting down.
GCGGTCGAACGCGGCGTCGAGGCGGCGGAGGTCGTGGCCGAGCGAGTAGGCGTTCTCGATCTCGATCGTGGCCGAGAGCAGGCCGGCCTGGCGGTTGGCGACGAGTTGCTCGGGCGTGGCGGCGAGGCGGATGCGGTCGGGGTACTGCATCAGCATGCGGCCGATGCCGTCGTACTTCTGCCCGGCCTGCTCGACGGCCCTGGCGTAGCCGGCGGGCGTGAGCGGCCCCTGCGGCACCCAGATCACGAAGAACGCCGCATCGAGGCCGCCGCGTTCCATCTTGCCCAGATCGACCTTGAGCGGCGTGTCCCTGCCCACGTCGAAGCGCGGCTCGCGCATGTAGGCGAACGGGATGTCGACGTGGGTGTCGATGGTGAGCGGCGGGTCGTGCGGCGCCGCCTGCATTGCGGCGGCGGGGATGGCGGCGAGCGTGGTCAGGCCGAGCGCGAGGCGGACGAGGGCGGGCGGGCGGGGCGCGGTGCGGTTCATGGCGTTTCCCAGTGGCTGGCCGGTTGCTCGCCGGCGATCATCTCCTCCAGCGTCTGCCGGCGGCGCACCACGGCGTAACGGCCGCGGTCGAGCAGCACTTCGGCGGCCAGCGGCCGCGAGTTGTAGGTGGAGGCCATCGAGGCGCCGTAGGCGCCGGTGGTGCGGATCAGCACCAGGTCGCCGGCTTCGCACTCGGGCAGCGGGCGGTCGCGGGCGAAGGTGTCGCCGGTTTCGCAGACCGGGCCCACGATGTCGTAGCGTGTCATGCGGCGCCCACCCTCCACCAGCGGCACGATCTCGTGCCAGGCATCGTACAGGCTGGGGCGCAGCAGGTCGTTCATCGCCGCGTCCAGCACCAGGAAGCGGCGCCCGGCGCCCTCCTTGACGCGCAGCACGCGGGTCAGCAGCACGCCGGCCTCGGCCACCAGCCAGCGGCCCGGCTCCAGCAGCAGGCGGCCGTCGAAGCCGGCCAGCGCCGCGCGGACCACGGCCGCGTAGTCGGCGGCGGCGACCGCCCGTTCGCCTTCGCGGTAGCGCACGCCGAGGCCGCCGCCCACGTCGATGCTGGCGATCGCGTGGCCGGCGTCGCGCAGCTCGCGCCAGAACGCGGCGACGCGCTGCAGCGCGAGGCGGAACGGTTCCAGCGCGAGGATCTGCGAACCGATGTGCACGTGCAGGCCGTCGAGCCGCACGTGGGTCAGCTGCTCGCGCGCGGCGAACCAGCGGCGCGCTTCGTCGATGTCCACGCCGAACTTGTTCTCCGACTTGCCGGTGGCGATCTTCGCGTGGGTAGGCGCGTCCACGTCGGGGTTGATGCGCACCGCGGCATGCGCCACCACGTCCAGCTCGGCGGCCAGCAGCTGCAGCAGCTGCAGCTCGTCGGCCGATTCCACGTTGAAGCGGGCGATGCCGGCGGCGAGCGCCTCGGCGATCTCGTGCGCGCTCTTGCCCACGCCGGAGAACACGATGCGCGCGGCGGGGATGCCGGCGCGCAGGCTGCGCCACATCTCGCCGGCGGAAACCACGTCGGCGCCGAGCCCGGCCGCGGCCATCAGCTGCAGGATGGCGTGGTTGGGGTTGGCCTTCACCGCGTAGCAGATCGTGGCGTCGAGCCCGGCCAGCGCGGCCTCGAGTTCGCCGATCCGCCCGCGGATCGCGTTGGCGGAATAAGCGTGCAGGGGCGTGCCTTCGCGTTGCGCGAGGGCCGCCAGATCGACGCCCTCGAACCTTCCGCCAACGGTGGCGGCCTGATGTTCCTGCATGTCGCTTCCCTGAAAAACCGGCGGCCCGAGCAGCGGGCCGCCGTTGGGGGAGAGAACCCTGGTCAGTAGGTGTAGGTCACGACCAACTGCATGTAGCGCGGCGCTTGCCAGACGGTGCCCTGCCCGAAGTAGGGCATCTTGTTGCCGGGCGTGCTCTCGTAGCGGGAATGCACGTTGACGACGGTCTGGCTGTTGAGCAGGTTGTAGATGGAGAAACGCGCCTTCAGGTCGATGTCCTTCACCGGCAGCGTCCAGGTCACATTGACGCCCAGGTCCTTCACCCACGGCATGCGGCCGAACGCGCCGCGCCCCGTGTAGACCAGCTGGCGCGTTTTCCAGTCGGAACAGTTCGCCACGCACAGCCAGCCCGAGCCGCCGCCGCTGAACTCGCCGGGGCCGCCGGCGCTGCGGTTGTCGTTGGGCCAGCGCACGCCGAACGCGGTGATCGGGCCGCCGGAATACGCGGAGAACGTGGCGCCCATGCTCCACATGTCGTTGAACTTGTAGCTGCCGCGCAGCTTGATCTGGTGGCGATGGTCGTTGAACAGCACGCCGTAGCGCTCGTTGACGGCCGGGTGGTCGTAGTACTGCACCAGGTTGGTGTCGTTGTAGCCCGTGTCCGAGTTCACCGGGCCCTCGATGTTGCCTTCGGACTTGGACCAGATGTAGCTGGCATTGAAGGCCCACTTGCCGTCCCAGGCGCGATCGAGCTGCAGCTCGACCGCCTTGTAGGTGCGGCGCGGCTTCTTGTAGCCCATGACGATGTTGCTGCCCAGCGCCTGGTAGCCGTCCTTCGAACTGTCGAACGTGACCCAGCTGTTGGTGTCGGGGCACCACAAGGTGGCCTGGTCGCCCGGGTTGAGGATCGGCCAGTCGCCGGAATACCAGGGGCAGCCGGCGACATGGTTGATGCGCACGTCTTCCACCGAGCGGGTCATCTTGCGGTAGGTGAGGTTCGCGCCGTACGACCAGGTCTGGTCGATCGCCTGCTGGAAGCCCAGGATGTACTCGTCCTGGAACACCTGCTTCAGCTTGCGGTCGACCGCGGTGCGGACGTCGTCGGGCGCGGCCGCGTTCCCCTCGGTATTGACCGGGCCCAGCTGCGCGCCGACCTTGGGGAACAGATACGTGCCGCCGGTGACCGGGTCGGTCTTCTGGAGCCAGCCGTCGAGCACGTAGTAGGTGTGCTCGTCGGTGGTGCCGCCGCCGAAGTAGTCGGTGATCTTGTTGGTCAGCGGGATGTAGTAGCGGCCGGCGTTGCCGAACACCTTCGTCGTGCCGTCGCCCTTCACGTCCCAGCTGAAGCCGACGCGCGGGGAGATCATGTCGCTGAACGCCGCCTTGGCGAAGGTCGCCCCCGACGCGAGCTTGTTCTCGAACTTGTCGCCGCGCACGCCCAGGTTCAGCAGCAGGGTGGGCGTGACGTTCCAGTTGTCTTCCACGTAGAGCGCCTGGGCCGTGGTCGAGACCGGGGCGCCGGTGATGTAGCGGCGCGCATCGACGTAGGCCGTGTCGCCGGGCGGCACGACCCCGCCGCCGGGCAGCACGCGGTCGACCCGCGAGGCAGGCATGCCGAGCACGGTGTAGCTCACGCCGTCGCCGGGGTACACCGTCGAACTCCTGGAATCCATCACTTCCTGGTCGGCGCCGAAGCGCAGCAGGTGGTCGCCGAGCGTCCATTCGAAATCCAGGCGGGTCTCGATGCGCTTGTCGTGGCGGCTGCTGATGCTGTTGTTGGTCGGGTGGCAGCCTTCCTGCACGGTGCGCGGCCCGAACAGGGCGGTGTAGCTGCTGTCGCGGTACACCTTGCTGCAACCGGCATCCCACGGGCTGCTGCCGGTGGCGCTGCGCTTGTTCACGCCGTACATCGCCTTGGCGACGAAGCTGTCGCCGAAGTGGCCGGTGTAGGTGAGCGCACCGTTGTCGCCGCCGGAGCCGGCGCTGCTTTCGCCGCGCTTGCGGCCGAAGCTGGCGCTGTTCCAGGTGTAGTCGTAGTTGCGGGTGGTCGCGTCGGCCTTGTCGGAGAACGCCAGCAGTTCCAGCAGGTGCCTGTCGCTGATGTGCCAGTCGAGCTTGAGGCCCCAGAAGTCGTTGGCGTCGCGGGTTTTCCAGGCCTGGGTGGTGTCGATGTCCAGCGGCCGCGAGTCGCGCCGCTCGTACATCGCGAAGAAGAACAGCTTGTCTTTGATGAGCGGGCCGGAGGCCCAGACGTTGGCCTTGTAGAACGGATCCTCGTCGCGGCTGGTGCGGTCGCGCTCGTCGATGGTGCCGTCGGTATGGAAATGGTCCTTCTTCGCCGACGCCCACGCCGCCGGCTCCATCGTCAGCTCCGCGCCGGCATGGAATTCGTTGCCGCCGGAGCGCGTCACGGCGTTGATGACGCCGCCGGTGCTGCGGCCGAACTCGGCCGAATAGCCGCCGGTCTTGACCTGGAATTCCTGGAAGAACGCGAACGGCACCGTGGAGTAGCCCTGGCGGCGATACGGGTCGGTCACGTCGAGGCCATTGATGTAGACGACGTTCTCGGCCACCGACGAACCGCCGAAGGTGAGGCCGCCGAAGGTGGCGCCCGAGGCGATCACGCCCGGCGCCAGCAGCGCGACCGAAGCCAGGTTCTGGTCCACCGGCAGGCGCGCCAGTTCCTCGCGGGTGATGTTGGTGGCCGATTCGGTGGAAAACACGTCGACGCGGTTGACCACCCGCGAGCCCACCACCTGGATCGCTTCCAGGTTGACCACGTTGCCGCGGCTGCCCAGGTTGACGGTGGTCGTGCCGCCCAGGGAAACGGCCACCGCGATCGGCGCGCCGACCTGCTGCCCGTCGCGCAGAACCTGCAGGCTGTAATTGCCCACCGGCAACTGCGCCACGCGGTAGCTGCCGTCGGCGCCGACCGTGACCGAGCGGGTCTGCCCGGTCGCGGTCTGGGTGACGACGATCTGCGTGCCGGCGTCGGCGTGGCCCGCCACGGCGCCGGTGACGGCCTGCGCCAGCGCGGGATCCCCGGCCACCGATGCCAGGCCGAGGCCGAGCGCCATGCAAAGTACGGTCCTGCGCAATATCCGGGCGTTGCTCATTTCCCCATCTCCCCCCATCGACCTCGTCGATGCCTAGTTCGTGAAAAGCTGCCGTTGCTTGCCGCCGCGTCCGTGCACCGCCGGCAGGACCTGCCAGACGAAGTCGTAATCCAGTTGATCGAAATAGAGGTTGCCGCCGCGCCACTCGGCCTCGCCGCGCTGCGAGTCGACGTTGTCGGAGCGGAAGAAGCGCTTCGGCGGCGCGAACGGCTGCGCGTAGTCGTCGTTGAACGCGATGCGCCAGGCGTCGAGGCCGCCGAGGTAGAACCATTCCATCTGCGCGTCGCCGGGCTGCGTGCCGTGCAGGCGGCCGGTGGTGACGTCCATCGGCACCCAGCCGTAGGGCGGCAGGTAGAGCAGGCCCCAGTCGTGGATGTTGCTGTAGCCGCTGCCGTCGCCGGAGAACACCATGCCGGACTGCCAGCGCGCCGGGATGCCGTTGAGCCGCAGCAGGGTTATCAGCAGCAGGGTCTGCTGGCCGCAGTCGGCGTGGCCGGCGTGCAGCGCGTAGTCGCTGATGTTGCTGAGGGTGGAGTACTCGCGCGCGCCGGCCCAGGGGATTGCGTCCACCGCGGCGAACAGCTTCTGCGCGATGCGGTAGGGATTCTTCTCGTCGCCCACGACGCGCCGCGAGAACGCGCGCATGGCCGGGGTGAACACGATGTGCGGCGGCCGCTCGGCCACGAATGGCGCCAGCGCCGCGGTGGCCGGCTCGGCCTGCACCCTGGCCGGGTCGATGGCGTGGTATTGCGCGGCGAGTGTGAGCTCGTAGGTCACCGAGAACTCCACCGGCTGGCCGGCCCGCGCGCGCTGCTGGAGGTGCACGGTGCGCTGCAGCGCGCTGTCCGGCGCGATCGCGTGCGCGGCCGGCGTGCTGTCCACGTAGCGGATGTCGTCCTGCTGGCCGGGGATCGCGCGCGGGTAGGGAATCCACGCGCTCACCATTTCGCCGGCCGGCACCGCGTCCGCCTTCACCGTGAGCCGCTGGGTCATGCGCACGCGGCGCGGCAGCACGCTGCTGGCGTGTTCCGCCAGCGCGGCGGCGCGGATGTCGCGGTGATCCTGGTTCAGCGTCGCCATCGGGCCGTCGGTGATCGGCGCCTGCAGCGCACGGCGCGCCACCGCTTCCGGGCTGAGCCGGAACAGGTTGCCCGGCGCGCGCTTGAAGTACCGCCGCTGGCCGTCGATCGTCATCTGTTCGAACAGGCCGGCGGCGTCCCAGCGGTCGAATTCGGCCTGGCTGAGGTCGGGGATCAGCTTGCGCACGCGCGCCTGCACTTCGGCGGCGTCGAGCGTGAAGTCCAGCCGGATGCGGCGCATGCGCTCGCGCTGGAACAGCCAGTCCGCGCGTTCCTGCGGGCCGAGCCCCGGCTGCGCCAGCGCGCGGTCGATCGCGGCGCCGGCGGCCTTGAACTGCCCGGCATCGATGCTCGCGACGGTTTGTGCGAGCGTGGCCGGTGCGGCGTCGCCGGCACGGGCCAGCGGCAGCGCGAGGCCGAGCGCCAGCACGACGGCGGCCAGACGTCGGGCGTGGTGCGGGGCAAGTTGGCAGCGTGCCGGATTCATCGCGAAAACTCACCGCAAGTTTTTGCCGTGTTCGCTGTGTAGCACGCTTGCAATCGACGGTCAATAATTTATGCTTCGAATCGAATTTTTTGAAATTAACTATTCCAAACCAGCCGACCGGCCCCGCCGGCCACGCTGGTCCGCCGGGGAGGCAACGGGGCGATGATCCACACGGTCTGGCCATACCTGGCCTTGATGCTGCTGGCGGCCGGGCTGTTTCCCGCGCTGGAGCGCTACTACGGCTGGCGCATCTTCAACGTGCTGCCGCCGATCGTGCTCACCTACCTGCTGGTCACCGCGATGGCGGTGGCGGGGCTGTGGCAGAACAACGAGCCGATCCGCGCCGCGCAGTCCACCCTGGTGACGCAGCTGGTGCCGGCGCTGCTGTTCCTGCTGATGATCAACTGCGACCTGCGCGCGATCCTCGCGCTGGGGCCGCGCGTGCTGGCGGTGTTTGCCTGCACCTCGGCGAGTCTGTTCGTGGCCTTCGTCGCCACCTTCCTGATCTACCGCAGCTGGCTGCCGGGCGACGCCTGGCATCCGCTGGGCGCGCTGTCGGGCAGCTGGGTGGGCGGCACCGCGAACATGATCGCGGTGAAGCAGGCGATCGGCATGTCCGACGCGCACCTGGCGATGTCGCTGCTCACCGATGCGCTGTGCTACTCGATGTGGGTGGTGGTGCTGTTCTCGGTGGCGCGGCTGGCGCCGGCGTTCAACCGCTGGACGCGGGCGCGCTCCAGCGCGGAGATCGCCACCGCCGAGGCGCGCGACAGCGGCGCGCCCACCACCGACAGCGTGCTGCTGTGGCTGGGCCTGGCGCTGATGGCGGCCGCAGGTTCGGCCGTGCTGGCGCAGCACCTGCCGCGCTCGGGCATGGTCAGCGCCACCACCTGGACGATTCTGCTCGCCACGCTCGCCGGCCTGGTGGCGGCGCATACGCCGCTGGCGCGCTTTCCGGGCGCCGCGCGTATCTCCGGCGCGCTGCTGATCGCGGTGGTGGCGGTGCTGGCCTCGCAGAGCAACTTCGAGAACATCGGCGCGGCACCGCTGTACCTGTTGTGCGGCGTCACCATCATCGCGATCCACGCCGTGCTGCTGGTGGGCTTCGCACGGCTGTTCCACTTCGACCTGTACCTGTGCGGCATCTCCTCGCTGGCGCACATCGGCGGCGTGGCCGCCACGCCGGTGCTGGCCGCCACCTACGCGCGCTCGCTGGTGCCGGTGGGCATCCTGCTGGCGCTGCTGGGCTATATCCTCGGCACCGGCTTCGGCCTGCTGGTGTCCTCCGTGCTGGCGACGCTGGCGTCGCCCTGATCCGGGAGCCCGACCATGCGACAACATCCCCTGCTGCTCGCAACCGCCCTGGCGCTGGGTTTGTGCTGCGCGCCACTGCATGCGCGCGAGGCGAGTTTGCCGATCCCGCCCTCGGGCGTGATCGGGGTGACCGACGCGCAACTCAGTCCGCAGTTCTGGATCGATCGGCTCGCGCAGCCGGACCAGGTGATCCTCGACCGCAGCGCGATCGCCGCGCTGAACGCCCGTGTGCTGCAACTCGATCCCAGCATGCACGACCTGCGCCAGTTGCCGGCCGAGCTGGACCGCGCCGCGGTGGCGGGCCGGATCGAGGCGGTTTCGCAGCGCCCCGCGCACACGCTGTACGACGTGCACGGCGCGGCGGTGCCCGCCGCCACGCTGGATGCGCTGGTGGCGAACCTCGCGCTGGACGCCATTCCGGCCCACGTCGCGCCGCGCTACGGCCTGGTGGTCGCGCGCGCCGCCCTGCGCGCCTTCCCCACCGAGCTGCGTGTGTTCAGCAGCAAGGGCGACACCGACATCGACCGCTTCCAGGAAACCGCGGAGTTTCCCGGCACGCCGGTGGCGGTGCTGCACGCCAGCCGCGACGGCGAATGGCTGTTCGTGCTGAGCCCGCGCTACGGCGCCTGGGTGCGCAAGCAGGCCATCGCCATCGGCAGCGCGGCGCAGGTGTTCGGCTACGCGGACCAGGCGCCGTACCGCGTCGTCACCGGCGGCGTGGTGCGCACGGTGTACACGCCGGAAAACCCGGCGCTGTCGCAGCTGCAGCTGGACATGGGCACGCGCCTGCCGCTGGCCAAGCTGCCGCCCGGCGAGCCGGTGAACGGCGAAGGCCCGTACAGCTCGTGGACGCTGGAGCTGCCGCTGCGCGGCGCGGATGGCGCGCTGTCGTTCGGCCCCGCGCTGCTGCCGAAGACCGCCGACAGCGCCGCCGACTACCTGCCGCTGACCCGCGCCAACCTGCTGCGCCAGGCGTTCAAGCTGCTCGGCGAACGCTACGGCTGGGGCCACGCCTACGACGCACGCGACTGCTCGGGCTTCGTCTCCGACGTCTACCGCTCGATGGGCGTGCTGATGCCGCGCGACACCAGCGCGCAGGCGGTGAGCCCGGCGCTGTCGCACACCGCGTTCGGCGCCGCCGACGACCGCGCGGCGCGCCTGCGCGCGGTCGCCGCGCTGGAGGTGGGCGACCTCGTCTACATTCCCGGCCACGTGATGATGGTGATCGGCCGCATCGACGGCCAGCCGTGGGTGATCCACGACACCACCGGCATCAGCTACCGCGGCCCGGACGGCGCGATGCGCCGGGTCAAGCTCAACGCGGTATCGGTCACGCCGCTGCTGCCGCTGATGTTCAACGACCGCGAAAGCTACGTGGAGCGCATGACCAGCATCGTGCGCATCCGCCGCTGACCCACGAATACGGAAGCAAGGAGACCCATGAAGATCACGGACATCCGCTTCGGCATGCTCAAGGTGCCGCTGAAGACCCCGTTCAAGACCGCGCTGCGCACCGTCAACCAGGTCGAGGACATCGTGGTGATGGTGCACACCGACAGCGGCCACGTGGGCTACGGCGAGGCGCCGGCCACCGCGGTGATCACCGGCGACACGCACGGCTCCATCGTCGACGCGATCCGCCACTACATCGCGCCGCGGCTGATCGGGCAGGACGTGGCCGAGCTCAACCGGCTGACCCGCGCGATCCAGGGCTCGGTGGAGAAGAACACCAGCGCCAAGGCGGCGGTGGAGATCGCGCTGTACGACCTGTGGGGCCAGCTCTACGGCGCGCCGCTGTACAAGCTCCTGGGCGGCGGCGACCCCGTCATCACCACCGACATCACGATCAGCGTGGACTACATCGACAAGATGGTGGCCGACTCCGTCGCCGCGGTGGAGCGCGGCTTCGAATCGCTGAAGATCAAGGTGGGCAAGGACATCGGCGTGGACATCGAGCGGGTCAAGGCGATCTACGCCGCGGTCGAGGGCCGCGCGCTGCTGCGCCTGGACGCGAACCAGGGCTGGACCGCGAAGCAGGCGGTGTACGCGCTGCAGACGCTGGAGGACGCCGGCATCAAGCTGGAGCTGGTCGAGCAGCCGGTGAAGGCGCGCGACCTCGACGGCATGCGCTACGTCACCGAACGCGTGCACACGCCGATCATGGCCGACGAGAGCGTGTTCGGGCCGATGGAGGTGATCGAGCTGATCCGCCTGCGCGCCGCCGACATCATCAACATCAAGCTGATGAAGACCGGCGGCATCTCCAACGCGATCAAGATCGCCGACATCGCCGCGCTGCACGGCGTGGACTGCATGATCGGCTGCATGCTGGAAACCTCGATCAGCGTGGCGGCCGCGGTGCACGTGGCGGTGGCCAAGGCCGACGCGATCACCAAGGTCGACCTGGACGGCCCCTCGCTGTGCGCGTTCAACCCGGTGGACGGCGGCGTGATCTTCAACGAGTCCGAGATCTCGGTGACGGATGCGCCCGGCTTGGGCATCCGCGCGATCCACGGGCTGGAACCGTTGGAAAGCTGAGGGCCTGTTTATGATCCCCACATGGCCCGCGTTGCCTTGCCGTGGTCGTCAGGTGGTGGCGCGTGGCGCAGCGCCTGCCTGGCTGGCAGGTCAAGCCGCGCGCTGCCGCATGGCGGCCACGGCAAGACAACCCGCAGGGCCGGGGCTGTTTGCCCACATCCCTGCGTCATCACTCGGTCGTGGACGGACGTCCACTCCCTCCTTCTTCCTTGGTCTGCGCGCAAACAGCTCCCGGCGCGGGCCATGCGGAGATCATAAACAGGCTCTGCCATGTCGCCCCTGGTGAAAATCCGCTCCGAGCGCGACCAGATGTCGGCAGTGGAGCGCCGCATCGCCGACTTCATCCTGGACAACGCGCAGCTGCTGCGCGACTACTCCTCGCAGCAGCTCGCCAACGCGCTGGGCATCAGCCAGTCCAGCGTGGTCAAGTTCACCCAGAAGCTCGGTTTCAAGGGCTACCCCGACCTCAAGTACTCGGTGGGCGAGGCGATCGCCCGCGCCGACAACGGCGACGACGAGGCCGCCGCCGCGCAGGTCGGCGGCGAGACCGACGACGCACTGGCCGGCAGCCTGTGGCGGCGCAAGTCCGAGGCGGAGGAGGCGACCCGGCTGATCAACCCGCCGCAGACGCTGGCCGCGGTGGCCGCGGCGATTGGCACCGCCGGGCGCAGCGGCAAGGTGTTCATCATCGGCCTCGGCGAGGACGACATCCACGCGCGCGGCCTCGCGCTGAAGCTGTCGCTGCTGGGCATCCTCACCGTGCACAACTTCGACACCGCACGGATGACCGCGAACGTTTCCGCCGCCGGCCCCGGCGACGTGCTGGTGGTGTTCTCCGAGCACGGCAACCATCCGGCGCTGTGCAAGATCAGCCGCTACTTCCGCGAGCGGCGCGGGCAGGTGATCAGCGTGACCCGGCACACCGCCAACCCGCTGCGCACGCTGGCGGACGTGGCGCTGCTGGTGTCGGCGCACGACGAACGCCCGTACATCCAGTCGCTGCTCTACCAGTCCGCGTTGCAGCACCTGCTGGACGTGATCTTCGTGCGCCTGTGCGAAGGCGACGACGCGCGCCACGCGCAGCTGGTCGCCAACCTGGACCGCATCCAGCAGATGCTGGAGCCGTGAATGGCCGTCCGGACGTCCATCCGCGCCGCGCCACTTGGCCCCTCTCCCTCCGGGCTGGCGGCGCCCTTGAGCCCCTCTCCCTCCGGGAGAGGGGTTGGGGTGAGGGTTCGGATTTGCCTCGGCGCTCATCTTCGCCCGAACCCTCACCCGCCTGGATTCGCGCCTTCCATGGCGCTCACCCCAGCCGGGGCTAGCTTCGCTGTTCCGCAGGCGCATCCGCACCTGCAGGTCGGCACCCTCTTCCTCGCTCCTCAAAGCAGGGCCATCCATGGCCCTTCCCCGCGTCCGAAGGGAGAGGGATTCCTTCGTTGGAGGTTTCCATCGCCATGCGTAACCGCCTCACGATCCTGTTGACCGCCGGCCTGGCCCTCGCAGGCAGCGCCATCGCCGCCAACGACCCCTCCGCCGCCTGGTCCAATGCCAACCAGATGGTGCTGGTCACCGTGCCCGACTGGAACACGATCGAAGGCACGCTGCGCACTTACCAACGCGAGCACGGCGACGCGTGGCACGAAGTGGGCACGGCGCAGCCGGTGGTGATCGGCCACGGCGGCGCGGCTTGGGGCATCGGCCTCAGTCCGCCGCAGCACGACGGCCCGCAGAAGCGCGAAGGCGACGGCCGCAGCCCGGCCGGCGTGTTCCGCATCGGCGAAGCGTTCGGCTACGCCGCGCATGCGGACACGGCGATGCCCTACCGTGCGCTCACCGCCACCGACTGGTGCATGGATGTCAGCGGTACGCCGCTGTACAACCGCATCGCCGATACGGCCAAGGTCGGCGCGGCGGCGCTCGCGGGTTCCAGCGAGCCGATGCGGCGCGACCTGCACGTGCATGGCGACCAGGCCTACCGGCTCGGCTTCGTGATCGAGCACAACCCGGACGGCGTGGCGCACGGCGGCAGCTGCATCTTCGCCCACCTGTGGGCGTCGCCGACCACCGGCACCACCGGCTGCACCGCGATGACGCCTGCCGTCATGCAGCGCCTGCTGGCCTGGCTGAAGCCGCAGGCGCACCCGGTGTTCGTGCTGCTGCCGCAGGACGAGTACGCGCGCCTGCACAACACCTGGCACTTGCCGGCCGTGCAGGGCGGCCGATGAGCGCCACCAGCCGCGTGCTGCTGGGCCTGGCCGCCGGCGCGCTGGCGGGGCTGGCGCTGGCCGCCTGGGCACCTGACTGGGCCGCGCATGCGGCGGACGTGGCCCAGCCGATCGGCCGCCTCTGGCTCAACGCACTGCAGATGACCGTGGTGCCGCTGGTGCTGGCGCTGGTGGTAGTGGGCGTGAACAGCGCCAGCGACGCGGCGGCTTCCGGGCGCATCGCGCGGCGCACGCTGGTCGTCATCATCGTGCTGCTCATGCTCGGCGCGGCCGTCGCCGCGCTGCTGGCGCCGCCGCTGCTGGCGCTGTTCCCGCACGATCCCGCGCTGGGCGCGGCGCTGAACGGGCCGGGCGCGCAGGTGCCGGCCACCGCCGCGCCGGGCTGGGCCGACTGGTTCGCCGGCATCGTGCCCAGCAACGCGCTGATGGCGGCGGCGCAGAGCGCGATGCTGCCGCTGGTGGTGTTCGCGCTGTGCCTCGGCTTCGCGCTGACCCGGCTGCAGCCGTCGCGGCGCGCGCTGCTGGTGGAGTTCTTCCAGGCGATCGCCGACGCGATGATCGCGATCGTGCGCTGGGTGCTGTGGCTGGCACCGCTGGGCGTGTTCGCGCTGATCCTCGCCGTCTGCGCGCGCGCCGGCCTGGGCATGGTGCGCGCGCTGGGCGTGTACGTGCTGACCGAGATCCTGCTGTACCTCGCGGTCACCGCGCTGATGCTGCCGGTGGCGGTGCTGTGGGGCGGCGAGCGGCTGCGCCGCTTCGTGGCCGCACTGGCGCCGGCGCAGGCGGTGGCGGCCAGCACGCAGTCCTCGTTGGCCTCGCTGCCGGCGATGCTGGAAAGCGCGGAGCGGCGGCTGGGCTATCCGCCGCAGGTCAACGCGCTGGTACTGCCGATGGCGGTGTCGCTGTGCCGGCTCACCAGCCCGGTGCAGTACATCGCCTCCGCCTGCTTCATCGCCTGGGCCAGCGGCATCCCGCTGGGGCCGGCGCCGCTCGCCGCCGGCGCGGCGCTGGCGGTGGTGATCAGCCTCGGCTCGGTGGGCCTGCCCGGCCAGGTCACCTTCATGGCGACGAACCTGCCGGTGGCGCAGGCGATGGGCGTGCCGGTGGCGCCGCTGGGCCTGATGCTCGCGGTGGACACCCTGCCCGACGTGTTCGCCACGCTGGGCAACGTCACCGCCGACCTCACCGTGGCCAGCGTGGTGGCGCGGCAGTCGCGGCGCGACGCGGCGAGCGCGCCGGAGGCGGCCGGCGAACCGTAGCGCTTGTGGAATATCGCGTGGCGGGCGCGGGCATTTGGCCGGCTATACTGCGAGGCTCGCGGCGCCGGTTGCGCCGCCTGCCTGCAGGCCCGCCATGCTGCTGATGATCGACAACTACGACAGCTTCACCTTCAACCTCGTGCAGTACCTGGGCGAGCTGGGACAGGAGGTGAAGGTGGTGCGCAACGACGCGCTGGACGTGGCGGGCATCCGCGCGCTGAAACCCGCGCACATCATGATCTCGCCGGGGCCGGGCACGCCGGACGATGCGGGCGTGTCGCTGGCCGTGCTGCGCGAGTTGGCGGGCGAGGTGCCGATCTTCGGCGTTTGCCTCGGCCACCAGGCGATCGGCCAGGCGTTCGGCGGCAAGGTGATCCGCGCCAAGCAGATCATGCACGGCAAGACCTCGCCGGTGCGCCATCGCGGCGAGGGCGTGTTCGCGGGCCTGCCCGATCCGTTCGAGGCCACGCGCTACCACTCGCTGGTGGTGGAACAAAGCTCGCTGCCGGATTGCCTCGAAGTGACCGCGTGGACGGAGCACGCGGACGGCAGCCTCGACGAGATCATGGGCCTGCGCCACAAGACGCTGCCGGTCGAGGGCGTGCAGTTCCACCCCGAATCCATCCTCACCCAGCACGGCCACGCCATGCTGGCGAACTTCCTCGGCCTGCCGCGGCGGAAGCTGGCGGCATGAGCGCGCGCGCGATCACCATCACGCCGCAGGAGGCCCTGCAGCGCACGATCGAGCACCGCGAGATCTTCCACGACGAGATGATCGCGCTGATGCGCCAGATCATGGCCGGCGAAGTGAGCCCGCTGATGACCGCGGCGATCATCACCGGCCTGCGCGTGAAGAAGGAAACCGTGGGCGAGATCACCGGCGCGGCGCGGGTGATGCGCGAGCTGGCGCAGAAGGTGCCGGTGGCGGGCGACGCCACGCATCTGCTCGACATCGTCGGCACCGGCGGCGACGGCGCCAGCAGCTTCAACATCTCCACCGCCTCGATGTTCGTGGCTGCGGCGGCGGGCGCGCGCATCGCCAAGCACGGCGGGCGCAGCGTGTCGTCCAAATCCGGCAGTGCCGACGTGCTGGAGGCGCTGGGCGCGCGCATCGACCTCGCACCTGCGCAGGTGGCCGCGTGCCTCGACGAAACCGGCATCGGTTTCATGTACGCGCCGAACCATCATCCGGCGATGAAGGTGGTGGCGCCGGTGCGCAAGGAAATGGGCGTGCGCACGCTGTTCAACATCCTCGGGCCGCTGACCAACCCGGCCGGCGCGCCGAACATCCTGATGGGCGTGTTCCACCCCGACCTCGTGGGCATCCAGGTGCGCGTGCTGCAGCAGCTCGGCGCCACGCGCGCGCTGGTGGTATGGGGCCGCGACGGCATGGACGAGATCTCGCTGGGCGCCGCCACCCTGGTCGGCGAACTGCGCGACGGCGTGGTGCGCGAGTACGAGATCGAGCCGGAGGATTTCGGCCTCGCGATGGCCTCCAGCCGCAACCTGCGCGTGGCCGACGTGGCCGAGTCGAAGGCGATGCTGGAGCAGGTGCTGGCCGGCGAGTACGGCGTGCCGCACGACATCGTCTGCCTCAATGCGGGCGCCGCGCTGTACGCGGCGAACGTGGCCGACTCGATCCAGGCCGGCATCGCGCTGGCGCGCGCGGCGATTGCCAGCGGCGCGGCCCGTGCGAAAATGCAGGCCTTCGTGGCGGCGACGAAACGGCTGGCCGGCGGGCTGTGATAGCTTGACGGCGCGGCGACATTTGCGCCGTCACGATGCCCCGGCCCCAGCCCCGACCCCACGCCCATGACCGACATCCTCAACCGCATCCTCGCCCGCAAGGCGGAAGAAGTGGCCGAACGCCAGTCGCGGCTGCCGTTGGCCGAACTGGCGGCGCGCATCCCCGACCTGCCCGAGACGCGCGGTTTCGCCGCGGCGATCGAGGCGAAGATCAACGCCGGCAAGCCCGCGGTGATCGCCGAGGTGAAGAAGGCCAGCCCGAGCAAGGGCGTGATCCGCGCCGACTTCGACCCGGCGGCGATCGCCAGGAGCTACGCGAAGGCCGGCGCGGCCTGCCTCTCGGTGCTCACCGACAGCGACTTCTTCCAGGGCAGCGAGGATTTCCTGCGCCAGGCGCGCGACGCCTGCGCGCTGCCGGTGTTGCGCAAGGACTTCATCATCGACAGCTACCAGGTGCACGAGGCGCGCGCGATCGGCGCCGACTGCGTGCTGCTGATCGTGGCCGCGCTGGACGACGACGTGCTGCTGCAGCTTTCGCTGCAGGCGGCCGAGCTGGACCTCGACGTGCTGTGCGAAGTGCACGACGAGGAGGAGCTGGAGCGCGCGCTGGCGCTGCCGGTGCCGCTGATCGGCGTCAACAACCGCAACCTGCGCAACTTCGAGACCTCGCTGGAAACCTCGCTGGCGCTGCAGGAGCGGATGGAATACGACCGCATCCTGGTCGCCGAATCCGGCATCCGCACGCCCGAGGACGTGGCGCGGCTGCGCGCGGGCGGCATCAACGCGTTCCTGGTCGGCGAGGCGTTCATGCGTGCCGAGGACCCGGGCAGCGAACTGAAGCGGTTGTTCGGCACGAAGTGATGCGCATGGACATCGGGGACATGGCGCCGCCCGTTGCGGCGCGCGACGACGTGCCGGCGCGGCGCGTGGTGCTGTTCGACTTCGACGGCGTGCTGCTGCACGGCGACGCGTTCTACCTCTTCATCCGCAGCCGCTACGCGCGCTCGTGGCTGCGCAAGCTGCTGGTGCTGCCCTGCCTGCCGTGGCTGCTGCTGCAGCTGCCGTTCTCGCGCCGGCGCGCGGCGCGCACCCTGGTGCATGCCGCGCTGTTCGGCACCGGCGAGCCGCGCTACCGCGCGCAGGCGCGGGCCTTTGCCGCCGAACTGGTGCAGCGCTCGCGCCTGTTCAACCGCGACGCCCTGCGCACGCTGCGCCGCCACCAGCAGGCCGGCGACCGCGTGATCGTGGTCACCGGCTGCGAACAGGCGCTGGTCGGCGGCATCCTCGAACAGCTGGGCCTGGACGACATCGAGCTGCTCGCCTCGCGCCTGCACCCCGGCTGGACAGGCATGCGCACCGGCTTCCACAACATCGGCGCGAACAAGCTCAAGGCGCTGGCCGGGCACGGCGTAAGCGCGTGGCAGATCGCCTACGGCGATTCGATGTACGACGCGGACATGCTGAAGCAGGCCGCCGAGCCGGTGCTGGTCAACGGCACGCCCAAGCTGTGCAAGAAGATGGACGCCGCGCTGGGCCGCGTGGCCGCGCGGGTGGAGTGGCGCTGAGGCTTTGCCCTGTAGGAGCGCACCCTGTGCGCGAATGGGGCAGGAGTGAGTGAAGAGGAGCGAGAAGTGAGAGAGGAGCAGCGTGTCGCCGCTCATGCTTTCTCTCTACTCACTTCTCTTCACTCGCTTCTCGTTGTCGCGCACAGGGTGCGCTCCTACGGCGTTATTGCCAGCCCGCCGGTGATCGCCAGCGCCACCGCTTCCGCTACGCGGATGCCGTCCACCGCTGCGGAGAGAATGCCACCCGCGTAGCCCGCGCCTTCGCCGGCGGGGTACAGGCCGCGGGTGTTGAGGCTCTGCAGGTCGCCGTCGTTGCGCTTGATGCGCACGGGCGAGGAGGTGCGCGTTTCCACGCCGGTGAGCACCGCGTCGGGCAGCGCGTAGCCGCGCAGCTGGCGCTCGAACGCGGGGATCGCGGCGCGGATCGCGGCCACCGCGTAATCGGGCAGCGCGGTGGAGAGGTCGGTGAGGCGCACGCCGGGTTGGTACGAGGGCAGCACGTCGCCCAGCGCCTTCGTCGCGCGCCCGGCAAGGAAGTCGCCCACGCGCTGCGCGGGCGCGCTGTAGTCGCGGCCGCCGAGCACGTAGGCGTGCGATTCCCAGTGCCGCTGCAGCGCGATGCCGGCCAGCGGGCCTTCGCCATAAGGTGTGAAATCGCGCGGGTCGATGCCGCAGACGATCGCCGCGTTCGCGTTGCGCTCGTTGCGCGAATACTGGCTCATGCCGTTGGTGACCACGCGGCCCGGTTCGCTGGTGGCCGCCACCACGGTGCCGCCGGGGCACATGCAGAAGCTGTAGACCGAGCGGCCGTCCTTGCCGTGGTGCACGAGTTTGTAGTCCGCCGCGCCGAGGATCGGATGGCCGGCCTGCGGGCCGAAGCGCGCCTGGTCGATCAGCGATTGCGGGTGCTCGATGCGGAAGCCGATCGAGAACGGCTTCGCCTCCACGTACACGCCGCGCGCGTGCAGCATCTCGAAAGTGTCGCGCGCGCTGTGGCCCAGCGCCAGCACCACGTGGTCGCTGCGCAGCTCGCCGTCGTCGGCCAGCCGCACGCCGCGCACATGGCGTTCGCCGTGCGCATCGGTGTCGATCACCAGATCGTCCACGCGCGCGCCGAAGCGGATCTCGCCGCCGAGCTGCTCGATGCTGGCGCGCATGTTCTCCACCATCGTCACCAGCCGGAACGTGCCGATGTGCGGCTTGCTGACGTAGAGGATCTCCTCCGGCGCGCCGGCCTTGACGAACTCGGCGAGCACCTTGCGGCCGTGATGGCGCGGGTCGGAGATCTGGCTGTGCAGCTTGCCGTCCGAGAACGTGCCCGCGCCGCCCTCGCCGAACTGCACGTTGGAATCGGGATGCAGCTCGCGCTTGCGCCACAGGTCCCAGGTGTCCTTGGTGCGCTCGCGCACCGCCTTGCCGCGCTCCAGCACGATCGGGCGGAAACCCATCTCGGCGAGGATCAGCGCCGCGAACAGGCCGCAGGGGCCGAAGCCGATCACCAGCGGACGGTGTTCGAGTTTTGCCGGCGCCTGCGCCACCGCGTGATAGCGGGTGTCGGGCGTCATCTGCACGTGGCGGTCGCCGGCGTGGCGTGCCAGCAGCGCGGCCTCGTCGGCCACGTCCACGTCCAGCGTGTAGATCAGCGCGATCGCGCCGCGCTTGCGCGCGTCGTAGCCGCGGCGGAACACGGTGAAGCCGCGCAACGCCGCGGGCCGGATGCCGAGCTTCGCGCAGATCGCCGCGGGCAGGGCGTCGTCCGCGTGATCGAGCGGGAGCTTGATGTCGGTTAGGCGCAGCATCGGGGGAGGGGGTGTTTCGCTGGGGCGAGGGGGCGGATTTTCGCAGATTCGCGGTAGTGGGAACGGGTGTTGTCTTTGGCAGACAAGGTTTGATGCGAGGGGCAGAGCGGTTTCGGGCTGCTGTCGCAAGAAACAAAGCGGTTTCGAGCCGCTGCCGCGGCCCGAGCTACTTCTCTTTTGCTTGTCCACGCACGCGCAGGAGCGCGTGCGAACGGCGAAGCCGGCCCGAAGGGCGTAGGGCAGGATGCCCGGAGTCAAAGAGAAGTAGCCAAGAGAAAACGACACCCCGCGGCGTCGCTT
>JAFIHF010000053.1 GCA_017848855.1 Rhodanobacter denitrificans | reverse complement strand
GGGCTCCTGCCCGCGCGAAAAGGCAAGCCCATCCATGGGCTTGCCCGCTGCGCGGCCTCCTCGTCCCCGCCTCACCGCCGCCGAGGGGCCCCGGGAAAAGCAGCGCGCTCCTGCGCGCAGAAGCAACAGCCAGAGCAAAGCCAAGCAAAGCGAAGCACCAGCAAAGCGAAGCAAAGGCACTGGGCCCCAGCTTGCGCTGGGGCGACGAGCATTGCGCTCCTCAGTTTCCAGATACGTCGCGGGGTGGCCGCTGTGGGGCGACGTGTCGACGAGCGTTGGTCCAACTCCCTCGACACGGCGGGCTTGGAGGGTCGGCGGATTGAATCAGGCCATTTCTCTTGGTTACTTCTCTTTGGGCCAGCAAAGAGAAGGAACTCGGGCGCCGGCAGGCGACCGAAACCGCCTTGTTCCTTGCGGAAGCGCGAGGGCAAAAGCCCCTCTCCCCCAACCTCTCTCCCACCAATGGGAGAGGGGAAAAGCACGCTGCGGCAGGCGTCCGAAAGCCCGCCGCAGGCGAGCCAAGGTGCGGAATCCAATGGTGCTCGCGAGCACCCGTCCCGGAGGGAGAGGGAAACAGATCACCGGCGAAATATTCCGGACATCAGTGTGCTTGACCGGCCCTGCGGCCGTTGAAAAGCACCTCGCAGGAATGACGAGCGAGAAGCCGGATTGATCTGGCCTTCCCTACGCCTTGAGCGCCGCCGTCACCACGATCTCCACCTTCCAGTCCGGGCTGGCGAGCTTCGCCTCCACCGTGGCGCGCGCCGGCGCTTGGCCCGGCGTCACCCAGGCATCCCACGCGCGGTTCATGCCCGCGAAGTCGGCGATGTCGGCGAGGAAGATCTGCGCGTGCAGGATGCGCGTCTTGTCGCTGCCCGCCTGCGCCAGCAGCGCGTCGATCGCCGCCAGCACCTCGCGGGTCTGGGTCTCGATGTCGGCGCCCGCGGTCTCGGGCACCTGCCCCGCCAGATAGACCATGCCGCCATGGATGCAAGCCTCGGACATGCGCGGGCCGGGTTCGATGCGTTGGATCACGGCAATACCTCCTCGAAAAATCTTGTGCTGGCGCCCCGCGGCGCGGTGCGTGGCCAGTCTTACGCCACCCCGAGCCCCTCGATGCCGGCGATGGCCGCGCCGTCGAAGCCGGCGAGTTCGGCGAAACGGCGGCCGCGCGCGGCGTAGTCCTTGAACTGGTCGAAGCTGGGCGCGCCGGGCGACAGCAGCACCACGCCGCCCGCGGGCGTCACCGTGCGCGCCATCGTCACCGCCTCGGCGAAGTCCTCGGCCTCGCCCAGCAGCACGCTGGCCTTGGCCGCGCGCAGCGCCTGCGCGATGCGCGGGCCGTTCGCGCCTTGCGCCACGATGCGCAGGTCGGGGCGATGCTTCACCGCCTGCACGAAGTCCGACCAGTCCAGGCCGCGGTCGTGGCCGCCCACGATCACCGTGACCTCGCGTCCGGCGAGGCTGTCCAGCGCGGCGAGCGTGGCCTGCGGTGTGGTGCTGATGGAGTCGTTGATCCAGTCGACACCATCGTGCGTGCCCAGCGGCTGCAGGCGATGCGGCAACGGGTGGAAGTTCGCCAGCGCGGGCGAGGCGGCGAGCGCGTCCATGCCCAGGTCGGCGAGCGCGGCGAGCGCGGCGCAGGCGTTGAGCGCGTTGTGCGCGCCCGGCGCAGCCATGCGCGCGAGCGGGAACACATCCTGCGCGCCGCGACGGATGTAGCCGTCGGCCACGTGCCAGCCCGCGTCGTGGCCGAAGCGCAGCAGGCGCGGATGCCGCTGCACGCGTTCCAGCAAGGCCGGTTGCGTGGCGTTGACCAGCAGCGTGCGCGCCGCGTCGGCGAGCTTGAGCTTGTCGGCCACGTAGCGCTCGCGCGAGCCGTGCCAGTCGAGGTGCTCCTCGTACAGGCTGGTGACCACGCCCAGCTCCAGCGGGCCGGCCTCGCCGGTCTGGAAGCTGGAAAGCTCGATCGCCCACAGGTCGGCCGACTGGCCCTGCAGTTCCAGCAGCGGCAGGCCGATATTGCCGGCCAGCGCAGTGCGCACGCCCAGCGCGCGCGCGAGGTGGGCGATGAGGGCGGTGGTGGTGCTCTTGCCCTTGGTGCCGGTGACCGCGACCACGCGCGCGTCCGGATTCTGCGCGAACCACAGCGCGGTGCCCGAGGTGAACCTCGCGCCCTGCGCCTGCGCGGTGGTCACCGCGGGCTTGTAGGCGGAGATGCCCGGCGACTTCACCACCACGTCGTAGGCGGACAGCGCCACCGCATCGGGCTCGTGGCCGTACACGGCGAGCGCGGGATCGAACTCGCGCGCGGCAACGGCTTCGGCTTCGCTGCAATACAACGCCAGCGGCAGCGACGGCAGTTGCGTGTGGAGCGCGCGGATCGCGGCGCGGCCCTCGCGGCCGAAGCCCCACACCGCGACGCGCTTGCCGGCCAGCTCAGCGATGCGCATGGTGTTCGCCATGCAGGAGCGCACCCTGTGCGCGATGGCCTCGCGATTCGATCAAGGCAAAAAGCGATCGCGCACAGGGTGCGCTCCTACGGGCCAGCGTGGTCATGCGCCGATGGCCTTCAACGCCGCCTGCAAACGCGCCGGCACGCGATGCTCGGCGGAGGGTTGCAGCCACGGCTCCAGCGCCAGCTGCGAAACGTCGAGCTGGGGCAGGATCTCGTCGCGGAAACGCGCCACCAGCGCGTCCTCCTGCCACTCCGGCCGCTGGCTCAGCGCGTACATCGCGGCGCGCGCCTCGGCGCCCTCGCCCACGCATTCGAACGGCTTGTGGTCCTGGTATTCCAGCAGCGCATCGAAGCCGGCGGCCTGCGTCTCGTCGTCGAGCAGGTTGCGGCCGAAGATCGCCAGCAGGCGCGGCTTGGGCAGGAACGGCGCCAGCGCGAGGAACACGAAGTGGCACTTCGGGCACTGCCCGCACCAGCGGTCGGCGGGCTTGGGGCCGAGCAGCTTGAAGTTGCGGTTGCAGCTGGAGAACGTGTCGAAATACGGCGCGAGCTTCGCGAACGCGCGGGTGATCGCCAGCTCGGAGTACGGCCGCAGCAGCGAGCAGTAGTCGAGGTCGGCGGCCACGTGCGTGTGCAGCCACTCGCCGAGCAGTCGCTCGAACACGTAGCCCTTGCTCCACTGGTGGTTCACCTGCTGGCCTTCGTATTCCAGCGTGGCGGCGGAGGCGGAGCGCTCGTTGGCAAAGGCGATCGAGTCGAAGCCGTAGAGGATCGCAGCCACGGCGAGGATCGCCGAGTTCACCGCGGTGACCGGGATGTGGCCGTTCCACGCGCCGCGCTGGTTGAGCTCGAACAGCGCCGGCGCCAGCTCGCGCTGGATGTTCAGCGTGGGCAGGCCGGTACGCTCGGCGCAGGCGGCGATCAGCGCGGAGTTGCCCACCCACACGGCGGTGGCTTCGCCGCCGATGGATTTGATCGCCTCCACCGCGACGAGGGAGTCCTTGCCGCCGCCGATGGGGACGAGGGTGCGGTGGGGGAGGCCGAGGGATGGAGCCTCGGGTGAATGCGTGCCCTCTCCCCCGACCCCTCTCCCGCTTGCGGGAGAGGGGAGCGAAGCGGCACGCGGAGTACCTGTCTTTGTTTCCGCGCCAAGGCGCGGAAACGTTATGCGTCCGCGCAGGTCGAGGCCGTTGCGGTAGGCGAACTCGGCGAGGCCGTGCAGGTAGAGCGCGTCGAGCAGGTCGGCGGTGGCGTCGTCGAGCGCGCCGTCGGCCAGCTCGATCTTCGGCGGCACGCCGGCCTTGTAGTAGCTCACGCCGGCGATCAGGTGCAGCAGCTTCAGCGCGGCGTCGAACGCGGCCTGGCGCTCGCGCGGCAGCGCCGGCGCATGCGGGAACGCGATGCGCTCCACCATCGGCGCGCCGTCGTCGAAGGCATAGGCCAGCTCGGCCACGCCGTCGGCGTAGCGTGCGTGCAGGAAGCGGAACACCTGGGTCAGGCGGGGGTTGTGGATCGTCGTCACTCTTCGATACTCCGCGAGCCCTGCCCCCTCTCCCCTCCGGGGAGAGGGTTGGGGTGAGGGGCCGGGCTTGCCAAGGCCTCCAGAATCACCTCAAGCACGCCCTCGATATTTGTCAGTACGTCATTGTCCCAGAACGGCGCCCGTAGGAGCGCACCCTGTGCGCGATGTAGCCCTCGGCGAAAGCTTCATCGCGCACAGGGTGCGCTCCTACGGGGGTAGCGCGTCAATCGGTCAGTACCACCTCTTCCGTCTCGCCACGCAGGTTGTAGGGCGAGGACATGACCTTGCCGTAGGCGCCGGCCTGGGCGATCAGGATCACGTCGCCTTCCTGCGGTTCGGGCAGGCGGCGGTCGCTGCCGAGCACGTCGCCGCTCTCGCAGATCGGGCCGACCACCTGGAACAGGCCGGTGGCCGGTTCGTCGATGCGGGTGAGGTTGGCGATCTCGTGCCAGGCGTCGTACAGCGCGGGGCGGATCAGGCTGTTCATGCCGGTGTCCACGCCGAGGTAGCGCCAGCTGCCCTTGCCCTTGGTCTGGGTGACATGCGCCAGCAGCACGCCGGCGTCGGCGACGAGGTAGCGGCCCGGCTCCATCCACAGCTGGTAGTGCGGATAGGCGGCCTTGACCTCGCGCAGCACCTTGTCCAGCGCGGCGATGTCGAGCTTAGCCTCGCCGGGATGCGAGGGCACGCCGAGGCCGCCGCCGATGTTGAGGAAGGCGATGCTGCCGATGCGCTCGGCGAGGCTGGCGAGCTGGCTGAACACCTCACCCCAGTGCTTGGTGTCGAGCACGCCCGAGCCGAGGTGCGCGTGCAGACCGCGCACGGTCACGCCGTGCGCGTCGGCGTGGCGCAGGAAGGCGTCGAGCTGCTCCAGCGGCAGGCCGAACTTGCTGCCGCTGCCGCCGGTGCGCACCTTCTCGTGGTGGCCGAGGCCGCGGCCGAGGTCCACGCGCAGCACGATCTCGCGCCCGCGGAACAGCTCGCCCCAATGCTCGATCGGGTGCAGCGCATCCAGCGTGATCATGGCGCGGGTGGCGAGGCCGCGCGCGAAGTCCTCGCGCGAGGCGAAGTTCGGCGTGAACAGCAGCGGCGCGCTTGCCGGCACCGCCGCCGACACCGCCTTCAGCTCGCCCGGCGACACGCACTCGAACGCGAAGCCTTCTTCCGCCAGCGCGCGCAGGATCGCCGGATGCGTGTTCGCCTTCACCGCGTAGTGCAGCCGGTCCACCGCCGCCAGCGACTTCAGCTCGCGCGCCTGCGCGCGCACGGTGGGCAGGTGGTAGACGTAGCGCGGCGTGGCTTCGGCGGCGATCGCGAGCAGGCGGCTGCGCGCGGCCGGTTCGCGCCACCACGCCTGCGACACCGCCGCCTCGCCGCTGCCGTACAGGGCCTGCCAGCTGGGGCCGAACAGCACGCTGTCGTCGGTGCGCAGCGCGCCGGCGGCGATCAGCAGCTCATGCAGGTGCGGCAGCAGGTCGTCCACCACGTCCTCGTCCACCACGAAGGTGAGGTTGAGGTTGTTGGACGACTGCGAGATCAGGTGCACGCGCAACTGGTCGAACTCGGCCAGCACACTGGACAGCGTGTGCAGCATCGAGCGCATGCCGCGGCCGACCAGAGTGATCGCGGCGCAGGGCGCGATCACCTTGACCCGGCACACCTTGGCGAGGTCGCCGGCGAGCGCGGCGATCGCGTCGGAGTCGAGCAGGTTCTCGGTGGGGTCCAGCGACACGGTGACGTTGGTTTCGGCCGAGCCGATCAGGTCCACCGACAGGCCGTGCTTCTTGAAGTGCGCGAACACGTCGGCGAGGAAGCCGACCTGCTGCCACATGCCCACCGTCTCCATCGAGACGAGGGTGATGCCCTTGCGCGCGCTGATCGCCTTGACGCTGGGCGCGTGCTCGCGCACCTGCGGGCCGATCACCGTGCCTTCCAGCTCGGGCCGGTTGGTGTCCTTCACCAAGAGCGGCACGCGCGGCTCGCGCAGCGGCGACAGGCAGCGCGGGTGCAGCACCTTGGCGCCGGTGGAGGCGATTTCCTGCGCCTCCTCGTAGTCGAGTTTCTGCAGCAGCCGCGCGCCCGGCACCTGGCGCGGGTTGGCGGTGAACATGCCGGCCACGTCGGTCCAGATCTCCACCCGTGCGGCCTTCAGCAGCGCGCCGAAGTAGGACGCCGAGGTGTCCGAGCCGCCGCGGCCCAGCAGCACGGTGCGGCCTTCGCTCTCGCGCGCGATGAAGCCCTGGGTGATGAACACCTCGCCCAACGCGGCGAGCCGCGCGTTGAGCGCGGGATCGGGCTTCGCCTCGACCATCGCCGAGAGCAGCTTGGTGCGCTCGTTCTGGTTCGGCAGCGCGGCCGCGGCGAGGCACTCGCGCGCGTCCACCCATTGCGTGGGCAGGCCGCTCTCGCTGAGGAAGGCCGCGCCCAGCGCGCTGGACATCAGCTCGCCATGCGCCTGCACCAGCGCCGACCAGGCCAGCTCGCCCAGCCGCACCGGGCCTTCCGCGGCCAGCGCGGCCAGCTCCTCCAGGCGCGCGCCCAGCGTGGCCGGCAGCGGCAGCTGCATGTGCGCAAGCAGGTCGTAGTGGCGTTGCGCGATCGCGCCGGCCGCCGCCTTGCGTTTGCCCTGGTCGCCCTCGGCGCACAGCTGTTTCAGTGCATCGGTGATGCCGGTGAGCGCGGACACGACCACCAGCACGCGCGCGCCTTCGGCGCGGCGGCTGGCGACCAGCTCACGGATGTTCTGCCAGCGCGGCAGGGTGGCGACACTGGTGCCGCCGAACTTCATCACGATCCAGGGGGCGTCCGCGGGCAGCGGCGCAGGGGCGTTGGGGTTCACGGGTCTCTTGGTGGCTGGCGGGGAAAATGTTCGCCAGTGTTGCGCTGCGGCAAAACAATTGCAAGATGGCCGGCCGCCGCTGGTTTGGACGTTTAGACATCCATACTGGCGCGAAGGGTGAGGCAGCCTGTCCTGGCTCCCTCTCCCCCAACAGCTTCATCGTTGGGGGAGAGGGTTGGGGTGAGGGGGGCTGCTCCGGGAGTCTTCGCCAGACTTGCACCCCTCCTCGATCCTCCCCTGCAGGCAGGGGAGGAGGCGAAGTGCCGACGGATTCGTTCGGAGAGGCCGCGCAAGTCCGAACCCTCTCCTCGATCCTCCCCCGGAGGGGGAGGAGGCGAAGGTGCGCGCTGCGCGCGCGGCTTTTATTCGACTACGGCGAGGGGGATCTTGCCGATCCTGCCGCGCCATTCGCGCGGACCGGTCTGGTGCACCGAGGTGCCGCTGCTGTCCACCGCCACGGTGACCGGCATGTCCTTCACCTCGAACTCGTAGATCGCCTCCATGCCGAGGTCGGCGAAGGCCAGCACCTTGGCCGCCTTGATCGCCTTCGACACGAGGTAGGCCGCGCCGCCCACGGCCATCAGGTACACCGCCCGGTTGTCGCGGATCGCCTCGATCGCCGCGGGGCCGCGCTCGGCCTTGCCGACCATGCCGAGCAGGCCGGTCTGCTCCAGCATCTGGCGGGTGAACTTGTCCATGCGGGTGGCGGTGGTGGGGCCGGCGGGGCCGACCACCTCGTCGCGCACCGGGTCGACCGGACCCACGTAGTAGATGAAGCGGTTGGTGAAGTCGACCGGCAGCGGTTCGCCCTTGTTGAGCATGTCGACCATGCGCTTGTGCGCGGCATCGCGGCCGGTGAGCAGCTTGCCGTTGAGCAGCAGCACCTCGCCCGGCTTGAACTGGGCCACTTCTTCCTTGGTGATGGTGTCGAGGTTCACCCGGCGCGCGTTCTGCGGGTTGTAGGTGAGCTTGGGCCAATCCTCCAGCGAGGGCGGATCGAGCGTGACCGGGCCGGAACCGTCGAGCACGAAGTGCGCGTGGCGGGTGGCGGCGCAGTTCGGGATCATCGCCACCGGCAGGTTCGCGGCGTGGGTGGGGTAATCCTTGATCTTCACGTCGAGCACGGTGGTGAGGCCGCCCAGGCCCTGCGCGCCGATGCCCAGCGCGTTGACCTTCTCGTACAGCTCGAGGCGCAGTTCCTCCACGCGGTTCTTCGGGCCGCGCGCGATCAGCTCCTGGATGTCGATTTCCTCCATCAAGGATTCCTTCGCCATCAGCATCGCCTTCTCGGCGGTGCCGCCGATGCCGATGCCGAGCATGCCGGGCGGGCACCAGCCGGCGCCCATCGTCGGCACGGTCTTGAGCACCCAGTCCACGATGGAGTCGGACGGATTCAGCATCGCGAACTTCGACTTCGCCTCCGAGCCGCCGCCCTTGGCCGCCACGATCACTTCCACCGTGTCGCCCGGCACCACCGACACGTTCACCACCGAAGGCGTGTTGTCCCTGGTGTTGATGCGCTTGCCGGCGGGGTCGGCGAGCACCGAGGCGCGCAGCTTGTTGTCGGGGTCGAGGTAGGCGCGGCGCACGCCTTCGTTGGCCATGTCCTCCACGCCCATCGTCGCGTCTTCCCAGCGCACGTTCATGCCGATCTTCAGGAACACGGTGACGATGCCGGTGTCCTGGCACAGCGGGCGGTGGCCCTCGGCGGCCATCCGCGAGTTGATCAGGATCTGCGCCATCGCGTCCTTCGCCGCGGGCGATTCCTCGCGCTCGTAGGCGGCGGCGAGCGCCTTGATGTAGTCGACCGGGTGGTAGTAGCTGATGTACTGCAGCGCGTCGGCGACGGACTGGATCAGGTCTTCCTGCTTGATGGCGGTCATGGGGATGCTTCGGCCCTGGCGTGGAGGAGGTGCGCCGCGGCCTTGGTGCGCGGCGCCAGCCGCGTATTGTGCCGCAGCCCGCCCGCGTGCCCAAACTTGCGGCCCGTTGCGCAAGTTTCTGCGGGACTTCCGGCGCGCCAGGGCGGCGAGTAGGCTCGCCGGGCGGCGCAACGCCAGTCGTCAGGGGAGACCGACGGCGTCGCTGGGGAGACCCGGATTTCATCGCTTGTTTCGACGAAGCGTCCTTGCGGAACGAGGGCGGGCGTCCCGGTGACGCGCCTGCGTTCCTGCATGGGGCCCATTGCCATCAGGAGGAAGCGCCATGTTCGTGAAACTGCATCGCAAGTCCCTCGCCGGCTGCCTCGCCCTGCTGTTCGCAGGCGCGGGCGGCGCCGCCTGCGCCGCCGACATGCATCCGCGCATCGACATGGGCATGGCCACGTCCAGCCAGCCCATCCACGTCACCCTGATCCTGAAGCTGCGCAACGAGGCCGCGCTCGAGGATTACATCCGGCAGACCATCACCCCCGGCTCGCCGCACTACCGCCAGTTCCTCGGCACCGCCGAGTTCGCCAGCCGCTACGGCGCCAGCGATGCGGAGATCGCGCGGGTGCAGGCGTTCCTGCGCCAGCACGGCCTTACCGGCCGGGTGCTGGCCAGCCACCAGGCGATCGAGACCAGCGCCACGCCGGCCCAGCTCGGCGCGATCTTCCAGGCGCCGATCCACGAGTACGTCTCCACGCGCAGCGGCCGGCACTTCCATCGCCCGGCGACGGCGCCGCGGATGCCCGCCGCGCTGGCCGGCAGCGTGGTCTTCGTCAGCGGTCTCAGCAACGAGCGGCAGTTCCTCTCGCACCGCATCGGCCAGCCCAAGCTCCCGGCGACGGCGCAGCGCACCTTCTCGCTGAAGGCGCTCGCCAAGACCGCCAACGGCAACCCCACCGCCACCGGCGTGCCGGGCGAGTACACCGTGGGCGACGTGGCGAACTTCTACAACATCAACCCGCTGTACCAGCGTGGCATCAACGGCAAGGGCTCGACGGTGGCGATCGTCACCCTGTCGAACTTCTACCCGGCCGACGCGCAGACCTACTGGAACGCCATCGGCCTGGCCACCAAGCCGAACCGCATCACCCAGGTGCACGTGGACGGCGGCGGCGCCTTCGACGGCGGCAGCGGCGAAACCTCGCTGGACGTGGAACAGTCCGGCGGCCTCGCGCCATGGGCGGACATCATCGTCTACGACGCGCCGAACGCCGGCAACGGCTTCACCGACGCATTCGCGCGGGCGGTCTCCGACAACCTCGCCGACAGCATCTCCACCAGCTGGGGCTCGCCGGAAATCTTCAACTTCGCCGCGCTGAACACGCCAGGCGCCAGCGACACCGACACCACCGACGTGGGCGACCTGCGCGCCATGCACCAGATCTTCCTCGAAGCGGCGGTGCAGGGGCAGTCGGTGTTCGCCGCCTCCGGCGACTCCGGCGCCTACGACACCGTGCGCGGACTGGGCGTGGGCACCGGCCCGGGACAATTCAGCGCGCCGCTGACCGTGGATTCGCCGGCCTCCGATCCGTTCATCACCGCCGCCGGCGGCACCACCGTGCCGTTCACCTACAGCATCTTCGGCGGCCCGAATGCCTCCATCGCGCAGGAAAGCGTGTGGGGCTGGGACTACCTCGCGGCCTACCTCGACACCAATCATCCGATCCCGGGCGGCTGGCGTGCCCAGCTGTTCTCGGTCGGCGGCGGCGGCGGCGTGAGCGTGTACTGGCACGAACCGTTCTACCAGTGGTTCACCCGCGGCATCCGGCGCAGCGAGCGCAAGCAGGCGCTGGTCTACAACGACCCCAGCGCCGGCCCCACCACCCTGCTCGCCCTGCCCGCGAACTTCGCGGGCCGCAACGTGCCGGACATCGCGCTGAACGCCGATCCGGAAACCGGCTATCTGGTGTACTCCACCGTCGACGGCGGCCTGGGCTCGTCCGGCGGCACCAGCTTCGTGGCGCCCCAGCTCAACGGCATCAGCGCCCTGCTCACGCAGAGCACCGGCCACCGCGTAGGCTTCTGGAATCCGCAGATATACCTGCTGCAGAACATCTTCGGCTACGGCCCGTGGTCGGCCTTCAACAGCGTGAACGCAGGCGACAACTGGTTCTACCACGGCGCACCGAAATACACGCCGGGCGCCGGCATCGGCACGCTCAACGTGGACAACCTCAACGTGTTCCTGGGTGGGCGCTGAGGCGCCTTACCTCGGGTGTCACTGCAACGCCGCGCAAGCGGCCGTTGTTTTTCGGCGCAGCCGGCGCTTGCCTGTGGTGCTCGCAAGCGACAAAGCGGTTTTGGTCGCCTGGCGCGACGCGCTTTTCCCCTCTCCCGCCTGCGGGAGAGGGGGCGGGGGAGAGGGCGCTCTGTCCTCGCATTTTCGCAAGGAACAAAGCAGTTTCGTGCCGCTGCCGCGGCCCGAGTTACTTCTCCTTTGCTTGTCCACGCACGCGCAGGAGCGCGTGCGAACGGCGAAGCCGGCCCGAAGGGCGGAGGGCAGGATGCCCGGAGTCAAAGAGAAGTAGCCAAGAGAAAACG
>JAFIHF010000052.1 GCA_017848855.1 Rhodanobacter denitrificans | reverse complement strand
GTTCACCGCGCACGGCGGCGTCACGCTGCGCGCCGCGCGCAGCGGCGACAGTCTGCTGTACAGCGTCAGCGACACCGGCCCGGGCATCCCCGAGGGCAGCCAGGCGCGCCTGTTCCAGCGCTTCGAGCAGGAGGACAGCCCGCAACGCCGCGCCGGCAGCGGCCTGGGCCTGGCGATCTGCCGCGAGCTGGTGGAGATGATGGGCGGCAGCATCGAGCTGCAGTCGCGCCTCGGCCACGGCAGCACGTTCCTGGTGCGGCTGCCGCTGATCGAGGTGGGCGAGGCGACGGACGAGCCCGCCGTGCCGTCGCCCGTGGACGGACACCCGCTGCGCCTGCTGCTGGTGGAGGACGATCCGATCGTGGCGGCGGTGATCGCCGGCCTGCTGCAGCAGCAGGGCCATCGCCCCTGCCACGTGGCGAACGGCCTGCTGGCGCTGGCCGAACTGGAGCGCGAGCGCTACGACGCGGTGCTGCTGGATCTCGACCTGCCCGGCGTGGACGGCTTCCAGGTGGCGCGATTGATCCGCCAGCGCGAGACGGGCAGGCGCCTGCCGATCGTGGCGGTGACCGCGCGCACGGGCGAGGCGGACGAGGCGCAGGTGCGCGCAGCCGGCATGGATGGTTTGCTGCGCAAGCCGCTCAGCGGCGACGAACTGGCGGCGATGCTGGCCCGCGTGCTGCGTGCGACGGACAAGGACACGGCCGCCGCGACCGGCTGAACGACCACGGCGTCACATGTCGTGCTTGGCGATCTCGCAGCCGCGGCGCTGGTACTCGCGCCAGCGCTCGCGCGAACCCTCGCGCTCGGCCGGGTCGGCGGCCACCACTTCCAGCACGCGCTCGCAGCGCATGTCGGGGCAGTGCTCGCGCAGGTTGATCAGCAGCGGGCGGTCGGGCGTATCCACGCCGGGCGGCACGATCAGCACCGCGGTGTCCGCATCGTCGTCGTCGCCGGCGAGCTGGTGCGGAATGAACGCGTCCTCGTCGAACGCCCACAGCAATTCATCGATCGCCTCGGCCTGCGCGTGGTCGCGCGCGAGGATCAGCGTGGGCTGCTGCGCCGCGAACGCCCGCTTCGCCAGCTCGCAGACCAGGAGCAGCGGCTCGTCGCGGAAACGCGGCTTGGCGATCAGGTAGAAGTCGGCGCGCATGGTGGGGAGCCGGGATTCGGGATGGGGGGATTCGGGATTCGGTAAAGCAGGATGGCGCGAGCTTGGTGCTCTTGCCAATCCCGAATCCCAAATTACGAATCCCGATCCAAAAGCCACTGCGCCAGCAGCGCCACCGGCCGCCCCGTGGCCAGACCCTTGCGGCCTTCGTCCCAGGCGGTGCCGGCGATGTCGAGGTGCGCCCAACGCTGGCCTTCGGCGAAGCGCGAGAGGAAGCAGGCGGCGGTGATCGCGCCGGCGCTCTTGCCACCGATGTTGGCGACGTCGGCGAAGCCGGAGTCGAGCTGCGCCTGGTAGTCGTCCCACAGCGGCATGCGCCAGGCGCGATCGAGGCTGTGTTCGCCCGCGGCGAGCAGCTCGGCGGCGAGGTCGTCGTGCTTGCTGAACAGGCCGCTGGCGTGCTTGCCCAGCGCGATCACGCAGGCGCCGGTGAGCGTGGCGGCGTCGACGAGGGCCTGCGGCTTGAAGGTCTGCGCGGTCCAGGTCAGCGCGTCGCACAGGATCAGGCGGCCCTCGGCGTCGGTGTTGAGCACCTCGATGGTGAGGCCGGACAGGCTGGTGAGCACGTCGCCGGGGCGGTAGCTGTCGCCGTCGGGCATGTTCTCGGCCGCGGGCACCACGCAGACCAGGTTGAGCTTGACGCCCATCTTCACCGCGGCCACGAACGCGCCGAGCACGCCGGCCGCGCCGCCCATGTCGTACTTCATCTCCTCCATGCCGGGGCCGGGCTTCAGGCTGATGCCGCCGGTGTCGAAGGTGATGCCCTTGCCGACGAAGGCGTACGGCGCCACGCCCTCGGCGCCGCCCTTGTATTCCAGCGCGATCAGCTTGGGCTTGTTCGCCGAGCCGCGGCCCACCGCGAGCAGCGAGCCGAAGCCGAGCTTTTCCATTTCCACATGGTCGAGCACGCGGCAGCTCACCTGGTCGTGCGCATCGGCGAAGGCCTGTGCCTGCGCGGCGATGTGCGCGGGGTTGCAGATGTTCGGTGGCAGGTTGGCCAGCTCGCGCGCGAAGCGCACGCCCTCGGCGATGGCGGTGGCCTGGTCGAGGCCGGCCTGCGCTTCCGTGCCGGCGGCGAAGGCTACGCCGGCCAATTCCGGCTGCACGCTCTTCTCGCGCGGCTTGAAGGTGGCGGTGTAGCGGTAGGCGGCGTGGTCGGTGGCCAGCGCAGCGGTGCGCACGCGCCAGGCGGCGTCGCGGCCGGGCACGTCCACTTCGGCGAGGTAGGACACCGCTTCGGCGACGGGCAACTTGCCCAGCGCGCGCGCGGCCTCGATCGCCACCTTCTGGTAGCGCGCCGCGTCGAAGCCCTTCTGCGTGCCCAGGCCCACCACCAGCACGCGCTTCGCGGCGATGCCGGCGGGCGCGTACAGCACGGTGGTGCTGCCGGCCTTGCCGCTGATGTCGCCGCTCTCCACCTGGCGCTTGATCGCGCCGCCGATCGCGCCGTCGATGCGCGCGGCCGCGCTGGTCAGCACGCCTTGTTCGTACACGCCCACCAGCACGCAGGCGCTGTCGGCGGTTTCGGGGGCGGCGGTGGCGAGGCTGAACTGGAGGGTCATCGGGTGTTCCTGCGTGGGCGCGGGGCAGCGCGAACCGGCTAGACTGGCGGTTCGCCGGCCGTTTCGGCGTTGACGGAAGCCCACAAGTTTATCGCATGCTGAGCATTCTCGACCGCTATTTCCTGCGCGAGCTGGCGCAGACCGTGGCCGCCACCGTGGTGGTGCTGATGGTGATCGTGGCCGGCACCGCGTTCGCCACCGTGCTGCAGCAGGTGGCCAAGGGCAGCTTCCCGGCCAGCGTGATGTTCCAGGTGCTGGGCCTGCGCACGCTGGGGCAGCTCACCAACATGTTGCCGCTGGCCAGCCTGGTCGGCGTGCTGATGGCGCTGGGCCGCATGTACCGCGAGAGCGAGATGCACGTGCTGATGTCCTCGGGCATGGGGCCGAACGGCCTGCTGCGGCCGATGGCGCTGCTCGCCGCGGCGCTGGTGCTGCTCACCGCGCTGGTCTCTCTGTGGCTGGGGCCGTGGGCCGCGCGCACCAGCGACGCGATGGTCACCGCGGCGAACCGCTCGGTGATCGCCGCCGGGCTCGACGCCGGCCGCTTCACCGAACTGCCGGGCAAGGGCGGCATCATCTTCGTCGACGCGCTGAGCCGCGACGGCAGCAAGCTGGGCCGCAGCTTCGTGGCCACCCAGCGCGACAGCAAGGACGGCCATCCGCACCTCAAGCTGGTCACCGCCACGAACGGCCAGCTGTACCAGGAGAGCAGCGGCACCAACCGCTTCATCTCGTTCCGCGACGGCTGGCAGTACGACATCCCGCTGGGCGCGGACAACTGGCGCGTGATGCAGTACCAGCGCAACGACAGCGCGCTCTCCGCCGTGACCAGCGACAACGAGGAAGATCCGGCCGAAAGCCTGACCACGCTGCAGCTGCTGGACTCCGCCAACCCGGATGCCCGCGCCGAACTGGCCTGGCGCACCAATGCGCCGGCGCTGACCCTGGTGATGCTGATGCTGGCGCTGCCGCTGTCGCGGCAGAGCCCGCGCGAGCCGCGCTACGGCCGCCTGCTGCTGGCGATGCTGAGCTTCTACCTCTACTACCTGCTGCTGGCGGTGGGCCGCGCGCAGATCGGCAAGGGCCACTGGCACCACCAGACCGCCTTGTGGGTGCTGCATGCGCTGATGCTGGCCTTCGCCGGCTGGCTGTGGTGGAAGCAGTACGCGCCGCGCAAGCCGCGCCACGAACAGGCGCTGCCCGCATGAAGTTCACGGTAAGACGCGTGGACAAGCTGGTGGCGCTCAGCGTGCTCGGCTCGGTGATCGGCGTGTGGCTGGTGCTCACCGGCTTCGACGCGGTGACCCAGTTCCTGCGCCAGCTCGGCCACGTGGGCAAGAACGGCTACACGCTGGTCAACGCGGCGGTGTACGTGCTGGTGACCGTGCCGCGCCGCGCCTACGAGCAGTTCGGCAACGCGGCCCTGATCGGTGGCCTGCTGGGCCTGGGCGGCCTCGCCGCCACCGGCGAACTCACCGCGCTGCGCGCCGCCGGCATGTCGCGCCTGCGCATCGCCGCCTCGGCCACCGGGGTGATCGCGGTGCTGATCGCGGGCGTGGTGATCCTGGGCGAAACCGCCGCGCCCTGGGGCGACCAGCTGGGGCAGGCCATGCAGCTGCGCATGAAGGCCGGCAACATCGGCGCCACCGGCAGCGGGCTGTGGGCGAAAGACGGCGACCGCATCATCAACGCGCGCGGCACCGTGGTGCGCCGCGTGGGCGACCACGACACCGTGCAGCTCGCCGACGTGCGCGTGTTCACGCTCACCCCCGACGGCCAGCTCAGCCGCCTCGACTGGGCCAAGACCGCCGACCACGACGGCCACGAGTGGATCCTGCACGACGTGCGCAGCACCACGCACGATCTCGGCGGCACGCACAGCAGCACGGCGGCCAGCGAGCAGTGGCAATCCAGCCTCAATCCGCAGGTGCTGGCGCAGTCGGTGATCCAGCCGCAGTACCTGTCGATGCGCGACCTGCGCCGCAGCATGGGCTACCTGGAGCGCAACGGCGAAAGCCCCGGCGTCTACGCGGTGGCGTTCTGGGGCCGCGCGCTGTACGCGCTCAACGTGCTGGTGCTGGTGCTGTGCGCGATGCCGTTCGCGTTCGGCACGATGCGCTCGGGCGGCCTCGGCAAGCGCATCTTCATCGGCATGCTGCTGGCGATCGCCTGGTATTTCCTGCAGAAGGCGATGGTGAACTTCGGCACCGTCTACGGCCTGTCGCCGCTCATTGCCAACCTGCTGCCCGCGCTGCTGCTGGCGCTGGTGGCGTGGCTGTATTTCCGCAAACACGCCTGAGG
Source organism: Rhodanobacter denitrificans (assembly GCA_017848855.1). GTDB lineage: Bacteria > Pseudomonadota > Gammaproteobacteria > Xanthomonadales > Rhodanobacteraceae > Rhodanobacter_A > Rhodanobacter_A denitrificans_B. The sequence goes on along the minus strand of JAFIHF010000052.1, from coordinate 1,712 downwards.
CGAGCGCCATGAACCCGGTCGACCTGCGCAGCGATACCATCACCCGCCCCACCGCGGCGATGCGCGCCGCGATGCTGGACGCCGAGGTGGGCGACGACGTCTACGGCGAGGACCCCACCGTCAACGCGCTGCAGCGGCGCCTCGCCGACGAGCTCGGCTTCGATGACGCGCTGTTCGTGCCCAGCGGCACGCAGAGCAACCTGCTCGCGCTGATGAGCCACTGCGAGCGCGGCGACGAATACCTGGTCGGCATGGACGCGCACACCTACAAGTTCGAGGGCGGCGGCGCCGCGGTGCTGGGTTCGATCCAGCCGCAGCCGATCGTGCAGGACGAGGACGGCACGCTGCCGCTGGACAAGCTCGCTGCGGCGATCAAGCCGGTCGATTCGCATTTCGCGCGCACCCGCCTGCTGGCGCTGGAAAACACCTGGCACGGCCGCGTGCTGCCGCTGGATTACCTGCGTGCCGCGCACGATTTCGCCCGTGAGCGCGGGTTGGCGCTGCACCTGGATGGCGCGCGCCTCTACAACGCGGCGGTGGCGAGCGGCGTCAGCGCGCGCGCCATCGCGCAGCATTTCGACAGCGTGTCGGTATGCCTGTCGAAAGGCCTGGGCGCACCGGTCGGCTCGGTGCTGGTGGGCAGCGCGCCGCTGATCGAGAAGGCGCGGCGCTGGCGCAAGGTCGCCGGCGGCGGCTGGCGCCAGGCCGGCATGCTCGCCGCCGCGGGTCTTCACGCGCTGGATCACCACGTGGCGCGGCTGGCCGACGACCACCGCCGCGCCGCCTACCTCGCCGGCCGCCTGCGCGAGATCGCCGGCATCGATCTGCTCGGCCAGCACACCAACATGGTGTTCGTGAACGTGCCCGCCGCACGCCTCGCGGCACTGGACACCCACCTGCGTGCCGCCGGCATCCGCATCAGCATCGGCTACCTGCCGACGTTGCGCCTGGTGACGCATCTGGATGTGGATGACGATGGTATCGAGAGGGTGGTGGACGCGTTTCGCGCATTCTTCGCACGCGGGTGACGCATGCGGCGCTTTCTCCCCTCGCCCGCTTGCGGGAGAGGGGGTGGGGGGAGAGGGGCTCTTCTCTCGCAAGCGACAAAGCGGTTTCGTGCCGCTGCCGCGGCCCGAGTTACTTCTCCTTTGCTTGTCCAAAGGAGAAGTAACCAAGAGGAAACGACACCCCGCGGCGTCGCTTGCCGGGCGTCCTGCCCGGCAAGTCCGTGAGTCGGGGCCGGGCTTTTCGGCCGGGCATCCTGCCCGGTCGAAAAGGCGAGCCCCTCCATGGGCTCGCCCGCTGCGCGGCCTGATCGTCCCCGCCTCACCGCCGCCGAGGGGCCCCGGAAAAGCAGGCGCGCATCGTGCGCGCCAGAAGCAAAAGCAACAGCAAGAGCGAAGCCGCGCAAGCTTGCCGGCTGTCGCCCCCTCTCCTGCGTGCAGGGGAGGGCTGGGGTGGGGTGCTCTTGATCTTGCTGTTGCTTCTGCGCGCTGGGAGCGCGCTGCTCTACCCGGGGCCCCTATGGCGCGGCGGGCGGGTGGAGGAAAGTCCGACAGGATGGCCCGCAGGGATGCGGGCCAGTTTTTCGCCGGGACAGGAGTCCCGTCGAAAAACCCCGGAACCCGCCCGCGCACCCGGAGCCCATGGATGGGCGGAGGGCGCGCCATCGGGGTGTCGTTTCTCTTTGGTGACTTTCTCTTTGGACAAGC
>JAFIHF010000051.1 GCA_017848855.1 Rhodanobacter denitrificans | reverse complement strand
CTACTTCTCTTTTGCTTGTCCACGCACGCGCAGGAGCGCGTGCGAACGGCGAAGCCGGCCCGAAGGGCGTAGGGCAGGATGCCCGGAGTCAAAGAGAAGTAGCCAAGAGAAAACGACACCCCGCGGCGTCGCTTTCCGTCCTTCCATGGACGGAAAGTCCGTGAGCCGTGGCCGGGCTTTTCGGCCGGGCTTCCTGCCCGGTCGAAAAGGCATCGCCATCCCTGGCGATGCCCGCTGCGCGGCCTTGTCGTCCCCGGCTCACCGCCACCGAGGGGCCCCGGAAGAGCAGGCGCGCATCCTGCGCGCCAGAAGCAACAGCAAGATCAAGAGCGAAGCCCCGCAAGCTTGCCGGCTGTCGCTCCCTCCCCTGCATGCAGGGGAGGGCTGGGGTGGGGTGCTCTTGATCTTGCCGTTGCTTCTGGCGCGCTGGGAGCGCGCTGCTCTACCCGGGGCCCCTATGGCGCGGCGGGCGGGTGGAGGAAAGTCCGCAGGATGGCCCGCACGGATGCGGGCCAGTTTTTCGCCGGGACACGGAGGTGCCGTCGAAAAACCCCGTAACCCGCCCGCGCACCCGCAGGGCAGGATGCCCGGAGGGCGCGCCATCGGGGTGCCCTTTCTCTTTGGCCACTTTCTCTTTGGGCACGCAAAGAGAAAGTAGCTCGGGCCGCGGCAGCGGCTCGAAACTGCTCTGTTTCTTGCGAACAAGCAGAAGCAGAAGCCAAAGCCCCCTCACCCCAACCCTCTCCCCCAACAATGAAGCTGTTGGGGGAGAGGGAGCGATGCCGTGCTTGTGCATTGCGCAAGCGCTCCGCGGCGCGGGCGTGCTAGAAAGTCCGGACCGCAGGCCGCAGCGGCCTGCCCACGTCGGAGCATCGACACCATGGCACGTCCCGCCGGCATGATCGGCTTCCATTCCGGCGCCTGCGCCGCGCCGGCGATCGACGATCCGCGCTACACCGCCGCGGAGTTCCCCACCAACAAGCTGCTCTACCTGGTGCAGCTGGCGGACGCCTGCGGAGTGAATTGCCGCGCGTGGTTCGCGGGGCTGGGGCTGGATCGCGCGCAGCTGGCCGATCCGGCGCTGCGCGTGTCCTACCGCCAGGCCGCGACCTTCGTGCAGCGCGCGCTGGCGGCGCTGGACGCGGCGGGGGTGGGCGACGCGGGGCTGCGCATCGGCCGCGAGGGCAGCATCGGCGGCTTCGGCCTGCTCGGTCTGGCGATGATGACGGCGCGCACGCTGGGCGAGGCGATGCAGGCCGGCATCGCCCACCACAAGATCTGCGGCTGCCTGCTCGACCTCGCCTTCGAGGCGGTGGACGAACGTTCGGTGGCGCTGGTGGCGTCGCCGCTGTTCGACGACACCGCGCTGCTGCCGTTCTTCTGCGAGGAGCTGTTCGCCAGCTCCACGATGATCGCGCGCGAGCTGGTGGGCGCCGAGCTGCGCCCGCTGCGGCTGGAGCTGGCCTATCCGCGCCCCCGCTACGCCGCGGCCTACACGCAGCTGTTCGGCTGCGAGCTGCGTTTCGACGCACCGCGCTGCCGGCTGTTGATCGACACGCGCTGGCTGGCGCACCCGCTGCCCGGCTACAACCCGCTCACCGCACAGCAGGCACTGGCCTTGTGCGCGCAGCAGCGCACCGCGGACGGCGGCGAGCCGCACCAGGAGATCGTGGCCGCGGTGGAACGCCTGCTGCGCCAGCAGTTGCGCCAGCAGCCCACGCTCACCGAGGTGGCGCGCACGCTCAACCTCAGCGAACGCTCGCTGCGCCGCCGGCTCACCGAGAGCGGCCGCGTATTCCGCGAGATCCACGACCGCGTGCGCGCCGAGCGTGCGCTGCAGCTGCTGCAGGCCGGCGCGCTCAGCGTGGCGGAAATCGGCAGCGAGGTGGGCTTCAGCGACCCGCGCGAGTTCCGCCGCGCGTTCAAGCGCTGGACCGGCATGGCGCCGCAGGAGGCGCGCCGCGCCGCGGCTTGAAACAGGAGTGAGTGAAGAGAAGTGAGAAGTGAGTGGAAGCAAGGCAACCGCGCACTCCCGCTTTTCTCTCACTTCTCACTCCTCTCCACTCACTTCTCGCTCCTCGCTCCACGCTGGCCGCTTTGCCCCCCGCAAGCTGGCCGTTTTGCCCTCCCATGCCGGCGCTTCTTGCGGGACAGTGGAACCCTCGCTGCTGCCGTTCCCATGGGGAGTTCAACGATCATGCGCAAGACGCTCATTGCCGTGGCGTTCGCCGCCGTGCTGGCCGGCTGCAACGGCCAGCAGGCCGCCGCGCCGCAGAACCAGGCCGACGCCAGCTTTGAATCCAAGTTGCAGGAACAGCTGCTGGACGCCAAGCCCGGCAGCGTGATCGAGATCCCCGCCGGCCACTACCACCTGAAGCGCGGCCTCAGCCTGCGCACCGACGGCGTCACCATCAGGGGCGCGGGCATGGACCAGACCGTGCTCTCGTTCAAGGGCCAGCTGGTCGGCCCCGAGGGCCTGCTGGTGAACGCGAACGACTTCACCATCGCGAACCTCACCATCGAGGACACCAAGGGCGATGCGCTGAAGATCAACCACGGCAGGAACATCACCATCCACGGCGTGCGCACGCAGTGGACCGACGGCTCGAAGACCAGCAACGGTCCCTACGGCATCTACCCGGTGAAGACGCAGAACACGCTGATCGAGGATTCCGAGGCGATCGGCGCCTCCGACTCGGGCATCTACGTGGGCCAGTCCACCAACGTGATCGTGCGCAACAACAAGGCGCACGGCAACGTGGCCGGCATCGAGATCGAGAACACGGTGGATGCCGACGTCTACGGCAACACCGTCACCGACAATTCCGGCGGCATCCTGGTGTTCAACATGCCCAGCCTGTTGATGGACGGCCACGGCACCCGCGTGTTCAAGAACCACGTCTACGCCAACAACCACGACAACTTCGCGGCGAACGGCTCGGCGGTGGCCAGCGTGCCGGCCGGCTCGGGCGTGGTGGTGAACTCCAACCCGAAGGTGGAGATCTTCGACAACGACATCGCCGACAACCAGACGGCGAACATCATCGTCTCCAGCTTCTACTCCACCAACTACGCCAGCAAGACCGGCATGGCGGCCGGCTACGATCCGTACCCGAAGGGCATCTTCGTCTATGGCAACCGCCTCAAGGGCGGCGGCGACTCGCCCAGCGGGCTGGAGTTCAAGGCGTTGAAGACCGCGATGTTCGGCATCAACGGCCGCTTCCCCGACGTGGTGTGGGACGGCTACAGCGACCCCAAATTCAAGGACAAGCAGCTGCCGCCGGAAGACCGCATCTGCCTGCAGGACGTGAGCGGCGTGCTCGATGCCGACGGCCCGGGCGGCTACAAGCACCCGAGCACCGACATCAAGCCGTTCCAGTGCACGCTGCCGAAGCTGCCGGCGGTGGTGCTGAACCCCGAGCCGAAGCTCTGAGGACGCACTGGTGAAGCTGGCGAAATTCGTACCCTTGTTCGCGCTGCTGGTGCTGGCCGGGTGCCAGCACAACCTGCCGCCGGCGCAGTTCCACGCCGACGGCCGGCCGGCGAAGCTCGCCGACTGGCACATGGTCGAGGCCCGCGACGGCAAGCTCGAACTCAATGCGGGCGTGGTGCCGTACAGCCTCAACTCGCACCTGTTCACCGACTACGTGCACAAGCTGCGCACGATCTGGATGCCCAAGGGCACGGCGGCGAAGTACACCGCGGACGGCCCGCTCGACTACCCGCTGGGCACCGTCATCACCAAGACCTTCTATTACCCGCGCGCCGTCGACGGCAAGTTCGACGACGTGGCGCGCACGCTGGACTACAGCGGCGACTTCGCCGGCCAGGGCCTGGATCTCTCCAGCGTGCGCCTGATCGAGACGCGCCTGCTGGTGAAGCGCAAGGACGGCTGGACGCCGTTCACCTACCGCTGGAACGACGCGCAGACCGAAGCCACCCTGCTGCGCACCGGCGACGTGCTGCCGCTGACCCTGGTGGATGCGCAGGGCGAACGCGAAGCCTTCAACTACATCGTGCCCGACGAGGGCCAGTGCGTGGAGTGCCACGAGGCGAACATGCACAGCCGCGCGATCCAGCCGATCGGCCCGTGGGCGCGCCACATGAACCGCGACTACGACTACGGCCACGGCCGCGAGAACCAGCTCGAACACCTCGCCGGCATCGGCTACCTCACCGGCCTGCCGAAGCTGTCCGAGGTGCCGCGCGACGCGAACTGGCGCGACCCGGGCGCCTCGCTCGACGCGCGGGCGCGCGCCTGGCTCGACATCAACTGCGCCTACTGCCACAACCCGAACGGCGTGGCCAGCGTCACCGGCTTCTCGCTCGGCCACGACACGCCGGAAAACCACAAGCTCGGCCTGTGCAAGTCGCCGGAAGCGGCCGGCCCTGCCACCGGCGGGCGGCTGTTCGACATCGTGCCCGGCAAGCCGGACGAATCGATCCTGATGTACCGGCTCGCCTCCACCCGGCCCGGCACGATGATGCCGGAGATCGGCCGCAGCACAGTGGACCGCGAGGGCGAGGCGCTGATCCGCGCCTGGATCCTCTCGCTCAAGGGCAACTGCGACATCGTGCGTTGAACGCCGCCGCGCCGCGGCGCCAGCGATGACACCGGCGCGGCTGCGCGCCATGCGTGACGAAGCGAGGGGAGAACCGGGATGACGATACGCCAACGACCGCTGTCCGCCTGCCTGCGCCGCGTGCTGCACGGCGGCGCCCTGCTGCTGCTGTGCGCGCCGCTGCCCGCGCTGGCCGCGCAGGACAACACGCCATCGAACGTGCCGGCCAAGAAGTCCGCCGCCGACAAGGCCAAGCAGCTCGGCGCCGTCACTGTCACCGCGCAGAGCCGCGCGCAGGAAGTGCAGGACGTGCCGATCGCGCTGCAGATCGTCACGGCGAAGCAGATCGAGACGCTGGCTGCCACCGACCTCAGCAAGATGAGCCTGTTCGTGCCCGGCCTGGTGGTGAGCGGCGACCAGCCCACCCAGCCGAACTACGAACTGCGCGGCATCAGCACCGACGACTTCGGCGTCGGCACCGAGTCGGCGGTGGGCGTGTACATCGACGGCGTCTACGCCGCGCGCTCCGGCGGCGCGCTCTTGGCCTTCAACGACATCAAGCGCATCGAGGTGCTGAAGGGCCCGCAGGGCACGCTGTTCGGCCGCAACGCGGCGGCCGGCGCGATCTCCATCGTCACCAACGAGCCCGGCGACCGCTTCGAGGCGAAGGGGCGGCTGCGCTTCGGCAACTACGGCAAGCGCTACGGCGACGCGCTGCTCAACCTCCCGCTGAACGCGGACATGGCGCTGCGCGTGAGCGTGCTGGACAACCAGAGCGACGGCTGGGTGAAGGACGCCGCCACCGGCAAGCACTACGGCGTGGACGACGACTGGGGCACGCGCGTGGCCTACCGCTGGAACCTCGACAAGGACACCCGCGTGCTGCTGTCCTGGGACCACGAGCAGTTGAAGCAGCCGCCGCATCCCGCGTTCGGGCTGATCCCGCTCGCGAACGACACGAACCAGCGCGCGCCCTTCCCGCCCGACCCGGCCACGTTCCTCGACCCGCTGCACGCGCCGCTGTACAACGACGCGGTGGGCGCGATCGAGAAGCGGCGCTTCGACGGCGCCACGCTCACCATCGACCACGGCTTCGGCTGGGGCAGCCTCACCTCCATCACCGCGTGGCGCAACTTCGACACCGAGAACCTCGGCGACTACGACGGCACCAACCACGTCGTGAGCTACCTCGACACCGCGAACATCGAGCACAACAACAGCTGGTACCAGGAGTTCAAGCTGGCCGGCAACACCGACCTGATCGACTGGGTCGCCGGCACCAGCTGGTACGCCGAACAGGCGCGCCAGGCCAGCCAGACCGACATCACCACCGACAGCCTCGACACCCTGGCGCAGAACGTGATGGGCGCGGGCACCCCGCTCACCGACATCAGCAACGCGCTGGCCGCGATGGGCCTGCCCTACAGCCTGCTCGGCGACCCGTGGCGCGAGGCGATCCGCAACGACGGCCGCTTCCGCGCGTTCGCCGTCTACGGCGACGTGATCTCGCACTTGAACGAGCGCTTGAACCTCACCACCGGCGTGCGCTTCACCCGCGACCAGAAGGACTTCAGCTGGTACAACATGCCGCGCCAGGCGCCGCAGTTCGACGCCACCGTGCAGGCGCTCAACGACGCCGGCATCACCGCCATGCTGCCGCCCGAGGCGCAGTACGCGCTGGCCGCGTTCGGCCAGAACGTGATCTTCAGCCCGTCCAGCGGCGCGCCGGTGGGCGTGCTGGTGCAGGCGCACAACCGCTGGAACGACATCAGCCCGCGCGCGGTGCTGGACTACAAGTTCACCCCGGACACGATGGGCTACGTCTCGGTGACCAAGGGCTACAAGGCCGGCGGCTACAACAGCGTGCAGATCGGCTCGCACTTCGCGCCGGAGAAGGTGATCAACTACGAGGCCGGCATCAAGAGCGTGTTCCCCGAACAGCACCTGCTGCTCGACGCCTCGGCCTACACCTACCGCTACGACAACCGCCAGGCGCTCACGCTCGACCCGAACAGCGCCGGCTCGGGCGTGCCGCGCTACCTGGTCAGCAGCAGCGACCAGCAGGCCAACGGCGTGGAGCTGGAGCTGCAGTGGCAGCCGCTCGAGGCCCTGCAGATCGGCGCCAACGTGGCGTACATCGACGCCACCTACCGCCACCACGTCGCCCCCTCGGGCGCGAACCTCGACGGCCAGCCCACCGGCGAACCGAAATACTCCTACGCCGTGCATGCCGCCTACACCTGGCACGACGTGTTCGGCGGCAGCGCGAGCTTCGACCTGTCGCACGCCTACCGCGGCCCGTCGCGCTGCAACAGCGACTCGCGCCTGCAGGGCACCTGCCAGATCAGCCCCAACTTCAGCGTGGGCGCGGCGCAGCAGCGCACCGACGCTCGACTGGGCTGGGATGCGGCGCACGAGCGCTGGGGCGTGGCCGTCTACGCCAGCAACCTGTTCAACCAGCGCTACGTGACCGGCGTGAACAATATCAGTGCCAGCGTGTTCGGCACGCCCTACGCCGGCGTCACGCCGCCGCGCATGTGGGGCGTGGAGCTGCACGCGAAATTCTGAGCCCCTTCCCAAGACCCCGTATGCCCGACCTCGACACCCAGCTGCAGCGCCTGCGCGAAGCCCAGGCGCGCGATCCCTTGCCGGATTGGCCCACGCGCGCGGCGCGCCTGCGCGCGCTGGAACGCCTGCTGCACGAACAGCGGGCGGCGATCGCCGCCGCGATCCACGCGGATTTCGGCAATCGCCCGACCGAGGAGACCGAGCTGCTGGAGCTCTTCCCCAGCCTGTCGGCGCTGCGCCACGCGCTGCGCCACGGCCGGCGCTGGATGCGCCCACGCCGGCACCTCGCCGACCTGCTGTTCCTGCCCGCGCGCACCGAGCTGCGCCCGCAGCCGCTGGGCGTGGTGGGCATCATCGTGCCGTGGAACTACCCGCTCTACCTCGCGGTGGGGCCGCTGGTGGATGCGCTGGCCGCCGGCAACCGCGCGATGCTGAAGATGAGCGAATACACGCCGCGCTTCTCGGCGCTGTTCGCCGAACTCGCCGGCAAGTATTTCCGCAACGACGAGGTGCTGGTGGTGACTGGCGACGCCGCGGTGGGCCAGGCCTTCGCCGCGCTGCCGTTCGACCACCTGCTGTTCACCGGCTCCACCGCGGTGGGCCACCACGTGATGCGCGCAGCCTCCGCCAACCTCACCCCGGTGACGCTGGAGCTGGGCGGCAAGTCGCCCGCGATCCTCGGCCCCGGCGCGCGGCTGGAACAGGCGGCCGAGCGCATCGTGTTCGGCAAGCTGGTCAACGCCGGGCAGACCTGCATCGCACCCGACTACGTGCTGCTTCCGCGCGCGCGCATGGCGGAGTTCGTCGCCGCGGCGCGCGCGGCGACGGCGCGGCTGTACCCCGACCTCGCGCGCAATCCGCAGTACGCCAGCATCGTCAACGACCGCCACTACGCGCGGCTGTCGGCGCTGCGCGACGAGGCGCAGGCCGCGGGCGCCACGATCGAGGCATTGACCGATGCGGCGCCCGATGCCGCACGCCGCCTGCTGCCACCCGTGCTGCTCACCGGCGTGCGCGACGACATGCCGGTGATGCGCGAGGAAATCTTCGGACCGCTGCTGCCGCTGGTGCCGTACGACACGCTGGACGAGGCGATCGCCTGCGTCGCCGCGCGCGCGCATCCGCTCGCGCTGTACCTGTTCGAAACGGATCCGTCGCTGATCGACCGCGTGCTTGCGCGCACCCATGCCGGCGGCGTCAGCGTCAACGACACGCTCTACCACATCGCCCAGCACGGCCTGCCGTTCGGCGGCGTGGGCGCCTCGGGCATGGGCGGCTACCACGGCGAGGCGGGCTTCCGCACGTTCTCGCACCTGAAGCCGGTGTTCCGCCAGGCGCGCTGGAACGGCGCCGGCCTGCTCAACCCGCCCTACGGCGCGCGCTTCCGGCGGTTGCTGGACCTGCTGCTCCGGCGCGGATGAAGCTTACGAAAAGGCCTCCCCGCGAACGGGGAGGCCTTTGCCTGATCGGTAGCACAAGCCCTTGCTGAGGGTCGAGCAAGTGCTTTCCTGCACTTTCTCGACTCGCCAAGTCCGGACTGCGTCCGGCCTCGGCTCCGCGGGCCGATCACTGACGTGATCGGCCCGCGAGCGATCCATCCGTGGATCGCACATTCCGGCCGTCGAAAGACGGCCGGAATGTGCGATCAGAACTTGTACTGCGCCGACAGGCTCAGCAGGTTGCCGTAGTCGTCGAAGCTGCCGGCGAGCACGTCGTGGGTCGCGCTGGTCGAGCCGTTCACGCCCGCGTGGCTGACGAAGATGTGCGCGTACGCGGCGTTGATCTCGAAATGCTCGCTGGCCTTGTAGCCGATGCCGAAGGTGGCCATGTGGCGGGCCCCATCCGGCACGCGCGGGTCGCGGTTGGCGGCGGTCATCGGCGCTTGGTCGATCGCCACGCCGGCACGCAGGGCCAGCTTGCTGTTGACGTAGTACTCGCCGCCCACCGAGGCGTACCAGGTGTTGCGCCAGTTGAACGGCAGCGTGGTGCTCGGCTGCTGCGGGTTCGCGTAGTTCAGGGTGAGCTGGCGCATCACGCTCCACTGCGTCCAGGCCAGGTCGAAGCCCAGGCCGAACTTCTCTTCCTGGTGCCAGTAGCTCAGGGTGGCGACGGCCGGGTTGGAGATGCGGGCCTTGCCGGTGGTGTGCTGGAACGGCGGGATGCTGGAGGCGAGCGCGGGATTCGCCAGCAGCAGGTCGTAGCCCGGCGTGGTGGTGAAGTTGGCGGTGCCGTCGATGTCGTGGGTGATCTTCGAGCGGTAGTCCAGCGCCACGCGGTCGTTCGCGGTGGGCTTCCAGTACGCGCCGACCTGCCAGCCCCAGGCCCAGCTGTTGCCCTTGACCTGGGCGAAGCCGTCGCCGCCCGGCGGCGTCATCGCGGCCACGCCGGCGGCGGCCGCCTGACCCTGCTGCACGGCGTTCTGGATCATCGTCGCGGCCACGCTTGGCGGGATCTGGCCGGCGGCAGCCGCCGCCTGGATCTGCGCCACCGCCGCCTGCGTCTTCGCCGCGATGCCCTGCTGGACGCTCAGGCCCACGGCGTTGAAGTTGATCGCGTTGGTCAGGTTGGCGTTGGTGCGCTCGGCGATCGCGCTGGCGCCCACGCTCCACTGGTCGTTGATCTTGAACGAGGCCGACAGCGTGCTGTCGAACGACTGCAGCTTGGTCTTGATCGCGTCGTAGCGGCCCATCCAGTTGCGGTCGTACTCGGTCTGGAAGCCGAACGGCACGTCGAGCGCGAGGCCGAGGTTGACCCGGTCGCTCACCTTGGTGGCGATCGCCAGCGCGGGCACCGGCAGCGTGGTGCCGGCGTCGCCGCCGTTGCCGCCGCCGATCGGGCGGCCCAGCACGTCGTGCGCGCTGCCGCTGAACTTGGCGCTGAAGTTGATCGCGGTGACGTCGGCCTGCACGTAGGTGCCGTCCAGGTCACTCATCGCGGCGGGGTTGTTCGCCACCACCGAGACGTCGCCGCCGGCCGTGGTGGAGCCGGCATAGGCGCGGCCCAGGCCCTTGGCGCTGTTTTCCTTGAGCTGGAAGGCGCTGGCGTGGGCCATGCCGGGCGCGATCAGGGCACCGGCGACCGCCACGGCGAGCGCAGCGAGCGCCAGCGGACGGGTGGTGCTGGCGAAGGAACGGAAGGACTTGTGCATCACGGGCTCCTGCGTACGGGTGATTGCAGCTTTCGCGGCGGTGGCGAATGGATTTCGCACGGAATTCATACGGTCGTTTAACACGCTTGCGCGGCACTGTGCCCGCTCGCCGCGGGCGTTGCAAGTGCCTGCGCAACAAATTGCTGTCGCGATAATGCCCGGCTCCCGCATCCACGCACCGAGGGTCACGTCCATGCAGTGTTTCGTCTACGCCAGCCGCCGCAAACCCGACACCTACCTGTGGCTGGCCGAGCGCGACGGCTTCGGCGTGCTGCCCGAACCGCTGCGCGCGATGCTGGGCGAACTGCGCTACGCGCTGGAGTTGCAGCTGGACGAGAACCGCCGCCTGCCGCGCGAGGATGCCGTACAGGTGCTGGCGCATCTGCGCGCGCAGGGCTGGCATCTGCAAGTGCCGCCGGAGAGCGCGCTGGGCAGCGCGAACCATCCGGCCTACGGCGCCGCGTTGCGCGGCGCGAAACCGGACTGAGTCAGCAGCAGCACACCGATCGCCGCGTTAACGCGAGGTTACCGTCTGCGTCCGTCACGATTCCTATACTGTGGCGATGACCCAGCCCAAATCGCGCCGACGCCCTCCGTTCCTGCAGGCCCTCGCCTGGTTCGTCCCCGCACTGCTCGCCGTGGCGCTGGCCGGCCTGGTCGCCCACCCGCTGACCCTGATCCCGCTGCTGCTGGCGAACGCGTTGACAATGGCCGCGGTCTGCCACGCGATCGGCTTCGAGCCCGAGCCCAGCTTCGCGCGCACCGTGCTGCGCCGGGGCGCCGCGCACCTCGTGATGTTCACCGGCTACGCGGTGATCGTGTTCGCGCTGGTGGCCTGGCCGATGCTGGCGCTGTCGCATTCGCACAGCCTCGGCGCCACGCTGGCGCTGGCTGCCACGCTGGCACTGGCGCTGGCCGTGCTGTGGCGGCCGTGGCCCGCGTTCGGCCTGGTATTCGTGTGGGACGACGCTTACCCAGCGCGACACGACGGCTCGTGGATCTTCACCGCCACCCTGCGCAGCCTGATGTTCGGCCGCCACCTCGCGCGCGAGGAACGCTTCTTCAGCCACTTCCTGCCTGCCGCGCTGGCCTTGCTGGTGCTGGCTTGGGGCGCGATCGCGCTGAGCGGCCTGTACGGCATGCTGCCGTCGGAAATCCGCATCGCCGCACTGGCGCTGTACGGCGTGCTGCTGTTGCCGCTGGGCTGCCTGGTGGTGGCCAACCGCACCCTGCGCGCCCTGTTGTGCGCGCAGCACGACCGCCATCGCCGTCCGGTCGAAGCCGCGGCCGAAGCACCCGCCACGCCGGCGCCGCCCGCGCGGCCGCTCACCGAACAGGAGCGCACCGCCGGCACGCCGGAACAGGCCGCCGCCCTGCTCGCCGCCACCCGCGACGGCGACATCGAGCGCGCGCTGGCGCTGGTCGAGGCCGGCGCCGATCCGGCCACCGCGCCGCCCGCCGGCGACCGCGACCAGCGCCCGGTGCTGATGCTCGCCGCGCTGCTGCCCGACACCCGCCTGCTGCGCGCGCTGATCGCCAAGGGCGCCGACGTCAACCGCGCCAGCGGCGGGCTCACCCCGCTGCTCGCCGCCACCCGCGACAGCTGGCACGGCCGCGCCGAGGCGGTGATGACCCTGCTCGCGAACGGCGCCGATCCGCTCGCCGTCGACGCCGAAGGCCGCACCGCGCTGCACGGCGCGGTGCTCAGCGAGGAACCGATGGTGGCGGCGATGCTGCTCGACGCCGGCGCGCCGATCAACGCGCTGGACCAGGCCGGCGCCAGCCCGCTCGCGGTGGCCTGCCGCGCCGCGAACTGGCCGCTGGCGAAGTTCCTGCTCGAACGCGGCGCCAAGCCCGCGCCGGCGAACGGCGAGCCCGCGCTGGTCGCCGCCGCCGGCATCGCCGACGACGATCCCGCCGGCGTGAAGCTGCTGCTCAAGCACCGCGCCGCGGTGAACGCGGTGGACGCGCGCCATCGCAGCGCGCTGCTCGCCGCCGCCGCCGAGGGCCACGAACAGATCGCCCGCACGCTGTGCGCCGCCGGCGCCGACGTCGCGCTGGCCGACCGCCACGGCAGCACCGCGCTGATGGAAGCCGCGCGCGCCGGCGCGGTGGGCATCGTGCAGCGGCTCGCCGAGGCGCAGCCTGACGCGCGCGCCCGCGACAGCCACGGCCGCGACGCGCTCACGCTCGCCTGCCAGTCGCCGCGCGCGCATGCCGACACCGTGCGCGCCCTGCTCGCGCTGGGTGCCGAACCGAAAACGCCGGGCAGCGACGGCCGCAGCGCGCTCGACCACGCCGCCGCCGCCGGCCGCTGGGACCTGGTCGCCCTGCTCGATCCGGAAACCCCGCTGCCGGCCAGCCTCGGCCAGGCCGCGCTGTCCAGCGGCGCCGACACCCCCGCGCACCTGCTCGACGCGCTGCGCTTCGGCCACTGGGCGATCGTCTCCGGCTTTGCCGCGCGCGTGCGCGACTGGCCGCAGGCGCAGCTGGCCCAGCTCTACCTCGACCTCGCCCAGCCCGGCCAGAGCCAGGCCCGGCGCTGGCTGCTCGACCACGGCCTCGACGCCGAGGCGCGGCTCGCCGCGCAGCAGCCCGACGACGAACACGGCGACGAACTGACCGTGGAAGCGGACGCCGAACGCCCTGCCGCGCCCGCGCTGCCGCCGCTGGGCCGCCGCCTGTTCGACGCGCTGCTGCTGCAACTGCCCGCCGCCACCGAAGCGGTGGAAGACCTGCTGCAGGCCGGCGCCACCCCGGCCGGCGCCGGCCTGCTTGCGCAGGCACTGCAGCGTCTCGGCGGTTCCGCGCAGGGCGCGGCGCTGCCGCTGGCCCTGCTCGAACGCGGCGCCGATCCGTTCGGCCCCGACGCGCGCGAGCGCACGCCGCTGCAGCTCGCCGCGGCGAACGGCCAGCCCGAACTGCTGCACGCCCTGCTCGCGCGCGGCTGCAATCCGAACAGCCGCGACCGCGACGGCCGCACGCCGCTGTTCGCCGCGCTGGAACACGGCGAAGCGGCGCTGCCGCTGGTGCGCGCGCTGATCGCCCACGGCGCCGACGCGGAAGCCGCCGACGCCAACGGCGAGACCCCGCTGGGCCTCGCGCTGGAACACCCGGCGATCGAACGCTGGCTGGACTGGGGCGCGTGGCCGCGGCCGCGCCGCCCGCTGCGCGCCGACGACCTGCCCGCCGCGGCGCAGGCCGGCGCGCTGGTCGCGGTGCAGCGCCTGCTGGAACTCGGCTTCGCGGTCGACACCCTCGACGCGCACGGCGCCAGCGCGCTGCTGCATGCCTGCGGCGCGGGCCACCGCGAGATCGCCGCCTGCCTGCTCGACGCCGGCGCCGACCCCGCGCTGGCCGCCGCCAACGGCATCACCCCGCTCGCCGCCGCGGTGGCCGGCGGCCGCGAGAGCACGGTGGCGCTGCTGCTGGAACACAAGGCCGACCCCGACCAGCGCCTGCCGAACCAGACCACCGCGCTGATGGTGGCCGCCGCGATGGGCCGCGCCGAATTGGCCGAGGCCCTGCTCGCCGCCGGCGCCGACGTCGCCGCGGTCGATGCGCGCGGCCACAGCGCGCTGCACGCCGCCGCGCAATACGGCTTCGAACACAACGACAGCCTGCGCGCGCGGCGCCTGTTCGACGTGCTGCTCAGGCACCGCGCCGACGTCAACCACGCCGACGGCGAAGGCAAGACCGCGCTGCTGCTGCTGCTCGGCGCCCAGCTGCGCCCCGGCAGCGACTGCGACGCCACCCACCTCGGCGCGCTGGTGCCGGTACTGCTGGAAGCCGGCGCCGACGTGGCGCACGCCGACCAGCGCGGCGTCACCGCGCTGCACGCCTGTGCGATGCACGCCCTGCTGCCGCCGGCCCGCGTGCTGCTCTCGCGCGGCGCCGACCGCGCCGCCGCCGACGCGTTCGGCCGCACCGCCGCCGACGTGGCGCGCCAGCTCGGCTACGTGGACATCGCGCACGAACTGGCGGTGCGCAGCAGCGCGATCCCCAGCGTGCGGCAGACCTTGCGTCAGCCGGCGCAGCCGGCCGAGTAGGCGGCCACGCCGACGCGGTCTTCGGCGACCGCTGCTACCGCGGTACGCCAGCGCAGGGTCTTCCAGGCTTCCACCACCTGGGCCACGGCGAGCTCGTCCACGCGCCGTACCGCCGGCAGGCCGCCAAGCACGATCACGTCGCTGCCCGCTCCGCTGCGCGGCGTCCACCGCTGCGGCTCGCGCGAACCCATCAGCACCACCAATGGACAGCCCATCGCGGCGGCCAGATGCCCCGGCCCGGTATCCACCGAGACCATGCTGTGGGCGATCTCCAGCAGCGCCTTGAGGCGCCCCAGCGGCAGCGTCGCGGCCACGATCCCGGGCGATGCCGCACCGACGACCGGCATCAGGGTGTCGAGGTAACCGGCCTCGGCCGGCGAACCGCACAGCAGCAGCTGCGCCTGCGGCAGACGACGCTTGATGCCACGCGCCAGCTCGCCCCAGCGTTCGGCCGGCCACGACTTGTCGTCGTCCTCGGCGGCGCGCACCCCGTTCCAGCGCATCGTCCGCTTGTTGGCCGGCTGCAGCAGGACCAGCGGGCGACCGCCCAGTCCCTGCGCACGCAACCAGGCGTCGCGGTCGTCGCGCTCGGCAGCGCTGGTTCGCAGCTGCGGCGCGGCCGGAGCCGCAGGCAGCATCGCACCCGGGGCCGCGGCAAACGCGGCTGGCGTGGTATCGCCGAAACGCAGCAGCCAATCCACCCAGTGCTCGCCCTCGCGCAGCGGGATGTCTTCGATGAACGTGCAGCGTTCGGCCGGCACGCCGGCCAGCGCCAGCATCGGGCGCACCTTGGTGCGCGTGCGCAGCTCGGGCTCGCAGATGTAGAACGGCGACTCGCGCAGGCGCCGCAGGGCCAGCGCCGCGCGCCACCGCTGCGGCCGCAGCCACAAGGGCCCGTATTGCGAGCGCAGCGGAATGCACCGCGCCACCTCGGGCTGCGCCGAAAACAGCGCCGGCGACCAGTCCCCCAGCGTCAGCAACTGGCAGGGCCGGCCATAACGCGCCTGCAGTTTCCGCAACAGCGGCTGCAGCAGGATGGTGTCGCCGAGCCGGCCGAAGCGGATGACGACGGGACTGGTCGAGGCGGGATGGTCGGCGCTGGGCATTTTCCCGGCAACGCGGGAATTTGCCGGTGGTTGACGCGCCAGGAGCCGATTCAATATCTCCGCGCGGCCCGCGCGATCAGTCGGCGCCCGTCAGCGGCACGTCGGCATCGCGCTCGCGCGCCTCGCGCGCCTGCGGCTCGGCGTCGGCCTCGAACAGCTTTTCGAGCTCGGCCAGCGCCTCCTTCGTGGTCTGCACCAGCTTGGCCTCGTCGTCGTAGACCAGGTACTGCGCCTTGAGCAGCTCGGCGTCCTGGCGGCGGAAGCGCTCCACGCGGTCGGCCGCGCGCTCGGGCGTCATGCCCAGCGCGACCAGCGCCTGCCGGCTCATCTTCAGGCTGGAGTACAGCGTCTCGCGCACCGGCTCGTCCACGCCCAGGTCCATCAGCCGCCACACGTGCTGGCGGTTGCGCGCGCGGGCCACGATCTTCAGGTGCGGATACATGCGCCGCACCACGCGCGCCACGTGCAGGCTGGATTCCGGTTCGTCGCTGGCCAGCACGAACACCTCGGCCTTGTCCGCCTGCGCCGCGCGCAGCAGCTCGGGCCGCGCCGGGTCGCCGTAGAAGATGTCGTTCCAGCGGCCGAAGCGGCGCACCAGGTCCATCTGCTCGACCGAGTGGTCCAGCGCCACGAACGGAATGCCTTCCGCGCGCAGGATGCGCGCCACGATCTGCCCCATGCGGCCGTAGCCGGCGAGGATCACCCGCGGCGAGTGCGCCACGATGGTGTCGAATGCGCGCGCCGGCTTGCGCAGCTTGCGCGCGCCCAGCAACTTCGCCAGCCCCGCCACCAGCAGCGGCGTCAGCGCCATCGACAGGGTGATCGCCAGCACCAGCAGGTTGTGCTGGCGCGCGCTGACCAGGCCCTGCTCGTCGGCGAGCTTGAGCACCACGAACGCGAACTCGCCGCCGCAGGCCAGCAGCGCCGCGAGGCGCAGCGCGTCGCCGCGCTCCAGCCCACCCACGATGCGCCCCAGCGGCCACAGCAGGGCGCCCTTCAGCAGCAGCAGCGCGGCCACCAGGCCCAGCACCAGCGCGGGCGCGCGCAGCAGCAGCGAGATGTCCATCGACATGCCCACGCTGATGAAGAACAGGCCCAGCAGCAGGCCCTTGAACGGCTCGATGTGGGATTCCAGCTCGTGCCGGTATTCCGAATCGGCCAGCAGCACGCCGGCGAGAAAGGCGCCCAGCGTCACCGACACGCCGGCCACGTCCATCAGCAGCGCCACGCCCATCACCACCAGCAGCGCGGTGGCGGTGGACACCTCCACCGCGTCCGCCTTCGCCACGAAGCGGAACACCGGCCGCAGCAGGTAGCGGCCGCCCACCACCACCGCCACGATCACGCCCACCGTGCGCAGCAGGCCGGCGAGGTCGAAGCCGTGGCGGGCCGTGCTGCTGGCCAGCAGCGGCACCGCGGCGATCAGCGGGATCGCCGCCAGATCCTGGAACAGCAGGATCGCAAACGCCTGCCGCCCGTAGGCCGAGCCGGCCTCCTTGCGCTCGCCGAGGATCTGCAGGCCGAACGCGGTGGACGACAACGCGAGACTGCCCGCCACGATCAGCGCCGCGCCCGGCGTGAGGCCGAACAGGCGCCACGCGATCACGCCGATCACGATGCTGGTGACCAGCACCTGCAGCAGGCCGGTGCCGAACACCGAACGGCGCATCACCCACAAGCGCTGCGGCGACAGCTCCAGACCGATCACGAACAGCATCAGCACCACGCCGAACTCGGAGATCGCCGCGATCCCCGCGGTGTCGCCCACCAGCCCCAGCGCCTGCGGCCCGATCGCCACCCCGGCCAGCAGGTAACCCAGCACCGCGCCCAACCGGAAGCGCTTGGTCAGCGGCACCGCGACCACCGTGGCCAGCAGGAACACCACGGCGACCTGCAGGTAATGATGGCTGTCCACGTGTACTCCGATTCGTCCGCGTGGATGGATTATTCCACGCGGGGTGGGGGTGGGGTCGCTGGTGCGTGCGGCTTTGTGGATGGAATGGGATGGTGGTCGCGGTGTGCGTGTGTGTTCGACACTCCGGCGCTTTCGCAAGGAACAAAGCGATTTCGGTCGCCTGCCGGCGCCCGAGTCACTTCTCTTTGCTGGCCCACGCCACCGCAGGAGCGGTGGCGAACGGCGAAGCCGGCCCGAAGGGCGGAGGGCAGGATGCCCGGAGTCAAGAGAAGTAACCAAGAGAAATGGCCTGGTTCAATCCGCCG
>JAFIHF010000050.1 GCA_017848855.1 Rhodanobacter denitrificans | reverse complement strand
TTTCGACCGGGCAGGAAGCCCGGCCGAAAAGCCCGGCCCCGACTCACGGACTTTCCGTCCATGGATGGACGGAAAGCGTCGCCGCGGGGTGTCGTTTTCTCTTGGCTACTTCTCTTTTGGACAAGCAAAAGAGAAGTAGCTCGGGCCGCGGCAGCGGCTCGAAACTGCTTTGTCGCTCGCGATAACGCAGAAACAAGAGCCCCCACCCCTCTCCCAGAGGGAGAGGGATTCACCAATCAGCACCTTCCTGAATTCGAGTCGCTCGGCTTCGTTGTTCAGGGTGAGAGCCTGCGGTGCTTGGAGTCTGCGAACTGGAACATCGAATATTCCGGACAGCAGTGCGCGCAAGCGGGCATCCGTGTTGCTCTTCGGCAGGATTGAAAATGGATGCCCGCTTGCGCGGGCATGACGTCGGTGGGTGTGAGCGGTCGATGCGAGCAATCGCTGTGAGCAGTTGCTGCGTCAGCGCAGGATCTGCAGGTAGTTGCGCACCGTGGTGGCCAGACCCTCGTACAGCGCCTCGCCGATCAGCGCGTGGCCGATCGACACCTCGGCCAACCCGGGGATCGCCGCCTTGAACGTGCCGAGGTTCGCCTGGCTGAGGTCGTGGCCCGCGTTCACTGCCAGCCCTGCCTGTTGCGCCTGCCGCGCGGTGGCGGCGCAGCTGGCGAGCACGGCGTCGGGCTCGCCTTCGGCGAACGCCTCGGCGTAGGGGCCGGTGTAGATCTCGATGCGCTGCACGCCGATCGCCTTCGCCGCGGCGAAGTCCTGGCTGCCGGCGTCCACGAACAGGCTGACCCGGCAACCGAGTGCGTTGAGCTCGTCCACCAGCGGGCGCAGCCGGTCGAGGTCGCGGCTGAGGTCGAAGCCGTGGTCGGAGGTGATCTGGCCTTCGCTGTCGGGCACCAGGGTCACCTGGGTGGGACGTACCTCGCGGCACAGCGCGACCAGGCCGGGGTAGTCGCCGCGCGGCGCGGCGAACGGGTTGCCCTCGATGTTGTATTCCACCCGGCCGCGCAGCATCGCGGCCAGCGCGCGCACGTCGTCGGGTCGCACGTGGCGCAGGTCCGGCCGCGGGTGCACGGTGATGCCGCCGCAACCGCTCTCGATGCAGGTCTGCGCCGCGCGGCAGATGTCGGGTTCGTGGCCGCCGCGCGAGTTGCGCAGCACGGCGATCTTGTTGAGGTTGACGCTGAGCAGGGTCATGCCGGCGATCCGTCACGGGGGAAGGAGTGCCACACTGCCGCGATCAGGCCTGCTCGGCAAGCGCGAACCGACAGATGCGCCGCGGCGCGCCGCGCCAGGCCAGCGCGGCGAACGCTTCGGCACCGACATCCAGCCGCTGCAGCTGCCACGCGGCGGGATTCTCGCCGTCCAGCCGCTGCAGCACGAGTCCGTCCGCCGTGCGGTGGAACGCCAGCCGGTCCAGCCCGAACGCGAGGCCGCGGCCCAGCGCCTTCAGCACCGCCTCGCGCGCGGTCCACAGTTCGAGGAAGGCGGTGCGCCGGTCGGCTTCGTCCAGCGTGCCCAGCCACGCGGCCTCCTCGGCGGTGAAGAAGCGCTGCGCGATCTCCAGCGCGTTCGCGCGCGTGCGGCGCTGTTCCAGGTCGATGCCGGGCGCAATGCCGCGCGCCAGCGCCACCAGCGCCTGCTCGCCGCTGTGCGACCAGTTGAAGTCCAGCACGCCGCCGTGCGCCGGATCGAGCGCGGGCCGGCCGTGCTCGCCCGCCATCAGCCGCACGTCGGCCGGCGCGACGCCGAGATAGCTCGCGAGCAGGGCCAGCAGCGGCTCGCGCCGCGTGCCCTTCGGCCGCCGCAGCCGCCAGACGTGAATCTCGTCAGCGTGCAGGGGCTCTGCTAATTTCGCAGGCAGGAATCCGTCGTGTGCGTGCATGCGCGCATGCTGACGGACAGGCGCCGCCGCGCACAAGCGGGCGGATCGCATCGTCGATGCACGCGGGGAGGACCATGATCGCCGGCTGGCTGCTGCTGCTCGTGGCGCTGCTGTACGTGGGCCTGCTGTACGGCGTGGCGTGGGCGGGCGACCGGCGCCCGCTGTACCCGCGCCAGCCGCGGCTGCGGCCGATCGTCTACAGCCTCGCGCTGGCGGTGTACTGCTCGTCGTGGACGTTCTACGGCTCGGTGGGCACGGCCGCGCGCGCCGGCCTGGGCTATCTGCCGATCTACCTCGGGCCGGTGCTGCTGTTCGCGTTCGGCTTCGGCCTGCTGCGCCGGCTGGTGGAGGTGGCGCAGCAGCGCAACATCACCTCGATCGCCGACTTCATCGGCGCGCGCTACGGCAAGTCGCACGGGCTGGCCGCGGCGGTGGCGGCGATCGCGGTGGTGGCGGTGCTGCCCTACATCGCGCTGCAGCTGAAGGCGGTGGCGATGTCGTTCGCGGTGCTGGGCGGCAGCACGCCGGGCCTGCGCGGTGCGATCGCGGCCGATCCGGCGCTGTGGTGCGCGGGCCTGCTCGCGGCGTTCGCGATCCTGTTCGGCACGCGCAGCATCGATGCCACCGAGCACCACCACGGCCTGATGCTGGCGATCGCGCTGGAGTCGCTGATCAAGCTGGTGACGTTCGTGGCGCTGGCGCTGTACGCGCTGCACCACGGGCCGGGGCTGGCCGCCACCGCGCAGCTGCCGCTGCAGCAGCCGGGCGACGGCGTCTCCGCCGGCTTCCTCGCGCAGACCCTGCTGGCGTTCTGCGCGATGTTCTGCCTGCCGCGGCAATTCCAGATCGGCGTGGTGGAATGCGAGGATCCGCGCGACCTGCACCGCGCGCGCTGGATGTTCCCGCTGTACATCCTGGCGATCGTGCTCGCGGTGCTGCCGATCGTGGCCACCGGCGCGCGGCTGCCGGCAGTGCGCGACGGCCTCGCCGACGCCTGGGTGCTGAACCTGCCGCTGGCGCTGGGCAACCACGGCATGGCGATGCTGGCCTTCGTGGGCGGCTTCTCCGCCGCCACCGGCATGGTGATCGTGGCGGCGGTGGCGCTGTCCACGATGATCAGCAACGACCTGGTGATGCCGGCGCTGCTGCGCGTGCGCCGGCTGCGGCTGGAGCACCGCAGCGACCTGTCGCGGCTGGTGCTGCGCGTGCGCCGAGTGGCGATCGTGGCGCTGGCGGCGCTGGCCTACGGCTATTACCGCACGGTGGCGGACACCGAGAACCTCGCTGCCACCGGCCTGCTCGCGTTCGCCGCGGTGGCACAGCTGGCGCCGGCGATCGTGGCGGCGCTGTACTGGCGCGGCGCCAGTCGGCGCGGCGTGGCGATCGGGCTGGTGGCGGGCTTCGCGATGTGGGTCTGCACCCTGCTGCTGCCGGCGATGCTGCATGCGGGCGGCTGGCAGCAGGGCGGCCCGCTCGGCCTGGGCTGGCTGCAGCCGCAGACGCTGTTCCACTTCGGCAGCGGCGATCCGCTGCTGCGCGGCACGTTGTGGTCGCTGCTGGTCAACGTGGCCTGCCTGGTGTTCGTCTCGTTGCGCTGGCGGCCGAACCTGGAGGAGCGCCTGCACGCGGCGCTGTTCGTCGCGCCGTATGCGGCCAGCCACGGCGGCGCCGGCGACTGGCGCGGCCGCGTGGCGGTGGCCGACCTGCGCACCATCGCCACCCGCATCGTGGGCCGGCGTGGCACCGAGCGCGCGTTCGACGATTACGCGCAGCGCCGCGGCAAGCCGCTGCAGCCGGGCGAAGCGGCCGACCGCGCGCTGATCCAGCACACCGAGCGCCTGCTCGCCGGCGCGGTGGGCGCGGCCAGCGCGCGGCGCATCCTGATGGGCATGCTGTCCGGCTCGGGCCTGGACATCGCCGAGGCGATGGCGCTGATGGACGAAGCCTCGCAGGAGCTGCGCTTCAACCGCGAGCTGCTGTCCTCCACGCTGGAAAACGTCTCGCAGGGCATCAGCGTGGTCGACGCCGACATGCGCGTGGTGGCGTGGAACCGGCGTTACCTCGAACTGTTCGGCTACCCCGACGGCATGGTCTACGTGGGCGTGCCGGTGGCCGACCTGATCCGCTGGAACGCCGAGCACGGCGAGTGCGGCCCGGGCGAAACGGACGGCCAGGTGGCCAAACGCCTCGGCCACCTGCGCGCCGGCACGCCGCACGTGTTCCAGCGCGTGCGCGCCGACGGCAGCACGATCGAGATGCGAGGCCGCGCGCTGCCCGGCGGCGGCTACGTCACCACCTACACCGACGTCACCGCGTACAAGCGCGCCGAGCAGGCGCTGATCGAGGCGAACGAGACGCTGGAGCAGCGCGTGGAGCAGCGCACCGCCGAACTCAGCGAGGCGCTCGCCGCCACCGCGCAGGCGCAGCGCACCGCCGAGGCCGCGAACGCGTCGAAGACGCGCTTCCTCGCCGCCGCCAGCCACGACCTGCTGCAGCCGCTGAACGCCGCGCGCCTGTTCACCTCGGCGCTGCGCCAGCAGCCGGCGCTGGACGCGGAGGCGCGCCAGCTGGCCGAGCGCATCGACGCCGCGTTCCGCGCCGCCGAAGACCTGCTCGATGCGCTGCTCGACACCTCGCGCCTCGACACCGGCAGCACCCAGCCGGAGATCGGGAATTTCGCGCTGGCCGACTTGTTCGACTCGCTGCAGAGCCAGTTCGCGGTGCTCGCCGAGCAGCGCGGCCTGCGCCTGCGCGTGGCGCCCACCGGACTCGCCGTGCGCAGCGACCCGCAGCTGCTGCGCCGCGTGCTGCAGAACTTCCTCTCCAATGCGCTGCGCTACACCCAGCACGGCGGCGTGCTGCTGGGCGCGCGCCGCGTGGGCGGCGAAGTGCGCATCGAGGTGTGGGACAGCGGCCCCGGCATCCCGGCCGAACAGGGCGCGCGCATCTTCGGCGAGTTCCAGCGGCTGGAGCAACCCTCGCCCTGGGGCGAGAAGGGCCTGGGCCTGGGCCTGTCGATCTGCGACCGCATCGCCGCGATGCTCGGCCACCGGCTGGCCCTGCATTCGCGCCCCGGCCACGGCAGCTGCTTCGCGATCACCGTGCCGCGCGCCGCCACGGCACCGGAACGCCGGCCGGGCGTGCGCCGCAGCGACAGCCACGAACAACTGCCGCTCACCGTGCTGTGCCTGGACGACGACGCGGCGATCCTCGACGGCATGCGTGCCCTGCTCGGCCGCTGGGGCGTGGACTGCCGCACCGCGCGCGACGTGGCCGCCGCCGCGGACGAACTGCGGCGCGGCCCGGTCGACCTGATTCTCGCCGACTACCACCTCGCCCACGACGTCGATGGCTTGCAGGCGCTGCAGCAGCTGCAGGTCGCCTGCGATCCCCTGCCGCCGGCCGCGCTGATCACCGCCGACGGCAGCAGCGAACTCAAGCAGCGCGCGCGTGCGCTGGGCTACCCGGTGCTGCACAAGCCGGTGCGCCCAGCCGCGCTGCGCGCCCTGCTCACCGCGTACTGGCGGCGGCAGGGCGCGGAGGTTTGATGCGAAACCGCGGTCATGAACAAGGATGACGATGTCGTCATTCCCGCTTTCGCGTACTGCTGTCCGGAATATTCGATGTTCCAGTTCGCAGGCTCCAAGCACCGCAAGCTCTCGCCTTGAACAACGAAGCCGAGCGACATGAATTCGCGCGGGCGCTGATTGGTGAATCCCTCTTCCTCCGGGAGAGGGTTGGGGTGGGAGCTCTTGCTTTTGCGTTATCGCGAGCGACAAAGCGGTTTCGAGCCGCTGCCGCGGCCCGAGTGACTTTCTCTTTGCTTGTCCAAAGAGAAAGTCACCAAAGAGAAACGACACCCCGCGGCGACGCTCTCCGGGCCTCCTGCCCTGCGAGTGCGTGAGTCGGGGCCGGGCTTTTCGAGCGGGCTCCTGCCCGCGCGAAAAGGCGTTGCCCTCCCTGGCAACGCCCGCTCCGCGGCCTCTTCGTCCCCGCCTCACCGTCGCCGAGGGGCCCCGGGAAAAGCAGCGCGCTCCTGCGCGCAGAAGCAACAGCCAGAGCAAAGCCAAGCAAAGCACCAGCAAAGCGAAGCAAAGGCACTGGGCCCCAGCTTACGCTGGGGCGACGAGCGTTGCGTTCCTCAGTTTCCAGATACGTCGCGGGGTGGCCGTTGTGGGGCGACGTGTCGACGAGTGTTGATCCAATGCCTTCGACACGGCCTGCTTGTAGGGCCGGCGGATTGAACCAGGCCATTTCTCTTGGTTACTTCTCTTGACTCCGGGCATCCTGCCCTCCGCCCTTCGGGCCGGCTTCGCCGTTCGCCACCGCTCCTGCGGTGGCGTGGGCCAGCAAAGAGAAGTGACTCGGGCGCCG
>JAFIHF010000049.1 GCA_017848855.1 Rhodanobacter denitrificans | reverse complement strand
CGCAGCGAAGACGTGCGCGGCGTGACGACGGCGGGCGTGCACGGTGCGCTCGACGCCGCCGACGCGTTGAAAAACCTGCTGGCGAAAACCGGTTTCCGCGTTGTGCGCGAAAGCAACGGGGCGATCGCCATCGTGAAGGGGGCGCCGCGGAACGCCCGGACGATCGGCAAGGACCGGACTTCCGCTGCAGACCGCAGCGGCAACCCCGCCAAAACGCTGGATACGGTCACGGTAACCGCCACGGCCGAGGGCTACGCGGCGACGCGCGTACCGACCGAGCTGCGCGAGATCCCGCAGTCGGTGTCGGTGATGTCGCAGGAGCTGCTGCAGCAGCAGAACGACTTCAGTCTGGCCGATGCCCTCAACTGGACCACAGGCATCACGGTCCAGGCCATCGGCACAAAGAATACCGTTTTCTATTCGCGAGGCTTCGGGGTTACCGGATACCACGTCGACGGCGGCGCACAGTTGTTAATAAGCAACGGAGCGCCGATCGATGACATGTCCGAATACGATCGTGTGGAGGTGTTGCGTGGGGCGGACGGCCTGTTCGGCGGCTTCAATAGTCCGGGCGCGACGGTCAACCTGGTGCGCAAGCAGCCGCTGGCGACGCCTGAGGCCAACCTGAGCGCAACACTCGGTTCGTGGGACTTCTACCACCTGGGGCTGGATGCGACGGGTCCGCTCGGCTTCGGTGGCGCCCTGCGCGGGCGCGTGGCGGTCAGCAACACCGAGCAGCACTACTTCTACGATACGGCCAACAGCCGAACGCACAAGCTCTACGGCGTGCTCGCGTACGACCTCGGGCCTTCGACCACGCTGACCGTGGGCGGTTCGGTCAAACAGGCCGGTTCGACCGGCATGACTTCGGGTCTGCCGCGCTACACCACCGGCGCCGATGCGCACCTGCCGCGCTCCCAGGGTTTGGTTTTTCCACAGAGTCACGATGCTGAACATACGACGGAAGCGTTCGTGGGGCTGACCCACGATTTCGGGGGCGGCTGGAAACTCAAGGCCGACCTGGCCCGGGTACACGGCAAGGGGGGCGTCTTGGAGTGGGATCCGCCCTACAGCGGGATCAACCCCGCCACGGATCTGATCAAGGGGCTGCCGCTTGAATCTTCATCCGCAGGTTCGTCGTCCCAGATCACGGCAGACGCCACCTTGACCGGTGGCTTCGACTGGCGCGGCCGCCGTCAGGACGTGGCCCTCGGTGCGGACTATGCAAGGCTCGCTTCGCATAGTTCGTTCAGCAATGGAACGCCGCTTGGCCCCCCCGCGCTGGACCCTTGGCGATTCGACCCGACCGCCTACACGCTGGCACCGGCGGGTCCGACCAACCCCTATTTTCTTATGGATGGCAGTGGTGTCACGAGGATAGGCGGCGTCTATGCCGTGCTGCGCCTGCGCCCATGGGACAAATGGTCCGTCACGCTGGGCGCGCGCGACAATTATTACCGTCTGCGTGACGTCACCACAGTTGCCCTGGATTTCGGTTCGCGTCGCCAATCGCTCAGCCCCTACAAGTCCGCGACCGTCAGTACCGGGGTGGTGACCCCGTACGCGGGCATCGTGTACGACATCAGCAAGCAGTATTCGCTGTATGCCAGCTACGTCGATGTCTTTCGACCGGCTGGCAACACTATCACGGCGGCCGGGAACCCGATTCCTCCCGTGCATGGCGTGAATCTCGAGGCGGGGATCAAGGCCGCCTGGAACCACGGGCTGCTCAACGGCTCGCTCGCCTTGTTCAAGATCCATCAAGACAATGTGGCCCTGTTTGACCCCAACCATCCTTTCAGGAGGGTGGGCGGGAATTCTTGCTGCTACCTGCCGGGTACCAATACCAGCAAAGGCGTGGAGGCGGAACTTAGTGGCCAGCTGACATCGCGGTGGCTGTGGAGCGCGGGCTACACCTTCAACGTCAATCGCTCCGCCACGCTGACCGGCGCGGCCCCGCCCCTGGCGAGCTTCGCGCCCAAGCACCTGCTCAAGCTGTGGACCGACTATCGGCTGCCCGGCGCCGGCGAGCGCTGGAGCCTCGGCGGCGGCGTGCTGGCGCAGTCCGCTAGCTACCTCACGGATTCTGTTTGCGCGTCATCCGATGCCTTCGGCAGGTGCCAGGTGCCGTATCAGAAAGCCAAGATCACGCAGGGCTTCTACACCGTGGTCACGCTGCGCGCGGCCTACCGGATCGATGATCACTGGTCGATGGCGCTGAACGTCAACAACCTGTTCGATCGTACCTATTACCAGACCATTGGACATGTTGGCAGTGGCAATGTCTACGGCACGCCGCGCAGCTTCATGCTGACGATCAACGGCTCGCTGTAAACGGCTGTTGCCGGGGCCGACCGGCCGCATCGACGGCCGGCCGGCCTTCGCGCTGTAACGGGCGCGGCTTTTTCTCGCTCTTCCTCCTACGCCTTTCCCTGCATCGATCCCTGGCGCCTTTTCGATTCAAGTGCTGATGAAAAGGTAGCCCTTCACTCGCGTTGCGACAGCTTGCTACGCGGGTCAGCGCACCTGACACCCAAAGTACGATCAAGCGGCAGTTTTTATTGCTGGAGGCATAGAGCAGGCTCGGTCGTTCGCATAGAAGATCGTTATGTCCACCACCAAACACGATTTTGCACTTACCCCCGAAACCGCGGAGACCTGGCTGCAGCTGGCGATCGGCAACATTCAGCGTGAGTTTCCGCACTTCGCCTGTTTCGTGGCGGATTCCAACGAGGACTACGCCCTTCATCGCGAGCTGCATCCGACGTTCTTCGGATCGTTCGATTGGCACAGCTGTGTGGAGATGTACTGGGTAGCAACTCGATTGATGCGTCTCTATCCCGGCTTGCCATCAGAGTCCGAAGCTCGCGGCATGATCGACTCATTGCTCACGGCAGAAAACATCGCGCGGGAAACAGCTTTCTGCCAGAAACGTCCCGGCTTCGAACGGCCGTATGGCTGGGGTTGGCTGCTGAAACTGCAGGTCGAGCTTGACCAGCAAGATGACGAACAGGCACGCCGCTGGGCTTCGAACCTCCTGTCGCTTTCGAAACAACTGGCATCGCAGCTTCTGGAGTGGCTGCCGAAGCTGACGTATCCGCAGCGCTTTGGCATGCATCCGAATACGGCGTTTGCGATAAACCTGTCGCTTCCCTACGCCCAACGCCACGGCGATGAGCTGTGTGCGCTCATCGCCTCGCGTGCGGCGGATTGGTTCAAGGATGATGTTTCCTATCCGTTTGCCTATGAGCCCAGCGGGGCGGATTTCCTGAGTGGTGGCCTCACCGAAGCGGTACTGATGAGCAAAGTGTTGAACGAGAAAACCTTTGCACTCTGGATCGAGCGTTTTCTACCAACAGCCGGGCCTGCCTGGCTGACACCAGCAGCGGTTTCAGATGAATCCGATGGCCAGATCGCGCATCTGCATGGACTGAATCTGAGTAGAGCGTGGGCGTTGGGCGAACTCGCCGACGTGCTTCCTGGCCGCCGCGAGGAGTTGCTGGAGATGCGTGCGGCGCACATCGCTGTCTCAATCGATGTTGTCACGGGTGGTCATTACATGATTGAGCACTGGCTGGTGGCGTACGCACTGCTGCTCGCGACCGAGCCGTAGGTGCCAACGGCTCGCATCCGGACCCGCACAACTCCTCGCATTCGGCTACTGGCTCACATTCACCTTCGCCTATATGTTGCAACCGAACAATCAAAGAGCATGCGGGAGATAAACGCACTGTTTCGGGCGATTCGGAGCAACGGCCCAAGGCGCGTCCGTGGCCGATTCGGGGTCGCAGACAGCCCCGCGTGGTTACTCAAGTAGGGATCACGCGGATATCGCGCAAATACGCATCGGCGGCAGCTTCAAGGCGGCCGGCGTCGATGCGCTCGCCCGCCTGTTGCACCAGGCCTATGGTTTCAAGGTCATGCAAGACGGCAACGAGATCAAGATTTCCGAGTAGGTGTGTTACGGCTTTTCCGCGCTCCCTTG
Organism: Rhodanobacter denitrificans; assembly: GCA_017848855.1. Classification (GTDB taxonomy): domain Bacteria; phylum Pseudomonadota; class Gammaproteobacteria; order Xanthomonadales; family Rhodanobacteraceae; genus Rhodanobacter_A; species Rhodanobacter_A denitrificans_B. The sequence continues at coordinate 131 of JAFIHF010000049.1, read as the reverse complement.
TCTCGGTTTGGTACGGCAATCTCGGGCCGGGCCAGAGGGGTGGGGAAATGTTTCGAGCAAGGTTTCTGAAACAGCTGGGGGCATGCGCGTTGGGCATGCTGGCAGCGGTCGGGGCGGCGACCGCGCAGGTG
>JAFIHF010000048.1 GCA_017848855.1 Rhodanobacter denitrificans | reverse complement strand
GGCGCGATGCGGGATCGCCACGCCCTTGGGCCGGCCGGTGGAGCCGGAGGTGTAGATGACATAGGCCACCGATGCAGGGTCGATGGCGATGCCCGGTGCCGTGGTCGGCAGCGCGTCCCAGCCGGCGGGCGGCGCATCGAGTGCGATCACCGGGCGATCCGGCAGTGCGAAGCGCGCCGCCAGCGACTGCTGCGTAAGCAGGGCGGCGAGCTTGGCGTCGGCCACCATGTAGGCCAGCCGCTCGGGCGGAAAGGCGGGGTCGAGCGGCACGTAGCCGGCGCCGGCCTTGAGCGTGCCGAGCAGGGCGGCGAGCATGGCCGGGCCGCGTTCGAGCGCGATGCCGACGAGGTCGCCGGGCCGCACGCCTTGCGCGATCAGGCCGTGGGCAATGCGGTTGGCGCGTTCGTCCAGCGCGCGGTAGCTCAGGGTTTCGCTGCCGAAGCGCAATGCGATGCGTTCGGGCGTCGCCTGCGCCTGGCGCTCGAACGCGCCGTGCATGGTGGCCGGCCGCTCGCCCCAGGCCTGCGGCGCGGGCTGCAACGCGGCCAGTTCGCGCAGCGACGCTGCGTCGACCAGCGACAGCGCGCCCAGCGTGCTGTCCGGCTGCGCCACCGCGGCGCGCAGCAGGGTCTCGTAGGCGCGCAGCCAGCGGCGCACGGTGGCGGCGTCGAACAGGCCGGCGTTGTACTGGCATTCCAGGCGCAGGCCGCCACGCTCCTGCACCGCGTTGACGAACAGTTCGAAGTTCTCGTAGCGCCGCGGCACGCTGGCGAAGTCCAGGCGCAGGCCCGGGAACGCCTCGCCTTCCTGCTCCAGCGCCTGGTCGATGTTGAACAGCACGCTGACCAGCGGCAGACGGGCCGGATCGCGTGCGATGTCCAGCTGCTGCAGCAGGCTGCCGAAGGTGCAGCGCTGGTGCTCCAGCGCGTCGAGCAGCTCGCCGCTGGCCGCGGCCAGCAGTTGCGCGAACGGCCGTGCCGGATCGGCGCCGCAGCGCAGCGGCAGCAGGTGCACGCCGTGGCCGACCAGGTCGCCCAAGCCTTCGTTGGATTGGGCGGCGGCGGGGATGCCGAGTACCACCTCGTCCTGTCCGGCCAGCCGACCGAGCAGGCCCGCGAAGCTGCCGAGCAGGGCGGCGAACAGGCTGGCGCCGCGGCGCGCGGCCAGCTGGCGCAGGGCGCCGACCAGCGCGGCGTCGAGCACGTGATCCTCGCGGTCGGAGGCGAAGCCGCGCCGCGGCGGCCGCGGGCGGTCGCCGGGCAGGTCCAGCGCGGGGGCGCGGCGCGCATGGTGCGCCACCCACCACGCCTCGTCGGAGGCGCTGGCGCGGCGCTCCGCCGGCTCGGCGCGCCGCACGGCATAGTCCGCGAACGAGGGTGCCGGCGGCAGGCTGGCGCCGCCGGCGCCGCTGTGCAGCCCGTACAGCGCGCCCAGTTCGCGCACGATCACCCACCACGACCAGCCGTCGCAGACCAGGTGGTGCGCGCTGAGCAGCAGCAGGTGTTCGTGCTCGCCGAGGCGCAGCAATGTGGCGCGGAACAGCGGGCCGGTCTCCAGCTCGAACGGCGTCAGCACGGCCTGCGCGCGATGCCGCTCCAGCGCGGCGGCGCGCGCAGGCGCATCGAGCGCGTCCAGTTCGGCCTGCTGCACCGCGAGCGTGGCGCTGCCGGCCACGCAGAAGGTTTCGCCGTCCGGGCCGAAGCTGGCGCGCAGCGCGTCGTGACGGTCCACCAGCGCCTGCAGCGCGCCCAGCAGAGCGGTGCGGTCGAGCATGCCGTGCAGGGTGAGCGCCACCGCCTCGTTGTAGGCCAGCGAGGCTTCCGTGCCCATCTTCGCGGCCAGCCAGATCTCGCGCTGCGCCTCGGTGCTGGGCACCACGCGCTCCAGCGCGGGGCTGGCGAACGGGTCGTAGTCGACGGCGGCGAGGCCGGCGTGCGCATCCATGGGCGTGTTCATGACTCCACCTTCAGGTACTTGCCGGGCTGCGCCGGGTTGGGCACGAACCAGCACGGCCGGCCGTCGGGCTCGCGGCCCAGCCGCGCGCCGGGCACCGGCGGATTGGCGGCGTCCATCGCGGTCTGCGCCGCGGGCACGTTGCGCGGCAGGAAGCCGGCCGCCTGCAGTTCGGCCACCGACTCCTTGTACGCGCGCGTGATGGCCTGGAAATCCGCCTCGCTGTGCGCGGTGGTGAAGAAGCAGGGGAAGTTGTCCAGGATGTGCACGCCGCGGCTGCGCATCATCGCGAACAGCAGGTCCTGCAGCGGATGGTCTTCGAGGAACTGGGTGCGCCACAGCGAGGCGAACTGCTTGATCGCGATCGGCGCGCCCACTTCCACGAAGTAGCCGTTCAGCTCGTCGGCCAGCGCGGCGGTGCGCGCGTTGAGCCGCTCCTGCAATGCCGGGCCTTCCTGCTTGACGTGTTCCAGCACCGCCCTGGCCGCGGCCAGCGCCAGCGGGTGGCGCACGAAGGTGCCGGCGAAATAGGTGACGCCCACGGTGGGCACCGAGTCGTCGCCGAACTGCCACTGGCCGCCGTCCAGCGCGTCCATGTATTCGCGCTTGCCGGCGATCACGCCGATCGGGAAGCCGCCGCCCACCACCTTGCCGTAGGTGGTGATGTCGGCGCGGATGTCGAACAGCGCCTGCACGCCGCCGGGGTGGCTGCGGAAGCCGGTGACGATCTCGTCGAAGATGCACAGCGCGCCGCTCTCGGCGGTGATCTTGCGCACTTCGCGCAGGAACTCCACCGGCTGGAAATCCGGGCGCCTGCTCTGCACCGGCTCGATCAGCACCGCGGCCAGTTCGTGCGCGCGCTCGCGGATGATCTGCAGCGACTCGGGCGTGCCGTAGTCCAGCACCAGCACGTGCTCGGCGGTGTTGCGCAGGATGCCGGGCGCGGCCGGCACCGCGTGCAGCTTCCGGGTGCCGCGCACGATCACTTCGTCGATGATGCCGTGGTAGGCGCCGCTGAACAGCACCACCGTTTCGCGCCCGGTGACGGTGCGCGCGATGCGCAAGGCGCCGAGCACCGCTTCCGAGCCGGTGTTGCACAGCGCCGCGCGCTCGTGCCCGGTGACATCGCAGACCAGCTCCGCCACCTCGCCGGCGAGCGGGTGCTGCGGGCCGATCTCGTAGCCGAGTTCCAGCTGCTTGCGCACCGCGTCGAGCACGAAGTCCGGCTGCCAGCCGAACAGGCTCATGCCGAAGCCGTTCAGGGCGTCGACGTATTCGTTGCCGTCCAGATCCCACATGTGCGCGCCCTTGGAGCGCTCGATCACGATCTGGTAGGCGAGCTCCTTGGTCAGCGGGCGGAAGCCGTTGACCACGCGCGGGTCGGCCATGCGCGGGCGGTGCGCCTGGGTGTAATCCTTCGACTTGCGCGTGCGCGCCACGTAGCGCTCGATGAAGCGGTCCAGGTGGCCCTGCTGGCGCGGGGTGATTTCCTGGTGGCTGTGGCTGTCGATGCGCGCGATCGCGCCGAAGGCTTTCTTGACGTCGTAGCGGGTGTGCGCCAGCGCCGCTTCCTCGCTGTCCACGGCCGGCGCGGCGACCGGCGCGGCGGCGACCGGCGCCGGCGCCACCGCCGGCGCGGCCACGGCGGCCGGCGCCGCGGGCGCACCGCCGAGCAGCGCCAGCTGCTGCGCCATCAGCTGCATCTGCTGGGCGATCACCTGCTGCACGTAGCCGTCCGGCGCGGCGGCGGCCACGAGCGGCAAGGCTTGCGGCAGCGGCTGCGGTTGCGCAAGGGGCTGCGGCGATGCCGGCGGCGGCGGCGCCGCGGCCTCGGGCGGCAGCTGCGCATCCAGCAGCGCGGCCAGTTGCGCGAAGCTGGCGCAGTCGCCCATCAGCTGGCGGAAGCTCACCTGCACCGCGAAGGTCTTGGACACCTGCAGCGACACCTGGGTCAGCATCAGGCTGTCCAGCCCCAGCTCGATGAAATGGCTGCTGGGGTCGGCATCGGCCAGATCGAGGCCGGCGACATCCTCGAACACCGACTTCAGCTGGGCGACAAGACGCGGCCGGCGATCGGCCGACGGCACGGATGAAACAGGCATGGTCGTTCCCTCGGTGGACAACAACGGTGTCGCGTTCGGTAGGGCGGTGGGTATGGCTGCGGCTGCGTGGGCTGGCGCCGCGACGGGTGCGTCGACCCAGTGGCGCTGGCGCTCGAACGGGTAGCTGGGCAGGCACAGGCGGCGGCGTTGCGCGCGACGGTCCAGCCGCGCGGTGTCGATCGCCGCGCCGTGGCTCCACAGCGCGCCGGCCGCCTCGCGCAGGCGCTGGCGCTCCTGCGCGGGCTCGTCGCCCAGCGTGGCCTGCACGGGAATGGCCTGCTCGCGCAGGCGCGGCTGCTGGCGGGCCAGCGTGCACAGCGTGGCGCGCGGCCCGACTTCCAGCAGCACGCGCGCGGGGCGATCCAGCACGCGCCCGACCGCGGTGGAGAAACGCACCTCGCGGCGCAGGTGCTGGGTCCAGTAGTCGGCGGAGCAGGCTTCCTCGGCGCCCAGCCAGTCGCCGCTGGCGGTGGACACCAGCGGAATGCGCGGTGCCTGCCGGCGGACGCGCTCCACCTCTGCGCGGAACGGCGCCAGCGCCGGTTCCATCATCGCCGAGTGGAACGCATGCGAGGTGCGCAGCAGGCGGCAGGCCACGCCATCGGCCTCCATCCGCGACTGGAACGCGGCGACGTCGACATGTGCGCCAGCCACCACGCAAGCCGTCGGCGCGTTCTCCGCCGCCAGCGACAGCGTGGCCGGCAGGCGCGCCAGCACATCCTCGCGCGACAGCCGCAGCGACAGCATCGAGCCGGCGGGCTGCTCCTGCATCAGCGCCCCGCGCCGGACCACGAGGCGGATCGCGTCGGGCAGCTCGAACACGCCGGCCAGCGTGGCCGCCACGAACTCGCCCACGCTGTGGCCGATCATCGCGGCGGGTTGCACGCCAAGGCTCATCCACCACTGCGCCAGCGCGTATTCCATCGCGAAGATCGCCGGCTGCATCACGGCGGTGGGCAGCAGTGCCTCGGCCTCGTCGCTGAACATGCGCTCGCGCAAGTCGTAGCCCAGGAGCTCACGCGCGTGCTCCGCGCAGGCATCCAGCGCCGCGCGGAACGCCGGCTCGGCGGCATGCAGTTCGCGCCCCATGCCGGGATACGGACAGCCCTGGCCGGGGAACAGGAACACCACGTCGGACGGCTGCACTGCGTGGCTGCGCGCGCTCGCGGCCGCGGCCTCGGCCAACCGCAGGGCGGCCGCGGCGGCATCGTCGGCCACCACGGCGGCGCGATGGGCGAAGGCCTTGCGGCCCACCGCCAGCGTCCATGCCACGTCGGCCAGATTGGTGTCCGGCTGCGCCTGCAGCTGCGCGGCCAGCCGTTCCGCGGCGGCGGCCAGCGCGGCGGGCGTGCGTGCGGACAGCAGCAGCAGTTGCGGGCCGTGGGCGGGGTCGGAGGGCGCGCGCGGCGGCGCCTCCTCCATCACCACATGCGCATTGGTGCCGCCCACGCCGAAGGAGCTCACGCCCGCGCGGCGCGGCGCCTCGCCGCGCGGCCAGGCGTGCAGCCGGTCGTTCACCACGAACGGCGAGGCCTGCAGCGCCAGCGCGGGATTGGGCGCGGTGTAGTGCAGGCTGGGCGGCAGCTGCTCGTGTTCCAACGCCAGCGCGGTCTTGATGACGCCGGCCACGCCGGCGGCGATCACCATGTGGCCCACGTTGCTCTTCAGCGAACCGATGCGGCAGAAGCCGGTGTCGGCGGTGCCCAGGCGGAAGGCGCGGGTGAGGCCTTCCACCTCGATGGGGTCGCCGATCGGCGTGGCGGTGCCGTGCGCTTCCACGTAGCCGATGCTGCGCGGCGACACGCCCGCGCGCGCCTGCGCCTGCGCCACCACGGCCGCCTGCCCCGCGCTGCTGGGTGCCATGAAGCTGGCCTTGGCGCCGCCGTCGTTGTTCACCGCGCCGCCGCGGATCAGCGCGATCACCGGGTCGCCGTCGGCCAGCGCGTCGGACAGCCGCCGCAGCAGCACCACCCCGGCGCCGTCGCTGAACACCGTGCCGGCCGCCTGCGCGTCGAAGCTGCGGGTGTGGCCGTCGGGCGACAGCATGGTGCCCTCCTGGCCGAGATAGCCGCTGCGCGGTGGGCAGTGGATCGACGCGCCGCCGGCCAGCGCCATGTCGCAGCGCCCGCCGCGCAGCGCCTCCACCGCCTCGCAGATCGCCACCAGCGAGGTGGAGCAGGCGGTGTTCAGGCTGATCGCCGGGCCGGTGAGGTTCAAGCGGTGCGCCACGCGCGTGGCGACGAAATCCTTCTCGTTGGCCAGCATCACCTGGAACTCGCCCAGCCGCGCGATGCGCTCCGGCTGTGGCGCGAGATGGCGCTGGAAATAGGTGGCGTTGTGCATGCCGGCAAACACGCCGACTTGGTGCGTGCCCGCATCCGGCACGTGGCCGGCGCGCTCCAGGCACGCCCAGCACAGTTCGAGGAACACGCGCTGCTGCGGATCGGTGAGCTCCGCCTCGCGCGGCGGGATGCCGAAGAAGGCGGCGTCGAAGTGCTCCGCGCCGTCGATGATGCCGCGCGCGCGCACGTAGGCCGGGTCGTTGCGCAGGCTGGCCGGGATCGAGGGATCGAGCTCGTCGTCGGCGAAGAAGGTGATCGACTCGCGGCCGGCGCACAGATTGTCCCAGAACGCTTCCACGTCCGCCGCGCCCGGGAAGCGCCCGGCCATCGCCACGATGGCGATCGGCTCGTCGCCATCCGCTGCCGGTGTGGTGGCGACCAATGGCTGCGCGGCGGGCGCCTGCAGCATGCGCGCGATGCCGGCGGGCGTGGGGTCGTCGAAGAAGCCGGCCGGCGTGGGCGACTGCCCCGCATGCGCGTGGATGCGGGTGATCGCCTGCAGCGCCAGCAGCGAACTGCCGCCCAGCTCGAAGAAGTGGTCGAGCCGGCCCACGGCTTCCAGGTCCAGCGTCTCGGCGAAGGCGGCGCAGATGGCGGTTTCCAGCGTTCCCTGCGGCGGCGCATAGGGTTGCGCCAGCTCGGGGCGGCGCCGGTCCGGCGCGGGCAGGGCACGGCGGTCGAGCTTGCCGTTGCGGGTGACCGGCAGCGCCGCCAGCGACAGGTAGCGCGCGGGCAGCATGTAGTCGGGCAGGTGTTTGGCCAGCCGTGCGCGCAGCGCGGGCACGGCCAGCGTGCCCTCCGGCACCACGTAGGCCACCAGCTGCTTGCGGCCGGGGCTGTCCTCGCGCGCCAGCACGGCGCAGGCGCGCACGCCGGCGCAGGCCTGCAGCGCCGCCTCGATCTCGCCCAGCTCGATGCGGTGGCCGTGGATCTTCACCTGGCCGTCGATGCGGCCGGCGAATTCCAGCGTGCCGTCGGCCAGCCAGCGCACATGGTCGCCGGTGCGGTAGCGGCGCTCGCCGCTGGCCGGGTCGGCGACGAAGCGTTCGGCGGTGAGTTCGGCGCGGCCGCGGTAGCCGCGCGCCACGCCTGCGCCGCCGATGTACAGCTCGCCCACCACGCCCACCGGCAGCGGCTCGCCGCGCGCGTTCAGCACGTGCACGGTGGTGTCGGCGATCGGGCGGCCGATGGGGATCGAACGCGCCGCGGCCGACAGTTCGCGCGGGATCGCGCAGGTGGCCGCGAAGGTGGTGCACTCGGTGGGGCCGTAGCCGTTGATGAGGGTGGTGGCGGGCAGCGCGGCCAGCGCGCGCCGCACGTGCGCCACCGACAAGGCCTCGCCGCCGATCAGCAGTTGCTGCAGCCCTGCCAAGCGGCGCGGATCGTCGTCCACCACCGCGTTGAACAGCGCGGCGGTGAGCCAAGCGGTGGTCACGCCATGCGCGGCGATGGTGGCGGCCAGGCCGGCCGCGCTGGGCACGCGCTCGTCGTGCACCACGCAGCAGCCGCCGTTGAGCAGCGGCGCCCAGACCTCGAAGGTGGCGGCGTCGAAGCCCAGCGGCGCGGCGTGCAGCACGCGCGGCTGCCGGTCGAGGTTTACATAGTTTACTCCGCGCACCAGCCGGACGATGCCGCGATGGGCGATCTCCACGCCCTTGGGCGTGCCGGTGGAGCCGGAGGTGTACATCACGTAGGCCAGCGCCTCGCCGTCGACGGACGGCATGGTGCGGGGCGCGACGGGCTCCTGCAGTGCGGCCGGCGTCAGCGTCGGCACGCCGAGGTCGGCGGAGGCGTCGGCGATGGCCAGCCGCGCGCCGGCATCGGCGACCAGCTCGGCCAACCGCGCGGGCGGGTCGTGCGGGTCCAGCGGCAGATACGCCGCGCCGGCCTTGAGGATGCCCAGCATGGCGACGATCGCGCCGGCCGAGCGCTCCAGCAGCATGGCCACCGCGTCGCCGGGCCTCACGCCGGCGGCGAGCAGGTGCGCGGCGATGCGCTCGGCGCGCTGGTCGAGTTCGGCGTAGCCGAGCGTGCCGTCGCGATCGATCACCGCGGGCGCGTCGGCGTGCGCCTTGGCCACAGCGGCGAACAGGCCGTGCACGGTGTCGGCGCCGTCGCGCGGCACGGCGGTGGCGTTCCACTCGCTGGCGATGCGCTGCTGCTCGGCCGGATCGACCGCGCTCACCGCTTCCAGGCGCGATGCGGAGGCGAGCCCCTGCAGCACGCGTTGCATGCAGGCGACGAGCAATTCGGCCGCGGCTGCGTCGAACACGGCCAGATCGTGGCGCAGGCGCAGCATTGGCGCGGCGCCATCGACGATGGCCCAAGCCAGCGGCTGGCCCGGCGCCATGTCGGCCTGCCAGCCGCCCACCACGCTGGCTTCGCCATCGGCCTGCGGCATCGCCTCGGCGCAGCGTTGCAGCCATGCGTCCACGTCGCCCCGGGCCGGTACGTCGAGGCGGCAGGCGGTGGTCGGCGACTCGGCCACCGCCACCTCGGCCGCGCCGGTGAGCCGCGCGGCCAGCAAGGCCAGCGTCGCCATGTCGAAACGCGCACGTGCCAGGCCGGCCGCGGCCGCGCGCTGCGCCAGCGCGGCGGGCAGCGCGGCATCCAGCGGCAAGGCCCGCTCGCCCACGCCATGCCCGCCCGTGGCCGTGCACGGCAACACGTCCTGCAGGCTGGGCGACATCATGGTTGCGGCACACGTGTCCATGGCGGCTCATTGCCCTCCGGCGTAGGCGTATGGCGCGCGATCCGAGCGCGGCTGCGGCGCCTGCGTCATGCGTGCGCGCCATTGGCGCAAGAGGGCGGCGCCGCGGAAGGCGCCGAGCAGGCCGGCATCCAGCAGGCCGTTGCGGCCCACCGGCGGCGGCTCGTAACCCCAGTTGCGCACGCGCTCGTGCGCGCGGTGCAGCAGCGCATCGCGGCGGGTGGCGTCGGTGTAATAGGTGAAGCTGACGGTGACCGAAGGCTCGTCGCCGTTCTCCACCAAGTGCGGGCTGGTGGAAGGCATGTAGGCGCCCATGCCCGGTTCGAGCTGGAACACCCGTGCCCGCGCGCGCAGCGATTCGTCCCAGCGCAGGCGCGCACGGCTGTGGCAGGCATGGAACAGGTCGCGCGCCTGCTCGCTGGCGGCCACGGTGTCGTGCGGCTCCCACACGTACAGCGTCTTGCGCCCGCGCACCTGCAGGATGAAGTTGTGTTCCTTGTCGAAATGGAACGGCGTGATGGTGCGCGGCGAGGTGACGAAGATCCAGCCGCCGCGGTAGCACATGCCCGGATCCCGGCGGGCGATCTCCGGCGCGATGCCGTCCAGCACCTCGTCGACCAGGCCGCGGTAAACCGGATCGCCCTGCACGTTGAGCAGCGACATCCAGGCCTTGGCCTCGGCGATGCCGGTGAGCGTGGCCGCCGCGCCGGCACGGTTGGGGTGCAGCTGCGGCGCCTGGTTGAACGGCGTGCCCGCGCTCACCGCATCGCTGTGCGTGCGCACGCTGCCGCGCGCGTCCAGCCGCTTGCCCAGCTCCAGCAGCGCGTCCATCTGCAGCAGGGGATGCTGCGTCAGGTGGTGGCGCACCGGGGCGATGGCCCAGGGGTCGAACGTGGTCCAGTCGACTGCGATCTGCGCGTCTTGCCGATTCATGCCTCGCCCCCTTGTCGCCTGCAACCGTGCCGTGCGGCGTGCATCGCCTGCCGGTGTTTGCGGAGCCGTCGCGGTGCGCTTGAATCCCGCCCGGCCGTGGCACCAGAATCCACGACACCGGATCGCGCGGAATTGCACACATGGAAGCAGCCGTGATCGTCCATGACGACCGCTACGAGACGGTCGAGGGCCACCTCGAGCGGGATCGCGCCACCGTGATCGGCATCTGGCGCGGCCATATCGGTTGGCAGGGCCAGCTTGAGCGGATGTATGACGTGTTCTACCTGGGCTGCCCGTTCGGGCGGCCGCGGCTGCAATTGCTGCGCCATCGCGCCAGCGGCGAGATCGTGGGTACCGTCGGCGTGGGCCCGCGCCCCATGCTGTGGCAGGGGCGCGAGCTGCTGGTCGGCGTCGCCAGCCATTTCGTGGTGCTGCCGGCACACCGTTCGTTCAAGCCCGCGATGCGGTTGGCCCAAGCCATGATCGCCAGCTCCCGGGAGCATTTCGCGTTCGGCTATGCCATGACCAACGCCCGCGGCGGCGCGGTCTGCAAGCGCGTGGGTTTCGCGGTGCCCGCGCAGTTGTTTCGGCACGTGCGGGTGCTGCGCTATCGGGGTTACGTGGCACGCGTGCTGCCCGGTCCGCTCGGTCGTGCCGGTGGCGCGCTGCTGGACGGGGCGCTCGCCGCCAGCCGGCACCTGCCCTTGCCGGGGCGACGCAGCAATCTCCACGTGACCTGGACGGATGCGGTCGATCCGCGCATGCAGGCGCTGTGGGAGCAGTCCGCGCATGGCGACGGCCTGTGCACGGTGCGCAGCACGCGGATGCTCGAATGGCGTTTCCTCGGACTGCCCGCGATACGCCGCCGCTTCCTGCTGGTCGCCCCGGCGCCGGGCGCGCCGCTGCTGGCCTGGTTCGCCTGCGAAACCAATGCGCACGCGCCCGGGCTCATGACCGTGACCGACGCCTGGTTCGCCGGCGGCGTGCGCGAGGCCGACCGTCGTGCGATCCGCGAGCTCTGCCGGATGGGCTACGAAGCCGGCTACGACGCGATCCAGTTGCGCCTGACCGCTGCCCAGCCCGTGCTCGATGCGTGGCGCGCCGAGGGTTTCGTGACACGCGGACAGCAACCGTTCTTCGTGCACGGCCTGGATGCGCGCCACGACGGCGGCGTGCACATCACCGACATCGAGCAGGATGGTTGAAAGGCGGCTGCGCACGACCGGCATTCCCATTGCTGCACTCAACCCGTGTACGGCCTCGGATAGCCGGGTACCGGCAGGTTGGATACCGGCGGCGGCCGCGGCGTCGGCGGTTGCACGCTGTTGCCGTTCACCGTGAAGCTGAGCACGCCACGCGCGCTGCTCATGGTGGTGCCGCCCGGAGTCACCGTGATGGTCTGCTGGTTGCCGTTGGTCGCCACGGTCACGCTGTAGCCGGTCGACGGGGCGAGGTCGGTGATGACGTGCAGCGCGGCGTAGTTGTCGACGGTGTAGCCGATCGTGCCGCCGAGCGGCGTGCCTGCCGCGCCCGTGCTGCTGACCACCACCGAGCTGCCGTCCGGCGCCGCCAGCTGCACGCCGAGGATGCCGCCCTGGACCACGGCCACCGGCTTGGCGCTGGCCACGGCGGACGACGCGGAGGACAGGTCGAACACGGTCATCCACTGCTGGCTGGCACCCGCGACCGGCGGGCGCACCTGCACCTGCCAGGCCTTGGTCGGGTTGCTGGACGGATACATTGCCGTGGTGGACAGCGTGGCGTTCTGCGGCAACACGGCGATCATCGCGCCGGCGTAGCCGCCGCCGTAGTTGATGTCGAGGCGCTTGCCGCCGGCAGCGGTCGTGCTGCTGGCCGGGTTGGCGGGGAAGTGCCAGGCCAGGTACTGGTCGTAGTTCGCGCTGCCGGCCGTGGTGCGGTCGTAGACCACGAAGCGGTTCGGTCGCAGGTACACGATCTGGCGCGACCAGTTGGCTACCGCCGGCCCGGCGGCGAAGCTGCGGTACATGTCCTGCAAGCCGGTCGCCAGCACGTAGACGTAGCTGTTGCCGTCCTCGAACGCGGCCACCTTGGTGCTGGCCTGGTTGCTTTCGGCGGTGGCGGCGTACTGGCCGTACTGTTCGGCCGGTGCGCCGTTGCTCAGGTTGCGCACGTAGAAGATGTTGTAGATCTGGCGGTTGCCCGAGTAGTTGTTGCCTTTGCTGAAGCTGCCGAAGTTGTCGCTGTAGATCCGGTCCTCGTCGGCGGTGCCGCTGGGCTCGTGCACCAGCCAGCCGGTGGCGTTGAGCAGCAACGGCGTGCCGCCGCGCACCAGGGCGAGGCTGCCCTGGTCGAAGTACTCCTCGCCCTGCCCGGGATTGTTCGCGTACGGCGCGGCGCGGAAGGACATCCAGGCCGCGTTCTTGCCCCAGTCCGAGCGCGCCGCCACCGCACCCAGCCCCGGCGCGAAATAGGACAGCGGCAGGCCGCTCACCGGCGCCGTCGTGCCGGCCGGATCCAGCGCGAGGAAGCGCAGCCATTCGTCCGCGTAGCCGAAGCCGCCGGTGGCGGCGTCCACGTCGGCGAGGTACTGGCGGAAGATCGCGGTGTGCGGCGAGCCCCAGTAGTCGAGCGCGCCGAGCAGCTGCTGGAACAGCCCTACCTGCGTGGTGCCCGGCGGCTGGCTGCCGGAACCCGAGCCCGAGCGGTTGGTGTCGCGGTCGTCGAAATAGGCGCGCGAGGGCCAGGTGAAATGCATCGCGTACTCGGCGCTGTCCACCGGGTAGCTGTACGGCGCGCTGGCGTGCACCAGATCCTGGCCGGTGGCGGTCTTCACCTCGCGCAGGGGCAGGGTCATGTTGAGGACGCCCAGCGGGGCGTAGTTGGCGTAGCCCTCCGGCCAGCCGCCGCCCAGCAAGTGCTGCTGGTAGTACGGTTGCACGCGCTTGGCGAACTGGTTGTTCAGCCAGTCGTTCCACTCCGCCGGACCCGAGGGGTTCTCGTCGTAGGTGGCCAGCGCGATGGCGGCCTTGGCGTGGAAATAGCCCGCGTAGTAGTTGCTCTGCGGATGCTCGTACTCGAAACCGGCGCAGCCGTTCGGCGTTTCCCAGGCGGTGATCCACGCGTTCGCGGTGGTGTAGACCTGCGTGCGCTGGGCCGGTGTCAGCAAATCCCAGACCCAGTCGTAGCCCAGGCCCATGCCCACGCCGTAGAAGCGGATGCCGTAGCCGCTGTCGGTGCAGGGCGGTTGGCCCTGGCTGCCGGAGGCCGACATCTTCATCAGGATGTCCACCGCCTTGGCGCCGTAGGTGGCGGCTGCGGAAGCGTTGCTGGTCTTGAGCACCTGGTAGCACATGCCTTCGGCCAGCAACGCGGGGACGTAGTCGCTGCCCTGGTAGCCCTGACCGAGGTTCGGCAGGTTCGGATAGGTGTTGCCCGAGGGGTACTCCACGTTGCCGCCGATGTAGGAGTCGCACTTGGCCTTCAGCGCCGTCCATTGCGGGTTGGAAGAGGTGGCGCGCTGGCGCAGCGCCGTCAGCGTGGCGCCGTCCAGCAGCAGCCGCGGGTGCGGCGCCAGCGTGGTGGCGGCCAGCGCCTGCACGCCGAACGCGGCCGGTGCAGGCGCGGAAGCGGGGGCGCCGTGCGTGGGCGCGGTCGCCTTGGCGTCCACCAGCGCCAGCACGCGCGAGGGCTGGCATGCGGCGGTGCCGGCCTCGCAAGGCTGGTCCTGGTGCATCCACGCGAGACCCTCCGGCGACAGCTGCGCGCCGGCTTCGGCATCGTCCGCTGCGGCGTGCGTCGCTTGCGCCGCCGGGCCGGCGGGCGCGGGGAGGGCGGGCGCCGGTGCGGCCGGCAGTGGCGCGGAGGATTCGCCGGTTTCCGCCGCCCGAACCGCGGCTGGCGCCGCCGCCGAAGCGTCCGCGCCCGGCGCGTCGTGGATCCGCACGATGATCGCCTGCGCCATCACCACGGCAGCCAACAGGGCCGCCGCCGTGGCGAGCAGGGCGCGCCAGCGCCAGCGACGGCGAGGAGCGGCGGTGTCCGGGTGGCCCGGCAAACTACGGTTCGGCATGGCGAATCCTTGCATCAGATGGACCTGCCAGGCCGATCCTGGCGGGGACTCCCGCTCAGCGGGCGCCTCGGTGGAACAACACCACCTCGACCGTCTGGATCAGGATCAGCAGGTCGAACAGCAGGTTGTTGTTCTTGATGTAGTAGAGGTCGTACTTGAGCTTTTCGGCGGCGTCGTCCTCGGACGCGCCGTAGGGGTAGCGCAGCTGCGCCCAGCCGGCCAGGCCGGGCTTGAGGCAGTGGCGCAGGTTGTAGTAGTGGATTTTCTGCGCCAGGTCGGCGACGAATTGCGGCCGCTCGGGCCGCGGGCCGATGAAACTCATCTCGCCCTTGAACACGTTCCACAGCTGCGGCAGCTCGTCCAGCCGCACCTTGCGGATGAAGCGGCCGACGCGGGTCACGCGGTCGTCGTCCTTGGCAGCCCAGCGCGCCACGCCGTCGCGCTCGGCGTCCGTGCGCATGCTGCGGAACTTGATCAGCCAGAAGGTCTTGCCGCGCACGCCCACGCGTTCCTGGCGGTACAGGATCGGTTGGCCGGGGCCCGATTCGAGGCGGATCGCCAGCGCCGTCAGCAGCATCAGCGGCCAGGTCAGCGCAAACACCAGCAGAGTCGCGGCGAGGTCGAAGCAGCGCTTGCTGAGCCGGCGCATCGGGGAAGCGTAAAGGCCGCCCGAGTAGACCAGCCACGAGGGGTAGGTCAGCGCCAGCTGCACGCGGCCGGATTCGCGCTCGAAGAAGGTGGTGAGGTCGGTCACCTCGATGCCCAGCTGCCGGCATTCGAGCAGCTCGTCCATCATCAGGTTGCCGCGGCGGTCGTCCACGCCCACCACGATCTCGTCGATGCCGTGCCGCTCTGCCCAGACGTCGAGCGGGGCATCGGGCGTGACCAGCAGCTCGGCGGGAACGGCGACGGCTTCGCCGGGCCGGGGCACGAAACCGACCACCACGAAGCCGCGCCGGTCGGAGCGGCGGCGCATGCGGTTGTGGATCTGCGCCGCGCGGTTGCCGCCGCCGAGCACCAGGATGCGCCGCTTGAACGCCTCCACCTCGACCAGCCGCAGGAAGGCCGCGCGGAACGCGGTGACCGCCACGAAGCCGATCATCAGCGCGATGAACAGCACGCCACGGCCCACGTAGGCCTTCGGCAGCACGTAGTAGGCCACGACCAGGCCCAGGCCGCCGAGCGTGAAGCCGACCGCCTGGCGCGCCAGCAGGCTGAACCAGGTCGCGCGCATGTGGGTCTGGTACTGGCCCATCGCCACCATGCCCAGCATCAGCAGCCCCGCGAACATCAGCGCGCGCGCGGGCAGGTGGCTCAGTTCGTCGATGCTGCCGAAACGCAGCCAGATGGCCACGCACAGGGACGCGCAAAGCAGGAGCATCTCGGCTGCCGCCAGCAAAAGCAGCCAGCGCGTTGACTGTCGGTGCAGGAATCGCAACATCCTTCTCTCCCCCTTCCCCGGCATCCGGTGCTGGTGGGACGGAGAGAGTAGCAATCCGGCGCGGCGCTGTCTATAACAGCTACGTGACGAGTGCGCAATATGTGTTTTGCGAAAAAAATCACAAAACAAGTAGAAAATTCTTAAAGTGGTTCGCGTGCTGGAACCGGTATGCCGGCAAGCGCCGGGGTGCGAGGGTGCGGCCGCGATCGCGCGCAGGCAGGCGCCGGCCGTGCGACGGCCGGCGGGGCGAAAGAAAGTGCAGGGTTGGCGGGGGCGGATGCGGTGCGCGGCACCGGCATGCGACGCGTGGGCAGTGCCGCCGACCGACCCGCAGGGCTTCGGGCCGGTCGGCGGCTGCGCCGGCTCAGGCGGTGGTCTGCTGCGCGATGAAGCCCAGGTACCAGGGCATCGCCTCGCCCAAGCCCTGGACCAGGGTGTGGGTGGGCGCATAGCCGAGGCGCGTGGCGGCGCGGCTGATGTCGGCCAGCGAGTGGCGCACGTCGCCGGCGCGGAATTCGCGGTGGACCGGGGGCCGGTCGTAGCGCACGCGCTCGGCGGCGAGTTGCTGCACCAGTCCGTCGAACAGCTGGTTGAGGCTGGTGCGCTGGCCCACCGCCACGTTGTAGACCAGGTCGCAGTGCTCGTCGGCGGCGAGCGCCGCGAGCAGGTTCGCCTGCACCGCGTTGGCCACGTGGCAGAAGTCGCGCGTGGTCTCGCCGTCGCCGTTGATGAACACTTCCTCGCCGCGGATCATCGTGGCGATCCACTGCGGGATCACCGCGGCGTAGGCGCCTTCCGGATCCTGCCGGCGGCCGAACACGTTGAAGTAGCGCAGGCCGATCGACTTGAAGCCGTAGCAGCGCGCGAACACTTCGGCGTAGATCTCGTCGAACAGCTTGGTCGCCGCGTAGGGCGACAGCGCGCGGCCGATCTTGTCTTCGACCTTGGGCAGGCTGGGCTCGTCGCCGTAGGTGCTGCTGGAGGCGGCGTAGGTGAAGCTGGCCACGCCGGCGTCGCGCGCGGCCACCAGCATGTTGATGAAGCCGGTGGCGTTCGCCGCGTGGGTGGCCAGGGGATCTTCGATCGAGCGCGGCACCGAGCCCAGCGCGGCCTGGTGCAGCACGTGGCGCACGCCCTTGCAGGCTTCGCGGCAGTCGTCGAGCTCGCGGATGTCGCCCTCGATGAAGCGGAAGTGCGACCACGCCGCGGGGCCGACCAGGCGCTCCACCTCGTCGAGGTTGCGCTGGTGGCCGGTGGCGAAGTTGTCCAGGCCCACCACGTGCTGGCCCAGGCCCAGCAGCGCCTCGACCAGATTGGAGCCGATGAAGCCGGCGGCGCCGGTGACCAGCCAGGTGCCGGATTCGGCGCGCACGCGCGCCTGCAGCGCGGCGGGCAGCAGGGTATCGAGCGTCGCCATCACAGCCTCCCGTCCACCGCTTCGCGCGGCAGCACGTATTTCACGTCGTAGACCACGGACGCGGGCTTGCCGTAGGCGCGCACGCCCTCCGCGCCCAGCGCCACGAACTGCCGGTGGCCCACCGCCACGATCACCGCGTCGTAGGCCGCCGCCGGCGGCTCGGCCAGCGGGGCGAGGCCGTATTCGTGCTCGGCCTCGGCGGCATCGACCCAGGGATCGTGCACGTCGACCTGCGCGTTGTAGCCGCGCAGCGCCTGCACGATGTCGACCACGCGCGTGTTGCGCAGGTCCGGGCAGTTCTCCTTGAACGCCAGGCCCAGGATCAGCACCCGCGCCTGCACCGGGTTGATGCCCTTGCGCACCATCAGGCGGATCACTTCGCCGGCGATGTACGGGCCCATGCCGTCGTTGGTGCGGCGGCCGGCGAGGATCACGTCGGGGTGATGGCCCACCTCCTGCGCCTTGTGCGTGAGGTAATACGGATCGACGCTGATGCAGTGGCCGCCGACCAGGCCGGGGCGGAACGGCAGGAAGTTCCACTTGGTGCCCGCCGCCTGCAGCACTTCCAGCGTGTCGATGCCGAGCTTGTTGAACAGGATCGCGAGGTCGTTGACCAGCGCGATGTTGAGGTCGCGCTGGGTGTTCTCGATCACCTTGGCCGCCTCGGCCACCTTGATCGAGCTGGCGCGGTGCGTGCCGGCCGTGATGATCGAGCCGTACAGCCGGTTGACGAAATCGGCGACCTCCGGCGTGGAGCCGGAGGTGACCTTGAGGATGCCGGTGACGCGGTGCTGCTTGTCGCCGGGGTTGATCCGCTCGGGGCTGTAGCCGGCGAAGAAGTCGCGGTTGAAGACCAGGCCGGAGCCCTGCTCCAGCAGCGGCACGCACACCTCTTCGGTGCAGCCGGGGTAGACCGTGGACTCGTACACCACGATGTCGCCGGCCTTGAGCACCTTGCCCAGCATCTGGCTGGCCTTCACCAGCGGGGTGAGGTCGGGGCGCTTGGCCGCGTCGATCGGCGTGGGCACGGTGACGATGTAGACGTTGCAGTCGCGCAGGTCGTCCAGCGTGGCCGAGAACTTCAGCCGCGTGGCGGCGGCCAGTTCGGCGGCGTCCACTTCCAGCGTGCGGTCCTCGCCGGCGCGCAATTCATCGATGCGTGTCGCGTTGATGTCGAAGCCGAGGGTGTCGTAGTGCTTGCCGAACTCCACCGCCAGCGGTAGGCCGACGTAGCCCAATCCGATGATGGCGATCCTGCTGTTTTCCAGATTCCGCATGCGGGCGTCCTTGATCTGCTGACTGGCACGCAGCCGCCCTGGCGGCCGCGATGAACGGTAACGGGTTGCGCCGCTGCGGCCGCGGGCGGAGCCGCGAACCGCAGGCGCGGGATCGTGCACGCGACACGTGCCGCCGGCGCTCCCGCTCGAACTATCCTAGCGGCAGCCTCGTGCTGCCGCATAGCGCGGGCCGTTGCGGCTGCGCTTGCATTCAGGCGGGTGCCCGCTCGCGCAGCCAGTGTTTCAGTGCCGTGTCCGCGGCCGCCAGCGGCGCCGCGCTGGCCGAGCGTTGCAGCATCGCCGCCAGCGCGGGCGGCACGTCGACGGGGTGGCCGAGCAGCGGTTCGACCACCTGCTCGAACTTCGCCGGATGCGCGGTGGCGACCGCGGCCCACGGCCGCGTGTCGCCGCTGTCGCGCAGGCGATCGAGCAGGTGCACGGCGGTGGCGGTGTGCGGGCAGAACACTTCGCCGTGCTCGCGTGCGTGTGCGGCGAGCGTGCGGCGGATGCTTGCGTCGTCCACGCTTTCCGCCTGCAAGGTTTGGCGCAAGGCCGCGTCGTCGCCGCCGAAGGTCCAGCGCAGGCGCTCGAAGTTGCTGGGCGCGCCCACGTCCATCGCGTTGGCCAGCGTGGCGACCGCTTCGCGTGGCGCGTAGTCGTGGCCGGCGAAGAACTCGGGCAGGGTGGCGTTGGCGTTGCAGGCCAGCCGCACCTCGCCCACCGGCAAACCCAGTGCGCGCACCCACAGGCAGGCCAGCGCATTGCCGAGGTTGCCGGTGGGCACGATGAAGTTCAGCGGCGTGCCGTGCTCACGCCACCAGCCCAGCGCAGAGTGCGCGTAATAGCTCATCTGCGGCAGCAGGCGGCCGAGGCTGATGCTGTTGGCGGAACTGAGCGGCACGGCCAGCTGCAATTCCGCATCGTTCAACGCGGCCTTCACCATGCGCTGGCAATCGTCGAAGCGGCCGGCCACGCGCAGCGCCTGCACGTTGTCGCCGAAACAGCCCAGCTGGTGCGCCTGCCGCGGCGACACCAGGCCGTCCGGATACAGGATCACCACGCGCACGTTCGGCTGCCGATGGAACGCCGCCCCCACCGCCGCGCCGGTGTCGCCCGAGGTGGCGACGAGGATGGTGAGCGGCCGCGCATCCGCGCGCGGCAGCCGGCGCAGGCAGGCGGCGAGGAAACGCGCCCCCACGTCCTTGAACGCCGCGGTCGGGCCGTGGAACAACTCCAGCACCTGCGCATCGCGATACGGCAACGCCCGCAACGGCACCGGAAAATCCAGCGCCTCCGCGCAGATCGCCGGCAACTCCGCCGCCAGCGGATCGCCATCGAAAAACGGCGCCAGCAACGTGGCGGCCGTATCGGCCAGCGAACCCTGCGCATCGAAGCGCGACGGATCGAGCACCGGCAAGCGCTCCGGCACATACAGCCCGCCATCCGGCGCCAGTCCCGCAGCGATGGCTTCACCCAGCGTGGCCGCCGGCGCACGACCGCGCGTGCTCAAGTAGCGCACGGAATCACTCATGGCCCACATCTCCTGCACGCGATTGCTTGCCAACCTCAGTTCCCAGATACGTCGCGGAGTGGCCGCTGTGGGGGACGTGTCGACGGGAGTTGATCCAATGCCCTCGACACAGCCTGCTTGTAGGGTCGGCGGATTGAACAGGCCATTTCTCTTGGTTACTTCTCTTTGGGCCAGCAAAGAGAAGTGACTCGGGCGCCGGCAGGCGACCGAAACCGCTTTGTTGCTTGCGGCAGGCGACCGAAAGCCCGCCGCAGGCGAGCCAGAGTGCGGAAAGGAAAGGTCGTCGCGAGCACCCACCCCTCACCCCAACCCTCTCCCCAGTGGGGAGAGGGAGACAAAACCCGCGGCTCATGCCGTCACCCCGTCATCAACCAACTCCGCCGCCGGCCCATCCACCGGCGCCACAAACACATCGCTACCCAATCCAGCCTCGGCAAACGCCGCCTGCATCGCGACAGCCGCCGCCTCCGCCTCGACGCGATGCTCGAACCAGCCGAACACGCTGGGCCCGCCCCCGGAAATGCTCGCCCCCAGCGCGCGATGATCCAGCGCCGCCTGCTTCACGCGCGCGAAGTTCGGCACCAGCGGCGCGCGCCGCGGTTCCACCAGCACGTCCTTGAGGCCTTCGCGCACCAGCGCGGCGTCGCCGCGGAAGCAGCCGGCCAGCAGCAGCGAGAGGTTCGCGCTCTGCGCCACGAATTCGTGCAGCGCGTAGTCGCCGGCCAGCGCGGCGCGCGCCTTGCGCGTCTCCAGCACGAAGTGCGGATGCACCAGTGCGCAATGCCAGTCGGCCGGCACCGGGATACGCAGCACGCGCTCGTGCGTGGCCAGGGTCAGGCCGCCGAGCAGTTGCGGGCCCACGTTGTCGCCGTGGCGGCCGCCGCTGGCCACCGCCTCGCCGTCCATCGCGAAGCCGTACAGCGCCTCGCGCGACAGCGGCCGTTCCAGCAGCGCGTTTGCGGCCACCAGCGCGGCCACGCAGGAGGCCGCCGAACCGGCCATGCCCGAACCCAGTGCGATGCCCTTGTGCAGGGTGAGCTCGAAACCGAAGTCGAGATCCAGCGCCTTGCGCAGCGCGAGCAGGGCGACGCCGGCGGTGTTGCGTTGCGCGTCCAGCGGCAACTCGTGGGCGGTGCCGTGGATCGCCGCGATGCGCACGGTGGGTTCGTCGATGCGGCGCACCTCGGCGCGGTCGCCGGCGCCGGCCATGCTGTGGCCGAGGATGTCGAAGCCCACGCCGACGTTGCCCACGCAGGCGGGGGCGAAGGCGGTGGCGTGGTCGAGGCGGGGCGAGGCGGCGCTCATGGTTTCCTGCAACGGGGCGTCGACGAGGGCGTTCATGCCGACACCCCCAGCGACTCGGCGATGCGCAGCAGGTCGGCGAACACGCCGGCCGCGGTGACTTCCGGCCCCGCGCCGGGGCCTTGCACCTGCAGCGGATTATCGCAGTAGCGGCGGGTGCTGAACTGCACCACGTTGTCGGTGAGCCGGCTGTGCGCGAACGCGTGCGCGGCGGGCAGCACGGTCAGTTTCACGCTGGCGCGGCCGTGGCGGTCGAGGCGGGCGACATGGCGCAGCACGCCGCCTTCGGCGCGCGCCGCGGCGAGTTTCGCGGCCAGCGGCGCGTCGAGTTCGTCCAGGCGCTGCATGAACTCGTCGAGCGGCACCTCCGCCAGCGCGGGCGGCACCAGGCTCTCCACGTCCACCTGCTCCAGCGACAGCGGCCAGCCGGCCTCGCGCGCGAGGATCACCAGCTTGCGCGCCACGTCGAGGCCGGACAGGTCGGCGCGCGGATCGGGCTCGGTATAGCCCAGCGCGTGCGCCTCGCGCAGCAGCGCGGAGAACGGCTGGCTGCCGTCGTGGCGGTTGCACAGCCAGGCCAGCGTGCCGGAGAACATGCCCTCGATGCCGAGCAGTTCGTCGCCGGTGTCGAGCAGGTCGCGCAGGGTCTGCACCACCGGCAGGCCGGCGCAGACGGTGGCTTCGTAGCGGAAGCGCGCGCCGCCCGCGCAGGCAGTGCGGATCGCCTGCCAGCGCGCCAGCGGGCCGCTGCCGGCCAGCTTGTTCGGCGTCACCACGTGCAGGCCGGCGGCCAGCCAGCGCGGATAGTGCGCGGCCACCGCCTCGCTGGCGCTGCAGTCGATCAGCAGCGCGTGGCGGTCGTCGTTGCCCTGCACGTGGGCGGCGAAGGCGTCGAGGTCGCTGGGGCGCCAGATCTGCGCGCCGCCATGGCGGTCGTTGAGTTCGGCGTCGTCGCAGTCCAGCCACATGCGCTTGCTGGCCACCACGCCGCAGAGCTTCAGTTCCAGCGCCTGGTCGCGCGCCAGCCGCGGCTGCGCCGCGCGCAGCTGTTCCAGCAAGGCGCTGCCGACCCGGCCGGGACCGATCACGCCCACCGCCAGCGTGCGCCGACCGGTGGTGCCGGGGCGCGGCATCGCCAGCGGGGGCAGGGGGTGAAGCGGGACTTGCTCGGGTGCACAGGTAATCACGACGGCCTCTCCGGTGGAGGCCCGTCCTGTCTGGCGTGTCGGCGTGTGCCGGCCCGCCTCGTCGAGGGCGGGCCGTTGCGTGGAATATCAGCTACGCACGACGTACCGCCCGGGACCGTTGGTACCGGTACCGGTGGTAATAATCGTGGTGGACATGGTGCTGGCGATGTCGCCCGCGCGCGTGGGCATGCGGCCGGCGGCAGCCGGGGCGTAGTGCGTGCGGACGATGGCGGAAAGTGGCGACATGGGGCCGACACTAAGCCCATGTTGCACTGCGGTCAACAGGTGCATTTGCAACCATCCGGATCAGGGAATCTCGATGCTGCACCTGCGACAGGTTGTCGCGGCGGCCGGCTGCGGCAACCAGCCGGTGCGCGCAGCGGCCTAGAATGTTGCGGATGAACCGTTCCCACTCCTTGCGCAGGCTGCTACGCGCGGCCGCTGCGCTGTTCGCGTTTGCCGGTGCCGGCATGGCCGCGAACGCCGCCGCCCAGACCGCCGCGCCGGCAAAACCCGATCCGATGCAGCGGCGCGTGGCCGCCTGTGCCAGTTGCCATGGCGTGCACGGCGAAGGCCTGCCCGGCGACGTGAAGATCCCGCGCCTGGCCGGCAAGCCGGCCGGCTACCTGCTGCAGCAGCTGGAAGCGTTCCAGAACGGCCAGCGCCACCACGCGCCGATGGAATACGTGGTGCGCCAGTTGAGCCCGGAGTACCTGCGCCAGATCGCCGACTGGTTTGCCGCGCAGCAGGCGCCGTACGAAAAGCAGCCGGTGCCGGCGCAGACCGCCGAGGCCATGCAGCGCGGCGAGCAACTGGTGAAGCACGGCGACCCCAGCCGCGGCATCCCCTCCTGCGAGAGCTGCCATGGCAGCACGCTCACCGGGGTGGAGCCGATGATGCCGGGGCTGGCCGGCCTGTCCTATGCCTACATCGATGCCCAGCTCGACGCCTGGCGCACGCATCAACGTTCCACCGACGGCCCCGGCTGCATGGTGGTGGTGGCGAACCGCATGACCGTCGGCGACGTGACCGCGGTGGCCGCATGGCTGGCCAGCCAGCCGCCGCCGGCGAACCTGCACCCCTTGCCGGCCAGTGCGCAGAAGGAGCCGCTGCCGGGCTGGTGCGTGATCGGCAAGAGCGAGGTGCAGCGATGAGGCGTTGGCGACACGGGATTTGGACGCTGGTGCTGCTGCTGGCGCTCGGACTGGGCTGGTGGCTGTTCGTCCCCGGACGCCTCCACGAGCCCACGCCCGCGCAGCGCGAGGCCGAGTCGGCGCAACTGCACGATCCGGCGCTGGTCGCGCGCGGCGCCTACCTCGCCACCGTGGGCGACTGCGCGGCCTGCCACACCGCGCGCGGCGGCCGGCCCTACGCGGGCGGCCGCGCGCTGCCCACGCCGTTCGGCGACGTGCCCGCGCCCAATATCACGCCCGACGCCGAAACCGGCATCGGCCAGTGGAGCTTCGAGGACTTCTGGCGCGCGCTGCACGAGGGCCTGGGGCGCCACGGCGAACCGCTGTACCCGGTGTTCTCCTACACCTCGTTCACCAAGGTCAATCGTGAGGACGCGCAGGCGATCTTCGCCTACCTGAAGTCGCTGCCCGCGGTGCGCCAGCCCGACCGCGCGCCGGAACTGGCGTTCCCCTACAGCGTGCGGCAGGGCCTGGTGGCCTGGCGCGCGCTGTACTTCAAGCCCGGCGTGTTCCAGCCCGATGCCTCCAGGTCGGCCGAGTGGAACCGCGGCGCCTACCTGGTGCAGGGCCTGGGCCACTGCAACGAATGCCACACCACGCGCAACGCGCTGGGCGCGATGGACGAGAAGCAGCGCCTCGCCGGCGGCGAGATCCCCGCGCAGGGCTGGTACGCGCCCGACCTCAGCACCCAGCCGGGCGGCGGCCTCGCCGGCTGGAGCGCGCAGGACATCGTCGACCTGCTCAAGACCGGCCAGTCGGCCCGCGGCACGGCGTTCGGGCCGATGGCCGACGTGGTGCGCAACAGCACCCAGCACCTGGACGATGCCGACCTCCGCGCCGTGGCGACCTACCTGCAGTCGCTGCCGCCGCGGACGCCGGCGGCGCCGGTCGAGGTGGCCCGCGCCGCCGACCTCGAAGCCGGCGGGAAGCTCTACGGCGAACGCTGCGCCGACTGCCACGGCCAGGACGGCAAGGGCGTGGCCGGCGTCTACCCGCCGCTGGACGGCAACAGCTCGGTCACCGAGCCCACCGGCACCAACGCGGTGCGCGGCGTGCTGCTGGGCGGTTTCGCGCCCGCCACCGCCGGCAACCCCGAGCCGTACTCGATGCCGCCGTTCGCGCAGCAGCTGAGCGACGAGGACGTGGCCGCAGTGGTCAACTACATCCGCCAGTCGTGGGGCAACCACGCCGCGCCGGTGCTGTCGGCCGACGTGAGCCGGCTGCGGCACACGCCGGTGGACTGAACCGTGGCCGTGCCGCGCCGCGGATGATCGCCACGCCGCTCAGCGGCGCGCCACGCGCTGGCGCCGCAGCAGCGCGAGCAAGCCGAACAGCGCCAGCGCGGCGAACGCGGCGCCGCCGAGGAAGGTGGCCTGCGGGCCGAGGCGCTGCCACAGCCCGCCGGCCAGCACGCTGGCCAGCAGCAGGGCCAGCCCGCACACCAGGTTGAACACGCCGAATGCGGTGCCGCGCAGCGAGTCCGGTGCGGCGTCGGCGACCAGCGCGGCCAGCAGGCCCTGGGTCATGCCCATGTGCAGCCCCCACAGCAGCACGCCGGCGGCCAGCCCGGGCAGGCCGCCGGGCAGCGCCAGCACCAGGTCGGCCAGCACCAGCATGGCGAAGCCGGCAGCCAGCAGCAGGCCGCGGTCGAAGCGGTCGGCAAGCCGGCCGAACGGATAGGCGGCCAGCGCGTAGACCACGTTCATCAGCACCAGCACCAGCGGAATCCACGCCAGTTCCAGTTTCAGCTCCTGCGCGCGCAGTACCAGGAACGCCTCGCTGAAGCGCGCCAGGGTGAGCACCGCGGCCACCGCCACCACCCACCAGTAGTGCGCCGGCAGGCGGGCCAGCTCGGCGCGCGCCAGCGGCATGCGCGGCCGGCGCGCGGCGGCCGCGCGCGGCACGTCGTGCACGCCGAACACGATCAGCGCGAACGCGCCGAACGCCGGCAGCACGGCGCACCAGAACACCAGCGGGATGTCGTCGCCGCCCAGCCACATCAGCGCGATCGCCAGCAGCGGACCGAGGTAGGCGCCGGTGGTGTCGAGCGACTGGCGCAGCCCGAACGCCGCGCCGCTCATGCCCGGCGGCGTGAGGTCGGCGATCAGCGCGTCGCGCGGCGCGCCGCGGATGCCCTTGCCGACGCGGTCCACGAAGCGCGCCGCCACCACCCAGCCCACCGTCTGCGCCAGCGGGAACACCGGCTTGGTCAGCGCCGCCAGCCCGTAGCCGATCGCGGTCAGCAGCTTGCGCCGGCCCAGCCAGTCCGACAGCGCGCCGGAGAACACCTTCATGATCGACGCGGTCGATTCGGCGATGCCCTCGATGAAGCCCACCGCGAGGGTGGAGACGCCGAGCGTGCCCACCAGGTACACCGGCAGCAGCGCGTGGATCATCTCCGAGGAAACGTCCATCAGCATCGACACCAGGCCCAGCGCCCAGATGCTCCGCGGGATGCGCCGCGGCGCCGCCGGCGGGGTGTCGTTCGTGTCGGCCATCGTTGTCGGCTCAGCGCGACAGGTCGATCGCGTAGGTCGCGGTGCCGTCGCCGCGATCCTGCAGCTCGCGGATGTTGGTGAGCCCGTCCGCCTGCGCGATGGCCTGCTTGCCGCTGGCCGAGGTGAACACCACCGGGCCGGCGGTTTTCAGTGTCGCGAAGCGCCAGGAGCGCGCGGGCAAGTCGCGCACGCCGATCTCGCGGTGCCGCTCGATCCAGCGCGCGAGGATCTCGCGCGTGCCGTCCGGCGCGGCGAGCACGATGCTCTTGCCGTCCAGCCCGGGGAAACGGCCGCCGCCGCTGGCGCGGTAGTTGTTCGTCACCACGATGAAGGGCTGGTCGGGCTTGACCGGCTGGCCGTCGTAACTGAGCGACACGATGCGCTGGCCCGCCGGTTTGCTCACGTCGATCGCGTAGGCTATGCCGCCCTGCAGCTGGTCGAAGTTGAAGCCGGGAAAGTGCGTGTCGATCAGTTCCTGCGCGCCGGTCTTCGCCGGGTCGATGCGGTTGAAGCGCTTGGCGGCTTCCTCCAGCCACGCCTTCACGCCGGCGCCGTCGGTGCGCACCGCGGCGAGCGTGTTCGGGTAGAAGTAGAGATCCGCTGCGCTGCGCAGGGTGAGCGGGCCGGGCGCCACGTCGGTGTAGTCGTCCGCGCCGCCGAAGCCGGTGCGGAACGCGGCGGCGGCGGAGAGCACCGGCACGTTCGCCAGTTCCGGATGCAGGCGCGGCAGCTCGCTGCGCACGTAGTCGCGCTGCGCGGCGTTGACCACGGCGAGCGCCGTCATGTCGCCCTCGTCGGCGAAGTAGCTCGACAGGCACACGTCGCTATGCCCGATCGGCGTGTCCACGTAGGCCACCGCGGCGGCCTGCACCTTCGCCACCAGCGGCGCGATGGCGGGGTCGGGCGCCACGCAGCTCGCCGCGTCGCCGTTCTTGCGGCAGATCGGCCGCACTTCGCTGTGCGTGCGGTTGTCGTCGATCTTCCAGCGGCCATGCTCGCGATCCAGCGCCAGCTCGATCACGCCCAGATCCTTGCCAAAGAAGCCGCCCATCACCGCGGGCTTGCCGCGCATGAAACCGCGCACGTCGTCCACGTCCTGCATGTGCGCGAAGCGCGGGCCGGGGAATTCGGCGTGCGAGTGGCCGAGCAGCAGCACGTCGATGCCGGGCACGCCGGCGAGATGCCAGCCGGCGTTCTCCATCGCCGGCGTGTACGGCGCGGTGTCGAGGCCGCCGTGCACCAGTGCGACGACGAGGTCGGGATGCTGCGCCTCGATCTGCGGCAGGTACTTCCTCGCCGCCTCCACCACGCCGTCCACCGTGACTTTGCCGGCGAGGTTCTGCTTGTCCCATTGCAGGATCGGCGGCGGCGTGAAGCCGACGATCGCCACGCGCAGCGGCACGCTCGTCGTCTTGCCGTCCGGCAGCTGCACCGTGATCGGCTTGGTGACGATTGCCCACGGCTGGAAGATCGGCTGGCCGTCGCGCGCGCTGTTCACGTTCGCCAGCACCAGCGGGAAATGCGGGCCGGCGCAGTGCGCGCGCGTGCCGCCGTCCACGTCCATCGGCGTGCCGGTGACCTGCGAGAGCCAGCCCAGCCCGTAGTTGAACTCGTGGTTGCCGGCGGTGCCGCCGTCGTAGCCCACCGCGTCCATCGCGCGGTAGATCGCCAGCTCGCGGTCGCAGGGCATTTTCTGTACCTGCGCCTGCCAGTCGGCCAGCACCGTGCCCTGGATGGTGTCGCCGCTGTCGAACAGGAAGTGGTTCGGGTACTGCGCGCGCGCCTGCGCGATCAGCGTGGCAGTGCGCTCGAAGCCCAGCGTGGGATCGGCCTTCTGCTTGTAGTAGTCGTAGCCGAGGATGTTGCTGTGCAGGTCGGTGGTTTCCAGGATCGCCACCGTGGCGCGCGCGCCGTCGGGCAGGCCCGGCGCATGCGCGGGCTGATGGGCGCAACCGGCGAGCAGTGCGGTGGCGAGCAGAGCGAGCGGGTAGCGCAGGGCGGACATGGGCGGCAAACGGCAGCGGACGAACCGGGAACGCTAGCAGATTTGGTATGCATTTTTATGGGGTTGAAGCCGCGACGAATCGCCATGGATCACCTGCCATCGGTGCTAACCTCCAATCCGCGCGGTAGTTTCCAAAGGGAACGGTTGGGGGGCCTTCGGCCCGTCATGATCCGGTTCGAGTCCGGCGCCGCGCACCTCTTTCATTCCAGCGCACTGCTGAGCAGTTCGAGCCGGCCCGTTGCCATGTCCGTACACACGTCTGCCAAGTCGATCGGTGATGCTGTGCAAAAGGCATTGACCTGCTGCCTACCATCCACTGTCTTGCGGCGATAGTTGACTGCCACGACGATCTTGCCGGCTTCGCGCCGCTTGGTTTCAATGAGGCCGCAGCGATTCGCTGCGGATCACGGTCAAGCTCGATACCATGCAGGTGGCCGGCCGCGTGCTTCAATGAGGCCGCAGCGATTCGCTGCGGATCACGGCAATCAGCGCGGCGAAAGTGGCAGGGGCAGGCATGGCTTCAATGAGGCCGCAGCGATTCGCTGCGGATCACGCGCAGGAAGCTGGCGCGGTCGAGCTCGCCGAACAGGCTTCAATGAGGCCGCAGCGATTCGCTGCGGATCACCAAGCTGCACCCGCGCCTGGCGCACGTGCATGCGCAGCTTCAATGAGGCCGCAGCGATTCGCTGCGGATCACACACTTACGGGCCATCCTTTGCTTCGTTTTGACGATCGCTTCAATGAGGCCGCAGCGATTCGCTGCGGATCACACGGGCGCGTTCGAACTGATGCAGCGGCGGCTGAATGAGCTTCAATGAGGCCGCAGCGATTCGCTGCGGATCACCGCCCACGATCACCGCGGTCCACTCCTGGCCAAGCTGGCTTCAATGAGGCCGCAGCGATTCGCTGCGGATCACGTGATGCTCGCCATACCCCAATAACCAAGCAAGAGCGCTTCAATGAGGCCGCAGCGATTCGCTGCGGATCACGTGGCCACGCTGCAGAACACGGTGACGCAGCAGGGGCTTCAATGAGGCCGCAGCGATTCGCTGCGGATCACCTCCTCAACCGCCAACGTAGAACGGGCTGCTGCGCTGCTTCAATGAGGCCGCAGCGATTCGCTGCGGATCACTACCGCGTGCGCGGCTTCGTCTTCATCCGGCCCAGCGCTTCAATGAGGCCGCAGCGATTCGCTGCGGATCACCGTGGGGAACACGCGCTTGTCGGCAATCCAGGCGTCGCTTCAATGAGGCCGCAGCGATTCGCTGCGGATCACAGACCTACGCGTGCGAGTGCCTCGCGTGATCGATCCGCTTCAATGAGGCCGCAGCGATTCGCTGCGGATCACCTGTGCACCGCGGCGCGGCTGCGCTCGGCGAGGCGGAAGCTTCAATGAGGCCGCAGCGATTCGCTGCGGATCACAACGCGCTGGTGCCGCCGCCGAGCGCCAAGGGGCTGCTTCAATGAGGCCGCAGCGATTCGCTGCGGATCACCATGCCAGCACGCAATACACAACGGCAGCCGGCAGCGCTTCAATGAGGCCGCAGCGATTCGCTGCGGATCACCCGGCTTGTCCGTGATCTTCTCGAAGCGCCCGGACGCTTCAATGAGGCCGCAGCGATTCGCTGCGGATCACGTGTGGCTGGGCGCGCAGCCCGGCGCGCGCGCGCTGCTTCAATGAGGCCGCAGCGATTCGCTGCGGATCACATATCCCACAGCGCAGCATCAGCAGCAGACAGCGGCGGCTTCAATGAGGCCGCAGCGATTCGCTGCGGATCACGCACCATCAAGACCAAGCTGGCGGAACTGGAGCGAACGCTTCAATGAGGCCGCAGCGATTCGCTGCGGATCACGTGATGCTCCCCATACCCCAATAACCAAGCAAGAGCAGCTTCAATGAGGCCGCAGCGATTCGCTGCGGATCACCATGGCCGTGCCGCTCACGCAGCGCGCCAGGGTCACGCTTCAATGAGGCCGCAGCGATTCGCTGCGGATCACTCGTGTCGCTGGCTGGCGATCCTGCAAACGCCATCGTGCTTCAATGAGGCCGCAGCGATTCGCTGCGGATCACCTGCAGGCGCTTGATCTGCACTTGGCCGTGCAGCCGGCTTCAATGAGGCCGCAGCGATTCGCTGCGGATCACCTGTCCGAACAGGGAAGTCTGTTCATGGAGGTCGCATGCTTCAATGAGGCCGCAGCGATTCGCTGCGGATCACTCTTGGAGGATGCGGAATGAACACACTCGCCGCTCCCGGCTTCAATGAGGCCGCAGCGATTCGCTGCGGATCACTACCGCAAGATCCGTCATCGTTTTCTTCCCGAGAATCAGCTTCAATGAGGCCGCAGCGATTCGCTGCGGATCACAGGAACCCGTAGACCGTCGCTGCCCCCGTCACCTCGCTTCAATGAGGCCGCAGCGATTCGCTGCGGATCACTTGGGTTCGGCGCCGTTGAGCTCCTCGCGCAGCGGGCTTCAATGAGGCCGCAGCGATTCGCTGCGGATCACCCCCTGTGGGCGCAAGACATCGAGAGGAGGAAACATGGCTTCAATGAGGCCGCAGCGATTCGCTGCGGATCACGAGCGGATCATATTCAATCATGCCCAGCGCTTCCAGCTTCAATGAGGCCGCAGCGATTCGCTGCGGATCACATCAGCGAGGCCCGGGCGCTGCCGCCGGAAGACAAGCTTCAATGAGGCCGCAGCGATTCGCTGCGGATCACGGGCCTTGGCCATGCGCCGTGCTTCCGCAGTGATTTGGCTTCAATGAGGCCGCAGCGATTCGCTGCGGATCACCGCTGCAAGACCGGCCAGAACGCGCCGAGCGGCGAAGCTTCAATGAGGCCGCAGCGATTCGCTGCGGATCACCAGTGCTTGCGACTGGGCGCTGCAACCGCGCTGCCGCTTCAATGAGGCCGCAGCGATTCGCTGCGGATCACGTGGGCGGGGCGCTTGGCAAGGGCATCGCCGACAGCGCGCTTCAATGAGGCCGCAGCGATTCGCTGCGGATCACCCATATGCGTGAACCAGTGTGTCAAGAGCCACGCAAGCTTCAATGAGGCCGCAGCGATTCGCTGCGGATCACCGACATCAGCTGGCAGATGGACCAGAACGGCGTCTGGCTTCAATGAGGCCGCAGCGATTCGCTGCGGATCACCGGCATTTCCTGATGCACCATGGCAAGCGTCTGCCGGCTTCAATGAGGCCGCAGCGATTCGCTGCGGATCACTTCAGCAGCGTGCTGCGGTTGCCGCCGGCGATCTCCTGGCTTCAATGAGGCCGCAGCGATTCGCTGCGGATCACCGCAGGCCTCGCACGAAAAGGCGCTAGCGCAGTCGGTTGCTTCAATGAGGCCGCAGCGATTCGCTGCGGATCACCGGAGTCCAGCGGGAGATCGGGCGCGAGTCGGTCAGCGCTTCAATGAGGCCGCAGCGATTCGCTGCGGATCACGTTCGGCCACCACGTCGGCGTGAACGCTGGAGCGGTGGCTTCAATGAGGCCGCAGCGATTCGCTGCGGATC
The DNA here is from genome assembly GCA_017848855.1 of Rhodanobacter denitrificans. Taxonomy (GTDB): domain Bacteria; phylum Pseudomonadota; class Gammaproteobacteria; order Xanthomonadales; family Rhodanobacteraceae; genus Rhodanobacter_A; species Rhodanobacter_A denitrificans_B. The sequence continues at coordinate 58,746 of JAFIHF010000048.1, read as the reverse complement.
ACGAAGTCCACCCAAAACCAATGAGGAAACTCCCATGAGGCTTCAATGAGGCCGCAGCGATTCGCTGCGGATCACAGCCACAGTTCGCCGCCAAGCACGCAGGCATCGGGCTTCAATGAGGCCGCAGCGATTCGCTGCGGATCACCCGCGTAGCCGGTTGTAGGCCTTCTCGCGGTCGGCCTGCTTCAATGAGGCCGCAGCGATTCGCTGCGGATCACGGGCTGCACCGATTGCCTACGCTGCCGGGATGGTGAGCGCTTCAATGAGGCCGCAGCGATTCGCTGCGGATCACAGCCTTGAGGCCACTGCGACAGCGGCGGAATCGCGGGTTGCTTCAATGAGGCCGCAGCGATTCGCTGCGGATCACCTGGGAGCGTCTTGGCGAAAGCACGGGTAGGCAGCTGGCTTCAATGAGGCCGCAGCGATTCGCTGCGGATCACGGCGTCTAGGGTGCTCGGCAAAGCCTCCGACCAGAGGCTTCAATGAGGCCGCAGCGATTCGCTGCGGATCACGCTCGCGGCCCTCGAAAAATGCATTCCACGCGATCGCGGCTTCAATGAGGCCGCAGCGATTCGCTGCGGATCACGCGCGCGCACCACGTCGGGTTCCTGGCGCACGGTCTGCTTCAATGAGGCCGCAGCGATTCGCTGCGGATCACCGCAAAGCCAAGGGTGGTCACGGCGCTTCGCTGGCAGCTTCAATGAGGCCGCAGCGATTCGCTGCGGATCACAGCGGAGGACGCAAGATCGGTGCCAACGATAAATGCTTCAATGAGGCCGCAGCGATTCGCTGCGGATCACATGGGAGTCGGCTGCGGACCAGTACGAGCGCCGCAACGCTTCAATGAGGCCGCAGCGATTCGCTGCGGATCACGCGGGGAGACACGGGCGCTCCCGGAACAAATGGCACGCTTCAATGAGGCCGCAGCGATTCGCTGCGGATCACATGCACTACTACGAGCATCACATCGGCGACTACCTGCTTCAATGAGGCCGCAGCGATTCGCTGCGGATCACACCGAATTAGCGCAGGCGATGCACGAATTGCGCCGCTTCAATGAGGCCGCAGCGATTCGCTGCGGATCACGCGCCATCCGCCGCAGTCCACACGCGCGTAACCTCGCTTCAATGAGGCCGCAGCGATTCGCTGCGGATCACCGCCAATCTCGCCCTCGCTCACGAGGTCGAGGATGCGGCTTCAATGAGGCCGCAGCGATTCGCTGCGGATCACGGCCAGCCGCCCGCCGGCGACGTCAAGGTCACCAGCGTGCTTCAATGAGGCCGCAGCGATTCGCTGCGGATCACAAGCCAGGCACCTTCGACTGGCTCATCCGCTCCGAGGCTTCAATGAGGCCGCAGCGATTCGCTGCGGATCACCCGCCTTCGCCGCACGCTTCGCGGCCAGCTCGCAGCCCAGCTTCAATGAGGCCGCAGCGATTCGCTGCGGATCACCTGAAGCTGGCGGACGAGGCCGAGGGCGTCACGTCGCTTCAATGAGGCCGCAGCGATTCGCTGCGGATCACGCCCGATCTCCCGCTGGACTCCGGCGCGCAACATCCTGCTTCAATGAGGCCGCAGCGATTCGCTGCGGATCACCCGAGGTTTGCCGAGCCCAAGACGCTGCAGGCGTGACGCTTCAATGAGGCCGCAGCGATTCGCTGCGGATCACGCAGAAATACAGCGATGCGCAATAGCGCTTCCCGGGCTTCAATGAGGCCGCAGCGATTCGCTGCGGATCACCGTCGACCTCGCGCGCGCCACGGCGTACCTGCCCGACACGCTTCAATGAGGCCGCAGCGATTCGCTGCGGATCACGGCGCCCGCATGGGGTGCTGGAAGGCGCCTGCAGCGAGCTTCAATGAGGCCGCAGCGATTCGCTGCGGATCACTAGGCCGATGCGGCGCTTGCCAGCCCGCTGATACCGGCGCTTCAATGAGGCCGCAGCGATTCGCTGCGGATCACTTCTTGCGGTAGGCGTCGATCCACGCCGCGCCTGCGCTTCAATGAGGCCGCAGCGATTCGCTGCGGATCACCCTGCAGCGCGGCATCGACCGCACCCGCATCCGCGGCGCTTCAATGAGGCCGCAGCGATTCGCTGCGGATCACAAGCGGCCCACTGGCGAATCCCCTTGCAGCTTCGCCGCTTCAATGAGGCCGCAGCGATTCGCTGCGGATCACAGGAGTTGTTGCATGAGCACCCGTATCGTCACCTCGGCTTCAATGAGGCCGCAGCGATTCGCTGCGGATCACGAAGTGTGTCATCCCGTTTCTGCGCGATGAAGGCTCGCTTCAATGAGGCCGCAGCGATTCGCTGCGGATCACTACACGACCGGCGTGCGGGCCGGTGCCGAGCGTCCGCTTCAATGAGGCCGCAGCGATTCGCTGCGGATCACCTCGCATTCGACGGCGAACTTGCGATCGGGCAGCGAGCTTCAATGAGGCCGCAGCGATTCGCTGCGGATCACATGCGATCCAAAGTGTCAAGACGAGCATGGCATTCGGGCTTCAATGAGGCCGCAGCGATTCGCTGCGGATCACAGCGGTGAAACTGGCGCAAGCGCAGGCCTCGCACGAGCTTCAATGAGGCCGCAGCGATTCGCTGCGGATCACAGTATTCGAGGCTCGCTATGGCCGCGAACCACGTGCGCTGCTTCAATGAGGCCGCAGCGATTCGCTGCGGATCACCGAACATGCCGCTGCCGTTCGACAACTCCCATTCGTCCGCTTCAATGAGGCCGCAGCGATTCGCTGCGGATCACGCGGTGATCCGCCGCGATCCGACGTACCGCCCCGGCGCGCTTCAATGAGGCCGCAGCGATTCGCTGCGGATCACCCGCTTCGCGGCCCCGTCTCTCGGGGCCGCACTAGAAGCTTCAATGAGGCCGCAGCGATTCGCTGCGGATCACCGGTGGGGCCAGCCGCGCCTTGGGGGATCGAGAAATTGCTTCAATGAGGCCGCAGCGATTCGCTGCGGATCACGTGGGTATGGATGGCTCTAATCCCACGCCTCAATCAAGCTTCAATGAGGCCGCAGCGATTCGCTGCGGATCACCGCAGCGTAACGTTCGGCGAGTCGGCCAGGATCGCGCGCTTCAATGAGGCCGCAGCGATTCGCTGCGGATCACGAGACTTTCCTTTCCCCTGTCGCCCATCCGGGCGAGCTTCAATGAGGCCGCAGCGATTCGCTGCGGATCACGAGCGACAACTCGTGGACCTCGCGGCGGAGCTGGTGCTTCAATGAGGCCGCAGCGATTCGCTGCGGATCACCAGAAGGAACGGCGGGCTTGCTTTGCAGATTGGCGTGCTTCAATGAGGCCGCAGCGATTCGCTGCGGATCACTCGGTGCCCCGCAGGACGCGCGCCAGACCACGATCAGGCTTCAATGAGGCCGCAGCGATTCGCTGCGGATCACCCCGAGGTATCCACGACCACGCCGACACGGCCGCAGGCGCTTCAATGAGGCCGCAGCGATTCGCTGCGGATCACAGACCGGGCACAAGTGGCGGTGCGGCGGGCTGTTTTTTCGTGGAGTGCGAGCGCTTCCGCACAATAACACACGGCGGCGGCACTCCTGAAAGTAAAGGAGCAGGAAGCGAGTGAATGTGCTTGATTGTCAAAGAGCTGGTTCGTGCGAGCGCTGGCCGGGTTTGGAGGCATGACCGCAGCGCTCGCGTCGACAGGGCGAAAGCGGGCTGGGCTGCGGCCGACTATACGATGATGGGTTCGCGTGCGACGGGTTCGAACTTGTCGCCCAGGCTGACCACGCGGGGTTGCACCTTGTCTGCCGGGCCGAGGTCGATGATCAGCAGGGCGTCGACGCGGCGGTTGATGGTGCCATCGAGCAGTTGCACCAGTTCGGCATGTCGGCGCCGGCTCAACCGGCATTGGAAGACGGAAAGTTGCAGCCACTCGCCAAAACCCTTCATCAATTTGAATACGCGCCGCCAGCGCTTGTCGTCGCGGATGTCGTAGGTCACCAAGTACAGATGTTCGTCCATGGCCGTCTCGTAGTCTGCGATGGCTAGCGGGTGGTGAAGTTGGGGTAGTCGCCGAGTTCGCCGAGCAGAAAGCGGCCGAGCAGGCGAGCCTGCAGTTCCAGCAGGCGACGGTAGCTCAGCTGGTATCCGAACATCGGGTGGGTGATTTCGTGGCTGAGCCGGCGTTCGAAGGCGGCGATGAAGCGCTTGCGGCCGCTGGGGGCGAGGTTGACGCTTCCCGCTGCGCTGATGAAGTCGCTGGGGCGCACTTCGCCGTTGTTGACGACTTGCATCACCACCGAGTCGGCGAGCAACGGACGAAACGGTTCCATCATGTCCAGTGCCAATGCCGGGCGGCCATAGCGCGGCTGATGGTAGAAGCCGCGGAAGGCATCGAAGCCCACGGCGGCAAGCACGGTGGTCCAGGTGCGCGCCAGCATGGTGTAGGCGAACGAGAGCATGGCGTTGACCGGGTCGGTGGGCGGGCGCCGGTTGCGCTGGTTGAAGTCGAAGGTCAGCAGCGCCTCGTCGTCGGGCGCGGCAGCCTTGAGCGTCTGGCGAAACTGGCCGAAATAGAGCGCGGCAGCGTGGCCCTCGATGCCGAGCAAGGTTTCCAGGTTCTCGGCGCGCTCGGCCTGCTGACGTATGCGCTTCAGATCGGCCAGCAGGCGCTCGGGCTTCTCTTCGGGTTTCCAGTTGCGGCGAAGCTGGGTACGGCAATTGCCGATCTTGGCGGCGACCAGTCCACGTGCGATGCGCAGGCAGGTGTGTTCGTTGAAGCTCGCCCGATATTGCGCGGTGCGCAGCTCGACGTTCTTGTGCCCGTTGCCCTGGGTGTGTCCGAAGAAGAAGCCGCCGTAGCTGTGCCAGCTGACGGGAATGTCCCGCTGCATCAGCTCCTGCAGGCAAGGCGTGGTGATGTAGACGTTGCCCTGGACCACGACTTGCGACACCTCGCGCAGACGGGCGCTGGCGAGCATGTGGCCGTCCTTGTCGGTGACTTCAAGCACCTCGCCCTTCTTGGCCAGCTTGGCGCTGTAGTGCTGGATGTACAGCGGCAGGGCTTCGTGATGCGGCACGGCCAGCGGGCGTGGACTCAATTCCGCCCGATGCAGGAATTGGATCTCGTCGGGCAGGCAGATGGTCACCAGCGAGCAGCGTGGGCACTTGGGGCTGTCCACGAGTGGCGCCGGGATGCGGCCGCCGGCCGCCATCGCCCGCAGTTCGGCGATGGCGTTGCGGGTAAGCGCGAGCAATTCGTCGTCGAAGGGCACGACGACGCGTTCCTTGCTGCCGACGTAGTAGATGGCGCCTTCGTCGCAGGTGTAGCCGTGTTCGCGCAAAAGCAGCCCTTGTGCGCACAGTTGAACACGCTCCGGGTCGTACACGCCACGTGCGGTATGCGGGCGCTTGCCGCGTTTGTAGTCCACCGGGGTGACAACGCTGCCTTCGCCTTCGATCAGGTCGAGCTTGGCGATGAGTCCGAGCTTGTTCGAAGACAAGCTGATCGAGCGGGCATGAATTTCCGCCTGCTCCTCCTCGGCGGTTTCGGCATCGGGCAGGTCGCCTGCTTGCTTGTCCACACGCTGGTGCTTGTGACGGCCATCGACGGTGTCGACGGAATCGGCCCATTCGCCTTGCACCCATTCCAGGTAGGCCAGCCGCGGGCAATACACGTGCTCATTGAGCATGCGCACCGGAATGGGAGGCTGATCGTCGCCCAGTTCCGGGAATGGAAGTTCGAGATCTCCCTGCTTCGGCTCCATCGCAGTCGCTCCCCTTGCGGCCGCCAATATCCCTTGGTGATCAAGCTTTTACTATCGATGTCGCGATGGGTGCAAGCGACAGATATCGCACCAAGGAAGATGTGATATCGTGCAGCCATGGCACGCACACTCATCAACCTGGATCCCGACGACAAGGCTTGGCTGGATCGCGAGGCCGAGGCCCGCAACCTGCCGATGACCGAGCTGGTGCGCCAGGCCGTGCACGGCTACCGCATCCGCCACGAAAGCCAGGGGCTGGCCGGCCTGCAGGCCGCGCTGCGGCGCACCGCCGGCATCTGGCGGCACGGCGACGGCCTGAGCCACCAGCAGCGCGTGCGCGATGAATGGGACGAGCGCGGGTGAAATACCTGATCGACTCGGTCATCCTCATCGACCACTTCAACAACATCGAGGCCGCCACCGCCTTCCTGGCCGAGCACGGCAGCGCGTGTGCGATCTCCGTCATCACCCGCGCCGAAGTGCTCGCCGGCTTCACCGTGCGCACCGAACCGTTGGCGCGCGAACTGCTCGACGTCTTCCCGCATCTGCCGATCACCAGCGAGGTCGCCGACCTCGCCGCCTCCCTGCGCCGCAGCGAACACTGGAAGCTGCCCGATGCATTGCAAGCCGCGGTAGCCGTGCAGCATGGGCTTGCACTGGTGACACGGAACACGCGGGATTTCAGGGTGGGCAGCAGGAAGGTCGAGGTGGTGGTGCCGTATCGGTTGTGAGGAAAGTCGTTCGCGATTGCGCTTCATGCCACGGGCCTGAACAGGCCAAGGCCAAAATGGCAGCCGAAGCCGAGCGCAACCGGTCCGGAAACGGATTCGTCGAAGGTCATGCGCCAGAGACTGCCGAGACGGTCGGGTTGGTGCAATCCGCGCTTGGCGCGGAAGCGCCGAAACCGCAGCGCGTTGCGCATCAGCCCACCTACCGGGATTGCAGGCAACCGTTCGAGATGCACTGGTTCGGGCAGGCCGCGCTCGCGGCATTCGCGCCGGATCTGCGCTTCGATATCGAAATGCTTCTTGAGATGCCAGGGATGCAAATAGGGCGTGACCGATTGCCACTGTTTGGCTTGAGCCAGCAAGGGCGCGCCAATTTCGGCGTCACCCGCATTCTCAAGCACCAGTTGCCAGTCGTCGCCGTCGCGGCTCCATAGACGACGCAGCCTTTCGGCGACGCGGCGCTCGGCGGACTTCATGCCGTCGGGCACGTGGAGAACCAGTCGGTCGATAAAGCCGTCGCCATTGGCGTCCCAGGGCAGATAGAAGGCATGGCGATGGCGATTGCCGACGGCCAGATCGTGCCCGGAAAACGCCGGCGGGATCGCGTCTTCGCCCAGTTGTTTTTTCGCCTCGCTCATCACGGCGCGACGCAGCAGTTCGCCGATGCGCACGCTGTCCTCGACACGCGGCAGGGGCTTGCCGATCAGCAGGTAGCGAATGGTCGTGGCTGACGGCATCGCGGCCTGGCGCGTCGTGCGCTTGGAGCGCAAGGCATCGATGGGGCGCAGATACGACACCTTGCGTGCAGCCGGCGGCTGGCTCCAGCCCAGCTTGCGCAGGTCGGCGGTTTCCACCGAAAGGGCGTCGAGCAGTTCGCCAGGCAGCGTGTTGCCGAGTTTCTTCTCCGCCTTCTTGTCGGGGAGAAAACTCTTGCGCAGCTCGCTGTATTCGGTTGGTGGCAAGGGGGCAAGCAGCGTCACTGCTTCGCGCAGCTCGCCCGTGGTCTTGTCGATCGCCTCGCTGCCCGGTGAGCAATTGGGCCGGAAATCGCCTTCAAAACGGCAAGCCTCCACCCACGATTCGGCACGGCCGAGATAGCCCATGGCAGCGAGCAGCTCGTCCAGCAGAGCAAGCTGTGCCGCTGGCAGATCCAGTTTTTGCCACGCCATGACCAAGGGTTCGTCGCGGTCGATTGCGGCAAAGGCATCGAACACCAGCGAGGTATCGCCCGCCTTCCATTGCGGCATGTAGTGGCGCGTATGGCTGTGGCTTGCGGCCGGCAGCGCGTATTCCGGCAAATCCTGCGACAGCGATTCGATGAGCGCGGCGAGCGTGGTCTCGTCGTGCCGGCCCGCGTGCTTGATCTTGTGGTGCCAGGTGGCGATCAGTGCACGCAGCACGCGCCACGGCTCCGGCGGCCAGACCACGGCGCCTTCGTTGACGTGCCGATCCCACGGTGTGGCGTGGTACTTCCCGGCGGGGAAGGTGAACGCTAGCGCAAGCATGGTTCAGGCCCCGACGGATTTGTCGGAGTCGCCGGCCTTCTTGTTGCCCTTCTTTCCGTCGGTAGCGTATTTCACGGTGGTGACCTGGAAGCCCGCGTCGGATTGGGCTGCAGCGATGAGATCGGGCAGTGCCGCCTTGATGGCATCCCACTCAGGCAACTGGAAACCATCCGGGCGCTTGACCGTGACGGACTCGCATTCCAGATCGCAGGCGGTGCGCAGGCGCAAACCCTCTTCCAGGAAGCCGCGGACCTTGTACAACGCCAGCGCCACCAGCAGGTCGTAAACGGCCGGCGGGAAACCGTAACCGCGCAATTGGGCCAGATCGAGGTTGAAATAGGCGTCGATCTCGGCGGAGACGAATTCGTCGCGCGCAAACGGCACGTTGCCGAAGCCTTTGGAGGTATCGCCGGAGGGATTGACCGAGTCGTTCTTGACGCCGCCACTGGCAGCAACCTTGGTATCGCGTGCCTCGATGAAGCCGGACAGCGCGCGTGGCAAGCGAAGGCGGCCGCCTGCCAACTCCTTCTTCGCCAGAAATACGCCGTGCAGGAGGGCGTTCACGTCCAGGCCGAGCAGCACCGTTGCCAGCTTCCGCAAATCGACGAAGCCCTCTTCCATGTCGGCAAGCTCGCTCTTCAGCTTGTCGAAGACGGTCTTGTCCTGGCCTTCGAGGATGTACGGCGAGTTGATGCGGTGTGCCTCCAGCACCGAATTGGTGAGCGGCTTGCCATCCTTGTCGGTGACCTTGATGACCGACAGGCCGCGCAGCGGCTTGGCCCAGTCGTCGGCCACCTTGTCCCAGCACACGGCCTCCATCCGATTGGCCAGGCTCTGTGCGGATTCGACCAGCAGCATGGCCTCGCCATGCGGACCTTCGTACTGCGCTGCGCCGATTTCCGGGAAACCGGTGGGCTGAAAGCGGGTGCCTTGCAGCGGTTTCAGGCGCGCCTGAATCAGCAGGCGGGGAGCATTGTGCAAAGCGGACAGGTCGAGACTCATGGGTGTATCTCCTTGGCAAGGTAGTGAGCCGATCAAGCGGTTTCCGGGGTTTTCAGGACATCGCGGGCGAGCGCACCGGTGGCGCCGAAATGCAGCGGTATCAACAGGGCCGCGGCGGCGCGGCGTGGGTCGGTGCCGTCGAGCGACGGCAGGGCGTGCGGATGGAAGACGGGATTCAGGCCGGAGGCGTGCAGACGCCGCCAGGCCATGCGCACGGCACGGTTGTCGGCGTTGCCTGCGACCAGTTGCATCAGCATGCCGGGGGGCGCCGAGAGGCGGTCGCTTTCGCTCAAGACGCCCAGCGCGTGCAGCGTGGATTGGGGCGTCAGGCACAGTTTGAGCAAGGCGAACGCTGCCGGCAGGACGCCATCGCCGGCATGGCGCTCGGTGTCCTGCGGGATCGTGCACAGGCTCAGTCCGGGCAGCAGGGCAGCGATGCGCCGATCCATGGCATCGCTGCGCAGGAAAGCCGCGAGATCGTCGAGGCTGGCGCCCGCCGGGCTTTGCAAGGGCAGCTCGTGCATGGCGAATTGCTCGGCCAGCCACAATCGCCGAGCCAGCAACCCATGCAGCGCCTCGGGCAAATTGCCCTGCAGCCCAGTATGGAGGCGCACGCGGCACGCCGGGTCGCTGCTGGCGCCCTTGGTCGTGCGAGCGTCCTCCATCCAGCGATTGGAGCGCGGATGTACCGGAAACAGCTGCGCGCGCAACGGCAGCGGCGCATCCGCCTCGCCTTTCAAGCCAGCCAGTGCGCGGGCGAGCCGGAATGCCGGCGTGCCGTCATCGGCACGTTGTGTCCAGCGCTCCGACAGGCGTGGGACTGGCGGCACGGACTCGATGGCCTTCCTGCTGTTGGCCAATGCCGACTGGATTTCGCCGAGCAGCTTCAGTATCGATTGCACATCGCTGGCGGCGGGTCGTTGTCCCGACAGTTCGAAGAACGCCGTTTCCAACTGCTTGCGCAAGCTGAGGAAGCGATTGGCGACGTTGTCGCCTTGCGCGAAGCGGCGGAACTGGGCGAGCCAGTCGTGCTGGTCGAGCTCGTCGAGGATGTTCGCGGACGGCTCGTCGCTGACCTCGACGCGTTCCAGTGGCGTGGCCAGATAAGCCTTGCCCGAGCGCATCAGCAAGCCGTAGCGCTGGAAGCTGCGGACACCGCGGTAAGCACCAAGGCTATGCACGGCGCGGATGAAATCGAGTGCGTCGCGCGCGGGCTTCTTGCCCAGGGCGACCCGGCCCTCGGCCAAAAGGGTACGGATCTCCATGTAGGTGGCCGGCTGGCCCCACAACGGCATCCACAGTTCGCCGCGGGCCGCCGCTGCATCGCCGCCGCCGAGGCTGCCGGAACCGGCGCCGACCGCGCGCACGGTGAACGGGTAGCTGAGCACGCCGAGAGGATCATCGGCATTGCGCCGCACGGCGGCAGCGGCGAACGGCAAGGCGCCTTCGATCATCAGGACGAAGTCCCACGGGTTGATGGAGGCATCCGCATCGAAGCCCGTGCTGGCATTGGAGCCACCAGCTTGCCCAGGGGAAAACTGGCCAATGGCTTTCTTGACCATGCCAGGACTTGCCTTCCCGAACAGCGCGCTTTTCAGCCAATCAGAGGATTCGCAGGGAGGATTGTCCGCGCTCAAATCCAGCACCTCACCCAGGCGCTGCATGAAGTTGTTCGTGAAATCGAGGCGTCCGTCGTTGCCACCCGTGCCCAACAAGGGCGGGTATTGAGGCGAGTCTCCTGCCAGCAGAACGGCAGCATCGAACCAGTCCAGTGCTTCGTCGGGCAGCAGTCCACGCATGCGGGTCAGCAGCTCGGCTTTCTCGTCGCCTTTCGGGCTGGCAGTGCGATCCGCTCCCGCAAGCGCGGAGTCCGCCATGCGCAGGCAATCGCGGTAAAGGCCGAGTCTTGGCGTGGTGCTGTCAAGAATCGCCTCCAGCGCTACCTTGTTGTCTTTCTCGTAGAACCCGCTGCCGCCATTCCATGGCGCCATGATCGGAGTGGGCTGGTAGTCGTGCAGAAAGAAGTGTTCCAACCCGATCCGGTCCAGCGGGGTGTGCAGGACGAGGGTTTCATTGCGCCAGGCCGCCCGTGTCTGCGGATGATGTGCCGCCAACAGACGCAGCACGCCCAGCGCCTTGAGGTAGTTGGCCAGCGGCGTGGGCGTGCAGCCGGTAAGTACGATCTCGTTCATGCCGGGTCTCCGTTGTTCGGCGCTTGCTCGGCAGCGGAGGCGCGCCAGTCGGCGATGCGCACCAGCGTTTCCAGCCATGCCAGCCTGAAGGGGCCGTGGTGCTCCAGCAGATTCGATGCACGCTCGCTCCAGGAGGGGCCCTGTGCGCCTTCGCCCAGCTCCATCAGGGCAAGGCTCAGCCGGGTTTCGTCGCTGTGCTCGCCGTCGAAGTCCAGCGCGGGCAGGGTGTCGCCTTCCCATACGCCGCGGGCGAAACGCTGGATACCGGGCTCGGCGCTCTCGGTCGGCATGGCGCGCAGGCTCATGCGCACCTTGCCGTGGTGGGCGGCGACCAGGTAGGCGATGAGGTCGGCATCCGGTTCGCCGTTGTGCTGGGCAAGCCATGCCAGCATGGAGGCCAGTTCGTGGCGGAAGAACGGGCGGCTGTGGCGTCCATTGCATGGCGATTTGGCGAGGAAGCTCGCGGGTGCCTTGTCGCAGCAATGCATGGTGGCGTGGAACACTGCATGGGCCTTGCCGAGGTCGTGCCAGCGGCCGGCACGGACGACACTGCCCCTGTGGACGGTTTCGCCTGCCGCGGTACAGAGCTTTTCGGCTTGTTCGGCAACGTGTCCCAGATGGTCGGCCAGCCCCACGGGCCGGTTCTGCCGCGAACGCCAATCCTCGCCGAAGGCGTTTTCCGGCAAGGATTCCGCAGGCGCAATGACAAGCACCGGCGATTTCCTGAGATCGGTATCGAAGCCGACCTCCTCGTCGTAGCCTCCGTCAGCCGCTTTCAGCAACAACGTCATGCCGGGGCGCGGCGGATATTCCAGCCTGACCCAACGGTCGTCCAGCGTGTCCCAGCGCCAGGCGCCACGCTTGTGAAGGTCGCGGGCCTGGCCGATGGAGACCGGGCACAGTTCGGCGCGACCCGGTTGTACCTGAGGTTTGTCCTGGTTGGGATCGTCGAAGTCGCGCCAGAACACCTGCACGCCGGGCCGATCGTTGTCGCGGATGTAGTCGGACACGTCCACGTCGAAACCGGACAGGTCGGGATCGGTGTTGAACAGGTCGAGCAGGTCCTTGCGGCGCAGTACGGCGGTGAGCGGACGTGCCTCGTCGGTGGCGGGCAGGACCTGCGGGCTGGCGTCATGCAAGCCCTCCAGCTTGCCGCGCGCGACAGCCAGTTCGGCGGCCGTGTAGGGCAGCGACAAGTCCTTGTCGTCCTCGATGTCCAGCCACAGGATGCGCGCGCCGTCGGCGTTGTGCTCGCCGTAGCGGTTGCAGCGGCCGAAGCGCTGTACCAGCGACGACCACGGAGCCAGTTCGGTCACCAGCAACTTCGAGGAAATATCGACGCCAGCCTCGATCGCCTGGGTGGCGACGACGATGCGGTCGGCGCAGGCTCCCGTGTCGCGCAGGCGTTCGGCTTGCTTTGCGCGCTCGGCGGCGCGGAAGCGGGCGTGGAGCAGGAGGTCGGCCTTGTCGGGCCGTTTCGCACGCAACAGGCGGAACAACTGCTGCGCACGCTCGACACGGTTGACGATGACGAGAGTCTGGCCGCGGGTGTCATGCGCCTGCAGGATCGCATCCCGCATGGCCTGGAGATGTGTCTCCAGCCCTTTCTTGTTGCCGGCTTCGCGAGTCAGGCGCACGTCCAGTTTGTACAGGCTCTTGACGGCACGGAGCCGGTCGCCGGCTTGCTGGCGATCCTCGTCGCCGATACCGAGTGTGGCGAGCGTTTCCAGATGCGGCCTGAAATCGACGGTGTCCAGCCACGCACGATTCAGTGTGGCCGAGACCCATAGCGAACGGCTGTGGCGCGCCAGCGGGAAGCGGCGCCGGAAGGCTTCCAGTTGCGTCGAGGTAGCCAGCCCCGCGCCCATCAGTTGCACTTCGTCGAACACCCACAGGCAGTCGTTGTGCAGGAGAGAGAAATGGATCGGCCACTGGTAGCGGCTCATGCCGTAGCCGCGCATCAGCGCACGCGACAGCAGCATGTCCTGGGTGCCGATCAGGATCATGTCCTCGTCGGGATATTCGGCCCAGGTTTTCAGGTCGTCCGCACCGCCCATCAGCACGTGCACCGAGATTTTGCCGTCGCCGGCATTGCCCAGGATGCCGAGCGCCTTCAGCCAGGCACGGATGTTGTCCGCGGTTTGCTCCACCAGCACACGCATCGGCAGGCACCAGACGAGGCGGCGCGGGGTGTCTGCATCGGTTTGGCCTGCGCGTGCGCCTTGCCGCCAGCCGCGTTTCCAGAGCCAGGCCAGGTTGACCGCAGCAGTCTTGCCGAGGCCTGTGGGGACATTCAGAACGTCGGGCCACGGCTGGACGGCCAAACGGTGTTGATAGGTATACGGGGCGTTGCCCGTGGTGTGGCGGAAGAGCGAGGGATAATCCATGAATCACCAGGCGGTCTCGGATGGGGCAGCTGCCGTCGCTGGAGCATGCCGTCAGGTCGTATGCGGCAAGGCGAAGGCAGCGCTCAAGAGGAGCGCGCCTCGGGCTCGACCCACACCCGCAATCGCACCGGTTCCCACTCCTCCTCCGGATCATCGATGCCGATGATTTCGGCACGCAGCACATGCGCGCGATCGAGCAGGGACGCGGCGGCGGCGTTGTCCAGGCGGGGCAGGTAGCCGAGCTTGTGCTCGCGCCAGAACACTTCGATGGCGCGATCGTCGTGCGGGTTGTGGGGCTGGCGACGCAATCGCAGCGGGTCGCCGGGACGCAAACGGGGCAGGATGGTGCGGGCGGCGTAGTACTGACTGCCGGCGATGCGGCAGTCCTGCAGGTGCAGCCGAGCCCGGGCATGGCTGCGGCCCTCCGCGCGCAGTGTCGCAGGCAGCGCACCGAAAGCCGCCAATGTCTGGCCCATGCGGGCAAGGAACCTTCGCCGCTCCATTGCGTATCCCCTGTGGATTCGTCCTTGCGCAACGTAGGGCAACCTTATCTCAGATCCTGCGACGCCGTGGCAAGATATTGCGAATCGCTGCGCTGGAGAGGGGCTGCGCGAGTCGAGCCATTCGGCGCCGGACGTGACATTGCGTCGCACACCATCCTCATGCATCGAGCGCATGCCGGGGCGCGTCACGCGTGAACTGCGCGATCCATATGCAGATTGGCGATGTGCGTTGATCCAGGCGCGCTTTGCCGCCTGCGCAGGAAACCGCGACAATGGCGCGTTGCCCATCGCCGTCAGAGAGTCCCGCCGACCATGTCCGATACGCCCAAGATCATCTACACGCTCACCGACGAGGCGCCGTTCCTCGCCACCGCTTCGCTGCTGCCCATCGTGGAGGCGTTCGCCGCCACCGCGGGCATTGCGGTGGAGACGCGCGACATCTCGCTGGCCGGGCGCATCGCGGCGCAGTTCCCCGAGCTGCTGAAGCCGGAGCAGCGCATCGGCGACCACCTCGCCGAGCTGGGCAAGCTCACGCTGACGCCCGACGCGAACATCATCAAGCTGCCGAACATCAGCGCCTCGGTGCCGCAGCTCAAGGCCGCGATCAAGGAGCTGCAGGCGCAGGGCTACGCGTTGCCGGACTACCCGGACGAGCCGACGACCGACGCCGAGAAGGACGCCCGCGCCCGCTACGACAAGGTCAAGGGCAGCGCGGTGAACCCGGTGCTGCGCGAGGGCAACTCCGACCGCCGCGCGCCGCCTTCGGTGAAGAACTACGCGCGCAAGCACCCGCACAAGATGGGCGCGTGGAGCGCGGATTCGAAGACCCACGTGGCGCACATGGACGGCGGCGATTTCTACGGCAGCGAAAAATCGGTGGTGCTGGACGCGCCCACCACGGCGCGGATCGAGTGGTTCGGCAAGGACGGCTCCAGCAAGGTGTTGAAGGACAAGCTCGCGCTGAAGGCCGGCGAGATCCTCGACGCGTCGGTGATGTCGCGCCGCGCGCTGGCCGCCTTCATCGACGCGCAGATCGCCGACGCCAAGGCGCAGGGCGTGCTGTTCTCGCTGCACCTCAAGGCCACCATGATGAAGGTGTCCGACCCGATCATGTTCGGCATCGCGGTGGGCGAGTTCTACAAGGATGTGCTGACGAAGCACGCGGACGCGCTGAAAGAGGCCGGCTTCAACCCGAACAACGGCATCGGCGACCTGTACGCGCGCCTCGACCGCCTGCCGGCCGCCACGCAGGCCGCGATCAAGGCCGACATCGCCGCCGAATACGCGCAGCGCCCGCAGCTCGCGATGGTGAACTCGGACAAGGGCATCACCAACCTGCACGTGCCCAGCGACGTCATCATCGACGCCTCGATGCCGGCGATGATCCGCGACTCCGGCAAGATGTGGGACGCGCAGGGCAAGCAGCAGGACTGCAAGGCGGTGATCCCCGACCGCTGCTACGCCGGCGTGTATCAGGCCACCATCGAGGACTGCAAGGCGCACGGCGCATTCGACCCGGCCACCATGGGCAGCGTGCCGAACGTGGGCCTGATGGCGCAGGCGGCCGAGGAATACGGCAGCCACGACAAGACCTTCCAGATCGCCGCCGACGGCGTGGTCAAGGTGATCGACGAGGCCGGCAAGGTGCTGCTGCAGCACGACGTCGAGGCCGGCGACATCTGGCGCGCCTGCCAGACCAAGGACGCGCCGGTGCAGGACTGGGTGAAGCTCGCGGTGAGCCGTGCGCGCCTGTCCAACACGCCGGCGGTGTTCTGGCTCGATCCGCAGCGCGCGCACGACCGCGAGATCATCACGAAGGTCGAGCGCTACCTCAAGGACCACGACACCAGCGGCCTCGACATCCGTATCCTCGATCCGGTGGCGGCCACGAAGTTCTCGCTGGAGCGCATTCGCAAGGGCCAGGACACCATCTCGGTCACCGGCAACGTGCTGCGCGACTACCTCACCGACCTGTTCCCGATCATGGAGCTGGGCACCAGCGCCAAGATGCTATCCATCGTGCCGCTGATGGCCGGCGGTGGCCTGTTCGAGACCGGCGCCGGCGGCAGCGCGCCCAAGCACGTGCAGCAGTTCCTCGAAGAGGACTACCTGCGCTGGGATTCGCTGGGCGAATTCCTCGCGCTGGCCGCCTCCTTCGAGCACCTCGCCGAGCACTACGGCAACGCCCGCGCCCGCGTGCTGGCGAACACGCTGGACCAGGCCAACGGCAAGATCCTCGACAACAACAAGTCGCCCGCGCGCAAGGTCGGCGAACTCGATAACCGCGGCAGCCACTTCTACCTCGCGCTGTACTGGGCGCAGGCGCTGGCCGCGCAGGACGACGACGCCGAACTCAAGGCGAAGTTCGCCCCGCTGGCCAAGGCGCTGGCCGACAACGAAGCGACCATCGTCGGCGAGTTGAACGGCGCGCAGGGCAGGAGCGTCGACATCAAGGGCTACTACCACCCCGACATGGCGCTGGTGAGCGCGGCGATGCGGCCCAGCGCCACGTTCAATGCGGCGCTGGCGGGGTTGAAGTAAGGCCGGACGTCGCTCCATGGGGCAACGCAAACGGGGCGCCCCGGCGCCCCGTTTGCGTCGCGCGAGGCGCATTCCGTTTACGCGGCTGTCGCCAACGCCGCGTCGTTGATCAGCGCGGCCACTTCGCGCGGTTGCGAGGCGAGCGACGCATGGCTCGCATCCAGATGGATGATCTTGCGGGCGTTCATCCGGGCGGACATCCTCTTCTGGTTCTCGGGGTTGATCATCCGATCCCGATCCGAAACCTGATACCACGATGGCTTGTGCCGCCATGCCGGATCGGTCACCGGGTTGCCGAACGTGCTCGCCAGCGGCGCCTTCTGCGTGACCGCCATGACCAGGCCTTCATCGGCGGTCAGGTCCTGGCAGAAGCTTTCATGGAACTTGTCCGGCTTCAGCCAGAGGTAGCCGTCGCTGTCCGGGGCAAGGTTCGGCGCGGCCTCCGGCAGCTTTTCCTGCGTGATGCCGCCCGGGCTTTCGCCGGCATCCGGGGCAAAGGCCGCGATGAAGACCAGCGCGCGGACGTTGGGCTGGTTGCCCGCCTCGCTGATCACCGCGCCGCCGTACGAATGGCCCACGAGTACCACGGGGCCCTGGATCTGCGCGAGCATCTTGCGCGTGCGTCCCGCGTCGTCGGCGAGCGAGGTCAGCGGCATCTCGACCGCGTGCAGATCGTCGTAGCCCAGGCGCTTGAGTTCGACGATGACCTTGGCCCAATGGGCGGCGCCGCCCCAGAATCCGTGAACCAGCACGACAGCAGGTTTGTTGCTCATGATCTTCTCCATGTCTTGATAACCGTGGAAGGGAGGTCGACCGTTCATCTGCCTACCGCTTTGCTCCGCGACACTCGCACAGTTCATTGAAAGGCGGCCCCGGAGCTGAAGTACTCTCCGCCCGCGCGGGTAAATGGGCGGTGATGGGCGGCGCCGCATGTGCTTGCGCCCGGGCCGCCCTGCCGGATGCCGCAGACATCCGGCCGCTTCCACTTCCTCGATCAGGCGCCCAACTTCGCTTCGACACGGGCAGCAGGCATCGATCGCGCGTGGCTGTTCAAGCACCGTTGCCTTGAGGCAGCGAACATCATGCACTTGGCGCGGTCACAGCGCCGGTCACCGACGACGAGGATGAGCCCGATGCGCCCCTGGATTCCGCTGCTGTGCTTCGCGCTGGCTGCGCCCGCCCTGCCTGCCGCGCCGCTGCAGACGCCACCGCCGGCCAGCACGACGACGGCGCCGCCGGTGCCCGGCGACGTGCCGCTGCTCGCGCCCGTGGTGGTCAGCGGCGTGGTGCCCGGCCCGGGTTTGTGGAAGGTGAGCAAGGGCGAGCACGTGCTGTGGGTGCTGGGCACGCTGTCGCCGCTGCCGGGCAACATCCGGTGGGAGTCGCGCGAGGTGGAGCAGGTGCTGGCGCAGTCGAAACAGGTGCTGCTGGAGCCGAAGATCAAGCTGAAAGCGGACGTGGGTTTCTTCGGCAAGCTGTTCCTGCTGCCTTCGGCCTACGGCGCGCGCAAGAACCCGGACGGCAAGACGCTGGAGCAGGTGATGGATGCGCCGACCTACGCGCGCTGGCGGGTGCTGAAGCAGAAATACCTCGGCGACGACAGCGGCATCGAGCGCTGGCGGCCGCTGTTCGCGGCGCAGGAGCTGTACAAGAAGGCGCTGAAGGCGAACGGCCTCAGCGCCAACGGCGGCGTGCCGGGCACGGTAGCGGCGCTGGCCAAGCGCGACGGCGTGCCGGAGACATCGGTGGAATACCGCGTGGAGATCCAGCATCCGCGCGACGCGCTCAAGGCCTTCAAGGCCGCCGCGCCCAGCGATCTGGAATGCTTCAACCGCACGCTGGACAGCATCGAGCACGACCTGCCGGCGATGACCGCGCGCGCGAACGCCTGGGCCACCGGTGACCTGGGAGAACTGCGCCGCCTGCCCGACAGCCACCGCCGCGACGCCTGCGTCACCGCGGTCACCAGCGCCGGCTTCGCCCACCAGCTCGGCCTCGACGACGTGCCCGCGCAGATGGAAGCCACATGGCTGGCCGCGGCGCGCAAGGCGCTGGCGGACAACCCGACCAGCTTCGCGCTGCTGCCGATGGACGAACTGCTGTCGTCCGGCGGCTACCTCGCGAAGTTGAAGGCGCAGGGCTACACGGTGGAAGCGCCGTTGGGCTTGGACGACGCGCCGGCCACGTCCGACGGCACCGTGCCTGCGGCGGCGGCTTCGACCGGCACGCATTGACGCGACCGTGACCGGCGACGGTCCGGCGCACTGAACTTCGCCGCCGGCTGCCGGTCCGAGCGAAACCTGGCGGCCGTCGGTGCCGCCGGAACCGATCGAGGGAGTGACGCATGCGCAGCAGTGCGTGGTTGATCGTGACGTTCGGTCTGGCGGCCATGCCCGCGTTCGCGCAAACGCTGCCCGCGCCGGCCACCAGCGCGGCGAAGGAGCTGCCTGCAGTGGTGGTGAGCGGCGAGTTGCCCGGGCCGGGCCTGTGGAAGGTGAGCCGCGGCGACCACGTGCTGTGGATATTGGGCACGCTCACGCCGCTGCCGAAGCAGATGCAGTGGCAGTCGCAGCAGGTGGAGGCCACCGAGCTGGCCGCGCAGGCGCTGCTGTTGCCGCCAGCGATCGAGGTGAACGCCAAGGGCAGCTTCTTCAGCAAGCTGATGCTGTTGCCGCGCCTGATCGGCATCCGCAACAACCCCGACGGCAAGAAGTTGGCGGACGTGCTGCCGCCGCCGGTGTATGCGCGCTGGCAGAGCTTGAAGGCGCGTTATCTCGGCCACGACAGCGGCGTGGAGAAATACCGGCCGATCTTCGCCGCCGGCGAGTTGTACAAGGCTGCCGTGAAGGGCGCCGGCCTCGTGGACGGCGACGTGGCCGGCAAGCGGGTGCGCCAGCTGGCCAAGCAGCACGACATCCCGCAGGTCAGCACCAGCTTCAAGTTCACCATCGACGATCCCAAACAAGCCGTCGCCGAGTTCCGCCATGGCAGCATCGACGACACGGCCTGCCTCGTGCAGACCATGGATCGCATCGAGCGCGACCTGCCGAACATGCAGGCGGCGGCCAACGCCTGGGCCACCGGCGACATCGACACGCTGGCCGCGTTGCGCCGCGACCGGCACGGCGATGCCTGCACCGCGGCCTTCGACGGCTCCGACCTCGCGCGCCAGCAAGGCTTGCAGGATGTGCGGGCCAAGGTGGCGCAGAGCTGGCTGAAGGCGGCGGACGATGCGCTGGCTAAGAACCGGCGCACGCTGGCGCTGCTGCCGATGGGCGAGCTGCTCTCGCCGCAGGGTTATCTCGCCAAACTCAAGGCGCAGGGCTACACGGTGGAAGCGCCGAACGAGCAGAACGACGAGCCGGCGCCGGCGTCCAGTGTTGCCGACAGGCCCGTGGACGCCGCCGTGCGTTGATCAGACCGCGCTGGCCGCGTCCAGCGCGGCGATCTCGTCGCTGCCCAGCGTGAGCTGCAGCGCGCCCAGCAGTTCCTGCAGCTGCGCCACGCTGGTGGCGCTGGCGATCGGCGCGGTGATGCCGGGGCGGGCGATCAGCCAGGCCAGCGCCACCTGGGCGGGCGTGGCGCGGTGCGCGGCGGCCACCGCATCCAGCGCGGCGAGCACGCCGAGGCCCCGCGGGTTGAGGAAACGCTGCGCCGCGCGGCCGCGCGCGCTGCTCTTGGCGAGGTCGGCCGCGCTGCGGTACTTGCCACTGAGGAAGCCGCTGGCCAGCGCGTAGTAGCAGGTCACGCCGAGGTTCTCCGCGCGCACCAGCGGTTCGAGCTGCGCCTCGTAGCCGGCGCGCGCAACCAGGTTGTATTCGGGCTGCAGGCACTCGTAGCGCGGCAGGCCGTATGCCTTCGACACCGCCAGCGCCTCGACCACGCGGTCGGCCGTGAAGTTGGAGGCGCCGATCGCGCGCACCTTGCCTTCCTCGATCAGTCGCGCGAACTCGCCCAGCGTCTCGTGCATCGGCACGCTGGCGTCGTCCTGGTGGGCGAAGTAGAGGTCGATGCGGTCGGTCTGCAGGCGCCGCAGCGAGCCTTCCACCGCGGCGCGGATATTGACCGGCGACAGGCCGGGATGCTCGACCCACTTCGCCACCTTGGTGGCGATCAGCACGCGCTCGCGCTTGCCGCCCTGTCGCAGCCACTTGCCGATGATGGTTTCCGACTCGCCGCCGCGGTTGCCCGGCACCCAGGCCGGGTAGACGTCGGCGGTGTCGATCAGGTTGCCGCCGCCGTCGACGTAGGCGTCGAGCAGCTCGAACGCGCGCGCCTCGTCCACGCTCCAGCCGAACACGTTGCCGCCGAACACCAGCGGGGCGATGGAAAGCGGCGAGCGGCCGAGCGGACGGGGTTGCATGCGGGGACTCCGGTTGGGGCGGGATGCCGGCGGCCGCGCAGGCTTCCGCGCGCGGCCCATCCCGACGAACGATGCCGCCGAGATGGGTACGCGGGGGCGCCCGATCAAGCCACTCAGGTCAAGCCGAATCGATCAGGGCGAGTTGATGAGGAACAGGTAGCGCGCGGCGCCAGCCATGCCGCGCCAGGAATTGCGCCGCGCGCCGGCGTCTGCGGCGCTCAACTGCCTGGCCGCGCCGCGCAGGGACAGCGGGCGCTGGTCCGCGCGGCTCAGCTGGCGGACGAGTTCGGGGGAATGCACATGGCCGTGCTGCAGCAGCAGGCCGACGAAGGGCGAGCGCATGATGAATTCCTTGCAAGTGCGGGGGTGGGGACGGCGTGCAAGGTACGGCGTGGCGCCGGGCGCAAAAAGCGATATCTTCGCAAGCCTGCCTTGAAGGACATTCAAGATGACGCGGCTCTCGCTGGACCTGCTGCAGCAGTTCGTGCTGGTCGCTCGCCACGGCAAGCTGTCGCGCGCCGCCGAGCAGGCGCACCTCACCGTGAGCGCGCTCAGCCACCAGATGCGCCAGCTGGAGGAGCGGCTGGAGCGGCGACTGTTCGAGCGCGGCCCGCGCGGCGTCGCGCTCACCACCGAAGGCTGCCGGCTGCTGGAGGCGGTGGGCCAGCATTTCGACGGCATCGAGCACGCGCTGATGCGCTACCGCGAATACCACCACGACGCGCTCACGCTCAGCGCCAGCCCCGGCATCATGTCCAGCTGGCTGGTGCCGCGGCTGCCGCGGCTGGTGGCGGCGCATCCGGAGCTGGAGTTGAACCTGCAGTCCGGCTCGGCGCTGGTGGATTTCGAGCGCGAGCCGGTGGACTGCGCGCTGCGCTACGGCCGCGGCGAGTGGGAGGGGCTGCACAGCGAGCGGCTGTTCGGCGAGTGGATCGCGCCGGTGGCCGCGCCCGCGCTGGTGGCGCGCATGGGCGGCGCCGACCCGCACGACCTCGCGCGCTGGCCGCTGCTGGGCGATCCCAATCCGGCGAACCGCTGGCGCGACTGGTTCGCGCATTACGGCGGCGAGCTGCCGCGGCGCTACGTGGCGCAGTTCGACAGCTTCGAGGCGCAGCGCCATGCGGCGCTGGAAGGCCTGGGCGTGGCGCTGGGGCGCATGGTGATGGCCAAGTCGATGATCGACGCCGGCCGCCTGCAGGTGCTGGGCGAGCGCTACCTGCCGGTGACGGACGCGTACTGGCTGGTGTATCCGCCGCGCTCGCAGGCGCATCGCGGCCTGCAGGCGTTCCGCGCATGGCTGCTGGCGGAGGCGGCGGCATACTGCCGCCAGCTGCCGGCCCGGCCGCATGGCGCGGCGGCGCCGGCCGCTTGACGCACCGCGCATCGCTTAAAATCGTCGCGGGCGGCCAGTATGGGCCGGCCGTCATCCGAATCGCGCAGCACTCATAAGGAATTCCTATGCAACGCACCGCCATCCTCGTCGACGGCGCCTTCTTCCTCGCCCGTTACCGCAAGGTGTGGAGCGAGCGCGACGCCAACGACGCGCGCACCGTGGCCAAGACCGTGTTCGGCATGGCGCTGGAACACCTGAAGGCGCTGGATCGCCCGCGCGAAGCGCTGTACCGCATCTTCTTCTACGACTGCCCGCCGCTGGACAAGGTGTTCGTGCGTCCGGTGAGCGGCAGCCCGGTGGATTTCGGCAAGAGCGCCGCCGCCGCGTTCCGCCGCGAGCTGCACGAGCAGCTGCGCCGCCAGCGCAAGATGGCGCTGCGCCTCGGCCGGCTCGCCGAGCGCGGCGAGTGGAAACTGAAACCCCAGGCGATGCAGCAGCTGCGCGAAGGCAGCCTGCGCTGGGAGGAGCTCGGCGACGAGCACTACGAGCCGGAGATGCGCCAGACCCAGGTGGACATGAAGATCGGCATCGACATCGCCGCGCTCGCGCACAAGCAGCAGGTGGACCAGATCGTGCTGGTGGCCGGCGACGCGGATTTCATCCCCGCCGCGAAGCTGGCGCGTCGCGAAGGCATCGACTTCATCCTCGACCCGATGTGGCAGGGCATCGCCTCCGACCTGCACGAACACATCGACGGCCTGCAGTCGGTGTGCCCGCGGCCGTTTTGAACCTGCATCGACATGCGTAGGAGCGCGCCCCGTGCGCGAATGCTCTGGCGTTGATCGGAGCAAAAGCGTTCGCGCACAGGGTGCGCTCCTGCGCGCAACGGCCCCGCCAGGGTTTTCCAGACCATGCTGATCGCGCTCAACAAACCCTACGGCGTGCTCTGCCAGTTCACCGACGAGCGCGGCCGGCCCACGCTGGCCGACTACGTGAAACAGCCGGGCGTCTACGCGGCGGGCCGGCTGGACCACGACAGCGAAGGCCTGCTGCTGCTCACCGACGACGGCCGCCTGCAGCACCGCCTCGCCGATCCGCGGCACAAGCAGCCCAAGACCTACCTGGTGCAGGTGGACGGCGCGATCGACGACGCCGCGCTCGCCGCGCTGCGCCGCGGCGTGGCGTTGAACGACGGTCCCACCTTGCCCGCGCTGGCCGAACACGCGGCGCAACCGGACTGGCTGTGGCCGCGCGACCCGCCGGTGCGCTACCGCAAACTGATCCCCACCAGCTGGCTCACGCTCACCCTGCGTGAAGGCCGCAACCGCCAGGTGCGGCGCATGACCGCTGCGGTGGGCTTCCCCACGCTGCGGCTGATCCGCCTGCGCATCGGCGACTACGCGCTCGATGGACTGGCACCCGGCGAAACGCGCGTAATCGGTTGAAGAGTGCGGCCATGGATGGTCGCCCATTTGATCCTAGCGATCATGGACGATCGCAAAGGGGTAAGGGGTGCGGCCATGGATGGCCGCCCATTTGATTCTCGCGATCATGGACGATCGCAAAGAGGTAAGGAGGGCGGCCGTGGGTGGCCGCCCGTTCGATCCTCGCGATCAGGGACGCGCGCAATATCGCACATCGAACCCGCCCCCACGGAGTTTCCACATGGCGTTCAAGGATCACTTCTCCGGCCACGCCGCGCTCTATCGCGATGCGCGCCCGTTGCCGCCCGCCGACTGGTTCGAGTGGCTGGCGCAGCAGGCGCCCGACCGCGCGCTGGCCTGGGATGCCGGTTGCGGCAACGGCCAGGCCAGCTTGGGGCTGGCCGCGCATTTCGAGCGCGTGGTCGCCACCGATCCCAGCGCCACGCAGATCGCGCAGGCCGGCGCGCATCCGCGCATCGACTACCGCGTGGAGCCGGCCGAGCGCAGCACGCTCGCCGCGCACAGCGCGAGCCTGATAGGCGTGTCGCAGGCGCTGCACTGGTTCGAGCTCGACGCCTTCCACGCCGAGGTGCGCCGCGTGGCGAAGCCCGGCGCGCTGCTGGCGATCTCCGCCTACGGCAACTGCAGCGTGAGCCGCGCCGTGGATGCGGTGGAGCGCCGACTCTACGCCGACACGCTGGGCCCGGACTGGCCGCCCGAGCGCGCGCTGGTGGATGCCGGCTACCGCGAGCTGCCGTTCCCGTTCGCGCACGTGGATACGCCGAGTTTCACGATGCGCGCCGACTGGAACCTCGCGCAGTTCCTCGCCTATCTGCGCTCGTGGTCGGCCACGCAGCGGCACGCGAAGCGCACCGGCACTGATGCGATCGAGGCGGCGACGCCCGAACTCGCCGCCGCCTGGGGCGATCCCGCCGAGGTGCGCGCGGTGCGCTGGCCGTTCTTCACCCGCGTGGGGCGGGTGGAGTGAAGCCGGGATGCGGCGGGTCGAGGCGGTGCCGTGGGTCGGGATTCATCCCGACACGCCAGCCTGTGTCGGGATGAATCCCGACCTACGGCCCGATCTACGTCCGACCTACGGCAGGCCGAAGAACGCCGCGGCGACCGCCGTGCTGTTCGCCGCGGTGACTTCGGCAGGTTCGCCGCGGTCGCGCGCGATCTCCTCGCAGATGTGCTTCAGGTACATCGGCTCGTTGCGCCGGTGCGAGGGCTGCGGCCGCACCGTGCGCGGCAGGAGATAAGGCGCGTCGGTTTCGATCATCAGCCGGTTCGCGGGGATCTCGCGCACCAGCTCGCGCAGGTGGCTGCCGCGGCGCTCGTCGCAGATCCAGCCGGTGATGCCGATGTGGCAGTCCAGCGCGAGGTAGTCGTGCAGCGCCTCGCGGCTGTCGGTGAAGCAGTGCACCACCGCGGCGGGTACGCGGTCGCGCCAGCGCCGCAGCAGGGCGAGGAAATCCGCATGCGCGTCGCGCTGGTGCAGGAACAGCGGCTTGCCCAGCTCCGCCGCGATCGCCAGCTGGCGTTCGAACACGTGCAGTTGCACGTCGCGCGGCGAGTAGTTGCGGTTGTAGTCCAACCCGGTCTCGCCCACCGCGCGCACCGCAGGATCCTGCGCCAGCTCGCGCAACCGCGCGTCGGTGGCGTCGTCGTAGTCCACCGCATGGTGCGGATGCACGCCCGCGGTGGCCCACAGCACGCCGGGGTGCGCATGTGCCAGCGCCAGCGCGTGCTCGCTGCCCTCGCGCGAGGCGCCGGTGACGATCATCCGGCCCACGCCGTGCGCCTGCGCACGTTGCAGCACGGCATCGAAGTCGTGGCGGAAGGATTCGTGGCCGAGGTTGGCGCCGATGTCGAGCAACTGCATGCGCGGGTCCGTGGAGGGCGAACGGGCATTGTCCCAGAGCCGCGCGGTTTCGCCAGCCGCCGGCCGCGCAGCGTCGCCGGCAATGTGCGCAAAAAATTTCGACAACCGTATTGACCGTCGCAAATACATGCGAGTAGTTTGCGAAGGATGTCACGAAACGGTGTGCGGGCTGCGCGGCGCGAGCGTTCCGCATGTCCACGCCCCGTGGGCTGACCGGGCGCCGCTTCTTCGTGGGGACGAAGGGCGGCACATTCGAGGCGCCGACGAGCGCCAGGGACGCCGGGCGGCGGATGGCCGCCGGCACAACGGGGAATACAGCATGAAGAAGCAGTTGGGAGTCAGGACTTTGCTCGCGGCCGCCGTGGCCATGGCGTGCGCACTGCCCGCGGTGGCGGGCGGCGCGGCGCAGGCGACGGCCGCAGCGGCGGCGCGCTTCGACGTCAGCGGCCTGCGCGACGGCGGCAGCTACGATCGCTTCATCGTCAGCTACCGCGACGGCAGCGCGCCGTCCGTCCAGCGCGGCGCCGCGGTGCAGAGCGTGGGCGCGGCGATCGACCGCGCCGGCCTGAACGCGGCAACCCGCACCATGGCCGGCACCGCGCTGAAGTCCGTCTCGGCGAGTTACCAGCGCAAGCTGGCGGTCGGTTCCGACCTGATCCGCACCTCGCGCAAGCTCGACCGCGCCGAAGCCGCCGCGCTGATCGAGCAGATCGCCGCCGATCCGGCGGTGGCCTACGTCGAGCCCGACCTGATGTGGCAGGCGGTGCGCGACGTGCGCGCGCCCGAGTCGCTGGCCCCGGCCACCTTCACGCCCAGCGACACCTACTACGCCAAGTACCAGTGGAACCTGAAGGCGCCGGACGGCACGGCCACCGCGGCCGGCGTCGCGAACTGGGGCGGCAGCAACGTCAACAACGCCTGGGATCTCGCCGACGGCAACGGCATCGTGATCGCCGTGCTGGACACCGGCATCACCAGCCACGTCGACATCGACACCTCGCTGGCGGACGCCGGCTACGACTTCATCGTCGACGCCAAGGTCTCCGGTCGCGAGCAGGACGGCCGCGTCCCCGGCGGCTGGGACCTCGGCGACTGGACCACCGCCGAGCCGTGGCTGAGCGAGTGCACCGACGCCACCCATCCGGCCGAGGACAGCAGCTGGCACGGCACCCACGTCGCCAGCACCAGCGGCGCCGAGCTGACCAACAACGGCGCGGGCATGGCGGGCATCGCGCACGGCGCGAAGGTGCTGCCGGTGCGCGTGCTTGGCCATTGCGGCGGCTACAACAGCGACATCAACGACGCCATCGTGTGGGCCGCGGGCGGCAGCGTGGACGGCGTGCCCGCCAACACCCATCCGGCCCAGGTCATCAACCTCAGCCTCGGCGGCAGCGGCAGCTGCAGCGCCAGCAGCTCGGCGGCCAAGGCCATCGAAAAGGCCCGCGCGCTCGGCGCCGTGGTGGTGGTGGCGGCCGGCAACAGCAACAAGGATGCGGCCGGTCATTCGCCTGCCAGCTGCCCCGGTGCGATCACCGTGGCCGCCACCGGCGTCACCAGCAAGCGCGCGTACTACTCCAACTACGGCAACGTGGTGAAGATCGCCGCGCCGGGCGGCGGCGTCTACGCGAACGACGGCAGCAGCGGCGCGCAGGCCAACGACGGTTTCATCTGGCAGGCGCTGAACAGCGGCAAGACCGCGCCGGTGGCGAACGACAAGAGCTACGGCGGCATGGCCGGCACCTCGCAGGCCACCCCGCACGTCTCGGGCATCGTCGCGCTGATGCAGAGCGCGCGCCTCGCCGCGAACCTGCCGCTGCTGAGCCCGGACGAAGTGCTCGACGTGCTGCAGTCCACCGCGATGGCGCCGAAGGTGGCGCCAGCGGCCGACCGTCCGATCGGCGCCGGCATCGTCGACGCCTCCGCCGCGGTGGCCAGGGCCGTGGCCGGTGGCGGCGGGCCGGGCGAGCCGCCGCCGGCGATCGAGCTGGGCAACGGCGTGGCGCTGGCCGGCCAGTCCGGCAAGGCGGGCGCAAGCACGGTCTACAAGCTCGAGGTGCCGGCCGGCGCGCTCGGCCTCAGCCTGCGCACGATGGGCGGCCAGGGCGATGTCGCGCTGTACGTGAAGCGGAATGCCCCGGCCAGCGCCGACAGCTACGACTTCAAGTCGGTGCACCCCGGCAACAGCGAGTCCGTGGTGATCACGCGCCCGGCCGCCGGCACCTACTACCTCACCGTGACCGGCACCGCCGCATGGAGCGGCGTGACGGTGCTGGGCAACTTCACCGCGCCCAGGTAAGCCGCCGCAAGCCGGCCTCCCGCCCGTGCGGCGGGAGGCCGGCCCATCCACGACTTCCACGCCCCATGCGCGAACGGGGCGTCGGCTGCACACGACGCAAGCAAACGACTGCCGGCTGCCACAGGCGCCTGGCCATCACCGTTTTGAGGGGAGCAGCACATGAACAGGATCTACAGCAAAGTCTGGAACAAATCGCTCGGCACGCTGGTGGTCGCGTCCGAACACGCGCGTGCCAGCGGCAAGGGCGGCGGCGCGAAGCGCCTGCGCGCCGCGCTGGCGGCGGCCGGTCTCGCCCTGGCGCTGGGCGCCGCGCCGGCGATGGCCGGCGACACGCGCTTCATCGAGGCCAACGGCGCCACCGACGGCAGCGAAGACGCGCTGGCGAACGGCACGCACGCGGTGGCCGTGGGCGCGAGCGCGATGGCGATGGGCGACGAGAGCGTGGCGTTCGGCTTCGGCGCCGATGCGGAAGGCGCGAACAGCATCGCGGTCGGCGCGGGCAGCCTCGCACTGGCGGCCCAGGCGACGGCCTTGGGATCGGGCGCGAACGCGCTGGGCGAGGGCAGCCTCGCGGTGGGCTACGGCAGCGTGGCGCAGGGCGCGAACAGCGTGGCCCAGGGCAACGCCGCGCAGGCGAATGGTGCGAATGCGGTGGCGACGGGCGCGAACAGCCTGGCCGACCAGGAAGGTGCGTCGGCCTACGGCAGCGCCGCGCAGGCCACTGGCGCGTACGGCACGGCGTTGGGCGCCGAGTCGGAGGCCGCGGGAACCCAGGCGCTGGCATCGGGCTTCCGCGCCAAGGCTTCGGCCGATGGGGCCACCGCCACGGGCAGTTACGCACAGGCGGGCGGCCGCCTCAGCACGGCCCTGGGCTATGGCGCGAATGCGCTCAGCGCCGCCAGCGTGGCGGTTGGCGTGTCCAGCAAGGCCAGCGGGCAGGAGGCCGTTGCCATCGGCAACAAGGCCGCGGCCAGCGGCGACTACAGCGTGGCGGTGGGCGGCCGCGCCGACGTGGGCGACATCCTCTACGGCATCCCGGGCATCCTCTACCAGGGCACCACCAGCGCCGGCGTCGCGGCCAGCGCCTTCGGCAACGGCGCGACCGCTTCCGGCCTGGGTGCGACGGCCATCGGCACCATGGCGCAGGCCGACGGCCTGCAGTCGACCGCACTGGGCGCACTGGCCACGGCCGACCTCGATGGCGGCACCGCGGTGGGCAGCGGCAGCTACGCGGAGGGCGAGAACAGCAGCACGCTGGGCTTCATGGCGCATGCCGCCGCCGATAACAGCGTGGCGCTGGGCGCGAACTCGGTGGCGGATCGCGCGAACACCGTCTCGGTGGGTGCGGAAGGAAAGGAGCGCCAGATCGTGAACGTGGCCGCGGGCAGCGCAGCCACCGATGCGGTGAACGTGGGCCAGTTGGACGATGCGGTGGCCGGCGCCACACGCTTCTTCCAGGCCGACGGCGCCACCGACGGCAGCGAAGACGCGCTGGCGCTCGGCACGCACGCGGTGGCGGCAGGCGCGAGCAGCTTCGCGAACGGCGACGAGAGCGCGGCGTTCGGCTACAAGGCCGATGCGGAGGGCGCGAACAGCACCGCGCTCGGTGCGGGCAGCTTCGCGTGGCAGGACCAAGCCACGGCGCTGGGCGCCGGCGCCGGCGCGCTCGGCGCGGGCAGCGTGGCGGTGGGCTACGGCAGCATGGCGCAGGGCGCGAACAGCGTGGCCAGCGGCATCAACGCGCAAGCCGGCGGCGCCAGCAGCGTGGCGATCGGCGGCGTGGCCGTGGACGAGGACGGCAATCCGCTGCTGCAGGGAGCCGATGGCAATCCGATCACCGCCGCCGCCACCGGCACCGGCATCGGCGCCACCGCGGTGGGCGCCAGTGCGGAAGCCACCGGCCTGGCCGGCACCGCGCTCGGCGTGGGCGCCAGCGCGCTCGGACAGCAGGCCACGGCGGTGGGCGGCATCGCCACCGCCAGCGGCACGTTCGCCACCTCGGTCGGTTCGCAGAGCGCCGCGATCGGCAACGGCAGCGTGGCGCTGGGCGGCTCGGCCGACCTGATCCCGGGCCTGGGCATCTACATCGACACCCTGGCCAAGGGCGAGAACGCCGCGGCGCTGGGCGCGGGCGCGCATGCGCTGGCCGACAACGCCACTGCCGTGGGCGCGATCAGCGAGGCCGGCGGCGTAGCCAGCACCGCACTGGGCTACTTCGCCTACGCGAAGGGGGACAACGCCACCGCGCTGGGCACGAACAGCTGGGCTGCCGGCCTCGGCAGCGTCGCCATCGGCGATACCAGCACCGCCCTCGCCGAGCACAGCGTGGCACTGGGCGCCGACAGCTGGGCGGACCGCGTCAACACCATCTCGGTCGGCAGCGCGAAGGACGGCTTGACCCGCCAGATCGCCAACGTGGCCGCCGGCACGGAGGCGACGGACGCGGTGAACAAGGCCCAGCTCGACGCGGTGGCGAATGCGTCGGCGACGGCCTCGCACCTGTTCGCGGCCGACGGCGCCACCGACGGCAGCGAAGACGCGTTGGCGCTCGGCACGCACGCGGTGGCGGCGGGCGCGAGCAGCCTCGCGAACGGCGACGAGAGCGCGGCGTTCGGCTACAAGGCCGATGCGGCGGGCGCGAACAGCACCGCGATCGGTGCGGGCAGCTTCGCGTGGCAGGACCAGGCCACGGCGCTGGGCGCCGGCGCCGGCGCGCTCGGCGCCGGCAGCGTGGCGGTGGGCTACGGCAGCATGGCGCAGGGCGAGAACAGCGTCGCTGCCGGCGCCAACGCGCAGGCCAATGGCGAAAACGGCGTGGCCACCGGCGCGGAAAGCCTGGCCGACGCGGACGGCGCATCGGCCTACGGCCATGCGGCACAGGTCGCCGGAACCTACGGCACGGCGCTCGGCGCCGAGTCCGCGGCGGGCGGCACGCAGGCCCTGGCGGCAGGCTTCCGCGCCGCCGCCAAGGCCGACGGCGCCACCGCGCTGGGCAGCTATGCGCAGGTCGACGGCCTGCTTGCCACCGGCGTGGGCTACAGCGCCACCGCTGCCGGCGATTACGCCTTTGCCGGCGGTGTGGGTGCCACGGCGGGGGGCGAGAGCAGCGTGGCGGTGGGCGAAGGCAGCACGGCCAGCGCCAGCCAGAGCGTGGCGATCGGCGGCAGCGTCTACGGCCTGTTCGGCACCGAGGCGAGCGGGCTTGGCGCCGTCGCGGTGGGTGCCGGCAGCTTGGCGGCGGCGAACCAGGCCACGGCGCTGGGCTGGCTGGCCGAGGCCGATGCGGTGAAGGGTACGGCGCTGGGCTCCGGTGCCACGGTGAAGGCCAGCGCGACCAATGCCGTGGCGCTGGGCGCGCAGTCGGTGGCCGACCGCGCCAACACGGTCTCGGTGGGCCGCGCCGGCAGCGAGCGGCAGATCACCAACGTGGCGGCCGGCACGGCGGGCACCGATGCGGTGAACCTGAAGCAGCTGCAGGATGCGATCGGCGGCATCGGCGGCAGCATCGCCAACATGGTGAGCTACGACGACGCCGACAAGGCGACGCTCACGCTGGCCGGCAACGGCGGCACCACGCTGGCCAACGTCAAGGCCGGCGCGCTCGGCGCCGACAGCATGGACGCGGTCAACGGCGGCCAGCTGTTCGCGCTGGGCGACGCGCTGGCGCAGGCGCTGGGCGGCGGCGCGGCGATGGCGGCCGGCGGCTTCGCGGGGCCGCTCTACAGCCTGCAGGGCGGCAGCTACCACAGCGTGGGCGACGCGCTGGGCGCGCTGGACGGCGCGTTGACGCAGGCGTTCGGCAACATCGCCGCGCTCGACGGCCGCGTGGGCATGCTGGAGCGGAACGCGTCGGGCAGCCCGTACCTGGCGGCGGATGGCGCCGGCGACGGCAGCGACACGGCCGCGGTGGCCGCCGGCTCCAAGGGCGTGGCGGTCGGTTCGAACGCCAACGCCGGCGGCGACCACGGCACTGCGGTCGGCGGCGACAGCTACGCCGCCGGCCCGAACGACACCGCGATCGGCGGCAACGCGAAGGTGAACGCTGACGGCTCCACCGCGGTGGGCGCCAACACCACGATCGCCGCGGCCGCCACCAACGCGGTGGCGGTGGGCGAAAGCGCCACGGTGAACGCGGCCTCGGGCACCGCCCTGGGCCAGGGCGCGACGGTGTCCGCCCAGAACGCGGTGGCGCTGGGCGCGGGCTCGGTGGCCGATCGCGCCAACACCGTCTCGGTGGGTGCGGCGGGCAGCGAGCGGCAGATCGCCAACGTGGCCGCGGGCACGCAGGCCACCGACGCGGCGAACACCGGGCAGGTGCAGCAGGCCCTGATCGACGCGAAGGCCTATGCCGACGCCGGCAACCAGACCACGCTGAACTCGGCCAAGACCTATACCGACCAGAAGGTGGCCGGGCTGGCGAGCAACGCCGACCTGAACTCCCTGCGCGGCGAGGTCAACGACCAGTTCCGCGCGGTGAACCAGCGCATGACGCGGGTAGGCGCGATGGGCGCGGCGATGTCGCAGATGGCGTTCAGCACGCAGGGCATCGACACGCCGAACCGCGTGGGCGTGGGCGTGGGCGGCTACCGCGGCCAGGCCGCGCTGTCGGTGGGCTACTCGCATTCGCTGTCGCGCAATGCCAACCTCACCGTGGGCGCCGCGGTGAGCGGCAACGAGGCCTCCGGCGGCGTGGGTCTGGGCATCGGCTGGTAAGCGACGCCCCGCTGACATCGCCATGATGTCGGGAAAACCGGCGCCCGGGAGGGCGCCGGTTTTCTTTGTATGCGGCGCATTCCGCAAGAATGCCGCGCTGAACCGCGCGCCGGCGGCGCGGTCGTATCCGTTGGCAGGGGCGGCACGGTACAGTGATCGTCCGGTCGGGGGCGGCTGCGGCGGAGGGTGTGGCGAATGTTGGCGGCGACAGCGGCAACGGAGAAGGTGTCGACGGCGGTGGACGAGCGCGAAGCGGCGGTTTGCGCCCTGCTGGTGGCGCGCGGCCGCCTGAAGGACGGCGACCTGGCGCGGGCGCGCCGCCTGCACGAGGAGGCCACCGAGGGCACGCTCACCGCGCTGCTGGCGCGGCTGGGCCTGGTCAACGAGCGCGAGCTGGCCGAGGCCTGGTCGGAACTGCTCGGCGTGCCGTTGCTCAGCGCGCGCGAGGCGCCGGAACTGGCGCCGCCTGATCTCGACCTCTCGCTGCGCTTCCTCAAGCAGCAGCACGTGGTGCCGGTGAGCGACGGCGAGCACGGGCTGGCGCTGGTGATGGCCGATCCCGCCGATCCCTACCCGCTGCAGGCGGTGACGCTGGCGGCGGGGCGCCCGGTGGCGCTGCGCATCGGCCTGCGCTCGGAGATCGACGACCTGATCGAGCGCTATTACGGCTCGGGCCGTTCCGCGATGGGCACCATCGTGGAGAACATCGACGGCGGCGCCGCCGAAGTGGACGACGTGGAGCACCTGCGCGACCTCGCCTCCGAGGCGCCCGTCATCCGCCTGGTCAACCTGATCCTGCAACGCGCGGTGGAGCAGCGCGCCTCCGACGTGCACATCGAGCCATTCGAGAACCGGCTCAAGGTGCGCTACCGCATCGACGGCGTGCTGCACGAGGTGGAGGCGCCGCCGGCATCGAGTACCGCGGCGGTGATCTCGCGCGTGAAGATCATGGCCAAGCTCAACATCGCCGAACGCCGCCTGCCGCAGGACGGCCGCATCCAGCTGCGCGTGCAGGGCAAGGAGCTGGACCTGCGCGTGTCCACCGTGCCGACCAGCTTCGGCGAGTCGGTGGTGATGCGCATCCTCGACCGCGAATCGGTGGTGTTCGACTTCGCCACGCTCGGTTTCACCGACAGCTTCCAGTCGCGCTTCGTCGAGGTGCTGGAGCGCCCGCACGGCATCCTGCTGGTCACCGGCCCCACCGGCTCGGGCAAGACCACCACGCTGTACACCGCGCTGTCGAAGATCAACACGCCGGACGTGAAGATCATCACCGTCGAGGATCCGGTCGAGTACCAGATCGAAGGCATCAACCAGATCCAGGTGAAGCCGCAGATCGGGCTGGATTTCGCCGGCGCCTTGCGTTCCATCGTGCGCCAGGACCCCGACGTCATCATGATCGGCGAGATGCGCGACCTGGAAACCTGCCGCATCGCGATCCAGTCCGCGCTCACCGGCCACCTGGTGCTGTCCACGCTGCACACCAACAGCGCCGCCGGCGGCATCACCCGCCTGCTCGACATGGGCGTGGAGGACTACCTGCTCGGCTCCACCGTCAACGGCATCCTCGCGCAGCGGCTGGTGCGCCGGCTCGATCCGGAGACGGCGATCCCCTACGAGCCCGCGCCCGAGGTGATCGCGCAGTTCGAGCTGGAGAAATACGCCGACGGCAAACCGATCCGCCTGTGGAAACCCGGCTCCAGCGCGGCCAACCCCAGCGGCTACCGCGGCCGCCAGGCGATCATGGAATTCCTGGTGATGAGCGACCCGCTGCGCCGCCTGGTGATGCAGAAGGCCGACGCCGGCGAGATCGAGAAGCAGGCGCGCGCCGAAGGCATGCGCACCATGTACGAGGACGGCATCGCCAAATCGCTCGCCGGCATCACCACGCTGGAGGAGGTGCTGCGTGTCACGCAGGAGGGCTGAGATTCGAGGCTCCGTGAATCCGGGACTCGGGACTCGGGACTCGGGACTCGGGAAAGGCCACAGCTCGGCGCTCGGACGCATCGGTCAGCGCGCATGGCCAGAGCCCGCCTCGACGCGCTCTGCCGAGTCCCGAGTCCCGAGTCCCGAGTCCCGGCTCCATCGAGTCCCGTAAATGGCCCAATTCCACTACAAAGCCATCAGCGAATCCGGCGAGCTGCTGCAGGGCCAGATGGAAGCGGCCAGCGTCGACGAGGTGGTGGTGCGGCTGCAGGATCAGGGCCACACGCCGCTGGAGGCGCAGCCGGCGGACGCGATGGGCGGCGGTTCGGGTTTTGCCGCGCTGTTCAAGCGCGGACCGTTCACCGGCGACCAGCTGGCGCAGTTCACGCACCAGCTCGCCACCCTGCTCGGCGCGGGCCAGCCGCTGGACCGCGCGCTGGGCATCCTGCTCGACCTGCCCGAGGGCGAGCGCGCGAAGAAGCTGGTGGAGCGCGTGCGCGACCGCGTGCGTGGCGGCCTGCCGCTGTCGCAGGCGCTGGACGAGGAACACGGCGTGTTCCCCAAGCTCTACATCGCGCTGGTGCGCGCGGGCGAGGCGGGCGGTTCGCTGGAGGACACGCTGCGCCGGCTCGCGGACTACCTCGAACGTTCGCAGCAGCTGCGCGGCAGCATCGTCAATGCGCTGATCTATCCGGCCTTCCTGCTGGTGGGCGTGCTCGGCTCGCTGGTGCTGCTCTTGGCCTACGTGGTGCCGCAGTTCGTGCCGATCTTCGAGGACATGCAGGTGCCGCTGCCGTGGATCACCAAGGCGGTGCTGGCGCTGGGCCAGACGCTGCAGTCGTGGTGGTGGCTGCTCGCGCTGCTGCTGGTCGGCGGCGCGTTCTTCTTCCGCCTGCGCCTGCGCGAGCCGGCCGCGCGGCTGGCCTGGGATGCGCGCGTGCTGCGCCTGCGCGTGGCCGGCCCGCTGCTGCTCAAGGTGCAGACCGCGCGCATCGCGCGCACCCTGGGCACGCTGCTGAAGAACGGCGTGCCGCTGCTCGGCGCGCTGTCCATCGCACGCCAGGTCACCGCGAACCGCGCGCTCGACGCGGCGCTGGCGCAGGCGCACGAACAGGTGAAGGAAGGCTCCGGGCTCAGCCTCGCGCTGGGCCAGTCGAAAGTGTTCCCGCGGCTCGCGCTGCAGATGGTGCAGGTGGGCGAGGAGGCCGGCGAGCTGGACGGCATGCTGCTCAAGGTGGCCGACACCTTCGAGCTGGAAAGCCGCCGCTCGATCGACCGCCTGCTCGCCGCGCTGGTGCCCGCGCTCACCGTGGTGATGACCGTGCTGGTGGGTTTCATCATGGCGGCGATCCTGCTGCCGCTGCTCAGCCTGACCAGCAATATTCAATGAGAGGAATGACGATGAATACGTATTGTGCGGGACTCGGGACTCGGGACTCGGGACTCGGGAAAGACCAAAGCTCGGCGCTCGGGCGTATCGGTCAGCGCGTGGTGCCAAAGCTCGCCTCGATGCGCTCTGCCGAGTCCCGAGTCCCGAGTCCCGAGTCCCGCAAACAAAGCGGCTTCACCCTGCTCGAAATGCTCGCGGTGATCGTGCTGATCGGCATCGTCGGCGCGGTGGTGGTGACCCAGGTCGGCAAGAACATGGACAAGGGCAAATACGGCGCGGGCAAGGCCCAGCTCACCACGCTCAGCCAGAAGATCGAGAACTACGCGCTGGACAACGGCGCCCCGCCGCAGCAGCTGCAGGACCTGGTGACCAAGCCGGCGAACGCGCCGAACTGGCAGGGCCCGTACGCGAAGGAGTCCGAACTCATGGATCCGTGGGGCCACGCCTTCGGCTACAAGGCGCCCGGCGACCACGGCAACTTCGACCTGATCTTCTACGGCCGCGACGGCAAGCCCGGCGGCGACGGCTACGACAAGGACGTGGGCAACTGGCAATGAAGCCGGGACTCGGGACGCGACAGCCGGGACTCGGGACTCGGGACTCGGGACTCGGGAAAGGCCAAAGCTCGGCGCTCGGGCGCATCGGCCAGCGCGCAAGGCCAAAGCACGCCCCGCACCGCTCTGCCGAGTCCCGAGTCCCGAGTCCCGAGTCCCGCAAACAAAGCGGCTTCACCCTGCTCGAAATGCTGGTGGTGATCCTCTTGATCGGCATCGCCGCGGCGGCGGTGGCGGTGTCGGTGACGCAGGGCCTGGCCAGCGCGCGCGTCAACGCGGCCAGCGGCGAGCTCGCCGCGGCGCTGCGCGCCACCCGCGCGCAGGCGATCGTGCAGGGCAAGGAACAGCATTTCGACGTGGACGTGCGCGACGACACCTACAGCGACGCGAAACGGCAGCACGTGCGCCTGCCCAAGGGCATGAAGCTTTCGATCACCAGCGCGCTGGAGGATCGCCCGAACCCGTACACCGGGCGCATCCGCTTCTTCCCCGACGGCAGCTCCACCGGCGGCCACATCATCCTCGCCAGCGGCCGCCGCCAGTGGCGCATCAACGTGTCGTGGCTCACCGGGCAGGTCGCGGTGGTGGACAAGGTGAAGCCATGAAGCCGGGACTCGGGAAGCAACAGCCGGGACTCGGGACTCGGGACTCGGGACTCGGGCAAAGCCACAGCTCGGCGCTCGGGCGTATCGGCCAGCGCGCAAGGCCAAAGCCTGTCTCGGCGCGCTCTGCCGAGTCCCGAGTCCCGAGTCCCGAGTCCCGGCTTCATGGAGTCCCGAGTCCCGAGTCCCGGCTGTCGCGTCCCGAGTCCCGCCAAAAAGGCTTTTCCCTGCTCGAAGTCATCGCCGCGATGCTGCTGCTGGCGATCGCCTTCGCCGCGCTGATGAAGGTCGCCGGCGGCGCGATCGCGCTGTCGCGCAATGCAGCCGCGCACGACGAAGTGGCGCTGTGGGCGCGCAGCCTGCTGGACAGCGCCTACGTCACCGAGCCGCTGCAACCCGGGCGGCGCAGCGGCAGCTTCGACCACGCCTATCGCTGGCAGCTCGACGTGACGCCGTGGAATCCGCCCGGCCCGCGGGTGGATGGCGCGATGCTGCAACTCTATCGGCTCGACCTCACGGTGAACTGGGGGAGTGCGGCGCGGCCGCAGGTGGCGCATTTCAGCACTCTGAGGTTGGGGACGCCGGTGGCGGCGGCGGGTGGTGCGCCATGAAGCGCCGTCGTCATTCCCGCGGAGGCGGGAATCTGAAGGCGGTGGTTTTTCGCGCGGCTGCCGCAAGGAACAAAGCGGTTTCGTCCACCTGCCGGTGGCCGAGTTCCTTTCTCTTTGCTTGCCCAAAGAGAAAGGAACCAAAGAGAAACGGCACCCCGATGGCGCGCCCTCCGGGCATCCTGCCCTGCGGGTGCGCGGGCGGGTTACGGGGTTTTTCGACGGCACCTCCGTGTGCCGGCGAAAAACTGGCCCGCATCCGTGCGGGCCATCCTGCGGACTTTCCTCCACCCGCCCGCCGCGCCATAGGGGCCCCGGAAGAGCAGCGCGCTCCCAGCGCGCAGAAGCGACAGCCAGAGCAAAGCCAAGAGCAAAGCCAAGAGCAAAGCCAAGAGCAAAGCCAAGAGCAAAGCCAAGAGCAAAGCCGAGCAAAGTCGAAGCGCGCGCCGCACCAACTCCCTCTCCTCCAAGCTCCGCTTGGGGGAGAGGGTCGGGGTGAGGGGGGCTTTGGCTTCTGCGCGCAGGAGCGCGCCGCTTTACTCGGGGCCCCCTCGGCGGTGGTGAGCCGTGGACGATCAGGCCGCGCAGCGGGCGAGGCCATGGATGGACTCGCCTTTTCGACCGGGCAGGACGCCCGGCAAGCGCCGCCGCGGGGTGTCGTTTTCTCTTGGCTACTTCTCCTTTGGACAAGCAAAAGAGAAGTAGCTCGGGCGCCGGCAGGCGCACGAAACCGCTTTGAAACTTGCGATAACGCAGAAGCAAGAGCCCCCCTCACCCCAACCCTCTCCCCCAACGGCAGAGCCGTTGGGGGAGAGGGGGCAGGTGCAGTCCGCCGCCAACGAGGGCGCTCAAGCCGCGCCGCCGGCTTCACCCTCCTCGAAGTGCTGGGCGCCCTGGCCCTGCTGGCCCTTCTTCTGGTGGGCGTCTACGGCGGCGTGCGCAGCGCGATCCACGGTGCGCGTTCGGGCAGCGTGGCGATCACGCGGATGGACCAGATCGGTTCGGCGCAGCGTTTCCTGCGCCGCGAGCTGGCGCAGGCGCTGGCGCAGCCGATCGGGCGCGACGATCGCGGCCAGCCGATCTATTTCTCCGGCAGCGAGCACGAGATGCGCTACGCGGCCCCGCTGCCGGGTTACCTCGGCAAGCTGGGCCCGCAGCTGCAGGTGCTGAAGCTGGTCGACGACGGCAAGGATGGCCAGCGGCTGGAGCTGCAACTGGCGCTGCTGCCGCCGGACGGCCAGCCGCCGAAGCCGCTGGGCGAGCCGCAGGTGCTGCTCGATCACATCAAGGACGGCAGCTTCGGCTATCTCGGCCGCGATGCGCAGAACCGCGTGCTGCCGTGGAGCGGCGACTGGGCCGACGGCAGCCGCCTGCCGCAGCTGGTGCGCGTCAAGCTGCAGCCGCAGGGCGGTGACGGCTGGCCCGAGCTGGACGTGCCGCTGCGGATCGACGCCTCCGCCACGGCCGGTCGGGCCGGCCTGCTGCCCAGCAGCAGGCTGCCGCTCGGGGGCGGGCGATGAAGCGGCGCGCGCGACAGCGCGGCGTGGCCCTGCTGCTGGTGCTGTGGGCCTGCACCCTGCTGGCGGTTTTGCTCGGCGGCTACGCGGTGCTGGCGCGCACGGCGGCGTTGCAGACGCGCTACCAGTTCGCCGAGGCCCGCGCCCATTACGCCGCGGAAGCGGGCGTGATGCGGGCGACCTATGCGATGCAGGATCCGGTCGCCCAGCGGCGCTGGGTCGGCGACGGCCGCAGCTATCCGTTCGACTTCGACGGCGCCACGGTCAGCGTCACGGTGACCGACGAAGGCGGCAAGGTGGATCTCAACGCCGCCTCGCCCGAGGTGCTGCAGGCGCTGTTCCGCGCCGCCGGGCTGGATGCGGCGGCCGCCGGCAAGCTCGCCACCCGCGTGGTGGACTGGCGCAGTTTCGTCACCGAGCCGGGCCAGGCCGAGCGCGGGCGCGCCGAGTACGCGGCGGCCGGGCGCGACTACGGCCCGCGCCACGGCCCGTTCGCCAGCCTGCAGGAGCTGCAGCTGGTGCTGGGCATGACGCCGGCGCTGTACCGCAAGCTGGAGCCGGCGATCACGCTCTGGTCCGGGCAGGCCATGCCCGACCCGAACACCGCGCCGCCGCTGGCGCTGGCGGCGATCCCCGGGCTCGATCCGGAACAGCTGGCCGCGCTGCGCGCTGCGCGCGAGCGGAACAGCCGCATGGCCGCGCCGCCGATCGGCGGCGGCGTCACGCACAGCATCCGCGCGGAGGCGGTGCTGGCCGATGGCACGCATGCCGTGATTCGTGCCACGGTACGCTTCCGCGCCGGGGGAATGGCCGGGCAACCGTATACTGTGCTGCGCTGGGAAGAGGGTGACGGGGAATGAGTGCTGCGATGCAGTCGCTGCGGCCGCTGCTGGAACAATTGCGCCGGAGCTGGCGCGCTTCGCCGCTGCCGGCGTTCTTCGCCTGGTGGGGCGGCGAGCTGCGCGCGCTGCTGCCGCCGCGCTGGCGCGCCGCGCTGGCCGACGGCGCCGGCTGGCACCTGTTGCAGCAGGTCGACGGCGGCTGGCGGCTGCGCCGCGCCGGCCAGGCCGAGCCGCTGGCGCGCTGGAGCGACGAGCTCGACGCCGTCGCGCAGCAGGCCGCGCTGGCCGCCGCGTGGCACGGCACCGATCCCGAGGATCGCCGGCTGGCCCTGCTGCTGCCGCCCGCCGCGGTGCTGCGCCGCACGCTGCAGCTGCCGCTGGCGGCGCGCGCGAACCTGCGCCAGGTGATGGCGTTCGAGATGGACCGGCAGACCCCGTTCAGCGCCGCGCAGGTGTATTACGCCGTGCGCGAGCTGGTGCAGCCGGCCGCGCCCGGGCGCTGCAGCGCGGAGCTGCTGGCGGTGCGCCGCGACACGCTGGACCCGCTGCTGGCCCGGCTGCGCGCGCTGGGCATCACGGTCGACGCGGTGGACCTGGCGCAGGACGCCGGCCGCCTCGGCGTCGACCTGCTGCCGCCGGAACAGGCCGCGCACCGCACGCGGCCGCGGCTGCGCCTGAACCTGCTGCTCGGCGCCGCCTGCGTGCTGCTGTTGCTGCTGGCGATGGGCAGCTGGCTGCACAATCGCGAGAGCGCGCTGGCGCAGATGCAGGCGCAGGTGGAGGCGATGCGCGGCGAGGCGCAGCAGGTGGCCGGCCTGCGCAAGCAGCTGCAGGACGACGCCGGCGCGGCTGGCTTCCTGGCGCAGCGCAAGGCGCAGCGCGCCACCGTGCTCGGCGTGCTGCTCGATCTCACCAGGCGGCTGCCGTCCAGCGCGTGGCTGGAGCGCTTCAGCCTCGACGACAACGGCCAGGTCGCCTTCCAGGGCCAGAGTCCGCAGGCGGCGAAGCTGCTCGACCTGCTGAAGGGCTCGCCGCTGCTCGACAACGCGAATTTCCAGGGCAGCATCCAGTCCGATCCGGCCACCGGCAAGGAGCGCTTCTACATGGTGGCGCAGCTGCACAAGCCGGCGCCGGAACATGCCGCCACCGACAAGCCGGCGGCTTCCGGGAGCGTGCCATGAAGGCGCTGAAACTGACCCCGCGCGACAGCCGCATCGCGGCGCTCGGCCTGCTGCTGCTGGCGCTGCTGCTGGGCTACTTCCTGCTGCTGCACTGGTGGTTCGTGGCGCCGCTGCACGGCATCGCCGCGCAGATGGACGACCTGCGCGACACCCAGGCCCGCTACGCCGCCGCGATCGCCGAGAAGCCGCAACTGCAGCAGCGCATCGCCGCGCTGGGTGCCGGCCAGGCCGCCAGCAGCGCGTTCCTGCCCGAGGACGATCCCAACACCGCCGCCGCCGACCTGATGCAGCGCGTGGTGGACGCGGTGGGTGCGCACACCGAGGGCGGCAGCTGCACGGTGACGCAGAAGATGCCGGTGGCCAATCCGCCGGCCGCTTCCGGCGAGCCGTACCGCAAGGCCGCGGTGAGCATCAATCTCAGTTGCGACATCCAGCCGCTGGTGGGCGTGCTGCAGTCGCTGGAGCAGGGCACGCCCTACCTGTTCGTGGACAACCTCAGCGTCTACCGCAACCCGGTGGCGGCGCGGCAGGGCAACGGGCCGCCGCTGGAAACGCAGTTCACCCTGTCCGGCTACGTGCGTCCGGGCGCCGCCGCGCCGGCGCCCGCGGCTTCGGCGCCCGCGCCCGCCGATGGCGCGGACGAGCCGGGAGCGTCGCCATGAACGCCGCCAGCCAACGTCGGCTGACCCCGGTCCTGGTGATCCTCGCCCTGCTGCTGGGCACGCTGTGGCTGGCACTGCTGGCCGGCCTCGGCCGCGGCGTGCATTGGAACGCGCCGCGCGCCGCCGCGCCGCTGCCCACCTCCGGCAAACCGGCCAGCCTGCCCGTGCCGCTGCCGCTGGCCGAGTTCGCGCCGGTGTGGCAGCAGTCGCTGTTCAGCCCCGACCGCAAGCCCGAGGCGCACGCCGCCAGCGGCGGCAGCAGCCTCGGCGACCTCGCGCTGACCGGCATCATCCTCACCCCGCAACTGCACATGGCGCTGCTGCACGACAAGAACGGCAACAAGGAGCTGCGCCTGCGCGAAGGGCAGGCGCTGCCCGACGGCAGCCTGAGCCTGGTCGAGGTGAAACCGCGCTCGGTGATCCTCGATTCGCCGCAGGGCCGCACCGAACTGAAGCTGCCCGCCGGCGCGCCGATCGACGCCGCGAAGGCGCCGCCCGCGAACGCCGGCGAGCCTGCCGCCGCGGAGCCCGCGGCGGCGCCAACGCAGGGCGATGGCGAGGCTCCCGGCGCCGCCACCGTGCAGCGGGTGGTGCCGCTGAACCAGGGCGCGCCGCGCCAGGCGCCGCCTGCCTACAACCCGCAGCAGCTCGAACGCCTGCGCAAACTCAAGGCCGCGATCCTGCAGCGTCGCGCCCAGAGCCAGGCCGAGAACCACGAAGGAGCACACTGATCCATGTCCCGCCAGCACACCCTCGCGCGTTCGCGGCCGCTTGCCCGCCTCCGATCCGGCCTGCCGCGCGCCGCCGCGCTGGCGGCGCTGACCCTGCTCGCCGGCTGCGCCCCCCTGACGCCGCGGCCGGACGACACCTCGCTGCAGCGCGAGGCGATGGCCGGCACGCACGCGCCGGTGCCGGCGCCGCTGCCGCTCAACAACGACCAGACCACCACCACGAGCGGCGCGGCGCTGCCGCAGATCAGCCGCGGCAGCGGGCAGTTCATCCGGCCCACGGCGCTGGCCACGCCGCGCCCGCCGGTGAGCGGCGCGAACGGCGTCACCTTCAACTTCGAGAACCAGCCGGTGCAGGCGGTGGTGAAGGCGATCCTCGGCGACCTGCTGAAGAAGAACTACACCATCGTGCCCGGCGTGCAGGGCAACATCTCCTTCTCCACCGCCGAGCCGGTGGACGCCAGCCAGGCGCTGCCGATCCTGGAGACGCTGCTGGCGTGGACCGGCAACGCGCTGGTCGAGCGCGGCGGCAGCTACGTGGTGCTGCCGGCGAAGGAGGCGGTGGGCGGCAACCTGGTGCCCAGCCTCGGCGCGGTGGCGCCGGCCGGCGGCCTGCAGGCGCGGCTGTTCCCGCTGCACTACATCGCCGCCAGCGAGATGCAGAAGCTGATCAAGCCGTTCGCGCGGCCCGACGCGGTGCTGCTGGCCGACCCCGCGCGCAACCTGCTGGTGATGTCCGGCACGCCGGAGGAGCTGGCCAACTACCAGCGCACCGTGCGCACCTTCGACGTGGACTGGCTGCGCGGCACCTCGGTGGGCGTGTTCAACCTGCAGCACGCCGACGTGGAACAGCTGATGCCCAAGCTGGACGAGATGTTCGGCCCCAAGGGCGACACCCCGCTGGCCGGCATGCTGCGCTTCATCCCGATCAAGCGCACCAACGCGCTGGTGGTGATCAGCACCCAGCCGAACTACGTGGACGAAGTGGGCCAGTGGATCGCCCGCATCGATCAGGGCGGCGGCAACCAGCCGCAGCTCTACGTGTACGACGTGCGCAACATCAAGGCTTCCGACCTCGCCAAGTACCTGGCGCAGATCTACGCCAACGGCAGCGGCGGCGGCAG
The DNA here is from genome assembly GCA_017848855.1 of Rhodanobacter denitrificans. Classification (GTDB taxonomy): domain Bacteria; phylum Pseudomonadota; class Gammaproteobacteria; order Xanthomonadales; family Rhodanobacteraceae; genus Rhodanobacter_A; species Rhodanobacter_A denitrificans_B. The sequence goes on along the minus strand of JAFIHF010000048.1, from coordinate 15,001 downwards.
CGGCGGCGAAGTCGGCCCCGGCCTGACCAGCGGCACGCTGGGCAACGCCGAGAACGCGCGCGGCGCGGCCAGCGGCATGGGCAGCACCGCCGGCAGCTTCGGCAGCGGCAACACCGCGGGCGGCGGGCTGGGTGGCGGCATGGGCGGCATGGGCGGCGGCAACGGCGTCGGCGGCCTCGGCGGCGTGGGCAGCAACGGCTACGGCAACACCGGCGGCAACGGCATCGGCGGCCTGCAGGGCGGCGCGATGTCGTCCACCAGCTTCGGCAACCCCAACGCGGCCAGCCAGGACCAGCAGTACGTCTCGCCGGACGGCAGCATCCGCATCGGCTCGGTGGACGCGAACAACCAGCTGCTGATCCGCGCGCGGCCCTCGCAGTGGAGCGAGATCGAGGCCGCGATCAGGCGGCTCGACACGATTCCGCTGCAGGTGCAGATCGAGACGCGCATCCTCGAGGTGAGCCTCACCGGCCAGTTCCAGTTCGGCGTGCAATGGTACTTGCAGGGTCTCACCGGCAGCACCACCAACAGCAGCGGCCAGATCGTGCCCGGCGAGCTCTACCGCCATCGCCAGGTGGCGCTGGGCGGCGGCGGCAACGCCTTCGGCGGCGAGCCGCTGTTCTACTCCTTCCTCAACAGCCAGATGCAGGTGGCGGTGCGCGCGATGGAGGACAGCGGCAACACCAAGACGCTGTCCGCGCCCTCGCTGGTGGTGATGAACAACCAGCCGGCGATGATCCAGGTGGGCAACAACGTCCCGGTGAACCAGAGCTACATCACGCCCGGCCTCGGCGGCGGCAACACCATCGGCACGCTGGGCCAGGTGCAGTACCTCACCACCGGCGTGATCCTCAAGGTGGTGCCGCGGGTGAATCCCGGCGGCCTGGTCTACCTCGACGTCAGCCAGGAAGTGAGCACCCCCACCATCCAGGACAAGAACGGCAACTACACCATCGCCGACCGCAGCATGCAGACCCAGGTGGCGGTGCAGAGCGGTCAGACCGTGCTGCTCGGCGGCCTGATCCAGCAGAACGAAGGCACCGACGACAACGGCGTGCCCGGCCTGAACCGCGTGCCGATCCTCGGCCGCCTGTTCGGCACCACCAAACGCAGCCGCGACCGCACCGAACTGATCGTGCTGATCACCCCGCGCGTGATCCGCAGCAGCGAGGAAGCGCGCCAGATCACCGACGACTACCAGCGCGGATTCGAATCGCTGAAGCCGCTGCGGGTGCAGGCGGTGCCCGAAGCGAAGGCGGCAATGCCGCCGGCGGGCGGGGCGCAGACGGTGCCGTTGAAGCATTGAGGCGGGTGGCCGCGTGGCAGCCGGTATCATGGCTGCGCATGAGTCCTGCCGTCCCCAGCTTCCCGATCACCCCGCTACTGCCTGACATCCGCGCGTCGCTGGAAGCGACGCCGCGGCTGGTGCTGGAGGCGCCGCCGGGCGCGGGCAAGACCACCCAGGTGCCGCTTGCGCTGCTCGATGCGCCGTGGCTGGCCGGCAGCAAGATCGTGATGCTGGAGCCGCGCCGCATCGCCGCGCGCGCCGCCGCGCAGTTCATGGCGCGCCAGCTGGGCGAGGAGGTGGGGCAGACGGTGGGCTACCGCATCCGCTTCGAGTCGCGGGTGGGTGCGGCCACGCGCATCGAGGTGGTCACCGAAGGCATCCTCACCCGATTGATCCAGGACGATCCCGAGCTCGCCGGCATCGGCGCGATCCTGTTCGACGAATTCCACGAGCGCCATCTCGCCGGCGACCTCGGCGCCGCGCTGGCGCTGGATGTGCAGGCCACGCTGCGGCCCGAGCTGCGCCTCGTGGTGATGTCCGCCACGCTGGACGGCGAGCGCATCGCGCAGTGGCTGCACGCGCCGCGCATCAGCAGCCCCGGCCGCAGCTACCCGGTGCGCATCGAGCATCCGCCGGCGCGCGCGCAGGAGAGCATCGAGCATCATCTGGCGCGCGTGGCGAAGCAGGCGCTGGCGGAGAACGACGGCGACGTGCTGGCTTTTTTGCCGGGGCGACGCGAGATCGCGCGGGCGCAGGCGGTGCTGGAGCAGTCGCTCCCCTCTCCCGCAAGCGAAGCCGAATCCGTGGGTCGGGATTCATCCCGACGGGTTTCGCATGTCGGGCTGAAGCCCGACCTACAACGGGCGGGCGGGGATGACGCGCGCATCGAGATCGTGCCGCTGCACGGCGAATTGTCGCTGACCGAGCAGCAGTTCGCCTTGTCGCCTGCCGAACCCGGCATCCGCCGCATCGTGCTGGCCACCAACGTGGCCGAATCCAGCGTCACCCTGCCGGGCATCCGCGCGGTGATCGACGCCGGCCTCGCGCGCGAGCCGCGCTTCGATCCGAACTCCGGCTTCACCCGGCTGGAAACCGTGGCGATCTCGCAGGCCTCGGCCGACCAGCGCGCGGGCCGCGCCGGGCGCGTGGCCGCGGGCACGGCGTATCGGCTGTGGCCGCAGAGCAAGCGGCTGGAAGCCGCGCGCGGCGCGGAGATCGCACAGGCGGAACTCTCCAGCCTCGCGCTGGAACTCGCCGCCTGGGGCAGTGACGCGCTGCCGTGGTTGGACGCGCCGCCGCCCGGCGCGCTGGCGCAGGCGCGCGAGCTGCTCGCGAATCTCGGCGCGCTGGAGGCGGACGGCCGCATCAGCGCGCTGGGCCGCCGCATGCTGACGCTGGGCGCCACGCCACGCCTCGGCGCCGCCGCGCTGCGCGCGCCGGAGCCGTTGCGCCCGCTGGTCGCCGACCTGCTCGCACTGATGGAGGCGCGTTCGCCGCTGCGCGGCGAGCAGGCGCGCAGCGACGACTTCCGCGCGCGCGTGGCCGCGCTGCACGCCTGGCGCGACCGCCGCGGCCACGGCGCCGATGCCGGTGCGCTGGCCGCGATCGAGCAGGCGGCGAAGGGCTGGCGCAGACGTCTGGACGTCCGGACGGCCGCAAGCGGCACGCCCGACAGCCACGCGGTGGGCGACCTCTTGCTGCACGCCTTCCCTGACCGCATCGCCCGCCGCGACGAGGCGAACCCGCTGCGCTACACGCTGGCGAACGGCCGCGGTGCGCGCCTGCACGACAACACCGCGCTGCTGGGCGAGCCGTGGCTGGTGGCGCTCGATCTGCGCTTCGAAGCGCGCGACAGCCTGATCCTCGCCGCCGCGCCGTTCGATCCGCGCGTGCTGGAACGCGACTACCCACAGCGTTTCGTGCGCGAGCGCGCGCTGCGCTGGAACGACGCGCGCGACGCGGTGGAGGCGTTCGAGGAGCGCCGCTACGCCGCCATCGTGCTGGAACGCCGCAGCGTGCCGGTGCAGCCGGAAGACGCGCTGCCTGCGCTGCTCGCCGCGATCCGCAGCAAGGGACTGGACGCGCTGCCGTGGAGCGAGCACGCGCGCCGCCTGCGCCTGCGCATCCAGGCTTTGCGCGGCTGGATGCCCGAGCTGGACCTGCCCGACGTGTCCGACGCGCACCTGCTCGCCACGCTGGATGACTGGCTGGCGCCCTACCTCGCCGGCAAGCGCCGGCTCGACGCGCTGGATGCGGAAGAGTTGTCGCAGGCGCTGTCGGCCATGCTCGACCACGCGCAACGCCAGGCGCTGGATGCGCAGGCGCCGGATGCGCTCACCGTGCCCAGCGGCCAGACGCGCCGATTGGAATACGCGATTGATGCGCCGCCGGTGCTGGCGGTGAAGCTGCAGGAACTGTTCGGCCTCGCCGACACCCCACGCGTGGGCGGCGGCCGCGTGCCGGTGACCCTGCACCTGCTCTCGCCCGCGGGCCGGCCGATCCAGGTCACCCAGGACCTGCGCGGCTTCTGGGAGCGCACCTACCCCGAGGTGAAGAAGGAACTGAAGGGCCGCTACCCGCGCCACCCGTGGCCCGACGATCCGTGGAGCGCCGTGCCCACGCATCGCGCGAAGCCGCGCGGCACCTGAGCACGAGTCGCCGCGTGTCCAGGGAATCCGCCGGCCGACGCGCGCACAATGCATGGTCGAGCTTGCCCGCAACGGAGCCTGCCATGTTCCAGCGATCCATTCCCAGCCGTGCCCTGGCCTTGCCGGCGCTGGCCGCACTCCTGCTGCTGACCGCAACGAGCGCGCGCAGCGGCACCGCCCAAGCGCATCTGCCGCTGGCGACGGTGGCCGATGCGCCGCTCAGCGGCCGCACCACCCGCTGGGACTACGCCAGCCTGGACCCCGCCAGCCACCGCTTGTACCTGGCGCATCTGGGCGACAGCGTGGTCGCGGTGTTCGACACGCAAACCCGCAAGGTCGTGGCGGATGTGCCCCGCGTCAGTCGCGTGCACGGGGTGCTGTTCGTGCCGGAGCTGGGCCGGGTCTACGCCTCGGCCACCGGCACCAACGAAGTCGTGGCGATCGACCCTGCCACCTTGAAGATCACGGCGCGCGTGCCGGCCGGCGATTACCCCGACGGCATGGCCTACGCCCCGGCGGTCCACAAGCTCTACGTGTCGGACGAGCATGGCGGCACCGACACGGTGATCGACGTGCGCACGAACACGCGGGTGGCGACGATCCCGCTGGGCGGCGAAGTAGGCAACACGCAGTACGACCCGGTGTCGAAGCACATCTACGCCAACGTGCAGACCCGCGGGCAACTGGTGGAGATCGACCCCGTGACGGACAAGGTGGTCGGCCGGATGGACCTGCCGGGCGCGCAAGGCAACCACGGCCTCTACATCGATCCCGCCAGCCAGCTCGCCTTCATCGCCTGCGAGGACAACGACAAGCTGCTCGTGGTGGATCTGGCGCACAAGCGCGTGCTGTCCACGTTCGACGTCGCTCGCGACCCGGATGTGCTGGCCTACGACCGTGGCTTGGGTTGGCTGTACGTGGCCGGCGAGTCGGGCGAGGTTTCGCTGTTCCGGGTGCAGGGACGCACGGTCGGCCCCGTGGCCACGGCGATGCTGGGGCCGAATGCGCACGTGGTGGCGGTGGACGAGGCCACGCACCTGGCGTATTTCCCGCTCGCCTCCGTGGCGGGAAAACCCGTGTTGCGCATCACCAAACCGCGGCGCTGATTCAGTTCGCCAGGCGATATTCCAGCGTCGCCACCACGCGCACGGTCTTGTTGATCTGCTTGTCCGCCTGCAGCATCGGCGCCTTGTCGCGCGGCAGGATCTCGAACACGCCCTGGCTGGCGCGCTGGATGCCGCCCAGCCGGCTGCCCGAGTCGCGCGCGAACTGTTCGGCGGCGGCGCGCGCGTTCTTCGTTGCCTCGGCGATCATCGCCGGCTTCAGTGCGTTGATGCCGTCGAACAGGTAGGTGGGGCCGCCGCTGTTGCCGGGGTTCTCGCCGCCCAGCACCACGCCCGCGTCGACCAGCGCGCCGCTGGCCTGGTAGGCGGCGGCCACCTTGTCCACGTCGGCGCTGCGCAGCATCACCGTGCGCACGATGATGTAGCGGCTGGGGTACTTGCCCTCGCCCCAGGTCTGCGCGGCGCGGTCGGTGACTTCGAGATCGCGGAACGCGATCGCTTCCGGCCCCAGCCCATGCCTGGTGAGGAACGCGGTGACCGTGGCGTCGTCCTGCTGGATCGCCGCCTGCACGGTGGCGAGCTGGTCGCCCGCGCGCACGAAGCGCAGCTGCCACAGCGCGAGATCGGCTTTCACGTCGCGCTCGGCCAAGCCCTTCACGGTGACGATGCGCGCGTTGCGCCCCGCCTCGAAACCGTGCCCGATGTACCAGCCGCCCAGCGCGAAACCGAGGGCGAGCAGCAGGCTGCTGACGATCCACTTCATGGCGCGTCTCCGGCGTGGCGATGCGCCGAGTCTGCCACGCCGGCGCGCGCGCTACACCTCGGCCTTGAACGTGCGGCCCAGCGCAGGCCCCACGCCGTAGTAGTGGCGGAACACGTAGAACAGCGGGCGATAGCGGCGCGGATCGATGTGCGACGTGCCCGGCACCACGATGTCGGCGTGCGCGTGCACCTCGCACACCGCCAGCTCCAGCGTGACGTAGCCGCCGGCATTGTCGCGCCAGGCCTCCAGCGGGTGTTCGGTGGCATCGAGCACGCGCGCCTCCAGTTGCAGCGGCGCCTCGGCGATGCGCGGCGCGTTCACCTGCAGGGAAGGCAGCGCGTGCCAGCCGGCCAGCGCGAACTTGTCCGCCTCGTGGCGATGGCCCTGCTTCCATGCGGGCACCGGATCGCGGCCGCTGGTGGGTGCCAGCCGTTCCACCGCCTCGCGCATCGACTCGTCGGCGAGGTTGAGCACGCATTCGCGTTCGCGCAGCAGGTTCGCGAGGCCCTGGCCGCCGCCGGCGAGGCCGATCGTCACGCGGTTGGCCAGTGCCCAGGCCGACGACATGGGCGTGATGTTGGTCGAACCATCGAGGTTGCGCGTGGTGATCAGCACGACCGGCGTGCCGAAGTAGAGGATGGAGGGGCGGATCCGCAACGTATCGGGGGCGTGGTAGATGTCCATGCCGGCAGTGTCGTCGGCAGGAGCGTGCGGATGTTTCGCTGCGTGGCGAAACGAGCGCGCAGGGCGCGCACTACACTGCGCGCATGAGCCGCGTGGAGCTTCCCAACCGCTATCAGCTGGCCGAGTTCGGCGCCCTGCTGGCGGAGCCCGCGCGTGCGGCGATGCTGCTGGTGCTGCTGGACGGCAGCGCCCGCCCCGCCGGCGAACTGGCGCGCGTGGCCGGTGTGGGCGCGGCCACCGCCAGCGCGCACCTGAAGCGCCTGCTGGACGGCGGCCTGCTCGCGGTGCAGGAGCAGGGCCGCCATCGCTACTACCGGCTCGCCGACGACGAGGTGGCGGCGTGGCTGGAGGCGATGGCCTTGCCGCGCGCACCGAAGGCGCAGCGCCCGGCGGGCAGCGATCCCGCGCTGTGCCGCGCACGCACCTGCTATCGCCATCTGGCCGGCGAGCTCGGCGTGGCGATGTGCGCGGCGTGGCTGGAGCGCGGCTGGTTGCAATCGACCGGCGACGGCCTGCGCCTGCGGGCGCCCGCGGTCGAAGCGCTGGTGGAAGTGGGCTGGCAAGCGCAAGCGGCCGAACGCCTGCTGCGCCTGCGCGGCCGCGGCTGCATCGACTGGACCGAGCGCCGCCTGCACGTGGGCGGCCCGCTGGGCGTGGCGCTCACCGACGCGATGCTGGATGCCGGCTGGTTGCGCCGCGCCAGCCGCAGCCGCGCCCTGCTGCCCAGCGCCGACGGCCTGCGCCGCTTCGCGCAGTTGGGCGTGCGATTGGACTGAGGCGCTGCGTCGGCGCGACCGGCGGCGGCTTCATCGCACCCGATTGGCCGGGGCTTGGCCGGCATGTTCCGGCGTTTGTCGAAGGAGCCCTTCTCTCGAAAGGGAGGAGGGAGAGATCGGCCTGGCTTCGTCGCGCATCGGATGGCCGGAGCGAAGGTGCCGAGTGGAGCGGGATGATCGAAAGTCATTACGCGCCGATCATTCGATTTGGAGATATGGCAATAAATTGCGAATTTCGTTTCTTGTTGCGGATTCGGATAGCCATTCGCCGGCCCGACGATGCCTTGGAAGGCGCGCGGTACAGCCATTTCCGGATTGCTTGATGGCATCGGCGATATACCGAAACATCGCATGTAATTACGTTTTCGATACGGCGTTTCATACGCGTGGCTGCAATATGAAGCAAGTGTGAATGATTGGCGTGTCGCCGGTTTGCATTTGCGGTTCCTGGTATTGACGGGTGCAAATTCGATTGCGTAGCTTCAACCCATTCGCCATGGGGAGCATCGGCGAATGGTTCCGGATGGCGCCTGCGGGGGCGGGCGCCGTCGAGCAAAGCCCCAGGCCGGCCGCGAGAGGGAATCTCTCAGGGGGAGTGGCTGGCCGCAACGGGCGCTCGGGAGCCGTCTGGCAAGCAGCAAACGGTGCCGCACGCGTGCGGCAATTCATTGCCACGGGGTCTGCGCGACCGCGTCAGGGTCGCTCGTCCCGAATTTCTTGGGGAAATCGAAAATGCCCAGTTCCATTCGTTGCAAGCAGGTGCTGCTGAAGGCGCTGGCCGCGTCGGTGCTGTTCGGCCTGGCGGCGGGTCCGGCGTTAGCGCAGAACAACCATGGGATTTCGTCGGAGCTCAATCCGTACTCGCCTGCCTACGGGCACAGCTACCGCCATGGCGTGGTACCCACGCGCGGCGTGCACGAGAAGATGAAGCACTACCGCGACACGCACGCGTCGACCGCGGCGGCGACCAGCTCGAACACGCTCGCCTACGGCGGCGGCGTCGACGGCGTGGGCGTGATGTCGGGCAAGGTGAAGGTCTACATCGTCTACTACGGCAGCCAGTGGGGCACGCGCACCACGAACGGCAAGGGCGACAGCGTGTTCAGCGGCGACTCCTACGGCGCCGCGGCGGTGGCCGAGGAGATGTTCAAGGGCATCGGCACCGGCAACGAACTGTGGTCGGCCGACCTGACCCAGTGGTGCGATGGCCCGAACGTGACCACCGGCGCCACCAGCTGCCCGTCGAACGCGAACTTCGTGCCGTACCAGAGCGGCGGCGTGCTGGCCGGCGTCTACTACGACAACGCGGCGGCCGCGCCCAGCGCCCCGACCGCGACCGACCTCGCGAACGAGGCGATCAAGGCGGCCGCGCACTTCGGCAACACCGCGCAGGGCTCCAACCGCTACACCTACTACATCATCATGTCGCCGCACGGTACCAACCCGGACAACTACCAAGGCCAGTACTGCGCGTGGCACAACTACACCACCTCGTCGTACGGCGACATCGCCTACAGCAACCAGCCCTACAACATGGACAGCGGCTCGGGTTGCGGCGTGAACTTCGTGAACTCGGGCAGCGCCGGCACGCTGGACGGCTGGACGATGACGCTGGGCCACGAGTGGCACGAGATGATGTCGGACACCTACCCGGCGGGCGGCTGGACGAACGCCAGCAGCGGCAGCGAGAACTCCGACGAGTGCGCGTGGATCGCGGCGGGCCAGCCCGGCGGCGCGGCGAACGTGGCGATGGGCACCGGCACCTTCACCGAGCAGGCGAGCTGGTCGAACGACACCAACTCCTGCGCGATCACGCATGCGATCCTGCACGGCGGTTCGGGCGGTGGCGGCGGCAGCACGCCGGTGGCGAACTTCACCGACACGGTGAGCGGCTTGACGGTGAACTTCACCGACGCGTCGACCGACACCGGCGGCACGATCAGCTCGTACTCCTGGACCTTCGGTGACGGCAGCACGTCCACCGCGGCCAACCCGAGCCACACCTACGCCGCGGCGGGCACCTACAACGTGACCGAAACGGTGAAGGACAACACCGGCGCCACCAGCAGCAAGACCGCCTCGGTGACGGTCACGTCCACCCCGCCGCCGCCGCCGGGCGGCACCTTCAGCAACAACACCAAGAAGGCGATCAACGACAACGCCACCATCACCAGCAGCATCAAGGTGACCGGCGAGCCGGGCAACGCGCCGTCCGCGCTGAAGGTGCACGTCAACATCACCCACAACTGGTCGGGCGATCTGGAGATCGACCTGGTCGCGCCGAACGGCGCCTACGCGGTGCTGCAGTCGCCGGACTACAACGACGACGGCAACATCAACACCACCTGGACCGTGAACGCCTCCTCGGTGCAGGGCAACGGCACCTGGAAGCTGCGCGTGATCGACAACGACCCGTGGTATTCGGGCGACTACGGCACGCTCAACGGCTGGAGCCTGACGTTCTGACAAGAGACGCGGCGCGCAGGGATGCGCGCCGTTTTCGTTCCGGGGCGCTCGCGAGCACGGCGCGCCCGGTTCATCCGACACGGATGTGCCACCCACCATCACCCGGAAGCCTGCGGGGGCAGAGACCAAGGGTTCATCGATTTTGATTCGGGGAGTTCAGATGAGGCAGATCCTGTTGAAGACCCTTGCCGCGTCGGTGCTGTTCGGCCTGGCGGCGGGTCCGGCGCTGGCGCAGAACGATCACGGCATGTCGCCGGAGTTCAATCCGTACGCGCCGGCGCACGGGCACGGCTACCGCCATGGCGCGGTGCCCACGCGCGAAGTGCACCAGAAGATGAAGCACTACCGCGACACGCACGCGTCGACCGCCGCCGGCACGACCGGCACGAACACGCTGACCTACAACGGCGGCATCGACGGCGTGGGCGTGATGTCCGGTCACGTCAAGGTCTACATCGTGTACTACGGCAGCCAGTGGGGCACGCGCACCACGAACGGCAAGGGCGACGACGTGTTCAGCGGCGACTCCTACGGCGCCGCCGCGGTGGCCGAGGAGATGTTCAAGGGCATCGGTACCGGCAACGAGCTGTGGTCGGCCGACCTGACCCAGTGGTGCGACGGCCCGAACGTGGCCTCCGGCGCCACCAGCTGTCCGTCCAACGCCAGCTTCGTGCCGTACCAGAGCGGCGGCGTGTACGCCGGCTCGTGGTACGACAACTCGGCGGCCGCGCCCAGCGCCCCGACCGCGACCGACCTGGCGAACGAGGCGATCAAGGCCGCCGCGCACTTCGGCAACACCGCGCCGGGCTCCAACCGCTACACCTACTACATCATCATGTCGCCGCACGGCACCGACCCGGACAACTACCAGAGTCCGACCCAGGGCTACTGCGCGTGGCACAACTACACCAGCTCGTCCTACGGCGACATCGCGTACAGCAACCAGCCCTACAACATGGACATGGGTTCGAGCTGCGGCGTGGGCTTCGTGAACTCGGGTAGCGCCGGCAACCTCGACGGCTGGACGATGACGCTCGGCCACGAATGGCACGAGATGATGTCGGACACCTACCCGGCGGGCGGCTGGACGAACGCCAGCAGCGGCAGCGAGAACTCCGACGAGTGCGCGTGGATCGCGGCCGGCCAGGCGGGCGGTGCGGCGAACGTGACGATGGGCACCGGCACCTTCACCGAGCAGGCCAGCTGGTCGAACGACACCAACTCCTGCGCGATCACGCATGCGATCCTGCACGGCGGTACGGGTGGCGGTGGCGGTGGCGGCGGCAGCACGCCGGTGGCGAACTTCACCGACACGGTGAGCGGCCTGACGGTGAACTTCACCGACGCGTCGACCGACACCGGCGGCACGATCAGCTCGCACTCCTGGACCTTCGGCGACGGCAGCACGTCCACCGCGGCCAGCCCGAGCCACACCTACGCCGCGGCGGGCACCTACACCGTGACCGAAACGGTGAAGGACAACACCGGCGCCAGCAGCAGCAAGAGCGCGTCGGTGAAGGTGTCCAGCAGCAGCGGCGGCACGTTCAGCAGCACCGACACCCCGGTGACGATCGACGACAACGCCACGATCCAGGACGGCATCGCGGTGAGCGGCGTGTCCGGCAATGCCCCGTCCGCGCTGAAGGTGCACGTGAACATCACGCACAACTGGTCGGGCGACCTGGAGCTCGACCTGATTGCGCCGGATGGCACCTCGTACACCCTGCAGTCGCCGGACTACAACAACGACGGCAACATCAACTCCACCTACACGGTGAACGCCTCGGCCGATGCGGCCGCGGGCACCTGGCAGCTGCAGGTGATCGACAACGACCCGTGGTATTCGGGCGACTACGGCACGCTCAACGGTTGGAGCGTGACGTTCTGACGAGAGACGCGGCGCGCAGGGATGCGCGCCGTTTTGCCATGAGTAGTGCGGCCATGGATGGCCGCCCGTTTGACCCTCGCGATCATGGACGATCGCAAGGATTCCGGCGCACGGCGCGGTTGCCCGCGCCCGGGATGTTCGACATGGGATGTGCGGCCGAATACCCCGGCATGCGCGGCGCATGCCGGGACCATCACTCAGACACTCGGGGGAGTGCAAATGAAGCACATCGCATGCAAGGCCGTTGCGGCATCCGTCCTGTTCGCCCTGGCGGGCGGCGTGGCCATCGCCCAGTCCGGCAACAACGCAACGCCGGAGTTCAACCCCTACGCGCCCGCCAGCGGGCACAGCTATCGCCATGGCGCGTTGCCGACCCGCCCGGTGCATGAGCTGATGCACAAGTACGAGGCTTCGCAGCAGAGGGCCAGGCGCTCCACGAAGACGTTGAGCTACGGCGGCGCCGTCGGCGGCGTGGGCGTGATGTCCGGCCACGTCAAGGTCTACATCGTGTACTACGGCAACCAGTGGGGCACGCAGACGCTCAACGCCAAGGGCGACGACGTGTTCTCCGGCGACTCCTACGGCGCGGCCGCGGTGGCCGAGGAAATGTTCAAGGGCATCGGCACCGGCAATGAAAAGTGGTCGGCCGACTTGACCCAGTGGTGCGATGGCGCGGGCGTGGCCAGGGGCGCCACCAGCTGCCCGTCGACCGCCAAATTCGTGCCGTACCAGACCGGCGGCGTGCTGGCCGGCGTCTATTACGACAACGCGGCGGCGGCGCCCAGCGCCCCGACCGCAACCGACCTCGCGAACGAGGCGATCAAGGCGGCGGCGCACTTCGGCAACACCGCGCCCAGCTCCAACCGCTACACCTACTACATCATCATGTCGCCGCACGGCACCAACCCGGACAACTACCAGAGCCCGACCCAGGGCTACTGCGCGTGGCACAACTACACCGCCTCGTCCTACGGCAACCTCGCCTACAGCAACCAGCCCTACAACATGGATCTGGGTTCGAGCTGCGGCGTGAACTTCGTGAATTCGGGCACTGCCGGCAAACTCGATGGCTGGACGATGACGCTGGGCCACGAGTGGCACGAGATGATGTCCGACACCTATCCGGCGGGTGGCTGGACCAACGCCAGCACCGGCGCCGAGAACTCGGACGAGTGCGCGTGGATCCCGGCCGGCCAGGCGGGCGGCGCGGCGAACGTGACGATGGGCACCGGCACCTTCACCGAGCAGGCGAGCTGGTCGAACGACACCAACTCCTGCGCGATCACGCACGCGATCCTGCACTGAAGTCCGCGCGAGGCGCGCAGTGAGCGCGCCTCGCAAGGATCCAACCTGGCCCGGGCGGCGACGCCCGGGCCTTTTTGCCGCCGGCGCCGCGCATGCGACCATGCGCGGATGCACACCGACATTCCACGCCTCGCCATCGTCGGCGGCGGCCCCGCCGGCCTGATGGCGACCGAAGCCGCCTGCGCGGCCGGCATCCGGGTCGACCTCTACGACGCCATGGGCTCGGTGGGGCGGAAATTCCTGCTTGCCGGCAAGGGCGGCTTGAACCTCACCCACGGCGAGCCGTTCGACCGCTTCGTGACGCGCTACGGCGAGCGGCGCCACGACGTCGCGCGCTGGCTGCACGCGTTCGACGCCGAGGCGCTGCGCGCCTGGGCGCGCGGCCTCGGCGTGGAGACCTTCGTCGGCAGCTCGGGCCGGGTGTTCCCCGCCGACATGAAGGCCGCGCCGCTGCTGCGCCGCTGGCTGCACCGGCTGCGCGCCGACGGCGTGGCCTTCCACATGCACCACCGCTGGCTGGGCTGGAACGACGACGGCGCATTGCGCTTCGCCACGACGGACGGCGAACGCAGCGTCGCGGCCGACGCCACGGTGCTGGCGCTGGGCGGCGCCAGCTGGCCGAAGCTCGGCTCCGATGGCGCCTGGGTGGCGCCGCTGCGCGATGCCGGCATCGACATCGCGCCCCTGCAAAGCGCCAACTGCGGCTTCGAGCTCGGCTGGAGCGAACACCTGCGCACGCGCTTCGCCGGCGCACCGCTGAAAGCCGTGACCGCGCACTGGACCGACCGCCACGGCGCGCCGCAGTCGCGCCAGGGCGAATGCGTGCTCAGCGAATACGGCATCGAAGGCAGCCTGGTCTACGCGATCGGCGCGGACCTGCGCGAACGCATCGCGCAACACGGCGAAGCCCTGCTGCAACTCGACCTGGCGCCGGGCATTGCGCAAGCCGCGCTCGCCGAACGCCTCGCCGCCCCGCGCGGCAAGCACAGCCTCGGCGACTGGCTGCGCCGCCGCGCGCATCTCGACGCCGCGAAATGCGCGCTGGTGTTCGAGGGCGCGGACAAGGCCGCGCTCGCCGATCCGATCCTGCTTGCCGCGCGCATCAAGTCGCTGCCGCTCACCTTGCGCGCCCCGCGCCCGCTGGCCGAGGCAATCAGCACCGCCGGTGGCGTACGACTGGCGGCGCTCGACGAACAGCTGATGCTGCGTGCGCGGCCGGGCACGTTCTGTGCGGGCGAAATGCTGGATTGGGAGGCGCCTACTGGCGGCTACTTGCTCACCGCTTGTTTCGCGAGCGGGTTGCTTGCGGGGCGTGGGGCGGCGCGGTGGTTGCAAGGTCGGGCGGGTCTTTGAACTTGCGTCGACTTTCTGTTGCACCGCGCTTTTTGCTCCCTCTCCCCGGCGGGGTACGCGGGGAGCGGCCATGGATGGCCGCGGCTTTGAGGAGCGAGGAGAGGGTTGGGGTGAGGGGCGGGTGCTCGCGATGCGCTCTGGTTTTTCTCGTTGCTCTCGCAAGCGACAAAGCGGTTTCGTCCACCTGCCGGTGGCCGAGCTACTTTCTCTTTGCGTGCCCAAAGAGAAAGTAGCCAAAGAGAAAGGGCACCCCGCGGCGACGCTTGCCGGGCCTCCTGCCCGGCAAGTGCGTGAGCCGTGGCCGGGCTTTTCGGCCGGACTCCTGTCCGGTCGAAAAGGCGAGTCCATCCCTGGACTCGCCCGCTGCGCGGCCTGATCGTCCACGGCTCACCGCCGCCGAGGGGCCCCGGAAAAGCAGGCGCGCATCCTGCGCGCCAGAAGCAGAGCAAGAGCAAGAGCGAAGCGCCGCAAGCTTGTGGGCTGTCGCCCCCTCCCCTGCAAGCAGGGGAGGGCTGGGGTGGGGTGCTCTTGCTGTTGCTTCTGCGCGCTGGGAGCGCGCTGCTCTACCCGGGGCCCCTATGGCGCGGCGGGCGGGTGGAGGAAAGTCCGACAGGATGGCCCGCATGGATGCGGGCCAGTTTTTCGCCGGGACAGGAGTCCCGTCGAAAAACCCCGGAACCCGCCCGCGCACCCGGAGCCCATGGATGGGCGGAGGGCGCGCCATCGGGGTGTCGTTTCTCTTTGGTGACTTTCTCTTTGGACAAGC
>JAFIHF010000047.1 GCA_017848855.1 Rhodanobacter denitrificans | reverse complement strand
TCAACCACCACCGACTGCTGGGGCCGATCGGGAATATCCCGCCAGCGGAAGCCGAAGCGGCTTACTATCGGCAACAGGCTGCGCTGCCCAAGGCCGCGTGACTCAAACCAAATAGCCTCCGAGAAAGCCGGAGCGGTTCAGTAGGTGCGTAGTTCGGGCTTTCATCTCAAATTGTGAGCCCCCTCCGCATGATCGCCAAAAATACCGTTTAACAAATCTGGGGGAGTCATGGGCCATTTCGAGCTCAGCAATATTGCAAGTTATGCGGGACTGATGACACTTATCCTACTTCTCGTCGCAATCACCTGGATCGCCCTGAGGTCGGGCTCCTGGCATTTTGCGCGACTCCGGCTATGGCGCTTTGCTCATGGCAAGCGGATTGTCAAAGATAAGCAGATAAAGGCTTTCTTGGACGACGAGGCTGACCTCGCACAGTTTCGGTATTTCTTGGCGCCGGCCACAAACATCTATGAGGCCCGTGAGCTGATGGCGTGGCTTAGCGAAGCCAAGCTACAGCCTCATGAAATTCGAGCCTGCGGATCATATTTCGATCAAGAGCTTAAGACGGTGGTTGCCACCGTGCCGTCCCGGTGCCGAGCAAGGGTATCCTTCGCGATATCCACATGGCTACTGGGCGCCGTATTTGCAATCCTCTTGATGGCGGCTGGTAGCTCTGCCGCTATACTTCGATTCAAACAGAGCGGCCAATGGTTCTTGCTGTACACAGACAGTGCGAAAGCTCTGTTTAGAGGGAAGTCCACTTTCCTCCGGCCCGATCAGTGCCCGGCTGGCCAAGCGATCGATCCCGAATCCAAGTTCTCGTCAGCGGATCGCGCCTCCATTTGCGAGATGTTCGAAGACAAGACCTTGCCTTCCTATGTCGAGCGCAATGTTCGTAGCCAGCGATGGAGCTTCGGCATCGTAGCTGCCGGAATAGCATTCGGACTAATGTTGCTTTGGCGTCACTTGAGACAAGTTGAAGCAGCATGGCATCTCAAGCGCCGCTTGATGCCTGACAGTCGAAGATCCGTACAACACCAATCAAGAGAACAGGCCAATATGGTCACGCACGAGCGCTCGACAGGATTCACTGAAGAGCTGAGCAACTAGGCGACAGCGTGGCCACATTGCCAATAGGGCGCTGGATCCAATTGAGTAAGGTCGTGTCCTCAAACTGAATCCCGTCCCGATTAGCCTGTGTTATCGGCGGTAGGGTAGGGCAGTTCCCGACCGGAGGCGGATACTTGGAATGCCAGATTCCACAGGCATCTACTCCTCAAAAAGCGGGGCGTTGTTGCTGCGGCGAGTAGAATCGACGACAGTTTCGACTGATCGAGTCCGGACAACGGCGTCCATGTCCAAGCGCAAGCCCAAGAAGCCTCATCGACGCACGTTTCAGGCGCCGAAGCGCCCGCTCAGCAATATGGGGAAGGCACTGAACCGCAGCATTGACGCCGTTCGCGCTCACCTGACAACGGTGAGCGCGATCGACGCATACCTTGCGCTGCTTATCGCCGAATTGTGGCTGCCCAACCTGTCGGCGCAGACCCGTCAGGCTTTGGCGCTGTCTGTCTTCGTCTCCGTAAAGGCCCCCCTCTTCGGTGATCGCCGCCTGGTTACGTATGCGCAGTTCAGCGACTTCATCAGGCGCTTGCACGAGCTGTTGCCCAAGTTTCCCATGACGGACGACTACGTACCCGAGTTGGACTGGGGGCAGGTGCGCGTCGTCTTTGAAGGCAAGAGCTATCGCCTGATGTACGGCGGCGCCTTCGAGCGCATGCCGGACTTCATCGACGCCTTTCGCCTGGCAAGAACCGGAGGCGCAGCGGGGCGCGAGGACATGCGTGCGGTGCTTGCGCTGCACGATCATCTGCTGGAAAACATTGCGCAATCGGGCGAGGTCAGCGACCTCGATTCGGGCCACCTCGAAGTGCCGCCAGAAGAGTTCTGGGTACAGGCTCGGCAGGTGTTGCAGGCGATTCCAGACATGACAACCGGGCTGACCGTGAGTCCTGCGCTGATCGTTCGCCCTGGTGCCATCCCGCCGCTGGACGCTGCTACGTTCACGACCAAGTTCATGACGGGCAAGCTGCTGCCCTTTGCCTGGCTCGAGTTGGACGGTAAGCGCTTCCCGCTCAGCCCGCGATGCCTGTGCGCCGTGGTGATCCAGCACTGGGAAGAGCGTGAGGCCCGGCCCAGCGGACAGTTGGAGCGAGACACAGCGACGCAAACCGCTCGCTTCCTCGAAGAGCGCTTTCCACCGGCGGACATCATCCCTGGCCCATTGCGCGTGTCGCTTCGCCACCCGAAGCTGGCCGATCTGCAGGTCGGCGCGTTGCTCAGAACGCGAAAGGCGCTGTGGGTGGTGGTCCTAGTGGATGTCCGGCGCACGAAAGACTTGCTTGCGGCCGAGCAGCGGCTTCGCGCATTGATCGAGGAAGATGGCGGCTTGGTGGCGCAGGACCTGGCCACCGGCCAGATCCTGCACATGCCGCTTCAGGGGCGCTCGCCAGATGCGGTGCGCCTGCTCGCGGTGATCGTCGCGCCCATCGCTGGCGGCGCCTCCGTCGCGCTCCCGCATGCGTCCAACATCAGGACTTTTTTCCTCGTGGACTTGGTGTCGATCGTGGAGTCGGTCGAGCGATCGCAAGAATTTGACGACTACTTCGCCTTCGTCGATCACAATGAGGTGTCGGCCTCTCCGTTCACCGGCCCCATGGATCACTTCGCTGCGTATCGACACTCACACGGCGTGCTTATCGGCGGCGCGATCCGCCCAACCATGATCATGCTCGACCCGCACGGCGGATCCAATTATCGGTTTGAAGAACTACGAAAATTCTGGGCGTCGGCGCCGCGCCGGTTTCCTGATGACGACCCGACCACGTGGTCGGTGAAGCCCACCGAAAAGACATTGCGCCAGCTGACACATCGCGGCCGCCCGCGGCTGTCGTGGTGCGCCGACGGGGTCGAGCCCACCTTGCACTTCATGCTCGATGTCGACGCGCAAGCCTTAGAGGTGCGGCACGGCAGTTTGTTGGAGTTGTTCATCCACTGCGTGGCGGACGCGTGGAATGAGCGCGCGGAGTTGTTCCCCGCAAACCTGTTCGCGCACCAGCGAGTTGTGACCCATTGCTGCGCTAACCTGGACCGCTTGCCAGATGAGAGCGGCGGTGAGCCCTCGGCCGAGCCGCTACTTTCCGCATGGAAGATCCGCGAACGCAGCGCCGACTCGTTGGTGCTTGAAGTCGAGGTCGACTTGTCTCGGGTCGCCGCGGACCTGGAGGATGCCTCGGATGCCCGATTCGAGGCCTTCTGCGCCGGTGAGTGGCTCCGGGGCGCATGCGCGGTGATGGCGATGCCGCTGGACGAGCAGGTGCTGCGAGGGGTGGCGGCCACGGCGAACCGAAAGCCGCGCTTCACCCTCTCGCACAGAGAGCGAACGGTCGATGTACCCGATCACCCCGATCCAATTTCGCCCGATCTGGAGCATTTCAAGCTGGCGCGGCGTGATCTGGCGATGGAGTTCCAAGCCCAAGGCATCGCACCGGGTCGCTACGAACTCAAGCCGGCCAAGGCGGTGATCGACAAGATTCGCGATCGCTATCGGGCATTGGTGCACGAACACGTCCGCAAGTTTGATCGGCAGGCCCTCGTTCGCCTTGCGGTCGAACAGTTCGATCACCTGGTCGCCGAATACGACCGCGAGAGCACGCGGCTTCGCATGAGCCTGACGCACGAAGTCGACTTCGATCGCACCGAGCAACAGGCCAAGGCGCACGAAGAGTTCATCCGGACGACCCGGAATGTTCGCTACCTGCTGGAGCTTGCGTATAGCCGGGGCGTATCGGGGGGCAGGGTGCCCAGCGTTGATGAGTGGCAAACCTTGGTAGCGCAGGCGGATTGGTTGCTGGTGCTGTATGGGGCAAGCGACACCCTGCATAACGAACTGGAAGTTGGCGGCGTCGACGTGGATAACGAATTCATCCCCGAAGTCTTCTACGAAGGCGACGATGATCAGGCATACCAGCAAGAAGCTGCGAACGAGCTACTGGAGTGCGACGTTGACGAAGACCGCGTCACGTCGATGGACGAGGCGCAGCGGCAACGGCTCAACACAGCTTTCGTGAACAGTGTCGGTTTTTCCCTGGCCACCCTATTGCCCGTGTTGGCGGTTCTGGGCCGGTGGGTGAGTGCCAAGGAAGGGGTGGTGCCGCTGGCGTGGTCGTACGAAGGCTCAAAGGAGGATGTGCTGGCCACGCTCGTCGCGCATATGCCGCTACCCATAACGCCGGCTGAAGTAGAGGCAGCATTGGACTTTCTGACCTTGGACGCGGGCAGGGTATGCGTGCTGGCAGCTCGCGGGCTCGAGGAAGATGATGTGCCTATCTGGGAGCACCGCAAGCGCGTGCACCGCTACGGCATTCGTCCGGTGCTGCGCATCGGGCAGGACAGACTGTTGTGGGGGGCGGCGGCGGCGCATCGCGCCTTCGGCATCTGGAATGGCACTTTTTCGGACGGCTACCCGCCGGCCGACTTTGGGTATCCCCAGATCGAAGAGGTCGCCGCCTCGATCAAGAAGCATATTGAAGATGATCTGGAAGTGCGCGCCGTGGAGGTGCTTGGCCGGCATCTGACGTACTTCGAGCACGGCGTCGATTTCCACCGGCGGTTCCCGCAAGAAGGCTTCGAGGATGTCGGCGATTTCGACGTGTTGGCCTACCGCCCGGAGGACAACCGGTGGTTCATGGTCGAGTGCAAGTACAACAAGCCGGCGTTTTGCATCAAGGACATGCGGCGTCTTCGGGAAGAGGTCTTCGGGAAAACGCCGACGACGGGCCAGTTAGCGAAGATCGCACGTCGACACGCGTTCCTGGAGACCCATGCGGCGCGACTGCTCGAGCTATTGAAGTGGCCCGCGGGGTCTGCCGTCGAGCAGCGGATCGAGGACTTGTACGTGTGCCCGCGTATCTTCCCGTTCATGCGCCGCGTGCCGCATCCGGTGCTGACGCAGTTCGTTCGGCTGGGTAAGCTCGACGCATCGGTACGCAGTCGCCTGGATGGTGGAGCGGATCCCGGTGAGTAGGGGCGGCGCGGGGCCGTACGTCGGATAAGGCGAGGGAGGACTCTCACGCGGCGCCGATCAGCGCCGCCAATTCGTTGGAACGGGCCAGCGTATCGTGCAATGCGTCCAGAACAAAAGCGTTACGCTCCTGGCTCACGGGTTGACCACTAGTCCTACCATCCGCATCCAGTCGGAAAAGCCACGCAGGTCGTAAACAGGATGACAACGTTGACGCGCCGGCCGGCGACAGCGCTGTGGCCGTCGGTGAGCGTGGGGTGGAGGTTTTTAGACCTGGGTGGACGGAACGGCGCGATATTCAAGGCCGTGGGCCGGCTACCTGCCTACAGCCTCCGAAGCAGGGTACGAATTTTATCAAGCGCCGACTCATGAAACGCATCGACTTTTCCAAACTTCGCAAGGGCTTGCTGCGGCAACGTGAGTCTCGTCGCGGGCACGACGTGCTGAGCGGGGTGGGTGTGGCGCGGAGTCTAGGCTCGGCTCGCTACAAAGGTCGCCAAGTCGGGCCGAAGTGGCCGAATAGTGGAACAGATTCGAGAAAGTGGATCGTCTGGTACTGTTCTCGTCCAGCAAGTTGTTGATTCGTGGTGCCGGCAGCAGGAATCGAACCCGCGACCTACTGATTACAAATCAGTTGCTCTACCAACTGAGCTATGCCGGCGTGGAGCGGGATTCTAACAGGCTCTCAGAAACAGCTGGTGCTGTGCGAGCCCACGCCGTCGGCGTGGATGTGGCTGCGCCAGTCGAAGCCGCTGCGGTCGGCGACCAGGTCGAGCCAGTATTGCGGCGTGCTCTCGGTGCGTTCGGTGACGCGGGCGGGGAAGCCGGCGGCGGTCACGTCGGCGCGGCGTTTGCGCGCGTTGTCCTGGTCCTTGAACAGGCCCAGCGAGATCGTGTTGGGCTGGTCGCCGCCGCTGACCACGAAGTAATCCTGGATGCCGCGCGCGGCGAGCTGGCGGGTCAGCGCCAGCGCTTGCGCGCGGCTGCCCGGCGCGGGCAGGTAGACCCACCAGCTGTGCGACTGGGCGACCTGCTCCTGGCGCGAGCGCATGCGCCGGGTGAGCGGCGCCAGCGCATTGCGCGCCTGCTGCAGGTCGTGCGGCGTGGCGAACGGCCCCAGGGTGAGGCAGCGCGGTGCGGCGGGCGCCGGTGCGTTGGCCGCGACGGGCGCGGGGGCGGGCACGGCGACGCTGGCCGCATGTGCGACCGTGGCGGCAGGCGCGGGCAGCTCGGAGAGCAGGCGCAGTTCCGGCACGCCCGGATCGGTGGCCGGCGGCACGTGCGCATACGGCTGGCCGAGCAGCAGCCAGGCGCCGGCCACGATGTTGAGCATGACCAGCAGCACGAACAGCAGTCGCAGGAACATCAAGCCCTCGTCATTCGCATCAGTGGCGAGCCAGCGTGCTGCAACGCGCCGGTGCTCATGGTGTCGCGGCCCACACCGCCAAACCGTGCAGCACGCTGTCGTGGGCGAGTTGCGCCGGCGCGGCGAGCAGGGGCAGCAGCGCTTCCGCGTCGCCGCCGCCGAGGCGCAGCACGGGCGTGCCGCCCAGCGTTGGCGCCATGTGCGTGGCGAAGCGTTCGATCAGCGCCGCCGCCGCCAGCCAGCAGCCGGAGGCCACCGCGTCGGCGGTGTTGTCCGCCGCCTCGACGACCGTGCCCGCCTGCGCGGGGCGCACCTGCGCGGTGGCGCCGAGCAGGGACTGCTGCATCAGCCGCGGCCCCGGCGCGATCAGGCCGCCGAGGTGGCGGCCGTCGGCGGCCAGCGCATCCAGCGTGAGCGCGGTGCCCACGCCGGCCAGCACGCAGGGTGCGAGGCCGTCGGCGCGGGCGGCGACCATCGCGAGGAAGCGGTCCACGCCCAGCCGCTGCGGCTCGGCGTAGGCGTTGCGCACGCCGCAGGCTTCGGAGGGCGTGCGCAGCCAGCGCGGTTCGCGGCCGAACGCGGCGGCGACGCTGGCGGCGACCAGCGCCTCGCGCGGCGCGTCGACCACCGAGGCGCCGAACACGGCCGGCGGTGGCGCCTGTTCCGCCCAAGCCGCGGCCAGCACGTCTGCCACGGGCTCGTCCCACGCCACGGCGCCGCTGGCGTGCCAGTCGTCACCGTCGTGCAGCGCCCATTTCAGCCGGGTGTTGCCCAGGTCCAGCAGCAGCCGCCTCATGCGCGGCGCACCGTGACGTCGGCGCTGTCGACGCGCTGCAGCTCGCCATCGGGCAGGCGCAGCAGCAGGGCGCCGCGGGCGTCCACGCCGGCGCCGATGCCGTCGCGTTCGCCGCCGGCGCCGCTGAGCCGCAGCGGCCGATCGCGCAGCAGGTCGTGGCGGGCGTATTCGTCGGCGAAGGCGGCGAAGCCCTCGCGCTCGAACTGGCGCAGGCCTTCGGCCAGTGCGGCGATCAGCGCGGCGGCCACGCGGTTGCGGTCCGGCGGCGTGCCGCCGGCCAGCGTGGCGAGGTCGCTGGCCGGCTGGCCGGCCTGCGCGCGCAGCGCGTCGGTGAGCCGCAGGTTGAGGCCGATGCCGATCACCGCCGCGCACGGCCCCTGGTATTCGCCGCTGAGCTCGACCAGGATGCCGGCGAGCTTGCCGGACGCGCCGCCGGGCGCGGCGGCCAGCACGTCGTTCGGCCATTTCAGGCCGGCGCCGGCGATGCCCAGCGTCTCCAGCGTGCGCAGCACGATCACGCCGATCGCCAGCGACAAGCCGGACAGCGCGGCGAAGCCGGTGTCGAAACGCTTGAGGCAGGACAGGTAAATGTTCAGCCCCGGCGGCGACAGCCAGTGGCGGCCGCGGCGGCCACGGCCGGCGCTCTGCGTCTCGGCCAGCAGCACGGCGAGGTCCGGCGCCGCGGCGCCGCGGCGCAGCAGTTCGCTGGAGGTGGAATCGAGTTCCCAGTGCACTTCCAGCGCGCCCAGTCGCCTGGCGACGGCGGCGGGCAGGGCGGCGCGGATGCGCGCGGCATCCAGCAGCTGGATCGGCCATGGCAGGCGGTAGCCGCTGGTGCCGCCGGCTTCCACCGGCACGCCGCGCGTGCGCAGCGCCTCGATCTGCTTCCACACCGCGGCGCGGGTCACGCCGGCGCGGGCGGCCAGTTCGACGCCGGAAAGCGGGGCGCCCGCGGCCAGTTCGGCCAGCAGTTCGGCGGCTTGCATCAGGCGCGGTGCCCGGCGAGGGAAGGGAGGTTCGGACGCATCCGGCGGATTCTAGCCGGGCGCGGCGCGGCGAGGCACTGGCGCCACCTGCACGTTTCTGCGACGATCCGCAGCCTTAGCTTGTGGATCAAGGGGTTGCATGCCATGAGTGCCAGACACTGGATGATGGGCTGCCTGCTTGGCCTGGCCGGCATCGGCAGCGCCGTGGCGGCGGACATGGATGCCCGCGACATCACCGCGAGCAGCCACAGCGCGACCGACAGCGGTTCCCGCGATGCCGCCAGCGGCAGCGGCGGGGATGCGCTGGGGCTCAACCGCGACTGCCCCTCGTCCCGGCACAACGCCGATGCGGACGCCGCGGACGGCAGCGACGCCGACAGCCGCGGCGGCGCGAGCGGCGGCAGCGAACGCGGCGGCCGCATCTCCGCGCCCACCAGCGCGCGCCCGGCCGGGCTGGGTTGGCAGTCGCTGCTGCCTGGCTCGATCCAGTAGGAGCGCACCCTGTGCGCGAATGCTCTGGCGCTTGATCGAAGCCAGAGCATTCGCGCACAGGGTGCGCTCCTACTCGGGCGGCAATCTCACGCTGAAGCGGGCGCCGCCGAAGTCGGGGGAACGATCCACCACCAGCTCGCCGCGGTAGGCGCGCACGATGTCCTGCACGATGGACAGGCCGATGCCGTGGCCTTGCACGCGCTCGTCGCCGCGCACGCCGCGCTGCAACACCTTCTCGATCTGGTCCGCGGCGATGCCGGGGCCGTCGTCTTCCACGCTGAGCAGCAGGCCGGGGCGGGCGCGGCCGGGTTGCGGCTGCTTCTGCACCACCAGCAGCACGTGGTGGCGCGTCCACTTGAACGCGTTCTCCAGCAGGTTGCCCATCAGTTCGAGCAGGTCGTTCAGCTCGCCGTGGAAGGAGGCGCCGTCCTCGATGTCGAATTCGCACAGCACGTTCTTCGCGGCGTAGACCTTTTCCAGGCTTTGCACCAGGTCCTCGGCGTGGCTGGCGATCGGCACCGCGGCGGCGAAGGTCTGCCGGCCGGAGGTGGCGGCGCGCGCGAGCTGGTAGGCGACCAGCTCGTCCATGCGGCGCACCTGGTCGAGCACGCCGCGGCGGGTGGATTCGTCGCTGGCCGACTCCAGCTGCGAGCGGATCACCGCCAGCGGCGTTTTCAGGCTGTGCGCGAGGTCGGCGAGGGTGTGGCGGTAGCGCGTGCGCTGCTCGCGCTCGCTGTCGATGAAGGCGTTGATGCGCTCGGTGAGGCCGGTCAGCTCCAGCGGGTACTGGCTGTCCAGGTGGTCGCTGTCGCCGCGCTCGACCCGGCTCATGTCGCTGGCCACCTTGCGCAGCGGGGTGAGGCTCCAGCGCAGCAGCAGCAGCTGCAGCACGATCAGCATCACGCCCAGCACCGACAGCCACAGCGCCAGCGTGCGCCGGTACACCGCGTTCTCGCCTTCGAGCTGCTGCTCGGTCTGCGCCACCATGATGGTGGCGGGCGTGGATTTGCGGCCCGGGTAGTCGAAGGCCACGCCGAGCGCGTAGTAGTAGAGCCGCCCCATGCGCGTGTCGACCGGGCCGACGAACCGGCGTTCGCCCACCGGCAGGGGCTTGAGGAAGCGGAAGTCGTGGCCGATCGCCGAGGTCGACTCCCAGTGGTAGCCGTTCGGCCCCAGGATCACCGCGTACAGGCCGGAGCCGGGCTGGGAGAACTTCTGCGGCGGCGAATCGGGCGGCAGCAGGCGGCCGTCGCGGTTGGCGTCGGTGTGGGTGATGATGTCGGTGATCGCGGCGTCGTGCAGCCGGTCCTGCAGGCTGTTCAGCGCGCTCTGTTTCTTGGCCACGGCCATGACCACGCCGACCAGGCCGAGGAAGGCGGCCAGCACGAAGCCGGTGGTGATGGCCGAGCGCGCCGCCAGCGACAGCGGGCGGCGCGGTGCAGGCTCACTCGTCGTCGCCGTCGGAGCGGGGGATGGCAAAGCGGTATCCACGTCCACGCACGGTCTCGATGGGCTTGAGAGCGCCTTCCGGATCCAGCTTGCGGCGCAGGCGGCCGATGAAGACTTCCAGCACGTTGGAGTCGCGGTCGAAGTCCTGCTGGTAGATGTGCTCGGTGAGGTCGGCCTTGGAGACCAGCTCGCCGGCGTGCAGCATCAGGTATTCCAGCACCTTGTATTCGTAGCTGGTGAGGTCGACGACCTTGCCTTCCACCGTCACCGTCTGCGCGGTGGTGTCCAGCTTGATCGGGCCGCAGGCCAGCACCGGCTTGGACCAGCCGCTGGCGCGGCGCACCAGCGCGTTGATGCGCGCCAAGAGTTCCTCGACGTGGAACGGCTTGACCAGGTAGTCGTCGGCGCCCTGCTTGAGGCCCTCCACCTTGTCCTGCCAGCCGCCGCGCGCAGTGAGGATCAGCACCGGGTAGCGCTGGCCGTGCTCGCGCAGCGCCTTGATCAGATCCATGCCGGACATCTTGGGCAGGCCCAGGTCGATGATGGCGAGGTCGAACGGCACCTCGCGGCCGAGGTACAGCGCTTCCTCGCCGTCCTGCGCCGCGTCGACGGCGAAGCCGTCGCGCTTCAGTCGCGCCGCCAGCGTCTCGCGCAGCGGGGCCTCGTCTTCCACCAAGAGGATGCGCATCAGTGTTTCTCCTTGCCGCCGGCACGCCGGGCGGGCGGGTTGCGGGTTGACGGGGTGGTTGGCCGGATATTTTCGCTGCCGCTGGCGGGGATCGTCATCACCTGCACGTGGCCCTGCGGGGTGAGCACCTTGATGCGGTACTCGGTGCGGCGATCCCAGCGCCGCGATTCGGCCGACAGCACCTGGCCGTTGGTTTCCTGCTGGGCGCGGGTCACGGCCTCGCCGAGGCTGAGGTCGGCGGATTTGGCCTGCGCCGCCGCCGCCGGGCTCGCGCCCAGCGCCAGCGGCAGGAACAGCAGGATGGTTCGGTACGCCTTCATGTCGATGCTTCGACCACGATCGATCTCTGGCCGTTCAGTTTGGGCAAGCCGGGCTGAATAGTGACCGGACGGGCGGCCGCTGTCACGCGGCCGCCGCCAAGGGGGCCAAGGCTTGCTCGATCAGCGCCCAGCCCGCGCCGGGCAGGTGCGCGCCTTCGCTGAGCACACGGCGGAAGCCGCGCGCGCCCGGCTCGCCCTGATACAGGCCGAGCAGGTGGCGGGTGATGTGCTTGAGCGCGGTGCCGCGTTTCAGCTCGGCCTCGACGTAGGGACGCAGGCGGCGCAGCACCTCCTCGCGGCCGGGCAGCGGCGTGCCGTACAGCGCGTGTTCGAGCCGGGCCAGCAGGTACGGGTCGTGATAGGCGGCGCGGCCCAGCATCACGCCATCCAGCTCGGCCAGCTGCGCCTGCACCTGTTCCACCGTGGCGAGGCCGCCGTTGATGACCACCACCAGCTGCGGGAACTCGCGCTTCAGCCGGTGCACGCGCGGGTAGTCCAGCGGCGGGATCTCGCGGTTTTCCTTCGGCGACAGGCCCTTCAGCCAGGCCTTGCGCGCGTGCACCACCAGCACCTCGACGCCGGCGGCCAGCATGGTTTCGGTGAAGTGCTGCAGGTCGGCGTAGTCATCCTGCTCGTCCACGCCGATGCGGCACTTCACCGTCACCGGCACGCTCACCGCATCGCGCATCGCCTTGACACAGTCGGCCACCAGCGCGGGTTCGTACATCAGGCAGGCGCCGAAGCGGCCCGACTGCACGCGGTCGGAGGGGCAGCCCACGTTGAGGTTGATCTCGTCGTAGCCCGCCGCGGCGCCCAGCCGCGCCGCCGCGGCCAGCTCGGCCGGCTCGCTGCCGCCCAGCTGCAGCGCCACCGGGTGTTCCTCGTGGCTGTGTTCGAGCAGGCGCAGCTGCCTGCCGCGCACCAGTGCCGCGCTGGTCACCATCTCGGTGTACAGCCGTGCGTGCGGGGAGAGCAGGCGGTGGAAGAACCGGCAATGCCGATCCGTCCAGTCCATCATCGGGGCGACGGACAGGCGCCAGGCTTCGGGTTCGGTGCGGGGGGCAACAGCGGTCATCAGGCCGCCATTGTCCCGTATCCGGGGCGCGGATGGCGCCCGGATCGCGTAAAATGGCCGCGCCGCTTCCCCGCGCGGCGCTCGCCAGGTTCACCGGCCTCCGCCCTTCCACGCGAGTTTCGCTGCCGCATGCCGGCGGCGGGCATTTCCACGGCAGCATCCCGAGACGACCCATGGTAGCGATGGCAACCGAGCACGTGATCGACGTGCAGCACTGGAACGACACCCTGTTCTCCTTCCGCACCACGCGCGATCCCGCGTTCCGCTTCGACAGCGGGCAGTTCGTGATGATCGGCATGGAAGTGGACGGCCGTCCGCTGATGCGCGCCTACTCGATCGCCAGCGCGAGCTGGGAGGAGCACCTGGAGTTCTTCTCGATCAAGGTGCCGAACGGCCCGCTCACCTCGCGCCTGCAGCACCTCCAGCCCGGCGATCCGCTGATGGTGACGCGCAAGCCCACCGGCACCCTGGTGCTCACCGACCTGAAGCCCGGCAAGCACCTCTACCTGCTCGGCACCGGCACTGGCCTCGCGCCGTTCATGAGCATCGTCCGCGACCCGGACACCTACGAGCGCTACGAGAAGATCGTGCTGGCCCACGGCGTGCGCCACGTCGACGACCTCGCCTACGCGCACTACCTCGAACACGAGCTGCCGCAGCACGAGTACCTCGGCGAACTGGTGCGCGAGAAGCTGATCTACTACCCCACCGTGACGCGCGAGCCGTTCCGCAACCGCGGCCGCATCACCGACGCGATCGCCGACGGCATGATGAGCGAAGTCACCGGCCTGCCGCCGCTCAACCCCGCCACCGACCGCGTGATGCTGTGCGGCAGCCCGGCCATGCTCGACGACCTCTGCGCGCTGCTCGACGGCCGCGGTTTCCAGGCCTCGCCGCGCACCCGCGAGCCGGGCGACTACGTGATCGAGCGCGCGTTCGTGGAGAAGTAGCGGCGGCCCATGCCGGCCCGCCGGACCGGTGGCGTGTCGTCGCAGGAATTCGCGCCCGCCGGTTCGCTTGATATCATGTGCCATCCCGCCACAAGCCGTGTGATACGGTGCGAGCCGCCATGCCCCCCAACCTCATGACCGGATGTTTGCGCAGGGCGCCCCAGCCGATCACCGACGACGGCGACGAAACCCGCTTCTGCACCAGTTGCGCCTTCTCCGAGGCCTGCGTCGCGGTGGGCTACGGCAAGCAGGAGCTGGTCGAGCTGCATTGCCTCGTCGAGCACGTGGGGCCGTTCCGCGCGGGCGAGCACGTGTTCCGCACCGGCGATCCGTTCCGCGCGATCTACGCGGTGCGCATGGGCTCGGTGAAGACGCGGCTGTTCGACCGCGACGGCAACGAGCAGGTGCTGGGCTTCTACCTGCCCGGCGAGGTGGTGGGGCTGAACGCGATCTACCCCGAGCATTTCCCCTGCGACGCGGTGGCGCTGGAAGACACCCAGTTCTGCCGCTTCTCGTTCCCCGCGATGAGCGCGCTGGCGGCGCGCCAGCCGGCGGTGCAGCAGCACCTGTTCCGGCTGATCAGCAAGGAGCTGGGCGCGGTGTCGCTGCTGGCCGGCGACCACAGCGCGGACGAGCGCATGGCCGCGTTCCTGGTCGACCTCTCCAACCGCTACGCGGCGCGCGGCTACTCGGGCACGCGCTTCCACCTCAGCATGTCGCGCGGCGACATCGCGAACTACCTGCGGCTGGCCGCGGAGACGGTGAGCCGGGTGCTGGGGCGCTTCCGCAGCCAGGGTCTCATCGCGCTGGAAGGGCGCGAACTGGTGCTGCTCAAGCCCGACGCGCTGCGCGAGCTGGGCGCCAGCCTGCTGCCGGAGTAGGTCGGGCTTCATCCCGACGAAACCGTCCGAGTCGGGCTGAAGCCCGACCTACGGGTGAATGGGGCGGCTGATCCAGGTCAGGGCTGATCCATCGGTGCCCTGCCAACATGGGAACGATTATCATCGTCAGGTTCCCATGGACGCATCGACCACTCCCGTCGTCAACGATCCGGCCGCGCTGCTCGCGGCCGCGCCGCATCGCCCGCTGTTCCTCGCCGGCACCGTCGCGGTGCTGCTCACCATGACCTGGTGGACGCTGGAGCTGGCCTCGCTGCGCTTCGGCTGGGCGGCGTGGCCGCAGCCCACGATTCCGCCGGTGTTCGGGCACGCCATGCTGATCCAGTACGGCCTGTTCCCGCTGTTCATGTTCGGCTTCCTGATGACCACCTTCCCGCGCTGGATGAACGGGCCGCTGGTGCCGCCGCGGCGGTTCCTGCCGGTGGCTGGCGGCGTGCTGGGCGGCTACATCCTGGGCAACGTGGGGCTGCTGGGCCTGCCGGCCGTGCTCAAGCTGGGCCTCGCACTGATGCTGGCGGCGTATCTGCTGGGCGTGGCCACGCTGGCCGGCGTGCTGGCGAAGGCGGCCGACCGCAACCAGCACGGCTGGTCCTGCCTCGCCGCGTTCGGCGTGGGCACGCTGGGGCTGGCGCTGTTCCTCGCCTGGCTGCTGGTACCCGGCGTGTCGCCCGACGTGCCGTGGCTGGCGGTGAAGCTGGGCACCTTCGGCTTCCTGCTGCCGGTGTATTTCAGCGTCTGCCATCGCATGCTGCCGTTCTTCAGCAAGAACATGGTGGCCGGCTACACGATGTGGCGGCCGGACTGGAGCCTGCCGGTAGTGTGGGCGCTGCTGCTGGCACACGTGTTTCTCGACTGGCGCGGGCTGGCGCAATGGCGGTGGCTCACCGACCTGCCGCTGGCTGCGGTGTTCGCCGCGCACTGGCTGATGTGGCAGCCGTGGCGCTGCCTGCGGCCGGGCCTGCTCGGCGTGCTGCATATCGCGTTCGCGTGGCTGCCGATCGCCTTCGTGCTGTTCTGCGTGCAGGACTTCGTGCTGCTCGCCAGCGGCAAGGCGGTGCTGGGGCTGGCGCCGCTGCATGCGCTGGCGATCGGCTTCTTCGGCTCGATGCTGGTGGCGATGGTGACCCGCGTCACCCATGGCCACTCCGGCCGGCCGCTGCAGATGCATCCGGTGCCGTGGCTGTGCTTCGTGCTGCTGCAGGCGGTGGCGCTGGTGCGCATCTGCGCCGAGCTGGAGGCGGACCGCTACCTGTGGCTGGTGATCGCCGGCGCGGGCTGGCTCGCGGCCTTCCTGCCGTGGGTGCTGCGTTCGGCGTGGATCTACCTCACGCCGCGCGCGGACGGCAAGCCGGGTTGAGGAGACGGCCATGACCGACATGCTGGCGCCGTATTACCCGTGGATCGTGCTGCTGCACCTCGCCTGCGCGATCGTGTTCGTGGGCGCGGCGGCGTTCGAGGTGTTCGTGCTCGAAGGCCTGCACAAGGTCATCGACATCGCCACCATGGGGCGGATCGAGACGGCGGTGATGGCGCGCGTGCGCCGCTTCATGCCCGTCGTCGTGCTGCTGCTGTTCCTCTCCGGCTTCGCGCTGTTCGACCTGCGCTGCAACGGCCTGCAGTGCCTCGGCAGCACGCGCTTCGGCTGGTTCCTGCTGGCCAAGGCGATCCTGGCCTTCGGCGTGCTCGGCGTGTTCGTCAACGCGGTGTGGGCCGGCGCGCACGGCCGCATGAACGCCTGCCGTTTCCGCTACACGCATCGCATCGTGCTCAGCCTGATGGCGGCCATCGTGTTCCTCGCCAAGACGATGTTCTACTTGTAATCGGCGCCGGGCGCCCCGAACGTATCAGGTTCCCAAGCAAGGAGATTCGCGATGTCCACAGTCCATTTCCAGGGCAAGCCGGTGCGCGTCGACGGCAGCTTTCCCGCGGTCGGCAGCCAGGCGCCGGCGTTCCATCTGGTCGGCGGCGACCTGTCCGAGGCCACACTGGCCAGCTTCGCCGGCAAGCGCAAGGTGCTGAACATCTTCCCCAGCATCGACACCGGCGTGTGCGCGGCCTCGGTGCGCCGCTTCAACGAGCTGGCGACCACGCTCAAGGACACCGTGGTCCTGTGCATCTCCGCCGACCTGCCGTTCGCGCAGGGCCGCTTCTGCGGCGCCGAGGGCATCAAGAACGTGCAGACGCTGTCGCTGATGCGCGGCCGCGAATTCCTGCGCGACTACGGCGTGGCGATCGCCGACGGCCCGCTGGCGGGCCTCGCCGCCCGCGCGGTGGTGGTGCTGGATGCGCACGACAAGGTGATCCATGCGGAGTTGGTGGATGAAATCACGCATGAGCCGAATTACGACGCTGCGCTGAAGGTGCTGGGGTGAGCGCGGTCACGCCCCTCGCCTGACTGGGGGCTTTTGCTCTCGCGCTTACGCAAGTTTCAGAGCGGTTTCGGGCGCCTGCCGGCGCCCGAGCTACTTTCTCTTTGCGTGCCCAAAGAGAAAGTAGCCAAAGAGAAAGGGCACCCCGCGGCGACGCTTTCCGTCCATCCATGGACGGAAAGTCCGTGAGGCGTGGCCGGGCTTTTCGGCCGGGCTTCCTGCCCGGTCGAAAAGGCGAGCCCCTCCATGGGCTCGCCCGCTGCGCGGCCTTGTCGTCCCCGCCTCACCGTCGCCGAGGGGCCCCGGGAAAAGCAGCGCGCTCCCAGCGCGCAGAAGCAACAGCACCCCACCCCAACCCTCCCCTGCATGCAGGGGAGGGGGATACAGCGCGAGGCGAGACGAAGCGCTGCGAAGTTTTGTCCCTCAGTTTCCAGATACGTCGCGGGGTGGCCGCTGTAGGGCGACGTGTCGACGAGCGTTGGTCCAATGCCTTCGGCACGGCGGGCTTGTAGGGTCGGCGGATTGAACAGGCCATTTCTTTGGGCCACCTTTCTTTGGGCCAGCAAAGAAAGGTGGCTCGGGCGCCGGCAGGCGACCGAAACCGCTTTGTCGCTGGCGTAAGCGCCCGAGCGAAAGCCCGCCGCAGGCGAGCCAAGGTGCGGAACCGAAAGCTTGTCGCGAGCACCCGCCCCTCACCCCAGCCCTCTTCCTCGCTCCTCAAAGCAGGGCCATCCATGGCCCTTCCCCGCGTCCCGGAGGGGAGAGGGAGCAAGACGTTCAAGCAGCGGGAGCGTGCTCCAGCAACCACAACCCCGCGAACAACTTGGGGTCGATCGAATACCCCTCCGCCGCCCGCGCGAACAACCACGCGCCGGCCTGCCGGCGCGGCACCTCGTGCACCACGATGTTCTCGCTGGCGTCGCCGCCGCCCGCACCCACCTTCACGAGGTCGAACGCGCGCACGTAGGCGATCATCTCGGTGCTCATGCCGGCCGAGGACGGGCCCTGGTGCAGGAAGACGATGCGGTCGGAGCGCCAGCCGGTTTCCTCTTCCAGCTCGCGCTGCGCGGCCAGCAGCATGTTCTCGTCCTCCTGCCCGGCGAGGTCGCCGATCAGGCCCGCGGGCATCTCGATGGTGCGGGCCTGGATCGCCACGCGGTACTGCTCCACGAACAGCACGCGGTCGTCGGGCGTCACCGCGATGATGATGGCGGCGCCGCCGGGGTTGTTGCGTTCGGCGTATTCCCAGCGGCCACGCCGGCGCAGGCTGAGCCAGCGGCCTTGGTACAGGGTTTCCTCAGGCGCGTCGGCGTCGGCGGGGCGTGCGTTGCTGGGAGTCGTCATGGCAGTGGCCAGAACCTGCTTCTAAGGTCCTCCCCTTCAAGGGGAGGGTTCGGGTGGGGATGGTGTGGATGGGCTGCGCCAGGTGGAACCCATCCCCACCCCGGCCCTCCCCTTGAAGGGGAGGGAGCAGAGCGGGCCATGCGATGGCATGAACCAGGCTCTCAGTAGCTGCGCTGCACGGAGTAGTCGGCCAGCGTGGCCAGCGCGTCGCGGTACTTTGATGCGGGCAGTGCGGCGAGCGCATCGTGCGCGGCGGCGGCGTGCGCTTCGGCGCGCGCCTGCGTGCGTTCCAGCGCGCCGGAGTCGCGGATCGCGGCGACGATGCGGTCCAGCGAATCCAGTCCGCCGTGCTCGATCGCGTGGCGCAGCGAGGCGGCCTGTTCCGGCGTGGCGCTCTGCAGCGCGTAGATCAGCGGCAGGGTGGGCTTGCCTTCGGCGAGGTCGTCGCCGATGTTCTTGCCCAGGGTGTCGGCGTCGCTGGTGTAGTCGAGCAGGTCGTCGGCGATCTGGAACGCGTAGCCCAGCTCCATGCCGTAGCGGCGCAGCGCGGAAACCTGTTCCGCGGGCAGGCCGCCGAGCAGGCCGCCCAGTTCGGTGGCGGCGGCGAACAGCACCGCGGTCTTGCGCTCGATCACCGCGAGGTAGGCAGCCTCGTCCACGTCGGCGTTGCCGATGTTGAGCAGCTGCAGCACCTCGCCCTCGGCGATGGTGTTGGTGGTGTCGGCGAGGATGCGCATCACGCGCATGTCGTCCAGTTCCACCATCAGCTGGAACGAGCGCGAATAGAGGAAGTCGCCCACCAGCACGCTGGCGGCATTGCCCCACAGCGCGTTGGCGGTCTGGCGGCCGCGGCGCAGGCCGGATTCGTCCACCACGTCGTCGTGCAGCAGGGTGGAGGTGTGGATGAACTCGATCACCGCGGCGAGCTTGACGTGCGCGTCGCCGCGGTAGCCCGCCGCGCGCGCGGCCAGCGCGTGCAGCATCGGCCGCAGCCGCTTGCCGCCGCCGGCGATGATGTGCTCGGCGATCTGGTTGATCAGCACCACGTCGGAGGCGAGCCGCGCGCGGATCAGCGCGTCGATGCTGCGCATGTCGGCGTCGGCGAGCGCGCGCACGGCGGCGAAGTCGGCGGGGCGGAGGGCGTCGGCAGGGATCGAGTTCATGGGCGGGCTGTCGGCAGGTTCCCGGATTATAGAGGCAGCCTGCCGCTGGCCGGTGCGACGGGCTTGCCGTTGCGCCGTTTCCTGCCGACCGGCGGCGAGGGTTCGCTGCGCGCCATGGTTTGAGCGGGCCGCAGGCGCCGGGCAGCGGCGAACCTCCGGGCGCAAAGAATTTACGCGTTCTATATGCACCGGCCGCTGATCGCTACCCCTTTGTTATGCGGCGCTGCCTACAGTGCGCGGCGTCGTTTCCATGAGTCGACGCCGATGGACCTGCTCTACCTGCTGTTCCTGTTCGTGCTGAGCGCGGCGGTGCTCGGCTTCCTGCTGGTCTGCGACCGGCTGGGGCCGCGCCGCTAGCCCGCGCCTCCGTTCCCCCATCTCACTCGCATCGCATTGCGGGAGTGTCTGCATGCATATCGCCTACGCCATCGCCGCCGTCATCGCGGTGTTGCTGATCGTTTACCTGTGCGTGGCCCTGCTCAAGCCGGAGTGGTTTGAATGACCGCCAACGATGTCATCCAGGTCGGCCTGTACCTGGTCGTGCTGTTGCTGCTGCTCAAGCCGATGGGCAGCTACATGACCCTCGTGTTCGCCGATACGCCGAACCGCGTGACGCGCCTCGGCAGCGGCGTCGAACGCGTGCTGTACCGCCTCTGCGGCATCCGCGGCGAGGAGGACATGGGCTGGAAGCGCTACGCGCTGGCCATGCTGCTGTTCAACGTGCTGGGTTTGCTGGTCGTGTATCTGCTGCAGCGCGTGCAGCTGTGGCTGCCGCTGAACCCGCAGCACTTCGGCAACGTGGCGCCGGATTCGGCGATGAACACGTCCATAAGTTTTGCCACCAACACCAACTGGCAGGGCTACAGCGGCGAATCCACGATGAGCTACCTGACCCAGATGCTGGGGCTGGCGGTGCAGAATTTCCTCTCGGCGGCGACCGGCATCGCGGTGCTGGTGGCGGTGGTGCGCGGCTTCGTGCGGCGCGGCGCGGCGGCGCTGGGCAATTTCTGGGTCGACCTGACCCGCAGCGTGCTGTACGTGCTGCTGCCGTTGTCGCTGCTGCTCGCGCTGCTGCTGGCCTCGCAGGGCGTGGTGCAGAACCTCAAGCCCTACGTGGACGTGCCGGTGGTGCAGGCCAGCAGCTATGCCCAGCCGGTGACCGACGCGGCCGGCAATCCCGTCAAGGATGCCGCCGGCAATCCGGAAACCCGACCGGCGCAGCTCACCACGCAGACCCTGCCGATGGGGCCGGCGGCCTCGCAGGTGGCGATCAAGATGCTCGGCACCAACGGCGGCGGCTTCTTCAACGCGAACTCGGCGCATCCGTACGAAAACCCCACGCCGTTCTCGAATTTCATCGAGATGCTGGCGATCTTCCTGATCCCCGGCGGGCTGTGCGTGATGTTCGGCCAGATGGTCGGCGACCGGCGCCAGGGCTGGGCGATCCTCGCCACCATGCTGGTGATCTTCGTGCCGCTGACGGTGGGCCTGGTCGCCGCCGAGCAGGCCGGCAACCCGGCGCTGCACGGCCTGGTGGCGCAGCACCTGGTGGACCAGCAGCCTTCCGCGCTGCAGGCCGGCGGCAACATGGAGGGCAAGGAGACCCGCTTCGGCATCGCCGCCAGCGGCCTGTTCGCCGCGATCACCACGGCGGCCTCGTGCGGCGCGGTGAACGCGATGCACGATTCGCTCACGCCGCTGGGCGGGCTGATCCCGATGTGGCTGATGCAGCTGGGCGAGGTGATCTTCGGCGGCGTGGGTTCGGGCCTGTACGGCATGCTGGCCTTCGCCGTGGTGGCGGTATTCATCGCCGGCCTCATGGTGGGCCGCACGCCGGAATACCTCGGCAAGAAGATCGAGGCCTACGAGATGAAGATGGCCAGCCTCGCGGTGCTGCTGCCGTGCGCGCTGGTGGTGATCTGCACGGCGATCGCGGTGCTGCTGCCGGCGGGCGTGGCGGGCATCGCCAACCCCGGCGCGCACGGCTTCAGCGAGATCCTCTACGCGGTCAGTTCGGCTTCGAACAACAACGGCAGCGCGTTCGCCGGGCTCTCCGCGAACACGCCGTTCTGGAACGTGCTGCTGGGCGTGTGCATGTTCCTGGCGCGCTTCCCGCTGGCGATCGCGATGCTGGCGATGGCCGGGGCGCTGGCCGCCAAGCGGCACGTGCCGGAATCCGCCGGCACGCTGCCCACGCACACGCCGCTGTTCGTCACGCTGCTGGCCTGCGTGGTGATCGTGGTCGGCGCGCTGACCTTCCTGCCGGCGCTGGCGCTGGGCCCCATCGCCGAATACCTGATGTCGGCGCACTGATCCATTCGGGATACTTCGATGACTTCGCATACCGTCACGGTCCGCGGCTTCGACCGCGAACTGATCCTCAACGCCGCGGCCGATGCGTTCCGCAAGCTGTCGCCGCGGCTGCAGTTCAAGAACCCGGTGATGTTCGTGGTGTTCGTGTGCAGCGTGCTGACCACGCTGCTGTGGGTGCAGGCGCTCGCTGGCCACGGCGAGGCGCCCACCGGCTTCATCTTCTGGGTCAGCCTGTGGCTGTGGTTCACCCTGCTGTTCGCGAACTTCGCCGAGGCGCTGGCGGAAGGGCGCGGCAAGGCGCAGGCCGCCGCGCTGCGCAGCTCGCGCAAGGACGTGGTGGCCAAGAAGCTGGCCGGCCCGCAGCGCGAAGCCGCCGTCACCGTGGTGTCCTCCGCCGAGCTGCGCAGCGGCCACCACGTGCTGGTGGAGGCGGGCGAGCAGATCCCCGGCGACGGCGAGGTGGTGGCCGGCGCGGCCAGCGTGGACGAGAGCGCGATCACCGGCGAATCCGCGCCGGTGATCCGCGAGTCCGGCGGCGACCGCAGCGCGGTCACCGGCGGCACCCGCGTGCTGTCGGACTGGCTGGTGGTGCGCATCACCAGCAATCCGGGCGAGAGCTTCCTCGACCGCATGATCGCGATGGTGGAAGGCGCCTCGCGGCGCAAGACGCCGAACGAGATCGCGCTGACCATCCTGCTGGCGAAGTTCACCCTGATCTTCCTGCTCGCCTGCGCCACCTTGCTGCCGTATTCGATCTACAGCGTGCAGGCCGCCGGCGCCGGCAACCCGATCACGCTGACCGTGCTGGTGGCCCTGCTGGTGTGCCTGATCCCCACCACCATCGGCGCGCTGCTGTCGGCGATCGGCATCGCCGGCATGGACCGGATGATCCGCGCCAACGTGATCGCCACCTCCGGCCGCGCGGTGGAGGCGGCGGGCGACGTCGATGTGCTGCTGCTCGACAAGACCGGCACGATCACCCTGGGCAACCGCCAGGCGGTGGCCTTCCATCCGGCGCCGGGCATCGAGGAAAAGGCGCTGGCGGACGCGGCCCAGCTCGCCTCGCTGGCCGACGAGACGCCCGAGGGCCGCAGCGTGGTGGTGCTGACCAAGCAGCGCTTCGGCCTGCGCGAGCGCCACCTCGAGGAAGGGCATGCGGTGTTCGTGCCGTTCACCGCGCAGACCCGCATGAGCGGCGTGGACGTGGACGGCCGCGCGATCCGCAAGGGCGCGCTCGACGCGGTGGAGAAATACCTCGACGCGATCGGCAGCCACCTGCCGGCGCGCGTGAAGCAGATGGCCGAGGAGATCGCGCGCCGCGGCGCCACGCCGCTGGTCGTGGCCGAAGACGCCAATGCGCTGGGCGTGATCGAGCTGAAGGACATCGTCAAGGGCGGCATCAAGGAGCGCTTCGCCGAGATGCGCCGGATGGGCATCAAGACCATCATGATCACCGGCGACAACCCGCTCACCGCGGCGGCGATCGCCGCGGAGGCCGGCGTCGACGACTTCCTCGCCGAGGCCACGCCGGAAGCCAAGCTCAAGCTGATCCGCGGCATCCAGGCCGAGAACCGGCTGGTGGCGATGTGCGGCGACGGCACCAACGACGCGCCGGCGCTGGCGCAGGCCGACGTGGCGGTGGCGATGAACACCGGCACCCAGGCGGCCAAGGAAGCCGGCAACATGGTGGATCTCGATTCCAACCCGACCAAGCTGATCGAGGTGGTGGCGATCGGCAAGCAGATGCTGATCACCCGCGGCTCGCTCACCACGTTCTCGATCGCCAACGACATCGCCAAGTACTTCGCGATCATCCCGGCCGCGTTCGCGACGACTTATCCCGCGTTGAACGCGCTCAACGTGATGCACCTGGCCACGCCGCGCAGCGCGATCCTGTCGGCGGTGATCTTCAACGCGCTGATCATCATCTTCCTGATCCCGCTGGCGCTGAAGGGCGTGAAGTACCGCGCGCTGGGCGCCGGCGCGCTGCTGCGGCGCAACCTGCTGGTCTACGGCCTGGGCGGCATCGTGGTGCCGTTCCTGGGCATCAAGCTGATCGACCTGCTGCTGGTCCTGTGCGGACTGGCCTGATTTCTTTTGCTCGTCATTCCGGCGAAGGCCGGAATCCAGTTGCTTGGTTGTACCGAGGAGCCTGGATCCCGGCCTGCGCCGGGATGACGACTCCACTTCATGGAGCTCTGTCATGCAAACGCTGAAACTCTCGCTTTCGCTGCCCGACGACACGCATCCGGGCATGGAGCTGCGCGTGTCGACCGACGACGCCTTGTGCGACGTGGCGATCACGCTGCCGTCGGTGCGCGCTGGCACAGCCCGTGCATCGTCGGACGAGGCAGCGGATGCCGAAGCCTATGTACTCGGCGGTTACGCCGGTATCTGACCATCACGAACTCACCAGAGGGCAGCATGCTCAACACACGAATGCACTGTTTTGTTGCAACGCTGGGGCTGGCCGCGATGCTTGGCGCGACACAAGCGCGCGCGGACGACGCACCGGCCACCACCGTCACCGGCAATCTGGAACTCACCTCCGACTACATCTTCCGCGGCCTCAGCCAGAGCTGGGGCAAGCCGGCGGTGCAGGGCGGCGCCGACCTTGCCGCCGCCAACGGCTTCGCCGCCGGGGTGTGGGGCTCCAGCATCAGCGAGCACAGCTATCCGGGCGGCGCGATGGAGCTCGACCTGTACGGCAGCTACGGCCGCTCGATCAACGCCGACTGGTCGTGGCGTGCCGGCCTGTACGGCTACTTCTACCCCGGCGCCAACCTCGACCACGCCGGCCTGCCGGCGCGCTCGCTCAATACCGGCGAGGCGAACGTGGCGCTCGGCTGGAAGCTGTGGACGCTGAAATACAGCTACGCGCTCACCGACTACTTCGGCGCGGACCGCGAACAGGGCTACCGCGGCAACTCCAAGGGCACCAGTTATCTGATGCTGGAAGGCGCCTGGCCGCTGAACCCGCAGTGGAGCCTGACCCTGCACCTGGGCTACACCTTCTACAGCACCGAACTGGCGGTGCCGAACGCCGACGGCGCGCGCGACCCCAGCTACGCCGATGTCGGCGTGGGTGCCAAGTACGTGATCAATCCGCACTGGACGCTGCTCGGCGTGGTCACCCACGCCAGCAACGACCGCTTCTACCGCCACACCGCCAGCTTCCAGAACGCTGCCGACACACTCAATGTGGGCGGCACGCGCGGCATGCTGATGCTGCAGGGGAGTTTTTAGATTTTTTCTTTTGCGATCGATCCATGATCGCGAGTATCAAAAGGCGGCCATCCGTGGCCGCACTTCTCAAAAAAACTGGCCACCACCATGCGCACACTTCCACTTTTGCGTCCCGCACTGACCTTGCTGATCCTGCTGACCGTGCTGACCGGCCTCGCCTATCCGCTCGCGGTCACCGGACTGGCGCAGGCGTTCTTTCCGCTGCAGGCCAACGGCAGCGTGATCGTGAAGGACGGCAAGCCGGTCGGTTCCGCGCTGATCGGGCAGCAGTTCACCGCGCCGAAGTACTTCTGGGGCCGGCCGTCGGCCACCGCGCCGCAGGGGTACAACGGCACCGCCTCCAACGGCTCCAACCTCGGCCCGACCAACCCGGCGCTGGCCGACGCGGCGAAGCAGCGCATCGCCGCGTTGCAGGCGGCCGATCCCGGCAATCGTGCGCCGATCCCGGTGGATCTGGTCACTGCGTCCGGCAGTGGCCTCGATCCGGAGATCAGCCCGGCGGCGGCGCAGTACCAGCTGGCGCGGGTGGCGCGCGCCCGCGGCCTGCCGCCGGCCGAAGTGCAGGCGCTGGTGGCGCGGCACACGCATGGCCGCCAGTTCGGCGTGCTGGGCGAGCCGCGGGTGAACGTGCTCGAACTCAACCTGGCGCTGGATGCGCTGCCGGCGCATGGCTAACGTAGGCACATGACCGACGCCACCCGCGAAGCTCGCGCCGACGCCCTGCTCGACGTCGCCAACGACGGGCGGCGACGCCTGAAGATCTTCCTCGGCGCCGCTCCCGGCGTGGGCAAGACCTGGGCGATGCTGTCGGCCGCGCGCGAGCTGAAGAAGCAGGGTGTGGACGTGGTGGTGGGGCTGGTCGAGACCCACGGCCGCGCGGAGACCGCGGCGTTGCTGGAAGGGCTGGAAGTGCTGCCGCGCCGGCACGTGGAGTACCGCGGTCGCGACTTCGAGGAGTTCGACCTCGACGCCGCGCTGGCGCGCAAGCCGGCGGTGCTGCTGGTGGACGAGCTGGCGCACACCAACCTGCCCGGCGGCCGCCACGAGCGCCGCTGGCAGGACATCGCCGAGCTGCTCGACGCCGGCATCGAGGTCTACACCGCGCTCAACGTGCAGCACCTCGAAAGCCTCAACGACCAGGTGCGGCGGATCACCGGCATCGCGGTGCGCGAGCGCGTGCCGGACGCCTTCCTCGACCGCGCGCGCGACATCGTGCTGATCGACCTGCCGCCGCGCGAGCTGATCCAGCGCCTGAAGCAGGGCAAGGTCTACGTGCCGGAAACCGCGGCCGCGGCGCTGGACGCGTTCTTCTCGCCGACCAACCTCGCCGCGCTGCGCGAGCTGTCGATGGACACCGTGGCCAGCCACGTGGAGAGCGACCTGCGCGGCGCGATGCTGGCGCGCGGCGGCGCGATGCCGGTGCGCCGCCGCGTGCTGGCGGCGATCGACGGCCAGGCGCAGAGCGACTACCTGGTGCGCGTGGCGCGGCGCGTGGCCGAGCGCCGCGGCGTGCCGTGGGGCGTGGCCTTCGTGGACACCGGCGCGGGCCTGGACGCTGCGCGGCGCGAGCGGCTGGACGCCGCGATGCGGCTGGCGCGGCGCCTCGGCGGCGATGCGGTGGTGCTGCGCGGGCATGCCGTGGTCGACGAGCTGCTGGCGCATGCCGAGCGCGAAGGCGCGGGGCAGATCCTGCTGGCGCGCACGCGCGAGCGGCTGTTCGCGCGCATGTTCGGCCGTTCGCTGACCCAGCAGCTGCTGCGCCGCGGCGAGCACCTGGAACTCACCATCGTCGCCACCCCGGCCGAGCGCGCGGCCTCGCGCCGGCGGTTGCGCCTGCCGAACCTGCCGGGCGGCGTCGGCCGGCGCGGCGAATACCTCTACGCCACGCTGGCCACGCTGGCGGCGCTGGCGCTGGGTTTCGTCGGCCAGCGCTACCTGTCGGTGGCGAACCTGTCGCTGATCTTCCTCACCGCCGTGCTGGTGGTGGCGGTGCGCACGCGCATGGCAGTGGCCGTCTATACGGCCATCCTGTGCTTCGTCTGCTACAACTTCTTCTTCGCGCCGCCGCTCTACTCGCTGCAGATCGCCAGCCCCGACGACGTGCTGGCGGTGTGCCTGTTCCTGGTCGCGGCGCTGGTCTGCAGCCGGCTGGCCACGCGGCTGGCGCAGCAGGTGGAATCGCTGCGCACCGCGCACGCGCATGCGCGCGCCCTGCTCACCCTGGGCCAGCAGCTGGCCGTCAGCGCCGACGCCGACGGCATCCGCGTGGTGGGCGCCGCGGCACTGGCGAAGGCGCTGCCCTGCGCGGCCGCGCTGCTGGCGCGCGATGCCGGCGGCGCCCTGCAACTGGCGGCGGCGGAGCCGCACGACCTGCAGCTGCAGCCGCAGGACCTCGCCGCCGCCGACTGGTGCGAGCGCCACGCCACGCCGGCCGGCCGCTACACCGACACCCTGAACGCCGCGCCGTACTGGCTGCTGCCGCTGGGCGGCGAGGAGCAGCGCCTCGGCGTGGCCGCGCTGCGCTTCCCGCCCGACGCGGGCGAGCCCGACCCAGATCGTCGCAGCCTCGCGCTGGCGATGGTGCAGGACATCGGCCAGGCACTGGCGCGTGCGCGGCTGGCCGAGGAGCTGGAAGGCGCGCGCGTGCAGGGCGAGACCGAGCGCCTGCGCAGCGCGCTGCTGTCCTCGGTGTCGCACGACCTGCGCTCGCCGCTGTCCTCGATGATCGGCGCGGCCGGCACCCTGGTCGACTACGAAGACAAACTGCCGCCGGCCGAGCGCCGCGAACTGCTGGAGGCGATCCTCAGCGAAGGCCAGCGGCTGGATCGCTACATCCAGAACCTGCTCGACATGACCCGGCTCGGCCACGGCACGCTCAAGCTCAACCGCGACTGGGTCGACGTGGCCGAGATCGTGGCCGCCGCGGTGACGCGCCTGCACAAGCTGTTTCCCGCGGTGCGCGTGGACACCGCCTTGCCGCGCGACACCGTGCTGCTCTACGTGCACCCCGCGCTGATCGAGCAGGCGCTGTTCAACATCCTGGAGAACGCCGCGCGCTTCTCGCCGCCGGAACAGCCGGTGACGGTGACCGCCCGCGTCGACGGCGCCCGCCTGCTGCTGGACGTGGGCGACCGCGGCCCCGGCATCCCGGAGGAGGAACGCGCGCGCATCTTCGACATGTTCTATTCG
This sequence comes from Rhodanobacter denitrificans, assembly GCA_017848855.1. Classification (GTDB taxonomy): domain Bacteria; phylum Pseudomonadota; class Gammaproteobacteria; order Xanthomonadales; family Rhodanobacteraceae; genus Rhodanobacter_A; species Rhodanobacter_A denitrificans_B. The sequence continues at coordinate 27,746 of JAFIHF010000047.1, read as the reverse complement.
GTGTCGCGCGGCGATCGCGCCAGCCAGGGCACGGGACTGGGGCTGGCGATCTGCCGCGGCATGATCGGTGCACACGGCGGCAGCGTGGAGGCCTTGCAGCGCGAGGGTGGCGGTACCACCATCCGCATCAGCCTGCCGCTGCCCGACGTGCCTGCCGAGCCTGCATGAATGCATCTCCCCGCATCCTCGTGATCGACGACGAGGCGCAGATCCGCCGTTTCCTCGACATCGGCCTGCGCGCCGAGGGCTATCAGGTGCTGCTCGCCGCCAACGCCGGCGACGGCTTGGCGCAGGCCGCCACCGGCAACCCGGACGTGGTGATCCTCGACCTCGGCCTGCCCGACCGCGACGGCCACGAGGTGCTGGCCGAGCTGCGCCAGTGGAGCCGGATGCCGGTGCTGGTGCTGTCGGCGCGCGACACCGAGACCGAGAAGGTGCGCGCGCTGGACGCCGGCGCCAACGACTACGTGACCAAGCCGTTCGGCATCCAGGAACTGATGGCGCGGCTGCGCGCGCTGCTGCGCCAGCGTCCGGCCGGCGAACCAGAGGCGCCGCCGCGCTGGGACGACGGCCGGCTCAGCATCGACCTCGGCCGCCGCGAAGTGCGGCTGGACGGCGCCGAGCTGGCGCTGACCCGCAAGGAGTACGCCGTGCTGGCGCTCTTGCTGCGCCACGCCGGCCGCGTGGTGACCCAGCCGCAGCTGCTGCGTGAGGTGTGGGGCCCCACCCACACCGCCGACAGCCAGTACCTGCGCATCGTGATCGGCAAGCTGCGCCAGAAACTGGGCGACGATCCGGCCCAGCCGCGCTGGCTGAAGACCGAGCCGGGGGTGGGCTACCGCTTCCTCGGCTGAACGAAGCCGTCGGCTGCGGCCGACAGCGGCTTGCGGCGCGGGACGGATGCTTCCGGCCGGCGACAGGGTAAGATGGCCACCTCACCAACCCCGACCGCCATCCCACTTCACAGGCGGCCGGCCAACCCAGGAAGCACGCCCATGGCACGCGGCATCAACAAAGTCATCATCGTCGGCAACCTCGGCGCCGATCCGGAAACCCGCTACACCGGCAGCGGCACCGCCATCACCAGCCTGCGCATCGCCACCTCGGAACAGTGGACCGACAAGCAGAGCGGCGAGAAGCAGGAGCGCACCGAATGGCACCGCGTGAAGCTGTTCGGCAAGCTCGCCGAGATCGCCGGCGAGTACCTGAAGAAGGGCCGGCAGGTCTACATCGAAGGTTCGCTGCGCACCGACAAGTACACCGACAAGGACGGCATCGAGCGCTACTCCACCGACATCATCGCCAACGAGATGCAGATGCTGGGCAGCGGTGGCGGCGGCGAAGGCGGCGGTTCGGGCGGCGGCTTCCAGCGCGAACGTCCGCAGGGCGGCCAGCGCCCGCAGGGCGGCGGCAACTACGGCGGCGGCTACGGCAACCAGCCGCGTGGCGGCAATGCGCCGGCACCGTCGGCGCCCGCCAACAACGGCGGCTTCGAGGACGACGACATCCCGTTCTGAGCAACGTGGTTGCATGACGATCCAGGCCCGCGATTTTGCGGGCCTTCGTTTTGGCGCTGGCCGTTGCCGCAACCCCGTTCACGCAATCCCGTTCACGAAATCCACTGGGTCGTCCCGGCAGGATGGGCGCCCGTGTCTCGTGGAAGCCGCCCATGAACCGCTTGCCGCACATCGTGCTGTGCCTGCTGCTGTCGCTGTTCGCCGGCGTGGCCGCGGCGCAGATCGAGATCCATCCGTTGCCCGAGAACGCGCCGCCGAAGCCGGTGCCGCTGGGCGCGCATCCGCTGACGGCGGACGATGCTGGGGCGTGGCTGGATGGCCTGCTGCCGTACGGCTTGAAGAAGAACGATCTCGCCGGCGCGGTGGTGGTGGTCGTCAAGGACGGCCGGGTGCTGCTGGCGAAGGGCTACGGCCACGCCGACGTGGCGGCGCGCCAGCCGGTGGATCCGGCCACCACGCTGTTCCGCGTCGGCTCGATCTCCAAGCTGTTCACCTGGACCGCGGTGATGCAGCTGGTGGAGCAGGGCAAGCTCGATCTCGATGCGGACGTGAACAAGTACCTGGATTTCAAAATCCCGCCGCGCGACGGCCAGCCGGTGACGCTGCGCGAGCTGATGACGCACACGCCGGGCTTCGAGGAGGCGATCAAGAACCTGTTCGCCGCCGATCCGCAGCACTACCTTGGCAACGCGGCATGGGTGAAGGAGTGGGTGCCCGAACGCATCTACCCGCCGGGTCAGGTGCCCGCGTATTCCAACTACGGCGCGGCGCTGGCGGGCTACATCGTGCAGCGCGTGTCCGGCCAGCCGTTCGACGATTACGTCGAGCAACATGTGCTGAAACCGCTGGGCATGCAGTACGCGACGTTCCGCCAACCGCTGCCGGCCGCACTGGCGCCGCACATGGCGAAGGGTTATGCGCGCGCCGGCGCGCCGCCCAAACCGTTCGAGCTGGTGAACGCGGCGGCGGCCGGTGCGTTGTCGGCCAGCGGCGAGGCGATGGCGCGCTTCATGCTCGCCGCGTTGCAAGGCGGCAGTGTCGACGGTGCGACCATGCTCGCGCCCGCCACGCTGCGCGAGATGTTCGATTACCGCCGCGCCGCGGTGCCCGGCCTGCGCGCGATGGCGCTGGGCTTCTACCACATGGACCGCAACGGCCAGGAGATCCTCGGCCACGCCGGCGACACCCAGTGGTTCCACAGCGAGCTGGCGCTGTTCCCGCAGCAGGGCGTGGGTGTGTTCGTGTCCATCGACGGCCGCGAGGACGGCGGCCTGCGCAAGCAGCTGCTGGACGGCTTCGCCGACCGCTATTTCCCGCCGCCGCCGGAAGTGGCGCAGCCCGCGCCGGCGAGCGCGCGCCAGGACGGCGCACTGCTGGTGGGGCGCTACGCGAACAGCCGCGCCTCAGTGTCGAACTTCATGGCGATGTCGGGCCTGTTCGCGCAGGTGCGCATCGAGCAGGCGGCGAACGGCGAGCTGGTGACGCCGGATTTCCACAACCTCGCCGGCCAGCCGCGGCACTGGCGCGAAGTGGCACCGTTCCGCTGGCGCGACGTGGACGGCCGCGAGCAGCTCGGCGCGCGGGTGGAGCATGGCCGGGTGCGCTGGATCTCGATCGACGCGCTGTCGCCGGTGATGGTGTTCCTGCCGGTGCCGGCCTGGCATTCGGCGGCGTGGAACCTGCCGCAGCTGGCCGTCATCATGCTGGTGTTCGCGCTCGCCGCGCTGCTGTGGCCGGTGGCTGCGCTGGTGCGCCGCGCCTGCGGCAAGCCGTTCGCGCTGGCGGGGCGGGCGCGGCTCTGGTATCGGCTGAGCCGCGTGGCGGCGATCGCGAACCTGTTGTTCTATGCCGGCTGGGGTTGGGTGGCGGCACGCAGCGATGCCGATATCGCGAGTTTCGGCAGCGGCCTCGACGGCAGCCTGCGGCTGATCCAGCTGCTCGGGGTGCTGGCGATCCTCGGCATCGCCGCCGCGGCGATGAATGCCTGGCATGCGTGGCGTGCGCCGGGCGGCTGGTGGCGCAAGCTCAACAGCCTCGCCCTGTTCGCGGCCTGCCTCGCCACGCTGTGGTTCGTCGGCAGCCTGCATCTGCTGAGCCTGCACTTGAACTACTGAGCCGGTTTGGCGGCGCAGCGATGGCTGCCATGTATGTGTCGGTTTTGGATCGGTTGAAGTGTCCATGGGCCGGCGCTTCCGCGATTTCGCGCCCGAATTTTGCAGCGCGGCATGCGCTGCGGTCGGATTCGGTGCTAGCTTTCGCATGGATCGATCTAAATCGATGGATGGCGATCGCGCGGCGCCGCTTGCGGGCACGGCACGGCGGTTCCCGGCATGCGGGCGAGAGCAGAGGGGGAGGCGATGGCAATGCGGGTGGCGCGGCGCGCGAGGGAAGTATCCACGCAGCGCTGTAAGCATGGACAGTCGAACGGTTGCGGGCGCCGGCTGGCAGGCGCCGTCCTCGCGCTGCTGCTGGCCGCGCCGCTGCCGGGCCTGGCGTCGTCGCTGGCGACGCAATCGCTGGACACCGGCTGGCAGTTCCGCCTCGCGCCCGGCGACCACCACGCCGCGGCGCATCCGCAGGCCACGCACTGGCTGCCGGCGAACGTGCCCGGCACGGTGCAGACCGACCTGCTGGCCGCGAAGCTGCTGCCTGATCCGTACTGGCGCGACAACGAGGCGAAGATCCAGTGGGTCGGCCTGTCCGATTGGCAGTACCACACGCAGTTCAACGTGGACGCGGCCACGCTGGCGCGCCGCCATGTCGATCTCGTGTTCGATGGGCTGGACACCTTCGCCGACGTTTCGCTCAACGGCCACAAGCTGCTCGCCGCCGACAACATGTTCCGCCGCTGGCGCGTGCCGGCGAAGGCGTGGCTGCACGCGGGCGCGAACACGCTGGAAATCACCCTGCATTCGCCGATCGCGCGCCTGCAGCCTTGGCTGCTGAAGCAGCCCTACGCGCTGCCGGGCGAATTCGACTCGGCCTTCGGCGACGAGCCCGAGGGCAAACAGACAGCGAACTACGTGCGCAAGGCCGCCTGGCAGTACGGCTGGGACTGGGGCCCGCGCATCGTCACCGAAGGTATCTGGCAGGACGTGAAGCTGGAAAGCTGGGATGCGCTGCGCCTCGCGGATTTCCATATCGCCCAGCCGAAGGTCAGCGCGGATGTCGCGCAACTGCAGGCGCAACTGGCCATCGATGCCGATGCGGCGAGCCCGGCGCAGGTCACGTTGCGCTGGCGCGCGCCGGACGGCAGCACGCAGTCGCTGCAACGCGAGGTGGTCTTGAAGGCCGGCAGCAACCGCGTGGACTTGCCGTTCGAGATCGCCCATCCGCAGCGCTGGTGGCCGGTGGGCTACGGCGCGCCGAACCTGTACGACTTCCATGTCGAGGTCGCGCTGCACGGCGACGTGGTGGCCAGCGCGGAGCGCCGCACCGGCCTGCGCAGCGTGGAGTTGCTGCGCGAGAAGGACCAGTGGGGCAGGAGCTTCGCCTTCGTGGTGAACGGCGTGCCGATCTTCGCCAAGGGCGCGAACTTCATCCCGATGGACAGCTTGCCGAACCGCGTCACGCCAGCGCGCATAACCGCGATGTTGGAATCCGCGCGCGACGCCAACATGAACATGCTGCGCGTGTGGGGCGGCGGCTATTACCTCGAAGACGCGTTCTACGCCGAGGCCGACAGGCTGGGCCTGATGGTGTGGCAGGACTTCATGTTCGGCGGCGCGATCCCGCCCTACGACCAGGCGTTCCGCGACAACGCGCGTGCCGAGGCGATCGAGCAGGTGGATCGCCTGCGCGACCATCCCTCCATCGTGGTGTGGGTCGGCAACAACGAGGTCGAGACCGCGTGGGAATCCTGGGGCACCAGCCTGGATTTCCAGAAGGCGCAAGGCGAGGCCGAGAGCGCGCGCGTCGAGCAGGGCATGCGCGAGCTGTTCGACCACACGCTGCGCGACGTGGTGAAGACGAAATCGCCCGACGTGCCGTACTGGCCGAGCACGCCGAGCAGCGACTACGACAGCAAGGCCAACGTGCTCGACGACGGCGACTACCACTACTGGAACGTGTGGTCGGGCGACGCGCTGCCAGCCAGCGCCTACCTCGACGTCACGCCGCGCTTCCAGTCCGAATACGGCCTGCAATCCTTCCCGGCGCTGGCGACGCTGCGCAGCGCGCTCGAACCGTCCGACCTCACCATCGATTCGCCCGTGCTGCGCGCGCACCAGAAGTTCGACCACGGCAAGGGCAACCAGCGCCTGCTGATGTACGTGGAGCGCGAGTACGGCAAGCCGAAGGATTTCGCCGCGCTGGTCTACCTGAGCCAAGTGATGCAGGCCGAGGGCATACAGCTGGCCGCCGAGCATCTGCGCGCCGCGCGTCCGCGGAGCATGGGTTCGCTGTACTGGCAGCTCGACGACGTGTGGCCCGGTATCACCTGGTCCAGCATCGACTACGCCGGCCGCTGGAAGGCGCTGCAGTACCACGCGAAGCGCTTCTACGCGTCGCTGCGGGTGGTGGCGATCCGCAAGGACGGCCGCACGAAGGTGTCGCTGGTGTCCGACCGCAGCACGCCACTCGCTGCCGAACTGCGCGTGCGCGTGCTGGACATGGACGGCAAGACGTTGTGGGAACACACGCAGGCGGCGCAGGTCGCGCCGCTGGCCAGCACGCCGGCCGGCGACTACGGCGACGCGCAACTGCTGCACGGCGCCGATCCGCATCGCACGGTGGCGGTGTTCGAGCTGCTCGATCACGGCCAGCCGCTCAGCCGCCACCTGGTGTATTTCGAACCGGCGAAGGATCTGCAACTGCCCGATCCCGGTCTGCATGCCGAACTGTCCGCCGACGGGCGCAGCCTCACGGTGAGCGCGCAGCGTTTCGCGCGCGAGGTGTGGGTCGATTTCGGCGAGCTCGACGCGCGCCTGTCCGACGATGCCTTCAACCTGCTTCCGGGCGAGTCGGTGACTTTGCAGGTGGACAGCAAGGCCGATCCCGCCGCGCTGCGCAAGGCGTTGCGACTGCGCAGCCTGTACGGCGCCACGGTGGCTGCGCCGTGAAGCCGGTCGCTGCCCGCGCCGTGTTGGCCGCGTTGCTGCTGGCGACGGTCGGCGTGGCGCAAGCGCAGGATGCGTCCGCCCGCGCGAAGGCGCTGGTGGCGAAGATGACGCTGGCGGAAAAAGTGGCGCAGTTGCAGAACGATGCGCCGGCGATTCCGCGGCTGGGCGTGCCCGCCTACGACTGGTGGAACGAGGGCCTGCACGGCAATGCGCGCGACGGTTACGCCACCGTGTTCCCGCAAGCCATCGGCCTGGCCGCGAGTTGGGATGCGCCGCTGCTTGAGGCCGTGGGCACGACGGTGGCGGTCGAGGCGCGCGCGAAGTTCAACCTGGTCGGCGCGGGGCAGGCGCACGGGCGCTACCAGGGCCTGACGATCTGGTCGCCGAACATCAATATCGACCGCGATCCGCGCTGGGGGCGCGGCCAGGAAACCTACGGCGAGGATCCGTTCCTCACCGGCCGCCTTGCGGTGGCCTTCGTGCGCGGCATCCAGGGCGACGATCCGCGGCATCCGCGCGCGATCGCCACACCCAAGCATTTCGTGGCGCACAGCGGGCCGGAGCGTGGCCGCGACGGCTTCGACGCGGCAGTCTCGCCGCACGATCTGGAAGACAGCTACCTGCCGGCGTTCCGCGCCGCGATCACCGAAGGCGGCGCCGGCTCGCTGATGTGTTCCTACAACGCGTTGGACGGCGTGCCGATGTGCGCGAACGCCGCGCTGCTGGACACGCGCCTGCGCAAGGACTGGGGCTTCAACGGCTACGTGGTGTCCGACTGCGACGCGGTGGGCAACATCGCGGCCTTCCACCACTACAAGCCCGACGATGCGCAGGCATCCGTCGCAGCGTTGCGTGCCGGCACCGATCTCGACTGCGGCCACACCTACGGCAGCCTGGCCAAGGCCGTGCAGCAGGGCGACGTGGCCGAATCCGCGCTGGACGCATCGCTCGTCCGCCTGTTCACCGCACGCTATCGCCTCGGCGAGCTCGGTGGTGGCGATCCCTATGCGCGGCTCGGCGCCGCCGACATCGACAGCGCCGCGCATCGCGCGCTCGCCTTGCGCGCGGCGCAGGAGTCGCTGGTGCTGCTGAAAAACGCGCACGACACGCTGCCGCTGCGTCCCGGCCTGCGCCTCGCGGTGATCGGCCCGGACGCGGACACGCTGGACACGCTGGAGGCGAACTACCACGGTACCGCGCGCGCGCCGGTGACGCCGCTTGAAGGATTGCGTGCACGCTTCGGTGCGGATCGCGTGAACTATACGCAAGGCGCGCCGGTGGCGGCCGGCGTGTCGATTCCGGTGCCGGAAACCGCGTTGCACACCAAAGATGGCGCAGTCGGCCTCAACGGTGCGTACTACGCGAACACGGATTTCCGCGGCACGCCGCGCCTCGTCCGCACCGACCGCCGCATCGATTTCGACTGGGATCGCGTGGCGCCGGCCGCCGGCCTCGGCATCGGTCATTACGCCGTGCGCTGGAGTGGCGAGCTGCTGCCGCCGGGGGCGGGCGACTACATACTGGCGGTGCATCTGGATCGCTGCTATGGCTGCAAGGTGCACGACGCGGTGCATTTGTATCTGGACGGCAAGCCGGTCCTCGCAGACGACGGCGATGGCGCACACATGCAGGCGAAGCTGCATTTCGCCGACGCGCGGCCGCATGCGCTGCGGCTGGAACTCGTGCATCGCAGCCGCGACCAGGGCGTGCGCCTGGAGTGGCAGGCGCCGGCGACGGCACTGTCGGCCGAGGCCGAGCGCGCGGTCAAGGCGGCCGATGCGGTGGTCGCGTTCGTAGGGCTGTCGCCCGATGTGGAAGGCGAGGCGCTGCAGATCGACGTGCCCGGCTTCGATGGCGGCGACCGCACCGATCTCGCCTTGCCGGCGCCGCAACGCGCGCTGCTGGAACGTGCCGCGGCCTCCGGCAAGCCGCTGGTGGTGGTGCTGATGTCCGGCGGCGCGGTGGCGCTGGACTGGGCGAAACAACATGCCGACGCGATCCTCGCCGCGTGGTATCCGGGCCAGGCCGGCGGCACCGCGATCGCGCAGGCGCTGGCTGGCGACACCAATCCCGGCGGCCGCCTGCCGGTGACGTTCTATCGCACGGTGCGCGACCTGCCGCCGTTCACCAGCTACGCGATGACCGGGCGCACTTATCGCTACTTCCGCGGCACGCCGCTGTATCCGTTCGGCTACGGGCTGAGCTACACGCGCTTCGCCTACGCCGCGCCGGCGCTGTCGACGACGGCGCTGAAAGCCGGCGCTTCGCTCACGGTCGACGCCGAGCTGCGCAACACCGGCGCGCGTGCCGGCGACGAGGTCGTGCAGGTGTATCTGGACTATCCGCCGTCGCCGCTGGCGCCGCGGCATGCGCTGGTCGGTTTCCGTCGCGTGCATCTGGCTGCAGGCGAACGCCGGCGCGTGCGCTTCACGCTGACGCCGCGCGACCTGAGCAGCGTCGATGCCGACGGCACGCGCGCGGTCGAACCCGGTCGTTACCGCGTTTTCATCGACGGAGGCCAACCCGACGATGCCGCGGGCGTCGCCGCCACGTTCACCATCGAAGGCCGCGAGGTGCTGGCGCCATGAGTTTGGATTCACTCACCCGTCGCGACCTGCTCAAGCTGCTGGGCGGCAGCGCCGCCGCGCTGGCCATGCCGGGACTGGCGCTGGCGGCACACGCCGCGCGCTACGCCAGCCGGCGCCCGCCGCTGGCGCAGCGCAAGTTCAGCAGCGCCGCTGTGGAGGCGGAGATCGCCCGCGTGCAGGCGAAGATCGGCGATCCCGAGCTGGCGTGGATGTTCGGCAACTGCTACCCGAACACGCTGGACACCACCGTGCAGTTGGGCACGCTGCGCGGCAAGCCGGACACCTTCGTCATCACCGGCGACATCGATGCGATGTGGCTGCGCGATTCCTCCGCGCAGGTGTGGCCCTACCTGCCGCTGGCCGCGAAGGACGCGTCGCTGCGCCGGCTGTACCGCGGCCTGATCCATCGCCACGCGCTGTGCATCGCCATCGATCCCTACGCGAACGCCTTCCTGCCCGATCCGCAGGGCAAGACGCCGCTGTCGTGGGCGCAGCACGACCTCACCGACATGAAGCCCGGCGTGGCCGAGCGCAAGTGGGAGATCGATTCGCTGTGCTGGCCGATCCGCCTCGCGCACGGCTACTGGAAGGCCAGCGGCGACCGCGCGCCGTTCGACGACGACTGGCGCGCGGCGATGCACGCGGTGCTGGCCACGTTCCGCGCGCAGCAGCGCAGGCACGGGCCGGGGCCGTACCACTTCCAGCGCGTCGCGGCCACGCCCACCGAGACGCAGCCGCTGGGAGGCTACGGCAATCCGGCCTTGCCGGTGGGGCTGATCCATTCGATGTTCCGGCCGTCCGACGACGCCTGCATCTATCCGCTGTTCGTGCCGGGCAACGCATTTGCCGTGGTCTCGCTGCGCCAGCTTGCGGAGATGGCGCGCGCGCTGCACGGCGATGCCGCGTTCGCCGCCGACTGCGAGGCGCTGGCGAACGAGGTGCAGGCGGCGCTGGAAAAATACGCGGTGATGCGCGAGGACGGCGCCGGGTTCTGGGCCTACGAGATCGACGGCTACGGCAACCAGCTGTTCATGGACGACGCGAACGTGCCCAGCCTGCTGGCCTTGCCGTACCTGGGCTGCTGCGCGCGCGGCGATGCGCGTTACCAGCGTACGCGCGCACGGGCGTGGGGCGCGCGCAATCCGTATTTCTTACGCGGCAAGGCGGCCGACGGCATCGGCGGCCCGCACGAGGGCCTGCGCATGATCTGGCCGATGTCGATCATGTTGCGCGCGCTCACCAGCATGGATGCCGGCGAGATCCGCCAGTGCCTGCACTGGCTGAAGACCACGCATGCCGGCACCGGCTTCATGCACGAGGCCTTCGACCAGGACGATCCGGCGAAATTCACGCGGCCCTGGTTCGCCTGGGCCAACAGCCTGTTCGGCGAGCTGATCGTCGAGCTGGCCGAGCATCGCCCCGAACTGCTGCGCTAGGCGCCGCATCCCCCATTCCCCGAAGGAGCCCGACCATGCTGACCCGCAGACGATTCCTGCAAGGCGCAGCCGCCCTGACCCTGCTTGGCCGCATCGATCCGCGCGGCGCGCTGGCTGCACCGCGCGGGCAAGGCAGCGCGGCGGCACTGACCGACCTGGCGAAGAACGGCGTGTCGCGCCACGTCGACCTGTTCATCGGCACCGGCGGCCATGGCCACACCTTCCCCGGCCCCACGGTGCCGTGGGGCATGGTGCAGTTGTCGCCCGACACCAACAACTACGGCTGGGACGCCTGCTCGGGCTACCACCAGGCCGACGGCTCGATCATGGGCTTCTCGCACACGCACCTCTCCGGCACCGGCGGCGCCGACATGCTGGACGTGCTGGTGATGCCGGCGCAGGGCGAGGTGCTGCTCGATCCGGGCGCGCGCGGCCTGCCCGACGAGCTGTATTACTCGAAGTTCGATGGCGTGGCGAACAGCGCGCATCTCGGGGCGGACGTGGTAGCGCATCCGGGCAAGGGCTACCGCTCGCGTTACGACCGGGCGTCCGAGCAGGCGGTGCCCGGCTATTACCGCGTGCGGCTCACCGACCACGACATCCTCGCGGAACTCACCGCCACTGCGCGCACCGGCCTGCACCGCTACACCTTCGCCAAGCGCGGCCCAAGCCATCTGCTGGTCGATCTCGCGCACGGCTACCAGGACAACCCGGCCACGCCGTGCAATGTCAGCGACGCCGAGCTGCGCGTGGTCGGCAAGGACACCCTGGTCGGCGGCCGGCGCGTGCACCAGTGGGGCGACGGGCGCTACATCTACTTCGCGATGAAGCTGTCGCGGCCGTTCGACAGCGCGGCGCTGTATTCGGACGACAAGCCGCTGGCGGCGGGCGCGGGCGAGGCCAAGGGCAGCCGCCTCAAGGCCGTGCTGCATCTGGACGATGCGGCGAAGGCGCCGCTGCTGGTCAAGGTGGGCATCTCGGCGGTCGATATCGACGGCGCGCTGCGCAACCTCGAGGCCGAACTGCCCGACTGGGATTTCGAGCGCGTGCGGCGCGACGCCGCCGCGCAATGGGAACAGGAGCTGTCGCGCATCCGCATCGACAGCCGTTCCGACGACGTGCTGAAAACCTTCTACAGCGGGCTGTACCACACCATGCTCGCGCCCACCCTGTTCGACGACACCGACGGCCGCTACCGCGGCATGGACCTCAAGGTGCACCAGCTGCCGCCGGGCCAGCACAACTACAGCACCTACTCGCTGTGGGACACCTACCGTGCGCTGCATCCGCTCTACACCTTGTTCCAGAGCGGGCGCGTGCCCGAGCTCGTCAACGGCCTCGTGCGCATGGCCGGGGAGAGTCCCGCCGGCCCCGCGGTGTGGCCGCTGCAGGGCGTGGAGACCGGCACCATGATCGGCTACCACTCCGCCGTGGTGATCGCCGAGGCGCAGGCCAAGGGCTACGCCGGCGTCGACTACGCCAAGGCCTGGCCGATCTACCGCAAGCGCGCCTTCGACGACGACTACCGCGGCCTGCCGTACTACCGCAAGCTCGGTTACGTGCCCGCCGACAAGGACTGGGAGTCGGTGAGCAAGACGCTGGAATACGCCTACGACGACTGGGCGCTGGCGCACATGGCCGAGCGCCTCGGCGCGCAGGACGACGCGAAGCACTTGCGCGAACGCTCGCGCAACTATCGTCACGTGTTCAACCGCAAGCTCGGCTTCATGTGCCCGCGCGCCGCCGACGGCCAATGGCTGGACAAGGACTTCGATCCCATCGAGATGGGGCACTGGGACAAGTGGCGCGACTACACCGAGTCCAATCCCTGGCAGGCCAGCTTCCTCAACCAGCACGACCTGTACGGCTACATGCCGATGTTCGGCGGCGTGGCCGCGTTCGAGCGCAAGCTGGACGAACTGTTCGCCACCAGCTCGAAGCTGCCCGCCAACGCGCCGCCGGACATCGCCGGCATGGTCGGCCAGTACGCGCACGGCAACGAGCCCGGCCACCACGTGGCCTACCTCTACGCCTACACCGGCGCACACTGGAAGACTCAAGCGCGCGTGCGCATGCTGCTGGACACCATGTACCCGGCCAAGCCGGACGGCCTCGCCGGCAACGAGGACTGCGGCCAGATGAGCGCGTGGTACATCCTGAGCGCGATGGGTCTGTACCCGGTCGATCCGGTGAGCACCGAATGGGTGTTCGGCAGCCCGCTGGTGGACCGTGCCGAAGTGGACGTGGGCGGCGGCAGGAAACTCGTCGTCGAGGCGCGCGGCAACGGCAAGGACACGCCCTATATCCAGTCCGTCAGCTGGAACGGCCAGCCGTGGACGAAGAGCTGGATCGGCCACCAGGAACTCGCCGCCGGCGGCACGCTGGTGTTCGAGATGGGCGCCGAACCGAACAAGCAGTTCGGCGCCGCGCCGGAGGATCGTCCGCCTTCGTTCGGTCGCATGGCCACTGCCGCGGAGAAGGCCTGACGAGCGGCGAGGCTGCAACGATCCGGGCGCGGCCGGGGCGGGCGTCCGGCCCGCCGGCAGTCGCGGCCGCCGCGCTTTCCATGAATGGGTGTTGACGATTCATTGCAGTGCCGCGTGCATTGCGCCGGGCCGAGTGATAGCTTGTAAATAGATCGATCTAAATCGGGATGCAGGCTCCCGGCCCGGGGCGGAAAGGCCGGGAAACGCGCCGCGACCCGCTGGCATGTGGGGCGGTGGCGCGCAGGGATTTCGCCAGGGATTGACACGATTCAATCCGGGCCGGGGACAACCGGCCCGATCCAACGGAGCAGGACTGGCGCAGGGGGTGTTCTCGCCGGTTCGTGCCGCAACGCTCACAACAACACACATGCTTGAGGGAGGGGTTTTCATGCGTCATGCCATCGCATTGCGTCGCAACGCGCTCGTAAGCGCACTTTCCATCGCCCTGCTGTCGCCGCTCGCCGTGCAGGCGCAATCGGCGGCGTCCGGCACCGCCCAGTCCACCGCGCCGCAGGCGCCGGCGAACCAGCAGCCGGCACCGAACCAGCAAAAGGCCGTGAACATGAAGGCGGTCGTGGTCACCGGCTCGATGATCCCGCGCGTGGAAATCGAGGGCCCGGCGCCCGTGGTCACCATCACCGGCGCGCAGATCAAGGCCGAGGGTTTCACCAACTTCGCGGAGTTCATGAAATCCCTGCCGCAGGTCGGCGCGTCGCCGCAAACGGCGTCGTCCTGGGGCGTCACCTCGGTGAACGCGGCACAGCTCAACCTGCGCAATCTCGGCTCCGGCTTCAGCCTGCTGCTGATCAACGGCGTGCGCGTCGTCGACTATCCGCAGTACAGCAGCGTCTCCTGGAGCAACCTGGCCAACAACTTCCAGAACTACAACAACATCCCCCTCGGCATGATCGACCACGTCGAGGTGCTGGCCACCGGCGCATCGTCGATCTACGGCTCGGACGCGGTGGCCGGCGTGGTCAACGTGATCCTGAAGAAGCACTACGAGGGCGACGAGCTGCAGGTGACCGGCGGCGGCGCCACGCGCGGCGGTCGCGCCTACGGCGACATCAACTTCTTCGGCGGCCGTTCCGGCGACAACTGGCACATCGTCTACAACGTGGAGAAGTCCAACCGCTCGGCGTTGTGGGGCCACGACCGTCCGTACACCGAGTCGCCGGCCGACGCGGGCTATGGTGCGTGGAACACGAACAACCGCACGTTCGGCTACCAGTACGACCAGAACGGTGCCATCGCGATCGGCATGAACGGCGCCAATGGCCAGTACATCACGCCGCCGGCGGGTTCCTGCGCGCAGTTCCCGAACTTCCGGCTGAGCCAGTCGCAGTCGATCGGCACCAGCGGGCACCAGGTCACCGGCCCGGTCACCAGCAACGGCTACTACTGCTCGCAGCCGAACCTGTTCCGCAACTGGGTGCTGTCGCCGGGCAGCCGCAGCAACAACGGCTACGTCGCCGGCGAGTACGACTTCGGCAACGGCCTGCAGCTCTACGGTTCGGCGGGCCTGTGGGACACGGTGGGCATCTCCAACACCCAGCTGCCCGAGTTCTACCCGGCGGTGGTGCCCGCCTTCTACGACCAGACCTCGGGCCAGCTCGTCACCAACTACGTGCGCCAGCTGACCAGCACGGAGATGGGCAGCAGCGGCAATACCCACGACCGCGAGCGGAACTGGAACATCACCGGCGGCTTGCGCGGCACGCTGTTCGACAGCCGCTTCAACTGGGATCTGTCGCTGAACACCCAGAAGTACACCGTGCGCGAGGACTACACCGGCCTCGACGAGCGGGCGATGACCAACTTCTTCCTCGGCCAGCAGCAGGGCACCACCACCGTCGGCGGTACCAGCTATCCGGTCTACGCGATGAACTGGAACACGTTCTGGAACCCGATCACGCCGCGGCAGTACAGCCAGTTCGCGGTGAACGGCGAGAACACCGCGGTGTCGTGGCTGGACCAGGCCCAGCTGCACGTCAACGGCGACCTGTTCAACGTGCCGTGGACCGGCCAGCCGGTGGGTTGGGCGGCGGTGCTGGAGGCGGCCCACAACGGCTACCTGCTGTCGCCCGACCCGCGCGGCGCCACCGTCGATTTCATGAACCCGTTCGGCGAATACAACACCGGCGGCGGCACGCGCACGCGCTTCTCGCTGGGCACCGAGTTCCGCGTGCCGGTGCTCTCGACGGTGACCTGGACGATCTCCGGCCGCATCGACAAGTACGACGACGCCAGCATCGCGAACCTCGCCAAGACCTGGGGCACCGGCATCGAGTGGCGCCCGTACGACGGCCTGCTGATCCGCGGCACCTACGGCACCAACTTCAAGGCGCCGGACATGCAGATGATCTACGAGACCGAGTCGGTGCAGCCGATCGGCCTCTACGCCGATCCGCTGCAGTGCATCCAGAGCGGCGACCGTGTCTGCCAGCAGTACCAGCACGCCACCAACTTCACCCTGAGCACGGGCGGCAGCCGCAACCTGCTGCCGCAGACGGGGCATTCCTGGACCTACGGCTTCGTCTGGCAGGTGCCCGGCGTGCAGGGCTTGTCGCTGTCCGCCGACTACTGGCACATGGGCGTGGACAACGCCATCCGCATCATCGACCTCGGCACCCTGCTGACCGACGAGGCGGGCTGCCTCACCGGCAAGCAGGTGTCCGGCGCGCCGTACGTCGCGCACGCCCTCGGTTCGCCGTATTGCTCGCTGGTGACCAAGGACGTGACGCGCGACGCGAACGGCAACATCCTCGGCGCGCAGACCGGCCCCATCAACGAGGCTTCGCTGTACGTGAGCGGTGTGGACGCGTCGCTCGACTACAAGGTGCGCACCGAGAGCTACGGCGACTTCCGCGCCAGCATCAACTACACCGACAACCTGGCCTACAAGGAACGCGTGCTGGCCACCGATCCGCTGCTGAACACCCGCTACAACCAGGTGGCCAGCCGGGTCACCTGGACGGCGGCGTGGTCGAAGGACGACTGGAACGCGACGCTGTCGGGCGTGCGCAACGGCATTCTGCGTTCGCCGAACTACGGCGGCTGCGAGGTGCTTCCGAACGGCATCCAGCCGGCGGTGGGCGATGCCGACTGCACGATCTACAAGGGCCACCTGGCGCCGTGGATCACCTGGAACCTCGACGTCGGCTATCAGATCAACGACAAGACGCGGATGCACCTCACGGTGTCGAACATCTTCGACAAGGTGGGTTCGATCCCGTACTACGCCGGCGGCTTCGAGTTCATCCCGCGCTACCAGGGCGCCGACTACACCGGCCGCGAGGTCTTCCTGAAGTTCGATTACAAGCTCGACTGATCCCTCTCAGGTCGGGCTTGTTCCCCCGCCCCGGCTTCGGCCGGGGCTTTTTTCTTGTTGCGCCGGCGGGGCGCAAGAAAAGCGCCGCAAGGTGCGGCGCGCGGAGAGTTCGGAACGACGACTCAGGCGGCCGGGCCGTACAGCTGCAGCAGTTCGTGGCAGGCGCCCATGGTGTGGTAGTCGACCTTGCCGGCGGGGCTCTTCTCGTCGCTGTACTTGCGGTTGTCGCGGGTGAGGATGCGGTACCAGGCGCCGTACTCGTGGTCGACGAAGTGCCGCCACACATACGCCCACAGCTTGTCGTACCACGCGGCGTAGGCGGCGTCGCCGGTGCGCGCGTGCAGCAGGGCGGCGGCGGCCAGCGATTCGGCCTGTACCCAGAAGTACTTGTCGTCGTCGCACACGCTGCCGTCGGGGGCGAAGCCGTAGCACAGGCCGCCGTGCACCTCGTCCCACGCATGCTTCACCGCGGTGTCGAACAGGTGACGCGCGGTGGGCAGCAGCCAGCGTTCCTCGCGGTTGCGTTCCAGCAGCAGCGCTTCGAGGATCAGGAGCAGCTTGGCCCATTCGGTCTGGTGGCCGGGCTGGAAGCCCCAGGGGCGGAACAGGTGCTTGGGGTTGTCGCGGTTGTAGTTCCAATCGATGCGCCAGTGCGCGTCGTAGTGCTCCCACACCAGGCCGTCGGCGAGCGCGGCCTGCCGCCGGGTCATGTGGTCGGCGAGCGCGAGCGCGCGGTCGAGGTAGCGCACCTCGTCGCTGGCCTGGTAGGCGGCCAGCATCGCCTCGCACATGTGCATGTTCGCGTTCTGGCCGCGGTAGCCGCTGAAGTGCCAATCGGCGTCGGCCTCGTCGCGGTACAGGCCGGCTTCGGCATCCCAGAACCGCTGTTCCAGCAGTTCCCAGGTCTCGTCCATCCACACGGCGGCTTCGGCGACGCCGGCCTTGCGCGCGCTGGCGTAGGCCAGCAGCACGAAGGCGACGCCGTAGGCGTGGTTGGTGCGGTCTTCCGGCTGGCCGTCGCGGAGCGTCCATGCGTAGCCGCCGGTGGTCGGGTTGCGATGCACCTCGCGCAGGTAGCGCAGGCCGTGCCGCACGGCGTCGCGATACTCGGCGGCGAGCTTCGCGTCGTCGGCGAATTCCAGCGCGGCCATCGCGTAGTTGTAGACGAAGCGCGTGCTGCTCACCAGGTGGCGGTGGCTGCGCTCGTAGATCGTGCCGTCGTCCTTGAAGTAGTGGAAGAAGCCGCCGGCCGGATCGATCGCGCGCGGATGGTAGAACGCCATGGTGTTGGCGATGTGCCGATGCAGGAAGGCGGGCGAGCGGAAATCGGGGAGCGGCGTGGCGGGCAGGACGGAACTCATGCATGAGCCTCCATGAAAGCGAGGACTTCGTCGGTGGTCGGCAGCGCGGCGAACGAACCCTGCCGCGTCACCGCCAGCGCGCCGGCGGCAGCGGCGTGGCGCAGCGTGGCGTGCAGGCGCGGCAGCGTGGCGACCAGCGTGTCGAGCCCGGTGGCGCCGATCTCCTGCTCGGCCAGCTGCTGCAGCAAGCCGCCCACGAAGGCGTCGCCCGCGGCGGTGCTGTCCACCGCGGGCACGCGGTAGGCGGGCAGTTCGCCCTCGGCGTCTGGGTGGAACCAGCGCAGCGGATTCGGGCCGTCGGTGACCACCAGCAGGCGCGCGCGGCCCTGCCACAGGCGTTCGAGCACGGCGGCCTCGCCGTCCACCGCCAGCCAGGCGAATTCCTCGGCGCTGAGCTTCACCAGGTCGGCCAGTTGCAGCGCGGGCCATACCGTCGCGCGCGCGTCGGCGTCGCGCGGCCACAGCGCGGGGCGCAGGTTGAGGTCGAAGCTCACCAGCGCGCCGGCGGCGTGCGCGCGGCGCATGCCCTCGCGCGTGGTCTCGGCAGCATCGGCTTCGGTCATGCTGTTGGAGCAGACGTGGAACACCGCGGTGTCGGCGAACGCGTCGGCGCGGAAGTGTTGCGGGCGGAACAGCAGGTCGGCCGAGGGCGGCCGGTAGAAGCTGAAGCTGCGCTCGCCGTGCGCGTCCAGCGCCACGAAGGCCAGCGCGGTGTTCGCCTCGCCGGTGCGCGCCACGTCGCGGATGTCCACGCCGGCGTGCTGCAAGCTGTCCAGCAGCAGGTCGCCGAACAGGTCGGTGCCCAGCATGCCGGCGAAGCGCGCGTGGCCGCCGAGTTTCGCCACCGCCACCGCCACGTTGGCGGGTGCGCCGCCGGCGAACGGCACGAAGGCGCGCGGGTAGCCGTGCGGGTCGCGGCCCTCGGCGTGGAAATCGATCAACGCTTCGCCGAAGCAGAGTACGGAATGCATGGGGCGGGAATTACCCTTGGCTGGCGGCGTCGCCGTGGATCTTCGATCCGCGGCGGCCGTAGAAGACGATGTAGGCGTAGCACAGCAGCGGCAGCACGAACGCGTGCTGCACGCCGATCGCGTCGGCCAGCGCGCCCTGCAGCACCGGCACCAGTGCGCCGCCCACGATCGCCATGATCAGCAGGCTGGATGCCTTGTCGGTGAGCGGCCCCAGCCGCTCGATGCCGAGCGCGAAGATGGTGGGGAACATGATCGAGTTGAACAGGCCCACCGCGATGATGCTGACCATCGCCACCGAACCGCCGCTCAGCATGCTGGTCAGCACCAGCGCGCCGGCGATCAGCGCGAACGCGGCGAGCAGCTTGCGCGGATCGAGCCAGGCCAGCAGCGCCGAGCCGAACAGCCGGCCGACCATCGCGCCGCCCCAGTACAGCGACACGTAGTGCGAGGCCTGCTGCTCGCTGATGTGGCCGATCTCCGGCAGCGCCAGGTAGTTCACCATGAAGCTGCCGATCGACACCTCGGCGCCCACGTAGAAGAAGATCGCCAGCACGCCGAACTTCACGTGGGGGATGCGCAGCGCGTCGAGCAGGGTGTGCTTTTCGTGGTCGGCCTGCTCGGTGGCCTCGGCCAGCACGGGCAGGTGGAACAGGCCCACGACCACGGCGAGCAGCACCAGCACCAGCGCCAGGCCGAGGTACGGCCCCTGCACCGACTGCGCCTCGTGCGTGCGGTAGGCCAGCTGTTCGGCTGCCGGCAGCGCGGCTACCTGGGCCTTGCCCAGCACGGTGTTGGAGAGGATCAGCCAGCCGCCGAACAGCGGCGCCAGGGTGGTGCCCAGCGAGTTCAGCGCCTGCGCCAGGGTGAGCCGGCTGGAGCCGGTGCGCGCGGGGCCGAGCAGGGCCACGTAGGGATTGGCGGCGACTTGCAGCACGGTGATGCCGGTAGCCAGCACGAACAGCGCGCCGAGGAACAGCGGATAGCTGTGCCACTGCGCCGCCGGCCAGAACGCCGCCGCGCCCACGCCGGCGATGGCCAGCCCCGCCACCATGCCGCGCTTGAAACCCAGGTGCGCCACCAGCCGGCCCGAAGGCAGCGACATCAGGAAGTACGCGCCGAAGAAGGTGAACTGCACCAGCATCGCGCGGGTGTAGTTGAGCTCGAAGATCGCCTTGAGGTGCGGGATCAGGCTGTCGTTCAAGGCGGTGAGGAAGCCCCACATGAAGAACACCGCGGTGACCACGACGAAGGCGAGCGGATAGTCGGTGTAGCGGCCGCTGTCGTTGCCGGTGATCGTGCTCGCGGCGCCGGTCGGCGTGGGTGCGGTGAAGGCCATGCGGTGGTTCCCCTGTCGATGCGGCTCAGGCGGCGGGCGGCGGGCAGCTGCTGGCGCGCACCACCAGTTGCACCGGCGCCACGGTGCGCCGCGGCGCGGCCTGCGGTTCGTTCAAGCGCTGCAGCAGCAGTTCGGCGGCCTGGCGGCCGCGCGCGCGCGGCGTGGAGGCCAGCGTGGTGAGCGGCGGCGCGCTCAGCGCGGCTTCGGCAATGTCGTCGAAGCCGGTGACGGCGAAATCGCGGCCCGGATGGATGCCGCGCTGGTACAGGCCCAGCATCAGGCCCAGCGCCACCGCGTCGTTGTAGCAGACCGCCGCGGTGGGCGCGGGCGCGTCGAAGAACAGCGCGCCGCACTGCGCCGCCGCGTCCACGCGGTTCGGCGCGCACTCGATGCGCCAGTGCGGCTCGATCGGCAGGCCGGCGGCTTTCATCGCCTCGACGTAGCCGGCGTGGCGCTGCTGGCAGGAGCTGGAGCCGGCGTGGCCGCCGAAGAACGCGATGCGCTTCTGTCCGAGCGCGATCAGGTGCTCGGTGGCCAGCCGCGCGCCGCGCTGGTTGTCCAGCATCAGCAGGTCCCAGGGCGCGTCGGGCGGGGTCTTGCCGGCCAGCTCGCGGTTGAACAGCACCATCGGCGTGCGCACGCCGATGGTGCGCAGCACCTGGCCGGCGTCGCTGCCCTCGGCGGGCGAGAGGATGATGCCGGCCGGATCGTGTTCGAGCAGCGAGCCGAGCACCGCCTGTTCGCGCGCGGCCGATTCGCCGGTGCTGCCGAGCAGGGTGACGTAGCCGGCGGCGCCCAGCGCCTCGTCCACGCCGGTGGCGAACTCGGCGAAGAACGGGTTCGCGAGGTCGTTCAGCACCAGCGCGATGCTGGACGAGGTGCGTCGGCGCAGGTTCGCTGCGGCGCGGTTGTACACGTAGCCCTGGCGGCGCAGCTCCTCCTCGACCCGGGCGCGGGTGAGCTTGTTCACCAGCGGGCTGCCGCGCAGCACCAGCGACACCGTGGCGCGCGACACGTCGCAGCCGGCGGCGATGTCGGCGAGGGTAACCTTGCGGTTGGCGTGAGGCGTGCTGTCCGTGGCCATGCTCGTCGTCTGGTCGATTGGAACGATCAAAATGTAGCGGAAGCGTGCCGCGGATGGTTCCGCGATGCAACATGCGCCGGCACGCGGCGCGGTGCTAGCGTCCGCAGCTTGGAACGATCCAAATTTCGATGCAAGGGGAACGCCCATGAAGCAGCACGCCGTGCAGGTCGGGCTGGGGTTTGCGCTGGCGGTCGGCCTGAGCCTGTTCTCCGCCGGTGCGGCCGCGGCGAACGGCCATGCGGCCGAGGTCGATCCGCGCATCGGCACCGGCGGCGCTGGCCACACCTTCCCCGGCGCCACGGTGCCGTTCGGGATGATCCAGCTCTCGCCCGACACCGCGATGCCGGACTTCAAGCATGCCTACGCGTGGGCCGCCGGCTACCAGTACGGCGATCCCACCATCATGGGTTTCTCGCACACCCATTTCTCCGGCTCCGGCCATTCGGACCTGGGCGACGTGCTGGTGATGCCGATCGCGGGCGAGGCGAAGCTCGATCCGGGCGATCCCGCGAAGCCGCACAGCGGTTACCGCTCACGCTACAGCCACGTCAGCGAGGTGGAGCAGGCCGGCTACTACGCGGTGACGCTGGGCGATTACGGCGTGCGCGCGGAACTCACCGCCTCGGCGCGCATTGGCTGGCACCGCTACAGCTTCCCGAAGAACCAGTCCGCGCACCTGCTGCTCGACCTGCGCCCCGGCATCTACGACTACCCCGGCAAGGTGCTGTGGTCGCGGCTGCGCGTGCGCGCGGACGGCACCGTCAGCGGTTGCCGCACCACGCGCGGCTGGGCGCCGGGGCGCGAGCTGTGCTTCGCGCTGCGCTTCAATCAGCCGATGACCTCGCGCACGCTGTACGACCGCGAGACGGACGTGGTCTACAAGGGTTTCGCCGGCCCGGGCCACCAGCCGCAGGACCGCGACGCCGAGAACGGCCGCGCGCTGGAAGGCGTGTTCGATTTCGGTCAACTCGCCGCGCCCCTGATCGTGAAGGTGGCGATCTCGCCGGTGAGCGAGGCGAACGCCATCGCCAACCTCGACCAGGACGGCCAAGGCTGGGATTTCGACGCCCGCCGCGCCGACGCCACCGCGGCATGGAACAAGGCGCTGGCGGCGATCGACGTGTCCGGCACGCAGGCGCAGCGCACCGGCTTCTACACCGCGCTCTACCACGCGATGCTCGCGCCCACGCTGAGCATGGACGTCAACGGCGAATACCGCGGCCCCGACCACGAGGTGCACCGGGCGAGCGGCTACGACTTCTATTCGAGCTGGTCGATGTGGGACGTGTACCGCGCCGAGGAGCCGCTGATGGTGCTGCTGCGGCCCGACCTCGGCACGCAGTTCGTCCGCTCGCTGCTCGCCGCGCAGCAGGCCAGCCCGTTCGGCATGCTGCCGGTGTGGGCGTACCAGGGCCTGGAAACCTGGTGCATGACCGGCTACCACGCGGTGGCGGTGATCGCCGACGCGTACATCAAGGGCGTGCGCGGCTTCGATGCGGACGCCGCGCTGAAGGCGATGGTCGCCACCGCCAGCTACGGTCCCTACGGCGACCTCGCCGACTACATGAAGCTCGGCTACGTGCCGATCGACAAGGAAACCGAAGCCGGCTCCAAGACCCAGGAGTACGCCTACGACGACTGGGCGATCGCGCAGATGGCCAAGGCGCTGGGCCGGCGCGACATCTACGCCAACTTTGAAAAACGCGCGGCGAACTGGCGCAACGTGTGGGATCCGCAGACCCGCTTCATGCGCGCCAAATTGAGCAACGGCCGGTTCCGCACACCGTTCGATCCCGCCTCCGCCGCCTACGGCAGCGACTACACCGAGGCGAATGCCTGGCAATACTCCTGGTACGTGCCGCAGGACGTGGCCGGGTTGATCCGCGCCTACGGCGGCGACGCGGCCTTCGTCGCCCGGCTCGACCAGCTGTTCGACGCCAAGGTCGACCCGGCCGTGTTCAAGCACGTCGAGGACATCACCGGCCTGATCGGCTGGTACGCGCACGGCAACGAGCCCAGCCACCACATCGCCTACCTCTACGACTACGCCGGCGCGCCGTGGAAGACGCAAGCGAGGCTGAAGCAGATCATGGACAGCCAGTACGGCATCGCGCCGGACGGCCTGGTCGGCAACGACGACCTTGGCCAGATGTCGGCCTGGTACATCTTCACCGCGCTGGGTTTCTATCCGGTGACGCCGGGCAGCGACGAGTACGCGCTCGGCCGGCCGTTCGTGCCGCAGGCGGCGATCCACCTGCCGAACGGCCACAGCTTCACCGTGGTGGCCGAGCCGCTGGACGACGCGCATCCCTACGTCGGCGCGGTGACGCTGAACGGCAAGCCGCTGGATCGCGTCTACCTGCGCCACGCCGAGATCCTCGCCGGCGGCGAGCTGCGCTTCACGATGCAGGCGCAGCCGAACCTCGCCTGGGGCAGGGCCATCGCCGCGCGGCCGGCTTCGATGAGTCCGTACCAGCCATAGACACGCGCTTCCACTGCTTGGCCCGCGGCGCGAAACCTGCGCAGAATAGCGACTGCCTGTAGCGAACCGGACGCGGTCTCCGGCGGGGTCAGCCGATGCGGTCTGTCCAATGAAAGTCAGGGGTCTGCTGCGCTGGCGCGTCGCCGGCCTGCTGCTCGCGATGGTCGCCATCGTGGCGCTGCCGTACCTCGCCACGCGGGTGATGGCGGACGAGACGCAGCAGGCCAACCTCTGGCTCAACCACGCTAGCACGGTCAAGGCGCTCACCTACCGCATCGCCTACCTGATCCGCGACAGCGAGGCGGCGAGCTACCGCATGCTCGCCGGCGACGGCGACGCGGCGACCGCGCAGCGCGCCGGCAGCGCCCGCAGCCAGGTGGCGGCGCTGCTCGCGCAGCTGCGCACGCTGACCCGCGACAACCCCGACCAGCAGGCGCGCATCGGTGCGCTGGAAAGCGTCACCAACGGCCGCATCACCCTGGTGGAGCAGGCGCTGGCGCGGCTGCGCAAGGGCGACGCCGCCGGCGCGCGGCAGTCGCTGCGCGACACCGGCGACCTGTTCCAGATGCACGTGCTGATCGACGGCATCGCGCAGACCGAGGACCGCCTGCTGGCCGAGCGCACCCGCGACGTCGAGCGGCAGGTGAGCCGCAGCCAGTTCGTGCTCGGGCTGATCGCGCTGGCGCAGCTGCTGCTGCTGATCGTGGTGGTGATCTCCTCCGAGCGGCAGATCGGCAAGCGCCAGCTGGCGGAAACCCGCGAAGGCCGCGCGGTGCTGCGCTCGCAGATGATCGTGCAGGCGGTGCGCGAGCCGATCGCGCTGTTCGACGAGCAACTGCGCAGCCTGCTGGTGAACGCCGCCTTCAGCGAGCTGTACGGGCTGGACCCGAAGCACGACCGCGCGCTGCCGCTGCCGCAGATCGGCGACGGCGCCTGGAACGACAGCGCGCTGCTGCAGCGGCTCAACGACGTGCTGCTGCGCAACCGCGAGCTGTGGGACTACGAGTTGGTGCAGCGCACCGTCGACGGCGTGGACCGCCACGTGGTGATCAACGCGCGGCGCATCCAGCAGCAGGACAGCGACGCGCAGGCGCTGCTGCTCACGGTGAGCGACGTCACCGCGCGCGCGCTGGCCGAGCAGAAGGTCAACGAGCTGAACCACCAGCTGGAGGGCAAGGTGGCGCAGATCTCCGACGTCAACCGCGAGCTGGAGGCGTTCAGCTACTCCGTCTCGCACGACCTGCGCGCGCCGCTGCGCCACATCGCCGGCTTCGCGCGCAAGCTGCGCCAGCACCTGGGCGAGCACGTGGACGAAACCGGCAGCCACTACCTCGACGTGATCGGCAACTCGGCGCAGCGCATGGCGCAGCTGATCGAGGATCTCCTGGTGTTCTCGCGCCTCGGCCGTGGCGCGCTGCGCCTGCAGCCGGTGGACATGCAGTCGCTGGCCGAGGAGGCACGCGCGTTGTGCGCGGCGGAGGTGCCGGGGCGGCGCATCAGCTGGTCGATCGCGCCGCTGCCGATCGTGGTCGGCGACGAGAACATGCTGCGCACCGTGTGGCAGAACCTGATCGGCAACGCGGTGAAGTACACCGGCCAGCGCGAGCTGGCGCACATCGCGGTGGACGTGCGGCGCGGCCGCAACGGCGACTACGAGTTCACCGTCAGCGACGACGGCGCCGGCTTCGACATGCAGTACGCCGACAAGCTGTTCGGCGTGTTCCAGCGCCTGCACCGCGCCTCGGATTTCCCCGGCAACGGCATCGGCCTGGCCAACGTGCGGCGCATCCTCGCCCGCCACGGCGGCCGGGTCTGGGCCGAGGCCGAGCCCGATCGCGGCGCGCGCTTCCACTTTTCGCTGCCGGCGCGGGACCTGTCCGGCATCTCATCCGAGAGGCTTTCATGATCAATCGCCACATCCGCACCATCCTGCTGGTCGAGGACAGCATGGCCGACGCCGAAATGTCGCTGGACGCGCTGCGCGAGGCCAACCTCGCCAACCCGGTGGTGCACCTGCAGGACGGCGTGGACTGCATGGACTGGCTGCAGTGCCGCGGCGCCTGGGCCGCGCGCGAGCCGGGCAACCCGGCGGTGGTGCTGCTGGACATCAAGATGCCGCGCATGGACGGGCTGGAAGTGCTCACCCGCATGCGCGCCGACGAGCACCTGCGGCGCATCCCGGTGGTGATCCTGTCCTCCTCGCGCGAGGAGAGCGACCTGGCGCGCAGCTGGGACCTCGGCGTCAACGCCTACGTGATCAAGCCGGTGGACGTGGACCAGTTCTTCACCGCGGTGCGTACGCTGGGGCAGTTCTGGGCGGTGCTGAACCAGGCGCCCGGGCAGGACTAGGGTGGCAGCCGCGAGACGAGGGGAGGAGCCCATGCACGGTGCGCACGGCAGCGATATGCGCCCGATCCGGGTGCTGCTGGTGGAAGACAACCGCAACGACGCCGAGCTGGCGCTGGCCGAGCTCGACGACGACGGCCTCGCGCACGAGGCGCGGGTGGTCGACGACGAGCAGGACTATCTCGACGCGCTGCGCGGGTTCGCGCCCGACATCGTGCTGTCCGACCTCAGCCTGCCCGGCTTCTCCGGCCAGCGTGCGCTGGAGCTGCTGCGCCAGCGCGACCCGGACCTGCCCTTCATCTACGTCTCCGCCACGCTCGGCGAGGAGGCGGCGATCGCGGCGCTGCGCAACGGCGCCACCGACTACATCCTCAAGCAGAACCCCGCGCGCCTCGCAAGCGCGGTGCGCCGCGCGCTCGCCGAGGCGGCCGAGCGGCGCGCCAGCCAGCGCGCCCAGGCCGAGCTGATCCGCGCGCAGCGCTTCGAGAGCCTGGCGATGCTCGCCGGCGGCCTCAGCCACGACCTGCGCAACCTGCTGCAACCGCTGCTGCTGGCCGGCGAGAGCCTGCGCGACCGCGCCGACGATCCGCAGCTGACGCGGCTGGGCGAGCTGGTGCGCGACTGCGGCAAGCGCGGGCTGGAGATGGTGCAGTCCATGCTGTCCTTCGCCCGCGGCGCGCGTCGCGCCGAGCAGGTGCGGCTCGGCGCGCTGATGGACGCGCTGGGCCTGCTGCTGCAGGGCAGCGTGCCGCGCGCGATCCACATGGAGATGGTGGTCGACGCGCCCGAGCTCACGTTCGCCGGCAACCACACCGAGCTGCAGCAGTGCCTGCTCAACCTCTGCCTCAACGCGATCCAGGCGATGCCGGATGGCGGCGAGCTGCGCATCGAAACCGCGCAGCAGCGGCTGGCCGCGGAGTTCTTCCGGCCCGACGAGGAGCCGCATCCCGGCCGCTACCTGCGCCTGTCCGTGATCGACAACGGCACCGGCATGAACCGCGACGTGTTGGCGCGGCTGTTCGAGCCGTTCTTCACCACCAAGGCGAACGGCACCGGCCTGGGCCTGCTCTCTTGCCGGCGCATCGTCGCCAGCTACGGCGGCGTGATGCGGGTGGACAGCGCGCCGGGCCGCGGCACCCGCTTCGACCTGTACATCCCGCTGCTGGAACCGGCGGCGGACGCCGCAGAGTCGAACGGCGACGACGGCGACAGCCTCGAAGGCGCCGCCGAGCGGGTGCTGGTGGTGGCCGAGGCGGCCAGCGAACTGTCCCTGCTCAGCGACACCCTGGACGCCTGGGGCTACCAGGCCAGCGCCAGCCAGAGCGGCACCGCCGCGCTGCAGTGGATCGGCGCGCACGGCCTGCCCGACCTGGTGCTGATGGACGCCGACATGAACCTGTTCACCGCTGTGCGCACGCTGGCCGCGCTGATCGAGCAGGGCTACGCCGGCGCGGTGGTGATGCTGGTGCGCCCCGACGCGCCGCCGAACCTCGACGAACTGCCGCCGCTACCGCACCTGCACCTGCTCGACAAACCGATCACCACGCGGAGGCTGTTGCGGACGCTGCGGCTGGCGCTGGCCAGCGCCACTTGATCGAAGCCCTCTTAGAGCCACCCCTTTCAAGGTGTTTTCACAGGAAGCCGCTACTCTGCGATTTTCGCCGAGGAAGGTGGCATATGACGTGGCAAGCCGTAGTGGATCGGATCGAACAGCAGGCGCCGGCAGCGGTGATGGCACGGCTGGTGCT
>JAFIHF010000046.1 GCA_017848855.1 Rhodanobacter denitrificans | reverse complement strand
TCCATGGATGGACGGAAAGCGTCGCCGCGGGGTGTCGTTTTCTCTTGGCTACTTCTCTTTGACTCCGGGCATCCTGCCCTCCGCCCTTCGGGCCGGCTTCGCCGTTCGCACGCGCTCCTGCGCGTGCGTGGACAAGCAAAAGAGAAGTAGCTCGGGCGCCGGCAGGCGCACGAAACCGCTTTGTCGCTTGCGGCAGCAGCCCGCTGCGGCATTTCGCTTTGCCCGAACCCTCACCCGCCTGCCGGCACCCTCTCCCGGAGGGAGAGGGATTCACCAACCAGCACCTTCCCGAATTCGAGTCGCTCGGCTTCGTTAGTTCATGGCGAGAGCCTGCGGCGCTTGGAGCCTGCGAACTGGAACATCGAATATTCCGGACACCAGTGAGAGCCCGCCGGACTGACCGGCGTCATGGCAGCCGCCGCCATGGGCCGCGAGCCTAGCGCTCCCGCCCCGCCGGTTCGCTGCCATGAGTCATCACGATCTGCGTTCCTTCCTCGCCAAGCTCGAACGCCAGCAGCAGCTGCTGCGCGTGCAGGCGCCGGTGAGCCCGCACCTGGAATCCACCGCGCTGTGCCATCGCGCCCTGCGCGAGGGCGGCCCGGCGCTGCTGCTGGAGCACCCGAGCGGTGCGCGGCACGCCTTCCTCGGCAACCTGTTCGGCCACCGCAGCCGCATCGAGCTGGCGCTGGCGGGCCGGCCGCTGGCCTCGCTGCGCGAGCTGGGGCAACTGCTCGCCGCGATCAAGGAGCCGCGCTGGCCGGCGAACCTGCGCCAGGCGCTGGCCACCTGGCCGGAGCTGGCCCAGCTCGCCCACGTGGCGCCGCGCCAGGTCGACGAGGCCGCGTTCCTGCACGAGACGCTGGAAGGCGAGGCGATCGACCTGGGCCGCCTGCCGATCCAGCACTGCTGGCCGGGCGACGCGGGCCCGCTGCTCACGCTGGGGCTGGTGGTCACCCGCGGCACCCGCCAGCGCCGGCAGAACGTGGCGATCTACCGCCAGCAGGTGATCGCGCCGAACCGCGTGATCATGCGCTGGCTGCCGCACCGCGGCGGCGCGCTGGACCATGCCGACTGGCGTGCGGACCGCCCGCAGCAGCCGTTCCCGGTGCTGGTGGCGATCGGCACCGACCCGGCCACCCTGCTCGCCGCGGTGGCGCCGGTGCCCGACACGCTGTCCGAGTACGAGTTCGCCGGCCTGCTGCGCGGCGAACGCACCCGGCTGTGGCACAGCGAGCTCACCGGGCTGGACGCGCCCGCGGGCGCCGAGATCCTGCTCGAAGGCTTCATCCATCCCGGCGACACCGCGCTGGAAGGCCCGTTCGGCGACCACACCGGCTACTACAACGCGCAGGACCGCTTCCCCGTGCTCACCATCGAGCGCATGCACCTGCGCGAGCGCGCGATCTACCAGGGCAGCTACATGGGCCGCGCGCCGCACGACGAGCCCTCGGTGCTGGCGATGGCGCTGAACGAGGTGTTCGTGCCGATCCTGCAGAAGGTGTTTCCCGAGATCGTGGATTTCCACCTGCCGCCCGAGGCCTGCTCCTACCGCGTTGCGGTGGTGGCGATCCGCAAGCAGTACGCGGGCCACGCGCGGCGCGTGATGATGGGCGTGTGGTCCTACCTGCGCCAGTTCACCTACACCAAGTTCGTGATCGTGGTGGATGCCGACATCGACGTGCGCGACTGGCGGCAGGTGATCTGGGCGGTCGCCACCCGCGTCGATCCCGCGCGCGACAGCATGCTGGTGGAGAACACGCCGATCGACTACCTCGACTTCGCCAGTCCGGTCGCCGGGCTGGGCTCGAAGCTGGGCCTCGACGCCACCAACAAGTGGCCCGGCGAGACCAACCGCACCTGGGGCATGCCGATCGCGCCGGACGGCGCGGTGGAGCAGCGGATGGACGCGCTATGGCGCACGCTGCGACCATCGGCATCCGATGCCGGGCCATGGCGGCCCGGCACAGCCGACCACCACGGAAACCCTGCATGACCTTCGCCCTGTTCGGCTACGGCCGCTTCGGCCACGCCTTCGCCGACCTGCTGCAGCAGGCCGGCCACGCCGTGCGCGTGTTCGACCCGCACGCCGAGGTGCCCGCCGCGCTGGCCTGCGCCACGCCGGCCGCCGCGCTCGCCGGCGCCGACTGGGTGGTGCTGGCGATGCCGGTGCCGCGGCTGGATGCGGCGCTGCGCGAGCTGCGCCCGCTGCTGTCCCCGCAACAGACCGTGATCGACGTGGGCAGTGTGAAGGAACACCCCTGCGCGCTGCTGGACGAGTATCTCGGCGACGCCTTCGCACACTGCGGCACTCATCCGTTGTTCGGGCCGCTGAGCCTCGCCCGCGGCGAACCACTGCGCGTGGTGATCTGCGCCAGCACCCGGCATCCCGCCGCCGCGCAGCGCACGCAGGCGCTGTTCGCCGCGCTGGGCTGCGCGGTGATCGCGCAGGACCCCGCCACCCACGACCGCGCGATGGCGAAGACGCACGCGCTGGCCTTCTTCATCGCGCGGGCGCTGGTCGAAATGGGCGTGGGCGACGACCTGTCGATGGCGCCGCCCTCGTTCCTCGGCCTCGCCAACATGCTGGCCGCGGTGCGCGGCGACGCCGGCCACCTGTTCGGCGCGATCCAGCGCGAGAACCCCTACGCGGACGCCGCACGCGAGGAACTGCTGCAGCACCTGGAGCTGATCCACCGCCGCCTGCGCGCCGGCGACGAGGCGATGCCGATACCGCCGCCGGACGAGGCGGCCACGCCCGATTCACCGCCGGCGCGCGAAGCTGGCGGCCCCGGCTGACGGCGCCCCGCCATCCCTGGAGCCACGCATGAACGCCCTGCTGCGCCACGCGCGCGCCTCGCTCGAAACGATGTCGCCGGGCTACTTCAGCATGGTGATGGCCACCGGCATCCTGTCGCTGGCCGCGCACCTGATGGCGGTGCCGTTCCTGCCGCAGGCGCTGTTCGCGCTGAACTGGCTGCTGTTCGCGATCATCGGCACGCTGGCGCTGCTGCGCGCGCGCTGGCACCCGCGGCGCGTGCTGCACGACCTGTTCGACCACTCGCAGGCGCCGGGCTTCTTCACCTTCGTGGCGGCCTGCTCGATCCTGGGTTGCCAGAGCCTGCTGATCGGCCACAGCCTGCGCCTCGCGGCCGTGCTGGGCGGCGTCGGCCTCGCCGCGTGGGTGGGCTCCACCTACACCATCTTCGCCGTGCTCACGGTGAAGGCGCGCAAGCCCACGCTCGACCGGGGCATCAACGGCGGCTGGCTGCTCGCGGTGGTGGCCACCCAGTCGATGAGCGTGCTGGCCGCGCTGCTCGCGCCGGAAGTGGCGCAACCGCTGCGGCTGGAACTGAACTTCTTCGCGCTGTCGATGTGGCTGTGGGGCGGCATGTTCTACATCTGGATGATGTCGCTGATCTTCTACCGCTACACCTTCTTCGCGTTCTCGCCGGCCGATCTGTCGCCGCCGTACTGGATCAACATGGGCGCGATGGCGATCTCCACCCTGGCCGGCTCGCTGCTGATCATCAACACGCCGCACGCGCCGTTCCTGCTCTCCATGCTGCCCTTCATCAAGGGCTTCACGGTGTTCTACTGGGCCACCGGCACCTGGTGGATCCCGATGCTGCTGGTGCTGGCGGTGTGGCGCCACGGCGTGCGCCGCTTCCCGTTCGCCTACGACCCGATGTACTGGGGCGCGGTGTTCCCGCTGGGCATGTACGCCACCAGCACGCTGCGCATGATGCAGGCGATGGACCTGCGCTTCCTCGGCCTGCTGCCGCACGCGGTGTTCGGCGCGGGGCTGCTGGCGTGGCTGCTGCTCTTCGTCGGCCAGCTGCGCGCGCTGCCGCGGCACTGGCGGGCGACGGCGTAGCGCGCCACACGAAAAGCTCAGCCCGCGGCGGGTGGCGTGCCGGCGTCGAGCACGGCCAGCGCCTCGCGCAACTCGGCCTGCAAGGCCGCCCACGAGCGTTCCCACTGGCCGGGGTTGGGCCTGGCCAGCGCAAAGCGCTTCAGCTTCGCCTGCGCCGCGGCCAGTTGCCCGCGCAAGGCGGCGGCTTCGGCCAGCACGCGCTCGTGCTCGTCGCGGCCGACGAAGAACACCTTGCGGTCCTTGCAGACGCCGATGCACGGCTGCGGCGCCTCGATCCGGCCGCAGCCGATGCATTGCCACGCCTGGATGTAGTCGGTCATGCGCGCCGCACCGCCTGTTTCGATGCCGGCATCGTGCACCACCTCCGCCGCGGGGCTCTTGATCCGGATCAGCGCGGGAACCCCCTGCCGCTCAGTGCGCGTGCGCGTCCGCTGCCCAGTCCGGCGCCTCGAAATAGTGCGGGTAGCCGGCCACCGCTTCGCGCATGGCCGCGAGCTGGCCCATGTCCTCCGGATCGGCCTTGAACTTCTGCGCGGCAGCGAGCAGCGGCACCAGCATGCCGTGCAGCGCCGCGTCCGGCTCCGGCGCCAGCTTGCACTTGGCGAAGATGTCGGCGGCGGCGTCCTCGATCGCGCCCACTCGGTCGAGCGCCAGGGTGGCATCCATGTGGCCCATCTCGTAATGGCGCAGCTGCTCCAGCGCGGTGTGGATCTCGCCCATGTCGGTGCGCAGGGTGGCATCCGGCGTCCAGCGCGTTGCGGGCGGCGGCACCGGCGCGGCCGCGTGCGCGTGTTCGGCATGCTCGTGCTGGGCGCGCGCCGCGCCCGGCGCCATCGCCAACAGCGCCAGCGTTGCGCACAAGGCCGCGGAAAGTTTCATCGGGCTCATCGAAAGGCTCCTGCCTGCGGCGGGTGCCGCAGCTGCCTGCATGCTAGGCGGCGGCGCGCGCCGCGGGCTTGATCCACAACAAACTGATCGGCGTCAAAAGCGCGGCCGCTTGTCGCAGCGACGATGCGCGCACTTCCACCGCGCGGAGCGCTGTCCATGCAACTGGTGTGTCCCGCCGGCAACCTGCCGGCCCTGCAGGCGGCGATCGAGGCCGGCGCCGATGCGGTCTACGCCGGCCTGCGCGACGAAACCAACGCGCGCGCCTTCCCGGGCCTGAACTTCTCCGACGCGGAACTGGCGCAGGGCATCGCCCATGCGCACGCCCGCGGCCGCAAGGTGTACCTCGCGCTGAACACCTACCCCGACAGCGCGCGCCTCGCGCAATGGCATGCGGCGGTGGACAAGGCCGCGGGGCTGGGCTGCGACGCGATCATCGCGGCGGAACTGGCCGTGCTCGACTACGCCGCACGCCGCCACCCGGCGATGGCGCGGCACCTCTCGGTGCAGGGCTCGGCCACCACCGCGCCCGCGCTGCGCTACATGCACGAGCGCTTCGGCATCAGCCGCGCGGTGCTGCCGCGCGTGCTCTCGGTGCAGCAGGTGGAGCGCCTGTGCGAAACCAGCCCGGTGCCGCTGGAGGTGTTCGCCTTCGGCAGCCTGTGCATCATGGTCGAGGGCCGCTGCCAGCTCTCCAGCTACGTCACCGGCGCGGGGCCGAACCGCCACGGCGTGTGTTCGCCGGCGAAGTTCGTACGCTGGGACGAGCATCCCGGCGCGCGCCGCAGCGTGCGGCTCAACGAGGTGCTGATCGACCGGTTCGAACCGGCCGAGCCGGCCGGCTACCCCACCGTGTGCAAGGGCCGTTTCGACGTGCGCGGCGAGACCTTCCATGCGCTGGAGGAACCGACCAGCCTGAACACGCTGGAGCTGTTGCCGCGCCTCGCCCAGGCCGGCGTGGCCGCGCTGAAGATCGAGGGCCGCCAGCGCGGCGTGGCCTACGTGGCTTCGGTGACGCGCACCTGGCGCGAGGCGCTGGACCGCTACCGCGCCGCGCCCGCGGACTGGTCGGCGCAACCGGCATGGCAGCAGGCGCTGACGAAACATGCCGAGGGCCACCAGACCACGCTCGGCCCCTACCACCGCCGCTGGCATTGAGATGGATCGCCCCATGAAACTCAGCCTCGGCCCGCTGCAATACTTCTGGCCGCGCGAACGCACGCTGGCGTTCTACCGCGAGGCCGCCGACTGGCCGCTCGACATCGTCTATCTCGGCGAGACGGTGTGCAGCAAGCGGCGCGAGCTTTCCACCGGCGACTGGATCGCGCTGGCCGCGGAGCTGGCCGAAAGCGGCAAGCAGGTGGTGCTCTCCTCGCTCGCGCTGATCGAGGCCGAATCCGAGCTTGGCGTGCTGAAGCGCCTGGTCGCCGAAGGCCAGGGCTGGATCGAGGCCAACGACCTCTCCGCCGTGCAGCTGTGCCGCGAACGCGGCGTGCCGTTCGTGGCCGGCCCCTCGCTCAACGTGTACAACCACGTGGCGCTGCGGTTGCTGATGGACGACGGCCTCGTGCGCTGGGTGCCCGGCGTGGAACAGGGCCACGCGCTGATCCGCGAACTGCGCGACGCCGTGCTGGCCGCGGGACAGGCGATGCCCGAACTGGAAGTGATCGCCTACGGCCGCCTGCCACTGTCGTATTCGGCGCGCTGCTTCACCGCCCGCGCGCTGGACGTGCCGAAGGACCAGTGCGGCTTCCGCTGCATCGACTACCCCGACGGCCTGCCGCTGGCCACCCGCGAGGGCAAGCCGTTCCTGCGCATCAACGGCATCCAGATCCAGGGCGAGGAGATCGTCGACCTCGGCCCCGAGCTGCCGCAGCTGCGCGAACTGGGCGTGGACGTGCTGCGCCTGTACCCGCAGGCCGAAGGCATGGCCGGCATCGTCGCCCACTACCACCTCGCCCGCCGCTCGCTGCAGCCGCCGCCGCGCATCGCCGCGCGCAACGGCTACTGGTACGGCGAGGCCGGCATGCGTGCGGCGGGATGAAGGGCGTTACGGCCGCCCCGCTCAGGGCGGCCGCGCGGACTCACGCCCGCGCGAACACCAGGCTGGCGTTGGTGCCGCCGAAGCCGAAGCTGTTCGACATCACGGTGTCGAGCTTCGCGGCGCGGCTTTCGCGCAGGATCGGGAAGCCTTCGGCGTGCGGGTCGAGCGCCTCGATGTGCGCCGAGCCGGCCATGAAGCCGTCGCGCATCATCAGCAGGCTGTAGATCGCCTCGTGCACGCTGGCCGCGCCCAGCGAATGGCCGGTGAGCGCCTTGGTCGAGGACAGCGGCGGCATCTCGCTGCCGAAGGCCGCGCGCACCGCGTTCAACTCCACGATGTCGCCGAGCGGCGTTGCGGTGCCGTGGGTATTGAGGTAGTCGATGGGGCGCTCGACGTTGGCCAGCGCCATCTGCATGCAGCGCACCGCGCCCTCGCCCGAGGGCGCCACCATGTCGGCGCCGTCGGAGGTGACGCCATAGCCCACCAGCTCCGCGTGGATGCGCGCGCCGCGCGCCTTCGCGTGCTCGTAGTCCTCCAGCACCAGCATGCCGCCGCCGCCGGCGATCACGAAGCCGTCGCGGCCCACGTCGTAGGGGCGCGAGGCCTGCTGCGGGGTGTGGTTCCAGCCGGTGGAGAGCGCGCCCATCGCGTCGAACTGGGCGGTCATGCCCCAGTGCTCCTCCTCGCCGCCGCCGGCGAACACGATGTCCTGCGCGCCGTGGCGGATCAGGTCGGCCGCCGCGCCGATGCAGTGCGCCGAGGTGGCGCAGGCAGCGGAGATCGAATAGCTGAGGCCGAGGATGCCGAACGCGGTGGCCAGCGTGGCCGACACGGTGGAGCACATCGTGCGCGGCACCATGAACGGACCGACCTTGCGCACGCCCTTGGTGCGCAGCAGGTCGCCGGTTTCGATCTGCCACTGCGCCGAGCCACCGCCCGAGCCGGCGATCACGCCGGTGCGCGGGTGGTGCACCTGCTCCAGCGCGAGGCCGGCGTCGGCGATCGCGTCGCGCATGGCGAGGTACGCATAGGCCGCCGCATTGCCCATGAAGCGGCGCAGCTTGCGGTCGATCAGCGCATCCAGGTCGAGCTGCGGCACGCCGGCCACCTGGCTGCGCAGGCCGCGCGCGGCGTATTCGGGCATCGCGACGATGCCGCTCTTGAGCTCCTGCAGCGCGTGCGACACGGTGTCCAGCGCGCTGCCGAGGCACGAGGCGATGCCCATGCCGGTGACGACGACCCGGCGCATGTCAGAACCCCTCCGTGGACTGGAACAGCCCCACGCGCATGTCGTCGGCGGTGTAGATCAGGCGGTCGTCCACGAAGGTCTTGCCGTTCGCGATCACCAGCGCCAGCTTGCCGCGCATCACGCGGCGGATGTCGATCTCGTAGCGCACCAGCTTCGCGCCGGGCAGCACCTGGCCGGTGAACTTCACCTCGCCCACGCCCAGCGCGCGGCCGCGGCCGGGCTCGCCCAGCCACGGCAGGAAGAAGCCGGAGAGCTGCCACATCGCGTCCAGCCCGAGGCAGCCCGGCATCACCGGGTCGCCCTCGAAGTGGCAGCCGAAGAACCACAGGTCGGGCCGGATGTCGAGCTCGGCGACGATCTGGCCCTTGCCGTAGGCGCCGCCCTCGGTGGAGATGTGCGTGATGCGGTCGAACATCAGCATCGGCGGCGCGGGCAGGCGCGCGTTGCCGGCGCCGAACAGCTCGCCGCGGCTGCAGGCAAGGAGTTGCTGGTAATCGAAAGAGGCAGGACGGCTCATGCAAGGCTCACGGGTCGGGGTGGGGCAATCTGCTGTCAGCGGCGCCGTTGCCAATCGACCCGGGTCGAACGAAACGGGGCGGCTCATGGAAGGCCCACGAGTCGGGAGTGATGCAGTCTACCGGAAGTGCCTCGCGTCCGATTGACTCTGGTCACCCGGACGCAGGCGTATGGATGGCCAAGGCGGGACGCAAGGTCGCAGACCGCCGATGACGACGGCGTGCATGCCGTTTGCGTGCCCGCTCGAACGGGGAATGTCTGATCAATCCGGCTTCCCGCGCGTCATTCCTGCGGGGCGCTTTTCAACGGCCGCAGGGCCGGTTTCAAAGCGGTTTCGTGCGCCTGCCGGCGCCCGAGTTACTTCTCCTTTGCTTGTCCAAAGGAGAAGTAACCAAGAGGAAACGACACTCCGCGGCGACGCTCTCCGGGCATTCCCGGATCAAGTCCGGGACAGGCTCTGCCCTGCGAGTCCGTGAGTCGGGGCCGGGCTTTTCGAGCGGGCTCCTGCCCGCGCGAAAAGGCGTTGCCCTCCATGGCAACGCCCGCTGCGCGGCCTTGTCGTCCCCGCCTCACCGTCGCCGAGGGGCCCCGGGAAAAGCAGCGCGCTCCCAGCGCGCAGAAGCAATAGCAAGATCAAGAGCACCCCACCCCAGCCCTCCCCTGCACGCAGGGGAGGGAGAACTCGCAAGCTTGCGGAGTTTCGCTCTTGCTCTGCTTCTGGCGCGCACGATGCGCGCCTGCTCTTCCGGGGCCCCTCGGCGGCGGTGAGACGGGGACGATCAGGCCGCGCAGCGGGCGAGTCCATGGATGGACTCGCCTTTTCGACCGGGCAGGAGGCCCGGCCGAAAAGCCCGGCCACGGCTCACGCACTTGCCGGGCAGGACGCCCGGCAAGCGCCGCCGCGGGGTGCCCTTTCTCTTTGGCTACTTTCTCTTTGGGCACGCAAAGAGAAAGTAGCTCGGCCACCGGCAGGTGGACGAAACCGCTTTGTCGCTTGCGGCAGGTGGACGAAACCGCTTTGAAACTTGCAAAAAAACGAGAACAAAAGCCCCCCCCTCTTCCTCACTCCTCAAAGCAGAAGCCATCCATGACCCAGCCCAGCGTCCGCAAGCGAGAGAGGAGAAAAGCCGCCGCGGCAGGCACCCGACAACCGCCGCCACCCTCTCCCGAAGGGAGAGGGTCTCGATAGCCAGCGCTTGCGCGAATTCAAGTCGCTTGGCTCCCCGCCGGACAACCGCGATCCTCGCGCCAGTGCGCGCCGAGGCTGCGCCGGCGCAGGCGCATCGCGCGCAGCAGTTCCTTCGCCAGCCGCATCTGCCAGCCGGTGGCGGCGGCTGCCGCACACAGGCGCCATGCGTCACGCAGGGCGGCGGCTTCGCGCACCGGCCCGGCCGCCTGCCACAGCAGTTCGCGCAGGGCATGCAGGTTTTCCGGCGGCAGCGCGGCGCCGCGTTCGATCCAATGGTGCCCGCCGCTGGCCGGCAGCGGTGCGGCGGTCGCCAGCCTCGCGCCCAGCCGGCGCCCGCCGGCCACCGCTTCCAGCAGCGAGTTGCTGGCCAGCCGGTTCGCGCCGTGCACGCCGTTGCAGGCCACCTCGCCCACCGCGCACAGGCCGGGTATGGACGTCTGGCCGTCCAGATCGGCGGCGACGCCGCCCATGTGGAAATGCGCCACCGGGGTGATCGGCAGGCGCTCGCGGCGCGGGTCGAGTCCGTGCGCGAGGCAGGACGCGAGCACGGTGGGAAAGCGCCGCTGCCAGTCGCCCTCGATCGGCGTGGCATCCAGCCAGGCGCTGCCGCCAGCCTGCTGCACGCTCCACACGCGCCGCGCCACCACGTCGCGCGGTGCGAGATCGCCCAGCGGATGCCGGCCCGCCATCAGCGCCCTGCCCTCGCCGTCGATGAGCCGCGCGCCGGCGCCGCGCAGCGCCTCGGTGAGCAGCGGCAGGCTGTGACCGTCCAGCGCCAGCGCGGTGGGGTGGAACTGCACGAATTCGAGGTCGCGCGCCTGCGCGCCTGCCGCCAGCGCCAGCGCGAGCCCGGCGCCGTCGGCGCCCGGCGGGTTGCTGGTGTGCGCGTACAGCGCGCCGAGGCCGCCGGTGGCGAGCACCACCGCCGCGGCTTCGATCACCTCGTGCCGCCCCTGCGCGTCGCGGGTGCGCACACCCACGACGCCCCCGGCGCGCAGCAGCAAGGCATCCACGTCCACGCCGCCGCGCCATTGCACGTGTTCGGCGCGCGCCACCTTCGCCCGCAGCGCGCGCACCAGCGCCGCGCCGGTGGCGTCGCCGCCCGCGTGCACGATGCGGTGCGCGCCGTGGCCGCCCTCGCGGCCCAGTTGCAGCGCGCCCGCATCCGTGCGGTCGAAGGCCGCGCCCTGCGCGGCGAGCCAGTCCACCGTGGCCGGCGCGGCCTCGCACAGCCAGCGCACCGCGGCCGCGTCGTTGTGCCGGCTGCCCGCTTCCAGCGTGTCGTGCACGTGGGCGGCGGGGCTGTCGCCCGCGCCCACCGCGGCGGCGATGCCGCCCTGGGCCAGCGCGCTGGCGCTGCCGCTGCCGTCCGCGGCGCGGCACAGCAGGCGCACCGGCGCGGGCGCGGCGGCCAGCGCCGTGGCCATGCCGGCCACGCCGCTGCCGATCACCACGATGGGCAGGCGCGCACGCTTCACACGGTTTCGCGGCGGCCCACCGCCAGCATGCGGTCGAGCGCGCGGCGCGCGCCGGCGATCGTGTCGGCGGGAATCTCGATGGCGTGCTTCAGGTCGCGCAGCGCGGCGTAGATGTTCGGCAAGGTGACCCGCTGCATGTGCGGGCACAGGTTGCAGGGCTTGATGAACTCGGTCTGCGGAAACTGGCTGCGCAGGTTGTCGGCCATCGAGCACTCGGTGATCATCGCCACCCGCGCCGGCCGCTCGCGCGCCAGCCACTTGCCCATCGCGGTGGTGGAGCCCACGAAATCCGCCTCGGCCAGCACTTCGGGCGGGCATTCGGGATGCGCCACCAGCTTCGCGCCGAACTGCTCGCGCGCGTGCCGTGCCTGCTGCCCGGTGAACTTCTCGTGCACCTCGCAATGGCCGTGCCACAGCACGATCTCCACCGCGGTGCGGCTGGCCACGTGGCGGCCGAGGAATTCGTCGGGCAGGAAGATCACCTTCGGCGCGCCCATCGCCTCCACCACCTGCACCGCGTTGGCCGAGGTGCAGATCGCGTCGGACTCGGCCTTCACCGCCGCCGAGGTGTTCGCGTAGCTCACCACCGGCACGCCGGGGTGTTTCGCGCGCAGGGCGCGCACGTCGTCCACCGTGATCGAGCTGGCCAGCGAACAGCCGGCGTCGAGGTCGGGGATCAGCACGGTCTTGTCCGGCGCGAGGATCTTCGCGCTCTCGGCCATGAAGTGCACGCCGCAGACCACGATCAGCCCGGCGTCGCATTCGGCCGCCGCCCGGGCCAGGCCCAGCGAATCGCCGGTGACGTCGGCCACGCCGTGGAAGATCTCCGGCGATTGGTAGCTGTGCGCCATGATCACCGCGCCGCGCTGCTGCTTGAGCTGGTTGATCGCGGCGATCCACGGCAGGTGCAGCGGGATCTCCAGGCACGGCACCAGCGGTTCCAGCCGTTCGGCCAGCGCGGCGTATTCGTCGGCGAGTTCGTCGCGCCACACGGGCACGGGCAAGTCGTCGGGTTTTTTCGTCATGGGAAAGCCTGTGCGGTCAGTGCCGCCGGTGCGCCGCGCGCGCGGCGCGGGCGAAGCGGGCGCCGCGGTTCAGGGCGATGCGCAGACCCAGCGGCACCGACTCCCACGGCAGGCGGTCGAGCAGGTTGCGTGCGGTGAGGCCCAGCTCGGTGTCGCCGGTGAGCACCAGCTCGCGCTGGAAGAACAGCGTGTCGGCGTCTTCGAGCCGGCTGGCGAGCAGCAGCAGGTCGGTGGCGCTGCCGCGCACGCAGGCTTCGGGCGTGTCGTCGATTACCATCAGGCGGCCGTCGCGCAGGGTCAGCACCCAGCACAGCTCGAGGTCGCTCACCGCGATGCCCAGCCGGCGGCCGCGCATGAAGTCCAGCGCGCCGTCGGCCAGCGGCGCCGCCAGCACGCGCGCCATCGCGCGTTCCAGCAAGGCGTGCTGCCAGCGGGCGGGCAGCGCGCGCAGCAGGGGCGCCAGCCGGCGCGGCGGCGGCAGCAGGCGCAGCATCGGATCGGCGCGGGTGGCATCGGGCATCGGGCTCATGCCGGCAAGCATGACGGGCGTGCCGCCCTGCCCGCCTTGACCCGCGTCACTCGCCAGCCGCTGTTGCGCGCAGGCATCGTCGATCACCAGGTCGAGCAGGCGCGCGGCGGTGTCGGCCGGCACGTCGAGGCGATGCGCCAACCGTTGCGCGCGCGCATGCACCGCCCGTTCGCGTTGCGGGTCGCGCCCCGCCACGCCGGCGCGTGGCTTGAGCCAGGCCACCGCGCGCACCAGCCGGCGCCGTGCCGCGAGCAACAGCAGCAGGCCGTCGTCCACCGCGTCGATGGCGGCGCGGGTGCGCGCCAGCGCGAAGCGTTCAGGCGGCATCGGCGCGTGCTCCCGCCTGCAGCGCCTGCGCGGCGGGCAGCGCGTGCGCCTCGTAGATGCGCTGCGCCTCGGCGGGATCGAAGTCGGCATGCTTGCGCTTCTTCACGCCGTAGTCGGACAGCACCAGATGGGTGTCGGCCAGCACGCCCGCGTTGGCGAGGCAGGCCGCGGCGCATTTGAGCACGCAGCCGTCCAGCGCGAGGATGCGCCGCCCGCTCTGCGCGGTGCGCACGAGGCCGGCGCCGCCGCCGCCCACGCCGGCGATGCAGCTCATCTCCGCCGCGCCGGCGCGATCCAGCTGCAGCGCGAGCCGGTTCGCCATCTGCGCCGCGCTGGAACAGCCGGAACAGGAATACACCAGGGGCAGGTCGCTACTCATCGAAGTCTCCTCAAGCCGTTCGTTCGACGCTGTGCGCGTACGCGCGCGTGTCGCGCAGCACGCCCAGCAACGCATGGCCGTGCGTGCCCCACGCGCCCACTTGCGCGAGGCCGGCCAGCCGCGCCAGCCACGCCTGCGGCCACAGCAGCGCGGCGAGCAGCAGCGCTCCGGCCAGCGCCTGTGCCAGCAGCACGCGCCGCTTGCCCGCGTCCGGCAGCAGGCGCTGCACGCCGGGAATCCGCACGCCGCGCGGAACCCGGTGGCGCAAGCCGATCCAGGCCACGAAGGGCACGATCTCCAGCGCCATCGCGCCGACCAGCAGCGGCAGGCCCACGCCCAGCGCCAGTGCGCCGGCGAGCATGCCGTGGCCGCCCGCCAGCGCCGGCGCGGCCGGCAGCAGCACCAGCAGGCCGGCGCGCCAGTGCCGGTACAGCATGCTGCGGCGCGCGGCCGGCACCGGCCATTGCAGCCCCAGCGCCGCCAGCGCGAACGAGGCGCCGCCCGCGGCCAGCACCGCCGGCAGCGCGATGTCCGCGGTGCGCACGAGATGCCATGCCGAAGCCAGCGGCAAGGCCAGCAGCACGCCGCCCAGCCAGATCGCCTGCGCGCGCGCCGGCACGCTGCCGGTGGCCTGGAACATCGGCATGGTCACCCGCCCCACCGCGGCCAGCAGCAGCACGATCCAGCCCAGCACGCCGAACGCCGCGTGCACGTCCACCAGCACCGGCGGCCACGGCTGCGCGCCGGCCAGCCCCAGGGCCAACGCCGCCCCCAGCAGCGCGGTCGCCAGGCCGCCGCCCAGCGCGGCGCCGATGCCCGCGCGCAACAGCCGTTCCCCGGCGGCGGCGAACAGGCCCGACAGCGTCATCGCGGTCAGCCACAGGAAGGCCAGCGGCAACAGCACGCCGGCCAGCAGCAGCGGCCCGCGCGCGTTGCAGCGCAGGCCGAGCGCCAGCAGCAGCGTGCCGAGGTTGAACGCCGCATGCAGCCACGCGGCCGTGCGCCGCCCGCGCAGCGGCGCGCCCACGGCCACCGGCAGGAACTGCAGCAGGCTGCCGAACATCGCGTTGCCCA
Source organism: Rhodanobacter denitrificans (assembly GCA_017848855.1). Taxonomy (GTDB): domain Bacteria; phylum Pseudomonadota; class Gammaproteobacteria; order Xanthomonadales; family Rhodanobacteraceae; genus Rhodanobacter_A; species Rhodanobacter_A denitrificans_B. The sequence goes on along the minus strand of JAFIHF010000046.1, from coordinate 6,052 downwards.
GCACGCCCAGCGCCCACACGTGCACCAGCGCCAGCGTGGCCGGATGCCAGCGCGAGTGCAGCGGCGCGGCGCCGTCGATCAGCAGCAGCACGCCGCCCGCGATGCCCCAGCACGGCATGGCGAGCAGGAAGCGCAGCGGCAGCGTGGCCGCCGGCGCCTGTTCAAGCCGCAGTTTCGGCATTGCCGGGGCGCCGGATCACCACGCGCACGCTGCCGTCGGCCTGCGGCGCCTCCGGCTCGGCGTCGTAGCCGAGATGCGCCAGCTCCGTCAGCAGCGGGTACGGCATACGCGGCGCAATGATCGCCACCGCCTCGCCCGGCGCCAGCCGGTTCGCGGCGTCGAGCGCACGCTCCATCGGCAGGGGCGCGTAGAGATGGCGCAGGTCGAGATCGTCGGGAGTCATGCGCTTATTGCAGCGCCTGCGGCGCCGGCCGGCGCTGACGCAAGTCAATTGCCGGCAGGCTTGCTGTCTGTCACGCGGGCTGCGGGGAGATCGCGAACAGGCTCAGAGCGCCTGCTTGCCGCTCCACTCCAGCTGCAGCCACAGCTTGGTTTCGTCGCGGCCGTAGCCGTCGGCGCGGTAGCGCGCCAGCTTGACCAGGCCGTTCAGGCCCGGCAGGAACGGATAGCCCAGCGAGGCATCCCACTCGCTGCCGTAGCGGCCGCCGCGCACCGCGCGGTAGTCGTGCCAGGCGACGGTCCAGGCCAGCCGCGCGGCGATGCCGCTGCGGCCCATCGCGCCGTTCAACGCGGCGTAGCGATCCTGCAGGCCGCCGGCCGGCGTCGCCAGGAACTGGTCGTCCCAGCCGTTGAACGCGTGCAGCGTGGCCAGCGGGGTCTGCAGCGCGGTGCGCCCGTTGCCGCCGAGGTATTCCCAGCCGAGCTTGCCGGTGAGGCCGAACTGCGTCCACGACGGCTCCACCAGCCAGTAATTGTGCGAGAAGCGCTGCGGGTTGTTCGCGTAGTCCGTCTGCCGCGCCGCCTCCAGCTGCCAGCCGAAGCCGCTGCCGGCCGGCTTGCCGGTCCAGCGCACGCCCCAGGTGGCGGTGGATGCGCTGGCCACGTCGCGGTCCTCGTGCAGGTAGGCATAGCCCGTCCACTGCTGGCGCTCGCGCTGGTACGCGGCGTTGAACAGATGCGTGTCCAGCCGGCGCTCGCGCGCCAGCGGGCTCAGCGCCTTGCGGCCGGCCACGCGGTGCACGCGGTCCAGCCACGCGTAGCGCAGCGTCCAATCCGTGGCGGGCTGCCACTGCAGCGCCAGCGCGTCGAAGGTCTGGTAGTGCTGGCGCCAGCCGCTGTCGCCGATCCAGCGCTGGTTGTCGAACAGCAGCCGCTGGCGGCCGGCGCTGGCGCCGAACGTGGCGCCCTGCCAGCCCAGCCAGGCCTGGCTGAGTTCGGCGCCCTCCGGGTCGGCGATCGTGGGGTATTGGGTGTGGCCGTTCGCGCCGCTGTTGTAGCGGTCGCCGGCGCTGGCCACGCCGCTGCCTTCGACGAAGCCGCTCCAGCCGGCGCCGAAGTTCGCGCGCAGTCCCAGGCGCAGGCGCAAGGTGTCGGCGCGCGCGTCGCGGGCGTAGGCGTCGTTGTCGACCTGCTCGTGGCGCAGGCGCGCGTTCCATTCCACTTGCAGCGGCGAGCTGGCCGCGGCGTCGGTGTCCGCATGCGCGGCGGGCATGGCGACGGCCAGCAGGCAGGCGGCGGCGAGCAGGTTGCGGGGGGTCTTCATGGGGGGATGGCCTCTCGTTGAATGCGCGCACTGTGGGGTTGCCGGCACGGCCGCGGCTTGACGGCGATCAGTTCGACGCCGCGCCGAGCCAGGCTGTGACAACGCGCCGCGCACGCTGTGAAAAGGCCGCCATCGCGGCGACCTGCAGATCAGGAACGGACGTCTGGACGTCCAATCGGAAACATCACGAACCGGCCAGCACGCGCTTGACCTGTTCGACGAAGGCCGGATCGAGCCGGCCGATGCGCGAGGTGCGCGCCACGATGCGGCCCTCCGCATCGAGCAGGATCAATTCGCTGGAATGGTTGAACTCGCCATCCGGCAGCTGGCGGAACTGCAGGCCGAGCACGCCGGAAAGCTGGCGTGTCTGTGCGGCGTCCGTGCGCGCCAAAGTCCACGGCGGCGTTTCCAGCTTGCGCTTCTGCGCGTAGGCCTTGAGCGCGGCCACGCTGTCGCGCGCGGGGTCGAAGCTCACCGCAAGCAGGTCGAGCCGGCCCTGCCCCGCCGGCGGCAATGCCTTGTACGTGGCGCGCATGCTGTCCACGATCATCGGGCAGACCATCTGGCAGGAGCTGTAGAACATGCTCACCAGCTGCGGCCGGCCGCGCCGCGCGGCGAGCGGCTGCTGCTTGCCGTCCTGGTCGGTGAGCTGCACTTTGAGGTTGTAGACGGAATCGCCGGGCAATGGCTGGGCGGCGTGCGCGACGGCGAACGGCAGCAGCAAGGCGAAGAGCATGGTCAGGCGTCGCATGGCTTACCTCGCGGCGGGTTTCGCGCAGCGAAACCCCATGTTGTTGGTGGTGTCGGAAGCCTTCAGCGCGGAGAGCATCGCGATGCGCATCAGCACCGCGTAGTTCTCCTTCTCCTGCAGGCTCACCGCGCCGGCGCCGCAGAACTTCAGCACGTCCGGATCGTTCTGGTCGCGGCTGTCGCTCGCCACCAGCAAGGCGTTGAAGTCGTCCACCCACTCCCACACCGGCTGGGTGATGTCGCGCACGCCGTAGACGTTGGCTGCGCCGCCGATCGGCGGCAGCGGCGCGTTGGAGGGCCGCGCATACCAGGCCAGCAGGCCTTCGCGCCAGGCCGGATCGCTGCGCGCGTCGCGGCGGCTGGCGTCGGCCGCCGCCGCGTATTCCCATTCGTACCAGGTGGGCAGGCGCGCACCCTCGCTCTCGCAATAAGCCTGGGCGGCGAACCAGCTCACGCGGGTCACCGGCTGTCGCGGCAAGGCGTCCTTGCCCAGCGACAGCGCGGCACCCCAGTGGCTGAGGTAGCGCGCGTCGGCCAGCACGCTGGCGACGCGGTCGCGCCGCCATTCGGGATGGCTCTGCACGAAGGCCAGGAACTCGGCATTCGTGACCGGCTCGGTGCGCAGGCGGAACGGCGCGATCTGCGCGGGCGCCGCCTTGCCGTCGGCCGGCATCACGCTGGCGAAGCGCCCGCCCGGCAGGGCGGCGTAGTCCGCCGCCGCTGCCGGCAGTGCCAGCACGATTCCCAACCAGGCCAGTGCCAGCCGCATGCGCATGCTCAGTGCTCCGCGTTCACCGCCGGAGCCGCGCCGGCACGCGCCTTGGCCACTTCCTCCTTGCTGAACTGGCCGCCCGGGTTGCCCCAGCTGTTGACGACGTAGGTGAGGATGTTCGCCACCTCGTCGTCGGTGAGCTGGCTCATCGGCGGCATCACCGAGTCGTACTCGTGGCCGTTGACCTTGATCTTGCCGGTGAGGCCGTGGGTGACGATGCTCATCGCGCGCTTCGGGTCGGCGGCGAGGAAGTCGCTCTTCGCCAGCGGCGGGAACACGTTCGGCAGGCCTTCGCCGTTCGCCTGGTGGCAGACCGAGCAGGTGCCGGTGAACAGCTGCTTGCCGGCGGCGATCTGCTCGTCCTTGGTCAGCGTGCCGGCCGCATGCGCCGTGGCCGCGGCGCTCACCGCCTTCAGGTTCGGTTCCGAACGGTCGCCGAGGTAGACCGAATCGACTTCCTTGCCCGAGTAGATGTGCTTGTCCTCCGGACCGTCGACCTTGAGGATGCCCAGCGCGCCCTTGTTGAACGCGCGGAAGATCGAGTGGTCGACCAGCACGTAGCTGCCGGGCACGTCGGTGTGGAACTCCACGATCGCGGCGCCGCCGGCGGGGATCAGCGTGGTCTGCACGTTGTGCTGGGCCACCGTGCCGCCTTCGGGCTGCACGCGGTCGAAGATCTCGCCGATCACGTGGAAGCTCGACACCAGGTTCGGGCCGCCGTTGCCGACGAAGATGCGCACGTTCTCGTTCGTCTTGGCGGTCAGCGCGTTGTCGCCGGTGAGCGCGCCTTCCTTGCCGTTGAACAGCACGTAGGTCGGCCGCTCGTCGATCGCCTTCTCCATGTCGAACGGCTGGTGGCCCTTCTCGCGGTACTTGCCCGTGGTGTAGAAGTCGCCCTGCATCACGTAGTACTCGTGGTCCACCTTCGGCAGGCCCTCCGGCGGCTCGACCAGGATCAGGCCGTACATGCCGTTCGCGATATGCATGCCCACCGGCGCGGTGGCGCAGTGGTAGACGAAGATGCCCTGGTTCAGCGCCTTGAAGGTGAACTGCGACTCGTGGCCGGGCGCGGTGAAGCTGGAGGCCGCGCCGCCGCCCGGGCCGGTGACGCCGTGCAGGTCGATGTTGTGCGGCATCTTGCTGTCGGGCGCGTTCTTCAGGTGGAACTCCACCGTGTCGCCCTGGCGCACGCGGATGAAGCTGCCCGGCACGGTGCCGCCGAAGGTCCAGTACGTGTAGCTCACGCCTTCGGAGATCTGCATCTCCTTCTCCACCACCTCCAGCTCGACGATGACCTTGGCCGGGTAGTTGCGGTGGATCGGCGGCGGCACGTGCGGCGGGCTGGTCAGCACCGCGTGGATCGGCTGGCCCTGCGGCGGGCCGAAATCGACCGGCGCCATGTTGAGCGGCGCGGGCACGGCGTTCGCGCTGCCGATGCCGGCGGCCGACGACACGGCGTTGCGTGCCGAATCGCCGCAAGCGGCCAGCAGCATCGTGGCGGTCATGGCGGCGGCGCATACTGCGTACTTCAAGGGGGAGTGCTTCATGGATGGCTCCTCGGAATCCTGGCGCCATGCTGCCCAGCCGCAGGAACACCCCGCTTGACCGTAATCAATTGCGGAACCTCGAGCCCCGGAGTGCGACAAGCCGCCACATGCCGGGCTTCCAGCGCGTCGTCGGGACAAGCGAAGGCCCGCCGGCGGCGGGCCTTCGGACAAGCCTGCGGTGCGCCTCAACCGCGTCCGGGCAGCATGCGGCGCAGGGTGTTGTCGTGCGTCCAGTAGTGGTGGATCAGCGCGGCGGCCGCGTGCAGGCCGATCAGGTAGTAGCCGATGTTGCCGATGGTCTCGTGGATCTCCTCCAGCGAGTGGCCCAGCGCCTTGTCCGCAGCTAGCAGCGCCGGCAGCTGCAGCCCGAAGAACGGGATCGGCTTGCCCTGCGCGCTCAGCGTGAGCCAGCCCAGCAGCGGCATCGCCAGCAGGAAGACGTACAGCACGAGGTGCATCAGCGCGGCAAGGCGCTCCTGCCACACCGGCATCGGCGGGCGGATCGGCGGCGCCTTGCCGCCGGCCGCACGGAACGCCAGCCGGATCGGCAGCAGCACCAGCACGGTGAGGCCCAGCATGAAGTGCCACTGCATCATCGCCGCACGGCCGGCGCTGCCGCGCGGAAAGATGTCGCGCAACTCGATCAGGGCGTAGACCGCGATCAGCAGCAGCAGGGTCAACCAGTGCAGTGCGATCAGGCCGTTGCCGTAGCGCTCGGCGGGGCGCTTGAAGTTCATGGGGTACTCCAGCAGGCGGATGGGAACGCAGGCAGTCTGCCATCGCGGCGGACGCCGGCATTTGAGCATGGTCAAGCTTTGGCTTGACTTAAGCGTGTTCCGATTTTGCTCGTCATCCCAGCGAGGTGCTTTTCAACAGCCGAAGGCTGGTCAAGCTCGCTGGTGTCCGGGATATCTCGCCGGTGATCTGCTCCCCTCTGCCTCCGGGACGGAGGGCAGGATGCCCGGAGCCAAGAGAAGTAACCAAGAGAAATGGCCTGTTCAATCCGCCGACCCTACAAGCAGGCTGTATTGAAGGCATTGGATCAACGCTCGTCGACACGTCGCCCTACAGCGGCCACCCCGCGACGTATCTGGAAACTGAGGAACACAACGCTCGTCGCCCCAGCGAAAGCTGGGGCCCAGCGCCTTTGCTTCGCTTTGCTGGTGCTTCGCTCTGGCCGTTGCTTCTGCGCGCAGGAGCGCGCTGCTTTTCCCGGGGCCCCTCGGCGACGGTGAGGCGGGGACGATCAGGCCGCGCAG
>JAFIHF010000045.1 GCA_017848855.1 Rhodanobacter denitrificans | reverse complement strand
GTTCACCGCGCACGGCGGCGTCACGCTGCGCGCCGCGCGCAGCGGCGACAGTCTGCTGTACAGCGTCAGCGACACCGGCCCGGGCATCCCCGAGGGCAGCCAGGCGCGCCTGTTCCAGCGCTTCGAGCAGGAGGACAGCCCACAGCGTCGCGCCGGCAGCGGCCTGGGCCTGGCGATCTGCCGCGAGCTGGTGGAGATGATGGGCGGCAGCATCGAGCTGCAGTCGCGCCTCGGCCACGGCAGCACCTTCCTGGTGCGGCTGCCGCTGATCGAGGTGGGCGAGGCGACGGACGAGCCCGCCGCGCCGTCGCCCGTGGACGGACACCCGCTGCGCCTGCTGCTGGTGGAGGACGATGCCATCGTGGCGGCGGTGATCGCCGGCCTGCTGCAGCAGCAGGGGCACCACGCCTGTCACGTGGCGAACGGCCTGCTGGCGCTGGCCGAGCTGGAGCGCGAGCGCTACGACGCGGTGCTGCTGGATCTCGACCTGCCCGGCGTGGACGGCTTCCAGGTGGCGCGATTGATCCGCCAGCGCGAGACGGGCCGGCGCCTGCCGATCGTGGCGGTGACCGCACGCACGGGCGAGGCGGACGAGGCGCAGGCGCGTGCGGCCGGCATGGATGGCCTGCTGCGCAAGCCGCTCACCGGTGAACAGCTGGCGGCGATGCTGATGCGCGTGTTGTGCGCGGACGGCGCGGACGAAGACGCGGCGATCGCGGTCGAATAAGGCGTACTGCGTCGTGCGGCAGCGGCGACGCATTCGCCTCGCCTGCCGCTTTTTGGCATGATCCGCCGATCGAGGCGGTGCAGGCCGCGCGGGATCGCCGCGCCTGCCCGGGCGCCGCCATGCAGGGGAACACGATGGGTCGCAGGCCGGTGCTGTCGGCGGGTTGGTTCGGCCTGCTCCTGCTCCTCTCGGCGTTCGCGCCGGCGCGGGCGGCCGCGCCGGCGCCCGCGGTGGCCGCCATCCCCATGGTCACGCCGCAGTTCCGCCGCTTCGGCGTGTCCGACGGCCTGCCCAGTTCCAGCGTCTACGCCGTGGTGCAGGACCACGACGGTGCGATCTGGTTCGGCACCAAGGGCGGCATCGCGCGCTACGACGGCGTGCATTTCAAGGTGTTCCGCCACGCGGCGAACGAACCGGGCTCGCTGTACGAAAACGGCATCGCCACGCTGCTGGTGGACCACCGGAACCGCCTGTGGGCGGCGGGGCTCAATGCGGGCCTGAACCGCTACGACGCGGCCACCGGCAAGTTCGAGCACTGGGGACATGATCCGAACGATCCCGCCAGCCTCGCCAGCGACCGCGTCTGGGCGCTCGCGCAATCGCCGGACGGCACGCTGTGGGTGGGCACGGGGCGGGGGCTGGACCGCATGCGGCCGGATGGCCGCGGCTTCGAGCACGTGGAATACCGCGCCCCCGACGGCAAGGTCGAGAGCCTCGGCCTGGTCGGCGCGCTCCACGTCGATGCCCGCGGGCAGCTGTGGATCGGCTGCGCGCTCGGCGTGCTCCGCCGCGATGCGCAGGGGGCGATGCACCCGGTGCCGGCCGCCGATCCGCGGCGGTCGATGTCGGCTTGGAGCATCGGCGGCGACGGCGACGAGGTGCGCATCGCCACCGTCCACGACCTGATGGTGGTGGGGGCCGACGGCCTGGCGCACCGCTTCGGCGGCAGCGTCATTCCCGAAACCAACGTGATGGCCAGCGTGCGCGACCATGCCGGCCGGCTGTGGGTCGGCACGCAGCGCGGGCTGTTCATGCAGCCGCGCCCGGACGCCCCGGTGATGGCGGTGACCGACCAGCCCGTGCTCAACGGCGACCTGCCCGGCACCTGGGTGTGGCAGATGATGGTCGACCGCGCCGGCGGGCTGTGGCTGGCGTTGTTCGACGGCGGCGTCGGCTACCTCGCGCCGGGCTGGGACAGCTTCAGCCGCTTCACCCACATCCCGGACGATCCGGCCAGCCTGCGCGACTCGATCGTCACCACCATGGCGCGCGGCAAGGACGGCCGCCATGTCTGGGTGGGCGAGCGCGCCGGCCGGGTGGATCGGCTCGACCCCGTCACCGGGCAGGTGGAGCACGTCCTGTCCGGCCTCGGCGGCGACGTGGCCGGCATGACCGAGGATGGCCGCGGGCGCCTGTGGGTGGCGGCGCAGGGGGCGCTCCAGGTGTGCGACGAAACGCACTACCGCTGCGTTCGCGTCGACCCGGGTGGCAGCGGCATGCAATCCCCGCTGGAGGTGGAGCCGGGGCCGGACGGCCAGATGTACGCGCGCACCTTCGGCAAGGGCATCTTCCGCATCGACCCCGACACGCTGGCGGTGGCGCCGGTGCCGATGGACCAGCCCAACGAGAAGGTGCTCTGGGGCAGCCAGATGACGCTGCACGACGGCGTGTACTGGTACGCCAGCGACGGCGGCATGATGCGGCTGGACAGCGCGCACGAGCGCTTCGTGATGGCGCCGGGCGCGCCGCAGGGGCAGAGCGTGGACGCGTTCGCGTTCACCCCACACGGCATGTGGATGGCCAACGCGAACGGCCTCGTGCATTACCGCATCGAGGGCGGCAGCCTGGTGCGCGAGCGCACGGTGGACGCGGCGCACGGCTGGCCGTCGATCAACGTGGTGGACCTGGACGTCGACCGGCAGGGCCGCGTCTGGGTGTTCGGCCACGACGGCCTGTGGCGCTTCGATCCGGCGAACGGGCACTTCCGCTCCTTCGGCCTGCAGGACGGGCTCGCCAACGGCGAGTTCTCGCGCGGCTACGCCATCATGCCCAGCGGCTACATCTACGCGCCGACCCTGGGCGGCGTGGTGGCCTTCGACCCGGACCGCATCGGCACGCAGAAGACCGCGCCGCCGCTGGCGATCACCGGCATCAGCGTGCGCCGGCAAGGCGTGCGGCAGGCCTTGCCGATCGATGCGGGCGTGGTGAACGTGGGTTGGCGCGACCGCCAGTTGGACATCCAGGCGCGCGTGTACTCCTACCTCAATCCCGCGGCCAACCGCTACCGCTTCTTCCTGCACGGCTTCGACCCCGGCTGGGTGGACGTGGGCAACCAGGGCGAGCGCGATCTTTCCGGCCTGGGCAGCGGCGACTATTCGCTGATGGTGATGGGGACGGGCGCCGCGGGCGTGTGGTCGCAACTCGCCGCGCCGCTGCGCATCCACGTGCAGGCGCCGCCGTGGCTGCGCTGGTGGGCGTGGCTGCTGTACGCATTGGCGCTGATGCTGGTGGTGGGCTGGATCATGTGGGCGTCGCGGCGGCGGCTGGCGCAGCGCCACCGCATCGAACTGAGCGAGCAGCGCCGCGCCCTGGCCGAGCAGGCCAGCGCCGCCAAGACCCAGTTCCTCGCCACGCTCAGCCACGAGATCCGCACGCCGATGACCGGTGTGATGGGCATGGCCGAGCTGCTCTTGAACACGCCGCTGGACAGCAAGCAGCAGGACTACACCCGCGCCATGCAGCGCTCCGGCGGCATGCTGCTCAAGCTCCTGAACGACGCGCTGGACCTGGTGCGCATCGACGCCGGC
>JAFIHF010000006.1 GCA_017848855.1 Rhodanobacter denitrificans | reverse complement strand
TCAGCACGGTGTTCAAACACCATCCGGACGGTCCGCTCGCGGACTTCCGGCGAGTACGTTGGGGTCTTCTTCTTCGGGGTTTCCATCGCTCCATCCTCTCAAGAGTTGGAGCCTCCGAGAATCCCGGGGCGGTTCACCACCCTCGCGCTCGAGACGCCGCAAAAACACCCCCATCTCCTTCTCCGCCTGCTTGTCCCCACGCGCCTGCGCCACGGCGATGCCCTGCCGCCAGGCTTCGATTGCGCCCAAACGGTCGTCTGCGGCAAGACAAGCCTTCCCCAACAATTTCCACGCCGCGGAATAACGCGCATCGAAGCGCAACGCATGGCGGAATTCCTCCACGGCCGCGGCGGCATCGCCGATTTCCAGCAACGCGTTGCCCAAGGCGTAGCGCAGCAGGGCGCCGTCACGCGGGCCGCCGCATTGGCTGCGCAGGTTGGCGATCAGCGCGTCCTTGCTCACGGCAGGGTGCGCGAGCGGCCGCCGTTGGCGGAGTAGATCTGCGGCGGCTGCGACGGTTCGGGCGGGGCCACGCCGTTGCGCAGGTCGGCCAGTGCGGTGGCGGGCCACACCACCAGCCAGGTCGAGCGGAACGGCTGCACCAGCAGCGCGTAGCGCATCGCCTGCGGTGAGACCTTCGAGGGATGCTCCACCACCAGGCCGTCGGGGTGCGCCTGGGCGAACGCGGTCAGCTGGGCGTCGTTGTACAGCTCCGCGATCGGCCGGGTCAGCCGACCCTGAAAATGGAACTCGCCCTCGTAGTTGCCGAGGTAGCCGATCGGGTGACCGCCCTGCTCGGCCGCGCTCAGCAGTTGCGAGGTGGGGCGCAGCTCGTAGCGCGGCCACATGGTGAGGGTGAACAAGGTGTTGAGCGCCAGCGTGCCGACCAGCCCCGCCACCGCCAGTCGGCGCAGTTCGCCGCGTCCGCGCAGCAGCAGGAGTAGGCCCAGCAGCAGGAACACCACGGCGAAGTAGCGGCTGTACGGCGCGCAGGCGTCGGGCCATTCGCCGTGCAGGTGGTTGCCGGCCACCAGGTTCGGCAGCACGAACAGCAGCAGCGCGAACGCGAGGCTGCCCGCGCCGAGTGGCCAGGTGCCCAGCCAGCCGGTGTTGGCGAGCCTGGGCCGGCGTTCGCGCAGCATGGCGATCGCGCCGCACAGCAGCAGCATCGCGCCGGCCAGTTCCGGCAGCATGTAGTAGAGCTGCTTGCCGCGGATCAGCGAGAACAGCAGGAAAGTGGGCAGCACCCAGCACAGCGCGAAGCGCAGGCCCGGTTCCAGCGGCTTGCGCAGCGTGGCCAGCGCCACCCAGGCGCGCGGCCAGGCGATGAACGGGAACAGCAGCAGCGGCAGCATCAGCACGTACCACAGCACCGGGCGCGCGTGGCTCTGCAGCGGTTCGGCGGTTTCCACGCCGTGGATCACCCGCGCCGCGGTCTGGCTGAAGAACAGCCGGTGCATGTAGGCCTCGCCGCCGGCGAAACCGGCGGGCAGCGCCCAGGCCAGCAGCATCGCGAAGCCCAGCAGCACGGCCAGCGCGCCGCGGCCGTACCAGCGCGCGCGCCGCGTGCGCGCGGCTTCGCTCCACAGCGGGCCGAGCAGCCAGGGGAACAGCACGTGCAGCAGCATCACCGGCCCCTTGGTCAGCAGGCCGAAGCCGATGCACAGGCCGAACAGCCACCAGCGCGGCTCCGCGCGGCGCGCGGTAGGCACCAGGCACAACAGCGCCGCCAGCGCCCACACCGCCAGCAGCACGTCGTACATGATCTGCAGGCCGAACAGGAAGGCGAACGACAGCGCCGCCAGCGCCCACGGCGCGGCCTTGGCCATCCACGGCCGGTTCGGGAACAGGCGCCGCGCCAGCAGCGAGACCAGCACCAGCTCGGCGCCGCCGAAGATCACCTCCAGCACGCGCGGCCAGCCATCGCCCACGCCGAACACGGCCCAGCCGGCGTGGATCAGCCAGAACAGCAGCGGCGCCTTCTCGCTGTAGGGCTGGCCGTTGATGTGCGGCACCAGCCAGTGGTGCTGGCTCCACATCTCCCACGCCACCGCCAGCGTGCGGGTGGAATACAGCGGCATCGGGCCGTGCGCGAAGATCGCCAGCAGGGCGACCACCGTCCACAACGGCAGCCACGGCCAGAGCGAGCGCAGGTGTTCGGAGCGGCTGTAGGGGGTGAGGGTCACGGGCGCTCTCGCGTGGAAGATGGCGGGATTCTAGCCGCGGTGGCGCAGGTCGGGCTTGTAGGTCGGGATTCATCCCGACATCCCGCACGCGTCGGGCTGAAGCCCGACCCACGATTCAGGGCGGGATGTCGGGCTGAAGCCCGACCTACGCCCGACCCACGGTTCAGCGCCAGCGCGCGGGGCCCCAATAGCCGATGCGGCGGCGGATCTTCAGCTTGCGCCACAGGTTCCACGGCTTGGGCTTGCGGTTCTTGCCGCCCTTCGCGACGAAGGTGTCGATCGCGTCCAGCACGCGCTCGCTGGAGCGGCCGTCGCGGTAGGGGTGGATCGCATCGGCGTAGGCGCGGATCGCGGCCATCAGCTCCGGCGGGCGGGAGAGTGCGCGCTCGATCGCCGGCTCGAAATCCCTGGCGTCGTGGATGTCGATCAGCTGCGGACCGGGGCGGCGGTTGTTGAAGGTCACCACCGGCTTGCCGGTGAGCAGGAACTCGTTGAGCGCGGAGCTGGTGTCCGAGCACATCATGTCGACCTGGCCGAACAGCTCCAGGATGTTGTCGTTCTCGGCGAAGGTGAGGTACTCGTTCTGCAGCGCCTTGAACTTCGCCACCGTCTCCGGATTCATCTTCGGGTGGAAGCTGACGATCCAGCGCCAGCGGCCGTCGCGCGATAGCCGCTTCACCTCCTCGTACAGCGTCTCCGCCGCGCTCCACGAGGGCGAGAAGGTGCTGTGGTAGAGGATCGCCGGCGGCGTGCGCACCGGCGGCATGGCGCCGCCCAGCTCGCGCATGAACGGGTCGATCTTGGGGAAGCCGGTCTCGATCACGCTGAAGTGGCCCACCTTGTCGGCGATCGCCTGGAACTGTGCGGTGTCGCGCGGGCCGGTGGTGCAGTAGAGATCGAAGAAGCCGCGCACGTAGATGTGCCGCGGCTTGCCGGCATCGAAGCCGTGGAAGGTTTCCACCTTCACGCCGGGGAAGAAGTGCGGCACCGCATTCGACGAGGTGATCACCGCCAGCGGCTTCCACGCGCGCACTTCCTGCACCGTCAGCAGGCGCTCGTCCGCGTGCAGGTCTTCCGCGCCGGGGCCGTCGAAGAACCATGCTGCCTCGTCGCCGCGCGCGCGGATCGCCGCCTGGATCGGGCGCAGGATCGCCAGCGCGTAACGCTCGGAGCCGTAGAGGAGGTAGTGCTTGGGCATGGGGTCGGGTTTTCGGACGGAGGCGGATAGCTTAGCGCGCAGCCCTCGGCGGCCTGCGTAGGTCGGGCTTCAGCCCGACATGCCGGTTCGGTGTCGGGATGAATCCCGACCTACGGATCAACGATCGATGCGGTGCTTTTCCAATGCGTCGGCCGCTTCCGCGACCGACGCGGGATTCCTCACCATCTCGTAGTAGCGCATGCGCTTGTACAGCGCGTAGCTGGCCGCGGTCTGCGCGATCACGAAGCCGCGCCAGCCGTCGAGCATGGCCAGCCGGAACACGTAGTCCTTGAGGAAGGCCAGCAGGTACACGAACGGCGCCTGCCACATCCGCGCGGGCTTGCCCTTGTCGCGCCAGTCGCGGCATTTCAGCTCGGCATAGCGCAGCACCTTGAGCTGCTTGTGCACCAGGGTGGGGTTGTTGGCGTGGTCGAACGGTGCGTCGAACACCGGCGCGCTGCCTTCGAAACGCAGCGACTCGTGCACCCGCGCATCGCTCCAGCACGCGCGGCCGCGGTGGTAGAGCCGGGCCAGCTTCTCGCCCACGTTGGGGCGGTACCAGCGCATCGGCCGGCCCATGTAGATGGTGCGGCGGCGCAGCCAGGCGGCAGGGGCGTCGCCGGCCATCAGCGCGGGCAGCTTGCGTTCCAGCTCGGCGGCGAGTTCCGGCGACAGGCACTCGTCGGCGTCCAGCACCAGGATCCAGTCGTGGCTGCACAGGCCGCTGGCGAAGTTGCGCTGCGCACCGAAGCCCAGCCAGTCCTGGTGCACCACGCGCGCACCGTGCGCCTGCGCGATCGCCACGGTGTCGTCGTCGCTGCCCGAATCCACCACCAGCTTCTCCGCCGCGAACGGCACGCTGTCCAGGCAGCGCGCGATGCAGGCAGCCTCGTTGTGGGTGATGACGGCGAGAGTGAGGGGCAGGGTGGGCATGGCGGGATTCTAGCGGGCCGGCGCTGCGTCCCACTTGGCAAACGTGTTGACGCCTTCTGCACATCGGCGCCGCCGGTGGGCTGGGTTTCAGCTGGCGGCAGGCATGATGCGACCACTGTCACCTCGTGTTGATGCGTTTGCCGGCGTATTGACCCAGTGCGGGCGCACCATTGGTTATGCTGCGCGCTGCGCAAGGGAATGTGGTGGCGATCGCACGCGCCATGTCTGAAGGTTCCATGGGCCACGAAAAGCACAATATCCCGCTGGTGCAGGGCATGCCGGTCGCCACTCGGTCCCTGGCCGAGGTCGCCGACGCGCCGTTGTTCCTGCGCCGCCGCGGGTTCTGGCAGGGCGTGCTGGGCGTGGGTCTGGTGTGGATGATGCTCGGCCTCGTGGCGATGCCCTCGGGGGTGTCGTTCAACCCGGGCAAGCTGTACCAGGGCAGCCTGATTTTGCTGCTGTACCTGCCGGCCTGGTGCCTCGCGCTCACGCCGCGGGCGGCGACCTGGAAGGAGCTGCTGCCGCTACCGGCGTTCCGGATCTTCCTGCTGCTGCTGGCCTGGGCCGCGCTGTCCCTGTTGTGGGCGCATGCGCGGCACCTGGGCGACGAGCTCAGCCGCCTGCTGAGCGTGCTGGCCTTCGTGCTGGCGTGGCCGGTCTGGCTGGGCGCGGACGAGCGGCGCGGCCAGCGCCTGCTGCTGCTGGCGGGCCTGGGCATCGCGCTGATCGCGGGTTGCTACTGCCTGCACTACCTGCGCCACCCGCCGGTGGACGGCCGCATCGTGGGCGAGGGCGTGATCGCCACCGCGAACTACGCCGCGGCGGTGATGGGTGCGGCCTGCCTCTGGCTGGCCTTGCTGCCGGTCGCAGGCTGGCGCCTTTCGGCATTGCGCTGGCTGGCCCTGCCGGTGCTGCTGGCCTTCATCGCGCTGACCGGTTCGCGCAGCGTGTGGCTGGCGCTGGCCGCGTGCGTGGTGTGCGCGCCGCTGTGGCATGCGGGACGCACGGCGCGCTGGCTGGCCGGCATGGCGCTGGCCGCGGTGCTGGCCTGCTGCATCTGGCCGCTGCCGGTGCTGGTGGAACGCGGTACCTCGCTGCGGCCGCAATTGTTCGTGCAATCCGTGCACCTGATCGCGCAGCACCCGTGGCTGGGCCTGGGGCAGGGCGCGCCGTTCACGCTGGCGGTGGCCGGCGTGGACTACACGCACAGCCACAACGTGCTGACCCAGACCATGATCGAACTGGGCCTGCCCGGCCTGCTGCTGCTGGTCGCGCTGTGGCTGGCGACCGCCTGGCTGGGCTGGCGGCACCGGCGGCGAGTGACCGGCCGGCTGGTGCTGGCGCTGTGGCTGTATGCCAGCGTGGTGCTGCAGTTCGACATGCCGCAGCTGCTGGACAGCCCGCGGCCGGGCTGGCTGCTGGCGTGGCTGCCGCTGGCGCTGGCGCTGTGGCAGGAGGTCGACGCGCGTCGCCGTATCGCCGTCGCCGGTCGCTTACACTAGCCGCCTCGCGTTCCGGAACGACCCCATGATGCGCAAGGTACTGGTGACCGGCGGTGCCGGCTTCCTCGGCTCGCACCTGTGCGACCGCCTGCTGGCCGACGGCCACGACGTGCTGTGCGTGGACAACTTCTTCACCGGCAGCAAGCGCAACGTGGCGCACCTGCTGAACCATCCGTACTTCGAGCTGCTGCGTTACGACGTCACCTTTCCGCTGTACGTGGAGGTGGAGCGCATCTTCAACCTGGCCTGCCCGGCCTCGCCGGTGCACTACCAACACGATCCGGTGCAGACCACCAAGACCTCGGTGCACGGCGCGATCAACATGCTGGGCCTGGCCAAGCGGGTGAAGGCGCGCATCCTGCAGGCCTCCACCAGCGAGGTGTACGGCGACCCGGAAGTGCACCCGCAGCGCGAGGAATACTGGGGCCGCGTGAATCCCATCGGCTTCCGCAGCTGCTACGACGAGGGCAAGCGCTGCGCCGAGACGCTGTTCTTCGACTACCGGCGCCAGCACGACCTCGACATCAAGGTGGTGCGCATCTTCAACACCTACGGCCCGCGCATGCACCCCAACGACGGCCGCGTGGTGAGCAACTTCATCGTGCAGGCGCTGAAGGGCGAGGACATTACCATCTACGGCGACGGCAGCCAGACGCGCAGCTTCTGCTACGTGGACGACCTGATCGAGGCCTTCGTGCGCATGATGGAGTCGCCCAAGGGCTTCACCGGGCCGGTGAACATTGGCAACCCCGGCGAGTTCACCATGCTGGCGCTGGCGGAGAAGGTGATCGCGCTGGTCGGCGGCAAGTCGAAGCTGGTGTTCCGCCCGCTGCCCGCCGACGATCCGCGCCAGCGCCAGCCCGACATCGCGCTGGCGCAGGAGAAGCTGGGCTGGCAGCCGAAGGTGGCGCTGGAGGATGGCCTCAAGGAGACCATCGCCTACTTCCGCCGCACGCTGGAGGCCTGAGGTGACCGCGCCGCTCAGCTTCTCCGTCGTCGTCACCAACTACAACTACCGCGACTTCGTCGCCGAGGCGGTGGACGGCGCGCTGGCGCAGGCCCATGCGCCGCTGGAAGTGATCGTGGTGGACGACGGCTCCACCGACGGCTCGCCCGACTACCTGCAGGAACGCTATGGCCACGACGCACGGGTGAAACTGCTGTGCGGCAAGAACGGCGGCCAGCTCGCCGCGTTCCAGCGCGGCCTCGCCGCGGTCAGCGGCGACGTGGTGTGTTTCCTCGACGCCGACGACCGCTGGGGGCCGGACTATCTGCGCCAGCTTGCTGAAGTGTTCGCCGCACGCAAGGACATCGACTTCGTGTTCTCCGACGTGCGCCTGGTGGGCAACGAGTCGGGCACGCAGGGCTACGCGAAGGAGGCCATGGATCTCGGCTACACCGTGCTCGGCACCTGGGTGCGCGCGCGCTGGTACGGCGCGCCCACCTCGGCGCTGGCGCTGCGCCGCAAGCTGGCCGAACGCGTGCTCGACCTGCCGCCGGAGTTCGCCGCGAACTGGCGCATCAGCGCCGACAACTGCCTGGTGTTCGGCGCCAGCGTGCTGGGCGCGCGCAAGTACTTCCTGCCCACCGGCAACGTCGACTACCGCATCCACGGCCGCAACGGCTGGTGGCACGAGCAGGCGCGCATGCGCGAGTTCGCGCCGCAGTTCCGCTCGCGCTGCCTGATCAACCATTACGCCGCGCGCATGCACCTGGACGTCCACGCGCTGGACCTGGCCAAGGCCGAGTTCAAGTCGCGCGAACGCTGCGACTGGGAGGAGGCGCGCATCTACGCGGGCATCGCCCTGCACAGCCGGGTGTCGTGGTGGAAGCGCACCGAGCGCGCGCTGGCGATCCTGCTGCGCGGCCTGCGCGGACACTGAGCACGGGCATGAAGGTCAGCGTCGTCGCGCTCACCTACAACTGGCCCGCGGCGCTGCAGCGCCTGCTGGCCAGCCTTGCCGCGCAGACGCGCCTGCCCGACGAAGTGATCGTGGCCGACGACGGTTCGGGCGAGGAAACCCGTGCGCTGGTCGAGCGCATGGCGCGCGACTATCCGGTGCCGCTGCGCCACGTGTGGCAGGAGGATCGCGGCTTCCGCGCCGCGCGCGCGCGCAACCGCGGCATCGCCGCCAGCCGCGGCGACTACGTGATCCTGCTCGACGGCGACATGTTGCTGCACCCGCGTTTCGTCGCCGACCACCTGATGCTGGCCGAACGCGGTTTCTTCCTGCAGGGCGGGCGGATCAAGGCCACGCGCGAGGAAAGCGCCCGGCTGCTGGCGGGCGGCCAGCCGGTGTTCGCGCCATGGTCGCGCGCGGATTTCCACGAATTCGACGGTACCAGGCGCCTCTACGCGTTCCGCCAGCCGCAGCTCGCGCGCTGGAAATCGCGCTCGAAGAACGGCGGCCGCGTGATGAGCTGCAACATGAGCTTCTGGCGCGACGACCTGTTGCGCGTCAACGGTTTCGACGAACGCATGGAAGGCTATGGCGCCGAGGATCGCGAACTGGTGGCGCGGCTGGAAAACGCCGGGCTGCGCCGGCGCGCGCTGAAATGGGCCGCGCTGGCCGTGCACCTGTGGCACCGCTCGCGCGCCCAGCCCGACGTCGACGACCTCAGCCTGCCGAACAACCGCCTGTTCCACGCCACCCGCACCGAAGGCATCGTGCGTTGCGAGCGCGGCATCGACGGCCATCTCGCGGAGTTTGCCGACGCCGGACGTCTGGACGGCTAAACGGTGTCGAGCGCTTCGCGCAGCCGTGCCGGAAACGCGGAGCGCTCGGCCTCGTACCAGGTGCGCGCCGTCGCGCCCAGCGCGACGGCCTCGGCCTCCGGCATCGCCGCGCAGCGTTCGATCGCGCGCGCCATGTCCTCGTCGCGGAAGCCGTACAGCGTGGCCAGGTCCTGTGTGCCCGCGGCCTGTGCCGGCACCAGCACGCCGCGCTCGGCGGTCACCAGTTCGTGCATCGGCTCGGCGTCCAGCGTCACTACCACCGCACCGCAGCTCATCGCCTCGACCAGGTAGTGGCCGTAACCTTCCGTCTGCGACGGGCACAGGTGGAAGCGGTGTTCGTTCTGCAGCCGGCGGTAGGCCGCGTCGTCGAGGTGCTCGCGGATCAACCGCACGTTGGCCGGCAGCGCCTCCAGCTCCACCCGCTTGCGCCGCCACGCCACGGTGAGCGTGGGCCATTCGGGGTGCGCCGCCCACAGCCGCAGCAGCGCCGCGGTGCCCTTGTTGGCGCTGCGGCCGGGGCCGTGGAAGAACGCGTGCCGGCGTGGCACGGTGGCATCGAGACGGTCGGGGCTGGTGAAGCCGATGTGGCGCACGGGCTTGCCCAGCGCCGCGAACAGGCGCTCGGCATGGCGGGTCTTGGCCCACACCACGTCGATGCAGTCCAGTGCGGTGCGATCCTGCGTGCGGAAGTATTCCGGATTGGGCACCAGCACGTTGCGTCGTGCGGCGCGGGCGAATTCCGGGCGCACGCGTTCCAGCATCAGGTTGAGATCGAACGCCGGCGCGCGTCCGGCGAGGCGCAGGCGCGTGAGCCATTCGGCGAGGCGGCCGCGGTGCGGCAATCCGGTCGCGTGTACCGATGCGCCCGCCTCGCCCAGCGCCGTGGCGAGCAGGGCCATGTCGCGGCTGAGGCCCGCGCCGTTGTCGCGCGCCAGCAGCTGGATGCGCGGTGTCGCCGTCATGGTTCGGCGCCCGGGTCGCCGTCCGATGCTTCGTCCACCTTGGCCCCCGGCAGGCAGCCGGGCACCAGCGCATCGGCCTTGAACATCCACCAGTCGCGCTGGTTGGCGTGGCCGAGGGGAATCGCCTTGGCGCGGTCCACGCAGTCGCCCATCGCCGGCTGCTGCACGAACAGCCAGCGCGTGGCCCGCGCCTGCGCCTGCCACGCGACGGCGCGGGCGAACTGCAGGTGGTACGGCTGCTTGAACCCAAAGTCGGTGGCGGGGCGGCCCAGCATCAGCAGGTTCTGTTCGGTCCATGCCACCAGGCCGAGTTCGTCGTGCGGACCGAGATGGCTGCGCACCTCGGCCATCAACGCGGAGGAGGAACTGGAGGGATTGAGCAGCGGCACCGCCCAGCAGCCCCAGGCCAGCCACAGCGCGGCCATGCCGCCGCACACCGCCCACACCGCGCGGCGCAGGCGCAACGCGGTGACCAGCGCCAGTTGCACCGCGCCCAGCACCACGCACATCCACCACAGCGCGGCGCCACCGTCGGCGAGATCGCGGTCGGCGGCGAACTGCGCCACCTTCGGCGCGTGCGCGAGCAGGGCGTAGACGCCGGCGCCCAGCATCGCCGCGCCCAGCAGCGCGATGAAGGCGAGGCCTGCCGCGCGCAGCCAGCGCTTGGGCAGCAGCTCGTCCACGAATGGCGCACAGGCCAGCGCCAGCATCGGCAGCGCGGGCAGGATGTACACGTCGCGCTTGCCCGGCGAGGCGCTGAAGAACAGCAGCACCAGCAGCACCCAGCCCAGCGGCAGCAGCACGCGCGCGTCGCGCGCCTTCAAGCGCTGCCACCAGCGCGGCAGGCAGCCGGGATAGAGCAGGGACAGCGGCAACCAGCTGAACAGCAGGATCGGGATGTAGTACCACCACGCGTGGATGTGGTGCCAGGCGTGCGCGTAGCGCTTCGCGGTCTGGTGGAACAGGATGTCGTTGACGTAGGCCGCGTAAGCGGGGTTGCCGTCGCGCGCCTGCGCGACCAGCAGCATCGGCAGCAGCCACAGCGCGATCGCCGCCAGCGCCGCCGCCAGCCCCAGCAGCCAGCGCCACCACGCGCCGCGGCCGGGGCGCGCCACGCCGTCCCAGCCGCGCCACGCGGCCCAGGCGTAGGGGATCGGCATCAGCAGGGCGAGGAAACCCACGCCCTTGGTGATCACGCCCAGCCCCGCGCAGAAGCAGCCGAACCAGTACAGCGGCCAGTTCGATCTCGCACCGCTGTCGGGCGGCGCGAGCAGATGGCGCAGCAGGCCCCAGTTCGCCGCGGTGATGAAGAACACCACCAGCGGATCGATCTGCGCGCGCTGGCTCTGGTAGACGAACTGGAACGCGAGCAGCAGGCCGCCCGCGGCGTAGAGCCCCGTGCGGCGGTTCCACAACCGGCGGCCGAGGTCGTAGACCAGGAGCAGCGTGCCCAGCCCCGCCAGCAGCGAAGGCAGCATGAAGGCCAGCCGCCACCAGCGCACCAGCTCGAAGCTGGCGGCTTCCGCCCACATCAGCATCGGCGGCTTGTCCGCATACAGCTCGCTGCCGCGGTGCGGGAACAGCCAGTCGCCGCTCTCCACCATCTGTTTCGCCGCCAGCGTGAAGCGCGGCTCGTCCGACGGCCAGGGGTCGCGCAGGCCGATGCCGGCGCCAAGGATCACCAGCGCGATCACGAGTAGCAGCCAGAAGCGGCGGCGTTCCTGCGGCGTGGCCTGGGTGGGAGCGGACATGGAGCAACTCGGAAGGATGGAGAGTTTCCTGCTTTCGCCTCTCCCGCTGGCAGGAGAGGCTGCCCGGCAGGGCTGGAGAGGACGCTTTTCGTCAGGCCACGCGGCTGCGCCGCGCCCCTCTCCCGCCTTCGGCACCCTCTCCCGCAAGCGGGAGAGGGAAAACGGTCAATGCTTTTCGAGCACCGCATAGTACATGCCGTCGAGGTCGCCATCGCCGGGCAGGATCTGCCAGCCCACCGCGGCGGCTTGGCCCACGGGCAGTTCGAATGCGAGCGCGTGCGCATCCGGCCGCGCCGCCAGCAGCTCGCCCACGATCGCCTCGTTCTCCGCGCGCAACAGCGAGCAGGTGATGTAGAGCAGCCGCCCGCCCGGCGCCAGCAGCGGCCACAGCGCGGCGAGGATGCGCCGCTGCTGCGCCTGCAGCGCGGCGATGTCGCTGGCGCGCCGGTGCAGGCGCACGTCAGGCCGGCGGCGCAGCACGCCGGTGGCCGAGCAGGGCGCGTCGACCAGGATGCGGTCGAACGGCTGGCGGTTCCACCAGGCCTTCGGCGCGCCCGCGTCGCCGGTCAGCAGACGCGCGTCCAGGCGCAGCCGCTGCAGGTTCTGGCGGATGCGGTCCACGCGCGGCGGCGCGGAGTCCAGCGCGGTGAGGTCGATGTCCGCGCGCTCCAGCAGGTGGCAGGCCTTGCCGCCCGGCGCGGCGCAGGCGTCAAGCACGCGCAGCCCGTCGCGCACATCGGCGAGGTCGGCAGCGACCTGCGCGGCGCCGTCCTGCACCGCGAAGGCGCCCTCGTCGAAGCCGGGCAGGCGGGTCACATCCACGCTGTGTGGCAGCACGATGGCGTCGGCCAGCCAGGCGTGCGCTTCGGCCGTCTGGCCGTCCAGACGCAGGCGCTCGACCAGCGCCGTGCGCGTGCCGCGGCGACGGTTCGCGCGCAGCATCAGCGGCGGCTCGCGGTTGTCCGCCGTCATCACCGCCTCGGCCTGCGCCGGCCAGTCGCGCGCGATGGCGTCGGCCAGCCAGCGCGGGTGCGCGTGGCGGGTTTCGGGCTTGGCGTCGAGCGCGGCGAGATGCGTGGCGCGCTCGCGCTGCCAGCGCCGCAGCACCGCGTTGACCAGGCCCGCGAACTGCGGCCGCTTCAGCGCGCGCACCGCCTCCACCGTGGCCGCCACCGCGGCGTAATCGGCCAGCTCCAGCACCTCCAGCTGCACCAGGCCCAGCACCAGCAGCGCATGCACCACCGGCGCCTTCTTGCGCAGCGGCTGCTCCAGCAGACGATCCAGTGCGGCGTCGAACCGCGGCCACCAGCGCGCGCCGTCGCTGACCAGCGCCATCAGCAGGGCGCGGTCGCGAGGGTCGGGGAGTTTCTGCGCGTGGCGCTCCATCGCTTCGCGGAGGGAGGCGCCGTGGAGGGCGATGTCGGCGAGGGCTTTGGCTGCCAGGGCGCGGGTGTCGTTCATGGGACGCACTCGATCCCCTCTCCCGCTTGCGGGAGAGGGTTGGGATGGGGGTGGCTTTGTGGCTTGTCGTTAGCGACAGAGCGGTTTCGAGCGCCTGCCGGCGCCCGAGCTACTTTCTCTTTGCGTGCCCAAAGAGAAAGTAGCCAAAGAGAAAGGGCACCCCGCGGCGACGCTCTCCGGGCATCCTGCCCTGCGAGTCCGTGAGCCGTGGCCGGGCTTTTCGGCCGGGCCTCCTGCCCGGTCGAAAAGGCATCGCCCTCCATGGCGATGCCCGCTGCGCGGCCTTGTCGTCCACGGCTCACCGCCGCCGAGGGGCCCCGGAAGAGCAGGCGCGCATCGTGCGCGCCAGAAGCCAAGGCAAGAGCGCGAGCAAAAGCCGTGGTGCCGCAAACTTGCGGGGCTGTTGCTCTTTTGAAGAGTGCGCGCTTGGAGCGCGCTGCTTTACCCGGAGCCCCTATGGCGCGGCGGGCGGGTGGAGGAAAGTCCGACAGGATGGCCCGCAGGGATGCGGGCCAGTTTTTCGCCGGGACAGGAGTCCCGTCGAAAAACCCCGGAACCCGCCCGCGTACCCGCAGGGCAGGATGCCCGGAGGGCGCGCCATCGGGGTGTCGTTTCCTCTTGGTTACTTCTCCTTTGGACAAGCAAAGGAGAAGTAACTCGGGCGCCGGCAGGCGCTCGAAACCG
Organism: Rhodanobacter denitrificans; assembly: GCA_017848855.1. Taxonomy (GTDB): domain Bacteria; phylum Pseudomonadota; class Gammaproteobacteria; order Xanthomonadales; family Rhodanobacteraceae; genus Rhodanobacter_A; species Rhodanobacter_A denitrificans_B. The sequence continues at coordinate 20,029 of JAFIHF010000006.1, read as the reverse complement.
CTTTGTTCCTTGCGGCAGCGGCACGAAACCGCTTTGTCGCTTGCGATAACAGCAAGAAAAGCCGAATCGGCAGAGCTCATCGCGAGCACCCGCCCCTCACCCCAGCCCTCTCCCCGAAGGGGAGAGGGAGCGAAGCTCGGGCCGCGCATTGAGGTAATCCGCGGCACTGATGCGTCGTCCGCCCGCACGCTGCAAAGAAACGACGCGCAGCACCCCTTCCCCACAGGCGATGTCGATACCCTCGCGCCCAGCGCCAACCACGCTGCCCGGCGTGGCAGCGTGCGAAAGATCGAGCGCCAACGCTCCCCACACCCTCAGCCGCTCACCGGCGATCTCCGCGTCGCTCCCCGGCCACGGATCGAACGCGCGCACCTGGCGCTCCAGTTCGATCGCGGAGCGGGTGAAGTCGAGCGCCGACTCGGCCTTGTCCAGCTTGTGCGCGTAGACCACGCCTGCGTCCGCCTGCGGTATGGCGACCAGCGTCTCGCCGGCCTGCACGCGACGCAGGCCTTCGGCCAGGGCTTCCGCGCCCAGCGCGGCGAGGCGGTCGTGCAGCGAGCCGCCGGTGTCGTCGCGGGTGATCGGGGTGCGTCGTTCCAGCAGCACCGGGCCGGTGTCCAGGCCCGCTTCCATCTGCATCAGGCCCACGCCGGTCTCGGCGTCGCCGGCGAGGATGGCGCGCTGGATCGGCGCGGCGCCGCGCCAGCGCGGCAAGAGGCTGGCGTGCACGTTCCAGCAGCCCAGGCGCGGGATGGCCAGCACCTTGCGCGGCAGGATCAGGCCGTAGGCCACCACCACCATCAGGTCGGGGCGGTAGGCGGCGAGCCGGGCCTGCGCCTCGGCGCCCTTCAGCGATTCGGGCTGCTCCACCGCGATGCCGGCGGCGAGCGCGGCCTGCTTCACCGGGCTGGGCGCGAGCTTGCGGCCGCGGCCGGCGGGGCGGTCGGGCTGGGTGTAGACGGCCACCACCTCGGCGCCGCTGGCGCGGCAGGCTTCGAGGCAGGGGACGGCGAATTCCGGGGTGCCGGCGAAGACGACGCGCAGGCTCAAGCGCTGGCCGCCTGCTTGCGCTGCTTCTCCAGACGCTTGAGCAGCAGCGAGCGCTTCAGCGGCGAGAGGTGGTCCACGAACACCTTGCCGGCGAGGTGGTCCAGCTCGTGCTGCACGGCCACCGCCAGCGGGCCTTCGGCCTCGTAGGTGAAGGCCTTGCCGTCCACGTCCCGGGCCTGCACCTTCACCTTCAGCGCGCGGGTGACGTCGGCGTAGACGCCGGGGAAGGACAGGCAGCCTTCCTGGTACACCTGGGCGCCTTCCTTCTCCACGATCTCGGCGTTGATCAGCACCAGCGGCTGCTTGCGCTCCTCGCTCATGTCGATCACCAGCACCTGCTGGTGCACGTTGACCTGGGTGGCGGCCAAGCCCACGCCGTTGGCGGCGTACATGGTCTCGAACATGTCGGCGACGAGCTGCTTGAGCCGGGCGTCGAACGCGGCGACCGGCGCGGCCTTGGTGCGCAGGCGGGGATCGGGGAATTCGAGGATGGTGAGCAGGGACATGCCGCACATTGTAATACGGGGCCGCCGGCGGGGACGGCCGAAGAATCTGCGAACCGCGCCCGATTGCGCGGCTTAATGCTTCGGTTACACTCGCGCTTACCGCGGGAGAGGGGGTTCCCACCGATGTTCAAGAAAGCCTTCACGGTGCTGGCCGGCACCATGGTCGCGGCGGCGGTGTGCGCCGCCGGTGCCGCGCAGCTGCGCAGCAACCATCCCGATTCCTACACCGTGCGCCGCGGCGACACGCTGTGGGGCATCTCGGCCAAGTTCCTCGCCAAGCCGTGGCTGTGGCCGGAGATCTGGCAGGCCAACCCGCAGGTGCGCAACCCGCACCTGATCTACCCGGGCGACGTGCTCAACCTGTCCTTCATCAACGGCCCCTCGCTGAAGCTGGAGCCGGCCGTGCATCGCGAGGGCGAGGCGGTGCCGGCGATCCCGCTGGATGCGCTCAAGACCTTCCTGAAGGACCTGCGCGTGATGGATTCCAGCGCGGTCAGCAAGGCGCCCTACGTGGTGGGCGTGGAAGAGAACCAGCTGCGCGTCACCGCCGGCCAGAACATCTACGTGCGCGGCCTCGACAGCCAGCCCGGCCAGCGCTGGGCGATCGTGCGGCCCGAGCACCTGTTCCGCGGCTACGACAACGGCGAGGGCGGCAACGCGGTGTTCGGCGACGAGCTGTTTGCCAACGCGGCGATGGTGAAGTCGCCGTGGGAAGAGGATTTCAACAACGGCTCCGGCCAGTACCGCCGCGGCCGCGACATGGGCGTCGAGGTGAAGGTGATCGGCAGCGCCGAGACGCTGCGCACCGGCGACCCGTCCACCCTGTTGGTGACCGACGCCACCCAGGAAATCCGCAGCGGCGACCGCCTCCTGCCGGTGAACGACAACCCCTACGACCCGTACTTCTACCCGCACGCGCCGCAGAGCCTGCCCAAGGACGGCCGCGTGATCGCGTTCACCGACGCGATGGACGCGGTGGGTCCGCACCAGGTGGTGGCGCTCTCGGTGGGCAAGGCCGACGGCGTCGACAACGGCACCACCTTCGCGATCTGGCAGCCCGGCGACACCATCCACGACGACGTGGCCAGCAACAGCTGGGACCGCGCCGTGGGCCAGCGGGTGACCCTGCCGGAGGAATACATCGGCCACGTGATGGTGTTCCGCACTTTCGATCATGTCAGCTACGGCCTGGTGATGGACGGCCTGCGCCCGGTGAAGAAGGGCGACGTGCTGCGCCTGCCGGAATGATTCGTAGGAGCGCACCCTGTGCGCGAATGCTCTGGCGCTTGATCGAAGCAAAAGCATTCGCGCACAGGGTGCGCTCCTACGTGAAAACCTGGGCATTGCCCGACACGACGGCGCGGCTCACCCCGCGCCGTTTTCATGGCGCACGTCCCTGTGCGCCACCCTGGCGGGCGCCCTGCGGGCGTGCAAAACGGCAGTCCTGCCGTTTTGTCGTTCTACACTGCGGCGATGGACGACACGAACGAACTGCGCGCCTGGCTCACCGCCCTGCGCACGCCGGGGCTGGGCCAGGGTGGGCTGCGCGAGGCGCTGGCCGCTGCCGACGGCCGCATCGAAGGCGCGCTGGCGTGGCTGCGCCGCCATGCCGCCGCGCTGGACGAAGGCGCCGCTGCCTGGCTGGATGCGCCCGACGAAACCCGCCTCGCGCAGGACCTCGCCTGGCTGGCCGAGCCCGGCCACCGCCTGCTGCGTTGCACCGAGGCGGATTTCCCGCCGCTGCTGGAAACCATCCCGCAGCCGCCCGCCGCGCTGTTCGTGGCCGGCGATGCCGGCCTGTTGCTGCATCCGCAGGTGGCCATCGTGGGCGCGCGCGGCGCCAGCCCGGCGGGGCTGGAACACGCGCGCCGCTTCGCCAGCGCGCTGGCGCTGGCCGGCTTCACCGTCACCAGCGGCATGGCCGAGGGCGTCGACGGCGCCGCGCACGAGGCCGCGCTGGACGCGGGCGGCGCCACCGTCGCGGTGGTCGGCACCGGGCCGGACCGGGTCTATCCGCGCAAGCACCACGTGCTGGCGCAGTGCATCGTGGCGCAGGGCGCGCTGGTCAGCGAATTCCCGCCCGGCACCGCGGCGCGCGCCGACCATTTCCCGCGCCGCAACCGGATCATCTCGGGGCTGGCGTTGGGCACCGTGGTGGTGGAGGCGGGGTTGCAGTCCGGCTCGCTGATCACCGCGCGGCTGGCTGGCGAGCAGGGCCGCGAGGTGTTCGCACTGCCCGGCTCGATCGCGAACCCGCTGGCGCGCGGCTGCCACCGGCTGATCCGCGACGGCGCGCGGCTGGTGGAGGAACCGGCCGAGGTGGCCGAGGCGCTGGCGCCGGCGGCGCGCGCGCTGGGCGTGGAGCTGGCCGAACGGCTGGCCCGGCCCGACGCCCCGCTGCCGGCCGCGGGCGGCGGCCGGCACGACGACCCGGACTACCAGCGCCTGCTGGCTGCGCTGGGCCACGATCCGGCCAGCCTGGACGAGCTGGTGCAGCGCAGCGGGCTGGCCGCGGCGGCGCTGTCCTCGATGCTGCTGATGCTGGAGCTGGAAGGCCGCGTGGCCGGCCTGCCCGGCAACCGCTACCAGCGCCTGCCTTGAACTCGCTCCGGGAGCGGCCGAACCAGCCCCGGGTCGCGCTTTCACGCCGCCCGGCTTGACAGCCTGCCGGCCGGCATGGTGTCAAATATATATAGGCATGTCGCACTGCGGCATGGATTGCCACACCCACCGCAAAGAGATTCATGGCCAAGAACCTGCTCATCGTCGAGTCGCCCGCCAAGGCCAAGACGATCAACAAATACCTCGGCAAGGACTTCCAGGTTCTCGCCTCCTACGGCCATGTGCGCGACCTGAAGCCCAAGGAGGGCGCGGTCGATCCGGATCACGGCTTCGCCATGAAATACGAGGTGATCGAGCGCAACGAGAAGCACGTCGACGCGATCGCCAAGGCCGCCAAGCAGGCCGACGACATCTACCTCGCCACCGACTTGGATCGCGAAGGCGAGGCGATCAGCTGGCACATCAGCGAGATCCTGAAAGACCGCGGGCTGACCAAGGGCAAGGCGCTGCACCGTGTGGTGTTCTCCGAGATCACGCCGAAGGCGATCAAGGCTGCGGTGGCCGCGCCGCGCCAGCTCTCGCACGACCTAGTGGACGCCCAGCAGGCGCGCCGCGCGCTGGATTACCTGGTCGGCTTCAACCTCTCGCCGGTGCTGTGGCGCAAGGTGCAGCGCGGCCTCTCCGCCGGCCGCGTGCAGAGCCCCGCGCTGCGCATGATCGTGGAGCGCGAGGAGGAGATCGAGGCGTTCAAGGCGCGCGAATACTGGACGGTGGAGGCGCAGCTGCGCCACGCCGAGGGCGAGTTCAGCGCCAAGCTCACCAAGCTCAACGGCAAGAAGTTCGAGCAGTTCGACCTCACCAACGAACACGACGCCCATGCCGCGCGCGCCGCGCTGAAGGAGGCCGCGCACGGTCGCCTCAGCGTGAGCGAAGTGGGCAGCAAGGAACGCAAGCGTCGCCCCGCGCCGCCCTTCACCACTTCCACCCTGCAGCAGGAGGCCGCGCGCAAGCTCGGCTTCACCACCAGCCGCACGATGAAGGTGGCGCAGGGCCTGTACGAAGGCGTGAGCCTCGGCAGCGAAGGCAACGTGGGCCTGATCACCTACATGCGTACCGACTCGGTGGCGCTGGCCGACGACGCGCTGGCCGAGCTGCGCGCGCTGATCGCCCGCGACTACGGCCACAAGGCGCTGCCCGACCACGCGCAGTTCTACAAGGCCAAGAGCAAGAACGCGCAGGAGGCGCACGAGGCGATCCGCCCCACCTCCGCCATGCGCACGCCGCGCGAGGTGGCCGCCTTCCTGAGCGACGAGCAGCGCAAGCTGTACGAGCTGATCTGGAAGCGCACCGTGGCCTGCCAGATGATCCACGCCACGCTCAACACCGTGTCGGTGGATTTCGAGCTGCCGCATGCCGCCGGCGGCCCCGCCGCGTTCCGCGCCACCGGCACCACCGTGGTCGACCCCGGCTTCCTCGCCGTGTACGAGGAAGGCCGCGACCAGAAGAGCGCGGACGACGACGACGAAGGCCGCCGCCTGCCGCGGCTGGAAAAGGGCGAGCAGGTGCCGCTGCACGACATCGTCGCCGACCAGCACTTCACCGAGCCGCCGCCGCGCTACTCGGAAGCCTCGCTGGTGAAGGCGCTGGAGGAATACGGCATCGGCCGCCCCTCCACCTACGCCAGCATCATCCAGGTGCTCTTGAACCGCGAATACGTGCTGCTCGACAGCCGCCGCTTCAAACCCACCGACATCGGCCGCGCGGTGGGCAAGTTCCTCACCCAGCATTTCAGCCGCTACGTGGACTACGACTTCACCGCCAAGCTCGAGGACGAGCTCGACGCCGTGAGCCGCGGCGAGGAAGCCTGGGTGCCGCTGATGCAGCGCTTCTGGCAGCCGTTCAAGCAGCAGGTGGACGAGAAGACCGAGTCGGTGGATCGCAGCCAGGCCACCGGCGCGCGCGAGCTGGGCACCGACCCCAAGAGCGGCAAGCCGGTGTTCGTGCGGCTGGGCCGCTTCGGGCCGTACGCCGCGATCGGCGACAAGGACAGCGACGAGAAGCTGCAGTTCGCCTCGCTGCGCCCCGGCCAGAGCATGCACACCATCACGCTGGCCGAAGCGCTGGAGCTGTTCAAGCTGCCGCGCAAGCTGGGCCAGGCGCCGAACGGCGACGAGGTCAGCGTGGGCGTGGGCCGCTTCGGCCCGTTCGTGAAGCAGGGCAGCACCTACGCCTCGCTCAAGCCCGAGGACGACCCCTACACCATCGAACTGCCGCGCGCGCTGCAGATCGTGGAAGAAAAACTCACGATGCTCGCCAACCGCGTGATTCTCGACTTCGGCAACGGCGTGCAGGTGCTCAACGGCCGCTACGGCCCCTACATCACCGACGGCGAGAAGAACGCGCGCATCCCCAAGGACCAGGAACCGAAGGAGCTCACCGAGGCGCAGTGCCTGGAGCTGCTCGCCGCCGCGCCCGCGAAGAAGGGCGGCCGCTTCGGCCGCAAGACCGCGGCGAAGAAGGAGCCGGTCGCGAAGAAGGCGGCGGTGAAGAAGGCCGCAACGAAGAAGGCGCCGGCCAAGAAAACAGCCGCAAAGAAAGCCGCTGCGAAAAAGACCGCGACCAAGAAAGTGGCCACGAAGAAAACCGCGGCAAAGAAGGCGCCCGCCTGATGCCGTCGGCCCCACTTGCAGGTCGGGCCGTAGGTCGGGCTTCAGCCCGACACCCGCGCCGCACATGTCGGGCTGAAGCCCGACCTACGCCAACCCAGCGGCTCGTATCGGCGCAGGCATAACATCGCCCCATGCCGCAAACCTTCACCCTGGCCGAACTCGACGCCGCTGCCACGCTGCTGCGCGCGGGCGGCGTGCTCGCCTATCCCACCGAGGCGGTCTACGGCCTGGGCTGCGATCCGCACGACCGCGCGGCCTTCGAGCAGATCTTCGCGCTCAAGCAGCGCCCCGCCACCCAGGGCGTGCTGTTGATCGCCGCCGACTTCGCCCAGGTCGAGCGCTACATCGACTTCGCGAACGTGCCGGCCGAGGTGCTGACGCAAGTGCAGGCCAGCTGGCCCGGCCCGCACACCTGGATCTTCCCGCGCAGCGCCGCCGTGCCCGACTGGGTGGCCGGTGCGCATGCGGGCATCGCGCTGCGCGTCACCGCGCACGCGCCCGCCGCCGCGCTGTGCCGCGCGTTCGGCGGCGCGCTGGTTTCCACCAGCGCGAACCCGCACGGCCAGCCGCCCGCGAGGAGCGCGCAGGCCGTGCGCGACTACTTCGGCGACGCGCTGGCCGGCCTGCTCGACGCCCCGCTGGGCGCGCAGGAGCGCCCCACCACGATCCGCGACGCACTCACCGGCGCTATCATCCGGGCCTGACTCGGCGGTGAATCGCGCCTGCCGCCGGCAGGTCCGATTCAGCGGCGCGAGCATGGGGAACCCCTAGCATCCGGACGCCACCCGCGCATGGGCGGGGCGCAGTGCGGCCGCCGGTGGCCGCGAACCTGGGAGAGCAGCGACACTTGGCCATCGTCTACGACAGCCTGGAGCGTGCATCGGCGCAAGCCGCGCTGCCCCTGCTGCACGCCTGCGATCCGCGCCGCATCGTGGCCTGGCGCCACGGCGCGGCGGTGTGCGCGGCGCAGTTCCTCGCCCATGTCGAGCAGGTCGCCGCGCTGCTGCCCGAGGCGAGCGCCGCGGTGAACCTGTGCGAGGACCGCTACGCCTTCCTGGTGGCGTTCTGCGCCATCGCGCGGCGCGGCCAGGCCAACCTGCTGCCGCCCTCGCGCGCGCCGCAGGCGGTGGAGGAGGTGATGGCCGCGCATCCGGGCAGCTACGCGCTGGGCGAACTGGCGCTGGCGTCCGCGCCGCACGGCTACCGCAAGCTGCCCGCGCTGGCGGTCGATCCCGACCCCGCGCCGGCCGCGGTGCCCACGATTCCCGCCGACCAGCCCGCGGTGATCGCCTACACCTCCGGCTCCACCGGCACGCCGCGCGCCCATGCCAAAAGCTGGCGCAGCCTCGCCGCCAGCAGCGCCGGCACGCAGGCGATGCTGGGCGCGGTGGCCGGCGCGCCGTTCCACGTGGTCGCCACCGTGCCGCCGCAGCACATCTACGGCATCGAGATGAGCGTGCTGCTGCCGCTGCTGGGCGAGGTGGCCGTGCACGCGGGGCGGCCGTTCTTTCCCGCCGACGTGGCCGCCGCGCTGGCCGAGGTGCCCGCGCCGCGCGTGCTGGTGACCACGCCGGTACACCTGCGCGCGCTGGTCGCCGCCGGCACCGCGCTGCCGCCGCTGGCGGCGATCCTGTCCGCCACCGCGCCGCTGCCGCCCGAGCTGGCGCAGACCGCCGAACAGGCCTTCGGCGCGCCGCTGCTGGAGGTGTTCGGCTCCACCGAAACCTGCGCCTTCGCCAGCCGCCGCGTCACCGCCGACGCGGACTGGACGCTGTACGAAGACGTGCGCCTGCACCCGCAGCCCGACGGCACCCTGGTCGAGGCGCCCCAGCTCGACGCCCCGGTGGTGCTGGCCGACATCGTGAGCCTGCACGACGAAGGCCGCCGCTTCCGCCTCTGCGGCCGCAACACCGACCTCCTGGAAATCGCCGGCAAGCGCGCCTCGCTCGGCGACCTCACCCGGCGCCTCCTGGCCATCCCCGGCGTACAGGACGGCATCGTGTTCCAGCTCGATTCGGCGGATGCCGCCGGCGTGCGCCGCATCGCCGCGTTGGCGGTGGCGCCTGTGCTCACCGAGGCGGCGATCCTCGACGCGCTGCGCCGCGCGGTCGATCCGGTGTTCCTGCCGCGCCGCCTGCGGTTGGTGGATGCGCTGCCGCGCAATGAGACGGGCAAGCTGCCGAGGGGGGCGCTGCTGGCGCTGCTGGGCTGAGCCTCTGGGGCCTTGCGCCCCCCTCTCCCCTTTGGGGAGAGGGCTGGGGTGAGGGGCGGGTGCTCGCGAGAATCTTTCACTTCCGTAGTTGGGCTCGCCTGCGGCGGGCTTTCGGCCGCCTGCCGGCGCCCGAGCTACTTTCTCTTTGCGTGCCCAAAGAGAAAGTAGCCAAAGAGAAAGGGCACCCCGCGGCGGCGCTTTCCGTCCGTCCGTGGACGGAAAGTCCGTGAGCCGTGGCCGGGCTTTTCGGCCGGGCTTCCTGCCCGGTCGAAAAGGCATCGCCCTCCATGGCGATGCCCGCTGCGCGGCCTTGTCGTCCACGGCTCACCGCCGCCGAGGGGCCCCGGGAAGAGCAGGCGCGCATCGTGCGCGCCAGAAGCAAGAGCAAGAGCGAAGCGCCGCAAACTTGCGAGTTCTCTCCCTCCCCTGCGCGCAGGGGAGGGCTGGGGTGGGGTGCTCTTGCCGTTGCTTCTGCGCGCTGGGAGCGCGCTGCTCTACCCGGGGCCCCTATGGCGCGGCGGGCGGGTGGAGGAAAGTCCGCAGGATGGCCCGCACGGATGCGGGCCAGTTTTTCGCCGGGACAGGAGTCCCGTCGAAAAACCCCGTAACCCGCCCGCGCACCCGGAAGGCAGAATGCCTGGAGGGCGCGCCATCGGGGTGTCGTTTCCTCTTGGTTACTTCTCCTTTGGACAAGCAAAGGAGAAGTAACTCGGGCCGCGGCAGCGGCACGAAACCGCTCTGTTCCTTGCGGCAGGCGCACGAAACTGCATTTCATGCGAGCGATATCGTTGCCAAGGCGGGCCATCCGCAGCGCCGGCTACAATAGCCGGCCACCTCATCGCTTCAGCCCCCTCTCGGAGTCACCTCATGAAAGTCCTGGTCATCGGCAACGGCGGGCGCGAGCACGCGCTGGCGTGGAAGCTCAAGCAGTCGCCGCGGGTGGACGAGGTGATCGTGGCGCCGGGCAATGCGGGCACGGCGCGCGAGCGCGGGGTGCGCAACGCGGATGTGGCGGTGACCGACCTCGAGGGCTTGCTGAAGCTGGCCAAGGCCGAGAAGGTCGAGCTGACCGTGGTCGGTCCCGAGGTGCCGCTGGTGGCGGGCGTGGTGGACAAGTTCCGCAACGCCGGCCTGCGCATCTTCGGGCCGCGCGCGGTCGCCGCGCAGCTGGAAGGCTCCAAGGCGTTCGCCAAGGATTTCCTCCTGCGCCACAACATCCCCACCGCGCGCTACGCGGTGTTCACCGAGTTGAATCCGGCGCTGGCCTATGTGCGCACGCACGGCGCGCCGATCGTGATCAAGGCCGACGGCCTCGCCGCGGGCAAGGGTGTGGTGGTGGCGTTGACGCTGGCGGATGCGGAGCTGGCGCTGCACGACATGCTGGGCGCGCACGCGTTCGGCGACGCTTCCGCGCGCGTGGTGATCGAGGAATTCCTCGACGGCGAGGAAGCGAGCTACATCGTGATGAGCGACGGCGCACACGCGCTGCCGATGGCGTCGAGCCAGGACCACAAGCGCCGCGACGAGGGCGACTTCGGCCCCAACACCGGTGGCATGGGCGCGTACTCGCCCGCGCCGGTGGTCACGCCCGAGGTGGAGCAGCGCATCCTGAAGGAAGTGATCGAGCCCACCTTGCACGGCATGGCCGCCGAGGGTGCGCCGTTCATCGGCTTCCTCTACGCGGGGCTGATGATCGACAAGGCCGGCAACCCCAAGGTGATCGAGTTCAACGTGCGCTTCGGCGACCCGGAGACGCAGCCGATCATGCTGCGCCTGAAGTCCGATCTGGTGGAACTGATCGAGGCCGCGCTGGACGGCGAGCTGCACCACACTCGCGCGCAGTGGGATGCGCGGCCGTCCATCGGCGTGGTGATGGCCGCGGGCGGCTACCCCGGCAAGGTGCGTAGCGGCGACGTGATCGAAGGCCTGGACGGCGATTTCGGCGCCGACGCGAAGGTGTTCCACGCCGGCACGAAGCTGGATGCGGAAGGCCGCGTGACCACCGCCGGCGGCCGCGTGCTCACCGTTTGCGCGCTGGGCAAGGACATCGCCGCGGCGCGCGAGCGCGCCTACGCCGCGGTGGCGAAGATCCGTTTCGACGGCGCGTTCTGCCGGCGCGATATCGCGCATCGGGCGCTGCATCGTTGAGGCGTCGACGCAACCTGTAGGAGCGCACCCTGTGCGCGAATGCTTTTCGCGAAGAGCCTCATCGCGCACAGGGTGCGCTTCTACGCGCGTCGCTGACTACGCCAGCGCCGCATCCACTACCGCCTGCGCTTCCTGCAGCAGGCTGTCGAGGTGCGCCTCGTCCTTGAAGCTCTCGGCGTAGATCTTGTAGATCGCTTCGGTGCCGGAGGGGCGGGCGGCGAACCAGCCGCTTTCGGTGACCACCTTGATGCCGCCGATCGCGGCGCCGTTGCCGGGTGCCTTGTCCAGCACCTGGGTGACTTTCTCGCCGGCGAGCGTGGTGGCCTTGAACTCGGCCGGCGAGAGCTTCGCCAGCTTGGCCTTCTGCGCGGGCGTGGCGGCGGCTTCGACGCGGTTCGCGTACGGCCGGCCCAGCTCGCGGCCGAGCTGTTCGAACAGCTCGCCCGGATCCTTGCCCGTGCGCGCGGTGATTTCGGCGGACAGCAGGGCGGGCACCAGGCCGTCCTTGTCGGTGACCCAGGCCGAGCCGTCGTGGCGCAGCAGCGAGGCGCCCGCGCTTTCCTCGCAGCCGAAGCCGAGCTGGCCGTCGAACAGGCCTTCGGCGAACCACTTGAAGCCGACCGGCACCTCATACAGCGTGCGGCCGAGGCGCTGCACCACGCGGTCGATCAGCGCGGTGGTGACCACGGTCTTGCCCACGGACACCTTCGCGTTCCAGCGCGGGCGGTGGCGGAACAGGTAGTCCACCAGCACCGACAGGTAATGGTTCGGCTCCATCAGGCCGGCCGAGCGCGACACCACGCCGTGGCGGTCGTGGTCGGTGTCGCAGGCGAAGGCCACGTCGTACTGGTCCTTCAGCCCGATCAGCCGCTGCATCGCGTATTTCGAGGACGGATCCATGCGAATCTTGCCGTCCCAGTCCACGGTCATGAACGCGAACTGCGGATCGACCGCCTGGCTCACCACGCGGAGATCCAGCTTGTAGCGTTCGGCGATCGGCGCCCAGTAGTGCACGCCGGCGCCGCCCAGCGGGTCCACGCCCATGCGCACGCCCGCGCCGCGGATCGCGTCGAAGTCGACGATGTTCGCGAGGTCCGCCACGTAGGCGCTGAGGTAGTCGTGCTCGTGCGTGGTGGCCGCCTGGCGCGCCTGCGCGTACGGTACGCGCTTCACATCCTTCAGCCCGGCTTCGAGGATCGCGTTCGCGCGGTTCTCCACCCACTTCGTGATGTCGGTGTCGGCGGGGCCGCCGTTGGTGGGGTTGTACTTGAAGCCGCCGTTGTCGGGCGGGTTGTGCGAGGGCGTGATCACGATGCCGTCGGCAAGGCCCGTCGTGCGGCCACGGTTGTAGACCAGGATCGCGTGCGACACCGCCGGTGTGGGCGTGAACTCGCCGCCCGCGGAGATCATGGTTTCCACGCCGTTCGCGGCCAGCACCTCCAGCGCGTTCTCGAACGCGGGCTGCGACAGCGCGTGGGTGTCGGCGCCGATGAACAGCGGGCCGTCGATACCTTTCGACTTGCGGTAGTCGCAGATCGCCTGGCTGATCGCGAGGATGTGCCGCTCGTTGAAGCTGCCGTCGAACGAGCAGCCGCGGTGGCCGGAGGTGCCGAACGCCACGCGCTGCGCGGGCACCGACAGATCGGGCTTCACCGCCGTGTACGCGGCGAGCAGCTTGCCGATGTCGACGAGGATGGATGCCGGTGCCGGCTTGCCGGCGAGTGGGCTGATCTGCTGGCTCATGGGGCCTCGGGCGATATGTTCTTGCTGTCATTCCGGCGCAGGCCGGAATCCAGTGATGGTATGGCTCGGACTGGCGTGGCAGTCACTGGATCCCGGCCTGCGCCGGGATGACGGTCATGGGAACCTTCGCGTGATTGTTGCTCACGCGCGCTCTGATGTGGGCTTGCCATCGCGCAGTGCGCGGTAGCGACGGATCAAGGCATTCGTCGAACTGTCGTGCGCCAGCTTCGGTTCGGTCGGCGCGACCAGTTCGGCGATGGTGGTCTTCGCCAGCTGCTTGCCCAGCTCCACGCCCCACTGGTCGAAGGAGTCGATGTCCCAGATCGCGCCCTGCACGAACACGCTGTGCTCGTACAGCGCCACCAGCGTGCCCAGCGCGAACGGCGTGAGCCGCTCGGCGAGGATGGTGCTGCTGGGCCGGTTGCCCTCGAACGTGCGGTGCGGCACCAGCGCTTCGGGCGTGCCCTCATTGCGCACTTGCTCGGCGGTCTTGCCGAAGGCCAGCGCCTCGCCCTGCGCGATCAGGTTCGCGATCAACAGATCGTGCTGGTCGCCGCCGCCTTGCGCGGGCACGGGCTGCAACGGCTGGCCGAAGCCGATGAAGTCGCAGGGGATCAGGTGGGTGCCCTGGTGGATCAGCTGGTAGAACGAGTGCTGGCCGTTGGTGCCCGGCTCGCCCCAGTAGATCGGGCCGGTGGCGTAATCCACGTGCGCGCCGTCCAGCGTGACGTGCTTGCCGTTCGACTCCATCGTGAGCTGCTGCAGGTAGGCCGGGAAGCGCTTGAGGTATTGCTCGTAGGGCAGCACGGCCACCGTGGCGGCGCCGAGGAAATTCGCGTTCCACAGGCCGAGCAGGCCCATCAGCACGGGCAGATTGCGCTCGAACGGCGCGCTGCGGAAATGCTCGTCCATCGCGTGGAAGCCGGCGAGCATCGCGCGGAAATGCTCCGGGCCGATCGCCAGCATGGTGGACAGGCCGATCGCCGAGTCCATCGAGTAGCGGCCGCCCACCCAGTCCCAGAAGCCGAACATCTGCGCGGTGTCGATGCCGAACTTTTCCACTTCCGCGGCGGCGGTGGACACCGCCACGAAGTGCTTCGCCACGGCGCGCTCGTCGCCCAGCGCGGCCACGCACCAGGCGCGCGCCGCATGCGCGTTGCTGAGCGTTTCCAGCGTGGTGAAAGTCTTGGAGCAGACGATGAACAGCGTCTCGGCGGCGTCGAGGTCGCGCACGGCTTCGGCGAAGTCGGTGCCGTCCACGTTGGAGACGAAGCGGAACGTCATGTCGCTGCGGCTGTAGTCGCGCAGCGCCTCGCAGGCCATCACCGGGCCGAGGTCGGAGCCGCCGATGCCGATCGAGACCACGTTGCGCATCGGCTTGCCGCTGTGGCCCTTCCACGCGCCGCTGCGCACGGCGTCGGCGAACGCGGTCATGCGGTCCAGCACCGCGTGCACGTCAGGCACCACGTCGTGGCCGTCCACGAGGATGTGCGCGTCGCGCGGCGCGCGCAGCGCCACGTGCAGCACGGCGCGGTTCTCGGTGGCGTTGATCTTGTCGCCGCGGAACATCGCGGCGATGTGGCCCGGCAGGTCGCGTGCCTGCGCCAGCGCGCGCAGCAGGCGCAGCGCCTCGTCGTCCACGCGCTGCTTGGAGTAGTCGAAATACAGGCCTACCGCCTCGGTTGCGAGGCGCTCGCCGCGCTTGGGATCGGCGGCGAACAGCTCGCGCAGGTGGAGCGTCTCGAGGTGGTTGCAGTGCTGCTGCAGGGCTTGCCATTCGGGCAGCAGGGTGAGGTCGGCGCGGCTCATCGGGCAACCGGCTCCTTGCCCTTGGCCGCCAGCGCGGCCTGCTTGTCGGCGATGCGCTGGAGCATCTGCCGCCACGATTTCACGAAGGCATCGGCGCCGTCGTCCTGCAGCTTCTTCGCCAGCGCGTCGAGGTCCACGCCGGCGGCGGCGATCTTCGCCAGCACCGCTTCGGCATCGCCGCCGTCCACCGGCATCGGCGCGCCCGGCTTGCCGTGGTCGGCCACCGCATGCAGGGTCTTCTCGGGGATGGTGTCGACGGTGTTCGGCGCGGCCAGCGCGTCCACGTACAGCGTGTCGGAGGCGTTCGGATCCTTGGTGCCGGTGCTGGCCCACAGCAGGCGCTGCGGGCGCGCGCCTTTGGCGGCGAGCTTCTGGAAGCGCGCCGAGGCCAGCAGCTCCCGGTACGCGCGGTAGGTCTGCTTCGCCACCGCGATGCCCAGCGTGTTGTGCTGCGCGGCGGGCAGCTGCGGGTTCGCGGCCACGTCCCAGCGGCTGACGAAGACCGAGGCCACCGAGGCCACCAGCGGGTCGAGCCCCGCGGCAAGGCGCCGCTCGATGCCGCGCAGGTAGGCTTCCGCCGCGGCCTGGTACTGCGCGCAGGAGAACAGCAGGGTCACGTTGATCGGGATGCCGCGGAAGATCGCCTCCTCGATCGCCGGGATGCCCTCGGGCGTGCCGGGGATCTTCACGTACAGGTTCGGCCGCTGCGCCTGCGTGTGGATCGCGGCGGCGGCGGCGATGGTGCCGGCGGTGTCGGCGGCGAGCAGCGGCGAGACCTCCATCGACACCCAGCCGTCCACCTGGTGGGTGGCGTCGAACACCGGCTTGAACAGGTCGGCGGCGCGGCGCAGGTCTTCCAGCGCCAGCTCCATGAACAGCGGCTCGCCCGCCATGCCGGCCAGCGACTTGGCGTGGATCGCCGCGTCGTAGGCCTCGCCGCCGCCGATCGCCGCGTCGAAGATGCTGGGGTTGGAGGTGAGGCCGGTCACCGAGAACTCGGCGATGTAGCGCGCCAGCGTGCCGTCGTCGAGCAGGGTGCGGGTGATGTTGTCCAGCCAGAGGCTCTGGCCGAGGTCGTGCAGTTGCTGGGTCGCTTTCATGCTGGCTCCGGGGATGATGGGCAAGGCTTCGAACCCGGCAATGCCGTCATTTCCGCGCAAGCGGAAATCCATTTCCGGATGTGCGGGAGATCGACATGGATGCCCGCGTTCGCGGGCATGACGTCTCGGCAGTCGGGCAAGGTTCGAGGCATGGGGTGGTGGGAGGCGTTCCGCTCAGGTCGCGCCGGGCAGGAGGTCTGCAAGCTTACGCTCCTGCAGTTCCGCGATGCACGCGATCGCGAGGTCGGGCGCGGGGTCGATGCGCTGGCCGGCCGCGGCCGCGGCGTAATGGCCCTGGCGCACCCACACCGTGGTGAGGCGCGCGCCGAGCTGGCGCTTCATCGCGGCGAGGATGTCGGGCTTGTCGTCCACCATCGCGTAGTGCGCGGCGGGGTAGCGCTGCTGCATCGCGTCCAGCATCTGCTGCTTGTGCAGGTAGACCAGCACGTCGCCGTCCAGCGCATGCCACAGCCCGGCGCGGTGGATCTTGCGCGGCTGGAACACCACGTCGCCGTCGGAGAGGATCACCGGCCGGCCCAGCGTGCGCAGGTGGGCGAGCGTTTCCAGCGCGCCGGGGAACAGCCGCCGTTCGAACGGGTAATCCAGCAGGAAGCCGGACATCGCCAGCAGCTCGGGGTGGTTGTCCAGCCCGTGGCGGAAGCGCTGCAGGGCGTCGAGGTAGTCGGCATAGCCGCGTTCCTCGCGCAGCTGCGCGTAGATCGCCCAGTAGCGCTCGCGCTCGGCGGCGCCGAAGCGGCGCTCCAGCTCGGCGCCGAGGTCGGCGGCGAAGCGGTCGTTGTCGAGCAGGGTGTCGTCCACGTCCAGCAGGACCACCAGCGGCTCGGGCCTGGCGGCGTCGATCAGCATGGCGGCGTGGCCTCCGGCTGCGGGTCGTGCCAGCCCTCGTCGCCGGCCAGCGCGGCCGCCTCGGGCGGGCCCCAGCTGCCCGGCGCGTAGGGGCGCACCGCGGTCTCGTGGTCGAGCACGTTGTCCACCACCCGCCACGCCGCCTCCACGCATTCGTCGCTGGTGAACAGCGCGTTGTCGCCGCGCAGCGCGTCGCCCAGCAGGCGCTCGTAGGGCGACATCTCCGCGCCGCTGTGGTGGCGCGCGACCAGCTCCACCGGCTCGCCCTGCATCGTCTCGCCGGCGCGCTTCACCCGCATGCCCTCGGCAAGCACCACCTGCGGGCTGAGCCGGAAGCGGAAGTAGTTCGACTGCGGCGCGCCGACCGCGTCGAACACCGACAGCGGCGGCGCCTTCATGTCCACCATCACCTGGGTGGTGGTGAGCGGCAGCTTCTTGCCGGCGCGGATCAGGAACGGCACGCCCGACCAGCGCCAGGTGTCGATCGCGAGGCGCAGCGCCACGAAGGTCTCCACCTCGGAGTCCGGCGCCACGCCGGCCACCTCGCGGTAGCCGCGGTACTGGCCGCGCACCACGTCCGCCGGCGCGAGCGGGCGCATCGCGCGGAACAGCCGCAGTTTCTCCGCGTTCAGCGCCGCGGGGTCGCTGCCGATCGGCGCGTCCATCGCCAGCAGCGAGGTCACCTGCAGCAGGTGGTTCTGCAGCACGTCGCGGATCGCGCCCACGCCCTCGTAGAAGCTGCCGCGGCCGTCCACGCCGAACTCCTCGGCCATGGTGATCTGCACGCGGTCCACGTAGCGGTTGTTCCACACCGGCTCCAGCACGCTGTTCGCGAAGCGGAAGTACAGCAGGTTCTGCACCGCCTCCTTGCCCAGGTAATGGTCGATGCGGAACACCGAGGTTTCCGGGAACACCGCGTGCAGCGTGCGGTTCAGCGCCTGCGCCGAGGCGAGGTCGCGGCCGAACGGCTTCTCCACCACCACCCGCGCGCCGTCCGCGCAGCCCGCGGCCTTCAGGCCGCCCACCACCGTGCCGAACAGCACGGGCGGGATCGCGAGGTAGTGCAGCGGCGCCTGCGCCGCGCCCAGCGCCTGCTTCAGCTGCACGAAGGTGGCCGCATCGTTGTAGTCGCCGTCCACGTACTGCAGCCGTGCCGCCAGCTTCGTGAACGCGGCCTCGTCCAGCGTGCCGCCGGCCTTCTGTGCCGCCGCCGCCACGCTGTCGTGCGCGCGCTGACGCAACTGCTCCACCGACCAGCCCGCATGCGCCACGCCGATGACCGGCACGTCCAGCCCGTCGCGCGCCACCATCGCCAGCAGCGCGGGGAAGATCTGCTTGTACGCCAGGTCGCCGGTGGCGCCGAAAAACACCAGGGCATCGGAAGCGGAGGTCGTCATGGGCCGGGTTTGCTCCGTGTGGGAAGGGTGCGCGCGGCGCGGCGCTTGCAGCAGGCTCGCCGCGGTTCGCCTGCGCGCGCCAAAGCGCCGCCTAGCCTGCCGGGCGCGCGGTGAAGCTCGCGCATAGGCGATGCTACGCGATGCGGCGTGCTCGGTGATGCCGAAGCCGGCTTTCCCTGCTGGGGTGCGATAAACTAGTCACCAGTCTGGTCAGATTGAGGTGACCCATGAGTGTATGGCCCGTACAAGATGCCAAGGCCCGTTTCAGCGAACTCTTGGAAGCCTGTGTTCACGATGGTCCTCAGCTTGTCACCAAGCGGGGCGCCGAAACTGCGGTATTGGTTGATGTGGCCGAGTGGCGACGCCTGAAGCAGGCCGCAAGGCCCAGCCTGAAAGATTTGCTCCTGTCGCCGGAGGGACGTGGGGATATCCATCTCCCTGCGCGGGGCGGGGCAAGACGCCGTCCAGTGAAGGAGCTGCCCTGATGTTCTTGCTCGATACCAACGTGGTATCTGAACTCAGAAAGCAAAAGCCGCACGGTGGGGTTGTTGCATGGATTGAACAGGCGGCAGATGCTGAGCTGCATCTGTCCGCAGTCACGATCGGCGAAATTCAAGCCGGGATCGAGCTCACCAAAGAGCAAGACAAGGCCAAGGCAACGGAGTTGACGCATTGGCTGGATCAGCTTGCGGCAGCCTATAACGTGATTCCGATGGACGGGCAGGTGTTCCGTGAATGGGCAAGGCTCATGCATCGGAAGTCGGACACGCTATATGAAGATGCAATGATTGCCGCAACTGCACGGATCCACGGCTTGACTGTCGTGACGCGAAATGTGGCGGACTTCAAAGGGTTCAAGGTTCC
This sequence comes from Rhodanobacter denitrificans, assembly GCA_017848855.1. Taxonomy (GTDB): domain Bacteria; phylum Pseudomonadota; class Gammaproteobacteria; order Xanthomonadales; family Rhodanobacteraceae; genus Rhodanobacter_A; species Rhodanobacter_A denitrificans_B. The sequence continues at coordinate 1,102 of JAFIHF010000006.1, read as the reverse complement.
GCTCTTGAACCCGTTTGCGAAAAAGTAACTGCAGCAGGCTAACGCTTGAATTTAGCGGCGCGCGCAGCGCGTCCGCTGGAATGAGTTGTTAGGTGTGCTAGCGGACAACTGAGTACACCAACCAAAACACGAGCCCAAAGAGGACGATTGCCAACGCAACAGCAAACTTGTTGCCTGTTGGACTGCCCTCGACGTATGACTCCGGATGCTCCGACGTCTGACGCCAGGTGGCTCGCAGCTCCATGACAAGTGCGATGAACAGAGGCAAGAATGCCGCAGCAATGACCAGCTTGGGTGCGCGAAGCATTGAGGTTGATGCCAGCAACCAAATGGCGGCAGGCAACGTAACCAGCCAGAGCCCAGCAACTTTCCATTTTGCGGCGACCTTCATCGCACACCTAACGCTTGAGTTGAGCGGCGGTGCAGCCGTCCGCCTTGAACGAATTGTTAGATACGTGGATCCCGTACGGCCTCAAGAAGCGGCAACTCTTTCTCTGTTATCCACAGCTCGTCAGTTTCTTCATTCTTCTTGAATTCAGTTTCCAAGAATTTATTATGATACATCGCTGCCCAGAGATATTTCACGGATTCTCCGTCCAGCTCGGTGATTGACTTGATATTACTAAGAATATTTGCCTTGTGTTGTTTCAGGAAAGAGTAGCGGCCTAAGTGAGGGTCATCTATGTTGTTGATCGTTACTCGTAGGTAATCAACATAGTGAATTCCGTCACTTCCTCTCTGTATTTCCCTCTTGATGTATCCGAGCTCATCCTCTAGGTCGTTGTGGAAGGAATATAATCTTGGCTCGCTTTTCATTGCATCCAAAATCCTTCGATCAACAACGATTCGCGGGTAATTTGCGATCTTCGATTCAAGGTCATAGGCCCACCCCTTTCAAGGTGTTTTCACAGGAAGCCGCTACTCTGCGATTTTCGCCGAGGAAGGTGGCATATGACGTGGCAAGCCGTAGTGGATCGGATCGAACAGCAGGCGCCGGCAGCGGTGATGGCACGGCTGGTGCTGGATCAGGCCTTGCCCGCGACATGGATCGACGAAGTGTTCGAGGCGCATCGCCAACGGCAGTATTCGCGCGAGCTGCTGT
>JAFIHF010000044.1 GCA_017848855.1 Rhodanobacter denitrificans | reverse complement strand
TCAACCACCACCGACTGCTGGGGCCGATCGGGAATATCCCGCCAGCGGAAGCCGAAGCGGCTTACTATCGGCAACAGGCTGCGCTGGCCAAGGCCGCGTGACTCAAACCAAACAGCCTCCGAGAAAGTCGGGGCGGTTCAGATGGACGGAAAGCGTCGCCGCGGGGTGTCATTTTCTCTTGGCTACTTCTCTTTTGGACAAGCAAAAGAGAAGTAGCTCGGGCCGCGGCAGCGGCTCGAAATCGCTTTGTTCCTTGCGAAAAAACGAGAGCAAAAGCCCCTCTCCCCACCCCCTCTCCCGCAAGCGGGAGAGGGGAAAAGCACGGTACGGCAGATGAACTAAACCGCCCAGAAACTTGCGAGAGCAAAAGCCCAGTAGAGGGTGTTCAAACAACCTCGCCCGCCGCATGCCCCGACGCCCAAGCCCACTGAAAGTTGTAGCCCCCCAGCCACCCAGTGACGTCGACCACCTCGCCGATGAAATACAGCCCAGGCACGAGCTTCGACTGCATGGTGCTGGACGACAGCCCGTCGGTATCCACGCCACCCAAGGTCACCTCGGCAGTGCGGTAGCCCTCGGTGCCGCTGGCGACGATCGGCCAGTCGTGCAGTTGCCGCGCGATCTCGCGCAGCTCGGCGTCGCGGTACTGGCGCATCGGGCGGCTCGGGAACCACAGCTCGCACAGTCGCTGCGCCAGCCGCTTCGGCAGTGCATCGGCCAGCACCGTCTTCAGCTCGGCGTCCGGCCGCGCGGCGCGTTGCGGCAGCAGCCAGTCGTCGCCGGTGTCGGGAAGCAGGTCCAGGCGCAAGTCGTCGCCCGGCTGCCAGTACGAGGAAATCTGCAGGATCGCCGGGCCGCTCAAGCCGCGATGAGTGAACAAGAGGCCCGCGCGGAACGCGCGCTTGCCCACTCTTGCCTCGGCCAGCGGCAGGGCCACGCCGGCGAGGTCGGCGTAATGCTCCTGGTGCTTGCCGCTCAGCGTCAGCGGCACCAGCCCCGCACGCATGGGCAGCACCGCGTGGCCGAACTGGCGCGCCAGCTCGTAGCCGAAGCCGCTGGCGCCCATGCTGGGAATCGACAGGCCGCCCGAGGCCACCACCAGCGACTCGGCGTGCACTTCGCCATGCGCGGTGAGCACGCCGAAGCCCTCATCGGTGCGGCGCACGCGCTCGACGCCGCAGCTGGTCTCGATGCGCACGCCGGCCGCGGCGCACTCGTCCAGCAGCAGGCGCACGATCTGCTTGGAGGATTCGTCGCAGAACAGTTGCCCGAGTTCCTTCTCGTGGTACGCGATGCCGTGCTTTTCCACCAGCGCAATGAAATCAGCCGGCGTGTAGCGCGCCAGCGCGGACTTGGCGAAATGCGGATTCGCGCTGAGGTAATTCGCGGGCGAGGCGCCGAGGTTGGTGAAGTTGCAGCGCCCGCCGCCGGACATCAGGATCTTCTTGCCCGGCTTGTTCGCGTGATCCACCACCAGCACGCGGCGACCGCGCTGCCCCGCAGTGAGCGCGCACATCAGGCCCGCGGCGCCGGCGCCGACGATCAGCACATCCGTTTTCACATCCGACTCCTCGGCGCAGGGGCGCGCATTATCTCGCGTAAACTGGGTGCTTCACCCCCAGCCGAGCCGCCGCCATGCCCTCCTTCGACGTGATCTCCGAAGTCGACAAGCACGAACTGACCAATGCCGTGGACCAAGCCAACCGCGAGCTGGCGAACCGTTTCGACTTCAAGGGCGCGGACGCGAAGTTCGCGCTGGACCAGTCCGAGATCGCGCTCAGCGCGCCCAGCGAATTCCAGCTGCAGCAGATGCTGGACATCCTGCGCGGCCGGCTCACCACGCGGAAGATCGACGTGCGCGCGCTGGACATCGGCGCGGTGGAAACCAACCTCGCCGGCGCGCGGCAGAAGATCACCGTGAAGCAGGGCATCGAACAGCCGGTGGCGAAGAAGCTGGTGGCCGCGCTGAAGGAGGCCAAGCTCAAGGTCGAGGCGCAGATCAACGGCGACAAGCTGCGCGTCACCGGCAAGAAACGCGACGACCTGCAGGCCGCGATGGCAGTGCTGCGCAAGGCCGACGTGGAGCTGCCGTTGCAGTTCGACAACCTGCGGGATTGAGCGCCTCATGGCGCACGTGGGAGCGCACCCTGTGCGCGAATGCTCTGGCGCTTGATCGAAGCGTAAAGCTTTCGCGCACAGGCTGCGCTCCCACGACGGATCGTCAGCCGCCCATCCCCGCCACGATGTTCACCGTGATCGCGATGATGAACACGTTGAAGAAGAACGCGATCACGCTGTGCAGCAGCGCCACGCGGCGCAGGTAGCGGCTGCCGATCTGCACGTCGGAGACCTGGAAGGTCATGCCGATCACGATCGCGAAGTAGGCGAAGTCCCAGTAGTCGGGATGCGGCGTGTCGGGGAACTGCAGCCCCGCGTGCTTCTCGCCGAGGTCGCCGTAGTAGCCGTGCGCGTAATGCAGCGCGAACATCACGTTGAGGAACAGCCAGCTGAGCACCACGCTCGCCGCGCCCAGGCCCAGCGCGGGCAGGCCGCCGCCCTTGGCCGCGTGCAGCTCGGTGCCCAGCGCCACCAGCACCACGGCGGCCAGCACCACCGCGCTCCACAGCACGCCCCAGCGCCCGGTGTCCTGCGCCTTCGCCTGCAGGCGCATGTGCGCGGGCGTGGCGCGGTTGAACAGCCGCGCCAGCACGGCGAGGTAGATCACCGCGGCCAGGTCGAAGCCCAGCAGCACCGCCGTAGCCACGCGCAGGCCCAACGCCACGAGCACCGCGGCGGCGAGCACGAAGATCGCGAACGACGCGCCGAGCCGCGGCCGCGACGTCACGCTGTGCAGCGGGCGCCAACGCCGCGGCTTCACCGGGTTCTGGTTCAAGCGCGCAGCTCCGCGTACTCGGGATGCTTATCCATCCACGCGGCGGCGTACGAGCACACCGGCGCCACCTTCCAGCCCTTCATGCGCGCGTAGTCGAGCGCGGTGCGCACCAGCTCGCCCGCCACGCCGCGGCCGCCCGCGGCGGGCGGCACCACGGTGTGGGTGATCGCCATGCCGCCTTCGGCCAGCTGGTAGTCGAGCACGCATTGCACGCCCTCCACCTCCACTTCGAAGCGCTGCGCGCCGCGGTTGTGCTGGATATCGAGGGACATGGCGGGCTCCGTGGACGTGGGGACGCCAAGCATACGGCGTCGCGCCAACCTCGTCAGGCCGCCAGTTCGTCCCGCGCCACCTCGCGGCGCCGGCGCACCGCCGCGGCGAGGCGCTCCAGCACGCGCACGGAATCCTCCCAGCCGATGCAGCCGTCGGTGATGCTCTGGCCGTAGGTCAGCGGGCGGCCGTCCACCAGGTCCTGGCGGCCGCCGACCAGGTGGCTTTCCACCATCGCGCCGACGATGCGCCGCTCGCCCGCCTCGAGCTGGGCGGCGATGTCGGCGACCACCCTGGGCTGGTTCTCCGGCTGCTTGCCGCTGTTCGCGTGGCTGGCGTCGATCATCACCCGCGCCGGCAGGCCGGCCTTGGCGATCGCGGCGCAGGCGGCCTCGACGCTGGCGGCGTCGTAGTTCGGCTGCTTGCCGCCGCGCAGGATCACGTGACAGTCGCGGTTGCCGCTGGTGGCGGCAATCGCCGCCTGGCCCTGCTTGGTCACCGCGAGAAAATGGTGCGGATGCGCGGCTGCCTGCACCGCGTCCACCGCCAGCTTCACGTTGCCGTCGGTGCCGTTCTTGAAGCCCACCGGGCAGGACAGTCCCGAGGCCATCTCGCGGTGCACCTGGCTCTCGGTGGTGCGCGCGCCGATCGCGCCCCAGGCCACCAGATCGGCGAGGTACTGCGGCGAGATGATGTCGAGGAATTCGCAGCCCGCCGGCACGCCCAGCGCGTTGATGTCGCACAGCAGCTGGCGCGCCACGCGCAGGCCCTTGCGGATATGGAAGCTGCCGTCGAGGTCGGGGTCGTTGATCAGCCCCTTCCAGCCCACCGTGGTGCGCGGCTTCTCGAAGTACACGCGCATCACGATCTCCAGCTCGCCGCCGAGGCGTTCGCGCTGCTCTGCCAGCCGTTGCGCGTATTCCAGCGCGGCCTGCGGGTCGTGGATCGAGCACGGGCCGATCACCACCGCGAGGCGGTCGTCCGCGCCGTCGAGGATGCGGTGCAGCGCCGCGCGCGCCTGGCCCACGGTGGCGAGCGCGGCGGGCGCGGCGGGGCACTCGGCCATCACCTCGACGGGCGTGGCGAGCGGGGTGATCGTGCGGATGCGCAGATCGTCGGTGGCGGACTGGGACATGGCGGCGGCTCCTGGGGTGGGGTGCCAGCGGCGGCCATGAAAAAAGCCGCCTCGGGTCGCTGGCGGCTTTTCGGGATGGGGTTTCAGGACTTCAGACCAGACGCACCCATGCCTCCGCCAGCGGCTTCGGATAGCCATAAAACCAAAAGTACTGGCGGGCGGTGTGGGTCATGGGAAGCCAGTGATAACACAGGCTTCCGGCGCGCGCAAAGACCTTTTGCGCATATCCACATGATCCGCTAATTTCCCGCCGGACCGACCAGGGGACGCCATTGGCCACGCTCATACCTTCCCGCAACAGTTGCCTGCCACGGATGACCGGCGGCGAGAAGCGCGTGTCCGAACGGCTGGAGCAGAAGCTCGAAGACGACTACCTGCTCTGGTACGACGTGCCGATCGGCCTGAAGCAGAGCCGCCCGGACTTCGTGGTGTTCCATCCGCGCCGCGGCCTGCTGGTGCTGGAGGTGAAGGACTGGAAGGCCGAGACGGTGCAGCAGGCCGACCGCACCCAGTTCACCCTGAGCACCGCGCGCGGCTCGGTGAAGGAACACAACCCGCTGCTGCAGGCGCGTGCCTATGCGCTGGAGATCGGCGTGGTGCTGGAGCGCGACCCGGCGCTGCGCCAGCCCGCCGGCAGCCGCCACGCGGGCAAGCTCATCATGCCGTGGGGCTACGGCGTGGTGCTGGCGAACATCACCCGCAAGCAGTTCGACGAGGGCGGACTGGAAGCGGTGATCCCCAGCCATCTCGCGATCTGCCGCGACGAGCTGTACGAGACGGTGGACGCCGAGGCGTTCCAGGAGCGGCTGTGGGCGATGTTCCCGCAGGTCTTCCCCACCGCGCTCACCCTGCCGCAGATCGACCGCGTGCGCTGGCACCTGTTCCCCGAGATCCGGGTGGAGCCGGGCAGCGGCCAGTTCGGCCTGTTCGCCGCCGAGGGCCAGGACGCGCGCGCGCTGGAGATCCCCGACCTGCTCAAGGTGATGGACGCGCAGCAGGAGCAGCTGGCGCGCTCGCTGGGCGACGAGCACCGCGTCATCCACGGCGTGGCCGGCTCGGGCAAGACGATGATCCTCGGCTTCCGCGCGATGCAGCTGGCGCGCGAGCTGAGCCGGCCGATCCTGGTGCTCTGCTACAACCGGACGCTGGCGGCGCGGCTGGAACAGCTGATCGGCGAGCGCGGCCTCGGCGACAAGGTGCAGGTGTACAACTTCCACCGCTGGTGCCACCGCATGCTCGCCAGCTACCACGTGGAGCTGCCGCCCAAGGGCGAGCACTTCTTCGAGGCGATGGTGGAGCGGGTGATCGAGGGCGTGGACAAGGGCCAGATCCCGCGCTTCCAGTACGGCGCGGTGCTGGTCGACGAAGGCCACGACTTCGAGCCGGACTGGTACAAGCTGATCGTGCAGATGATCGACCCGGCCACCAACTCGCTGCTGGTGCTGTACGACGACGCGCAGAACATCTACGGCAAGCCCGGCCGCCGCAAGCTGAGCTGGAAGAGCCTGGGCGTGCAGGCGCAGGGCCGCACCACCATCCTCAAGCTCAACTACCGCAACACGCTGGAGATCCTCGCGGTGGCGCGCAACTTCGCCGGCGAGCTGCTCGCCGCGCGCAGCGACGACGACGACGGCGTGCCGCTGGTGGCGCCCGAAAGCGCCGGCCGCCGCGGCCCGCTGCCCGAACTGATCCGCACCGACACCGCCGCCGCCCAGCTCGACGTGCTGATCGCCCAGCTGCGCGACGAACGCGCGCACGGCCGCCCCTGGGGCGAGATGGCGGTGATCTACCGCGCCAGCTGGGAGGGCGAGAAGCTGCACGAGGCACTGGAGCGCCTCGACATCCCGTCCAGCCTCGCCGACGAGCGCGGCAAGCAGGCGCTGTTCGTGGTCAAGGACAGCGTGAAGCTGCTCACCATGCACTCCTGCAAGGGCCTGGAATTCCCGTTCGTGATCATCCCCGGCCTCGGCTCGCTGCCGCGCGAAAACCAGCGCGACGTCGACGAGGCGCGCCTGCTCTACGTGGCGATGACCCGTGCCACCGAACGGCTGGTGCTGATCCACCACCTCGATTCGCGCTTCTCCAAGAGCATCCGCGACTCGATCAACGAGGTGCAGGCGCAGCTCGCAACATGACTCCCTCTTCCCCGAGTTTGCTTGGGGGGTGCTTCTGCTTGCATGCTTTCGCAAGCGACAAAACGGTTTCGTGTGCCTGCCGCAAGGAACAAGGCGGTTTCGTGCCGCTGCCGCGGCCCGAGTTACTTCTCCTTTGCTTGTCCACGCACGCGCAGGAGCGCGTGCGAACGGCGAAGCCGGCCCGAAGGGCGGAGGGCAGGATGCCCGGAGTCAAAGAGAAGTAGCCAAGAGAAAACG
>JAFIHF010000043.1 GCA_017848855.1 Rhodanobacter denitrificans | reverse complement strand
TGGTTACTTCTCTTGACTCCGGGCATCCTGCCCTCCGCCCTTCGGGCCAGCTTCGCTGTTCGCCACCGCTCCTGCGGTGGCGTGGGCCAGCAAAGAGAAGTGACTCGGGCGCCGGCAGGCGACCGAAACCGCTTTGTCGCTGGCGGCAGACAGCCGAAAGCCCGCCGCAGGCGAGCCAAGGTGCGGAATCGAATGGTGCTCGCGAGCACCCGTCCCGGAGGGAGAGGAGAGCAGATCACCGGCGAAATATTCCGGACAGCAGTGTGCGTACGCGGGAGTGACGCCACATCCGCGGGGCACGTCGCCCCGCGGGCATACTCAATTCCGCGACTGCAACTTCGACAACAGGCGCAGCATTTCCAGGTACAACCACACCAAGGTCACCACCAGCGCGAACGCGCCGTACCACTCCATGTACTTCGGCGCGCCGGCGTTGACGCCCTGCTCGATCATGTCGAAGTCCAGCACCAGGTTCAACGCGGCGATCGCCACCACCACGAGGCTGAACAGGATGCCGACGCCGCTCGACGCGGTGATGAAGGCGAACGAGTGGCCGAAGAAGCCCAGCACGAAGCTGGCGAGGTAGACCAGCATCACGCCGCCGGTGGCGGCGACCACGCCGGCGCGGAACTTGTCGGTGACGCGGATCAGCCCGCTGCGGTAGCCCAGCAGCAGCACCGCCATGGTGCCGAAGGTGAGCGCCACCGCCTGCATCACGATGCCGGGATAACGCAGCTCGAAGATCGCCGACAGCGCGCCCACGAACACGCCCTCGGCCAGCGCGTACAACGGCGCGGTGAGCGGCGCCCAGCGCTGCTTGAACGCGGTGACCATCGCCAGCACGAAGCCCGCCAGCGCGCCGCCCAGCGCCAGCGGCGCCACGGCCGGCAGGCTCTCGGCGCCGTGGAAGCGGCTCCAGCTGAACATCGCGCCGAGCACCACCAGCGCCAGCAGCAGGCCGGTCTTGTTGACCGTGCCGTTGAGCGTCATCGCGTTGCCGTCGCGGCTGAACACCGCGCCGCTGGCGGCGTCGAGGAAGATGCTCTTGTTGAGTGCGGGATTGCCGCTTTGCATGGCCTTGGCTCCTGTCGGTCTGCGCCCATCCTAGCCCGCCGCCGTGCCGTTTGCAGTCGCTGCACGCGGACGGTGCGAACATGGCGGGCATCGTCAGCGAACGGAGACCGCAGCCATGGGCCAGCAGTTCCACATCGGCGACCACGTGCGCTGGAATTCCGAGGCCGGCTACGTCACCGGCCGCATCGTGAAGGTGCACACGGCCGACACGCTGTACAAGGGCCATCCGCGCCATTGCAGCCCGGACGATCCGCAGTACGAGATCAGGAGCGACAAGACCGAGCACGTCGCCATGCACAAGGGCGCGGCGCTGCAGAAGATCGCGTGAACGCCGCCGCGCCCGCCGCGCTCTGGACGATCGGTCACTCCACCCGCACGCTGGAGGACTTCCTCGCCCTGCTCGCGGCGTACCGCATCGAGGCGATCGCCGACGTGCGCCGCTTCCCCGGCTCGCGGCGCTGGCCGCAGTTCGCGCGCGACGCGCTGGCGCAAAGCCTGCCCGCGCACGGCCTCGGCTACCAATGGTTTCCGCAGCTGGGCGGGCGCCGGCGCGTGCAGCCCGATTCGCCGAACACCGCGTGGCGCAACGCCGCGTTCCGCGGCTACGCCGACCACCTCGCCAGCGCGGAATTCGCCGAAGGCCTGGCCGCCCTGCTGGCGTTCGCGGCACGCCAGCGCACCGCGCTGATGTGCGCCGAGGCGGTGTGGTGGCGCTGCCACCGCTCGATCATCGCCGACGTGCTGAAGCTGCGCGGCATCGAGGTGGTGCACATCCTCGACCTGCGGCACAGCGTGGCGCACCCATACACATCGGCGGCGCACATCGAGAATGGACGGCTCAGCTACGCGGCCCCGCAATCGGCGCTGCTGTAATGGGAGCGCACTCTGTGCGCGACAAATCAGGAGTGAGTGAAGAGGAGTGAGAAGTGAGAGAGGAGCAGCGCGCCGCCACCCATGCTTTCTCTATCTACTCACTCCTCTTCACTAGCTTCTCGCTTTCGCGCACAGGGTGCGCTCCTACCGTGGCGGCCCCTGGTACGCGCTCTGCGCCAGCTGCAGCAGGATCTTCATCTCCTCGCGCAGCGGCAGCGGCGCGATCACCTCGGCGTCCGGGCCGTACTTGAGCACGTCCATCAGCAGTTCCTTGGAGTTGGAATACGGCAGCTGCAGCTCGTAGCGGCCGTCGGGGAGCCACTCGCCCTTCTGCTGCGAATGCCAGTGCTCGTCGGCCACCCAGCGCGCGGCGTGCGCGGAGAAGCGGATCGTGGCCCAGGCCTTGGGCTGGCCGGCGAAGATGCCGTAGCTGGAGGCGAGCGCCTCGTTGAGCTCGCTTTCGGCGACGTCGCGCGCCGGGGCTTCCAGCGCCTGCGCGTCGGCGATGCGGTCCACCGCGAAGCTGCGCAGCGCCTCGCGGTCGTGGTCCCACACGTCGAGGTACCAGTTGTCGCGGTAATGGGTGAGCCGCTGCGGCGACACGGTGCGGCGGCTGTCGGCGCCGGTGGTGCGCGCGCGGTAGCGGAAGCGCAGCTGCTTGCGCTCCAGCACCGCGCCGGCCACGGTGCGGAACGCGTGCTGGTCGAGCTTGCGCGCGCCCCACGGGATCACCCGGATGCGCTCCACCGGCAGCGCCTTGCCGCTGCCGCGGTCGGACAACAGGTGCTCGATGCGCGACTTGAACGGCGCCAGCGAGCCGGCCAGCACGCCCGGACCGCTGCGCCCGATCAGCTCGTTCAACGCCAGCAGCGCGGCCAGTTCGTCGGAGGTGAGCCACAGCCCCGGCAATTCGAAGCGCTCGCCTTCGCCCTGCGCGTAGCACCAGGCCGCGTGCTCGCCCGCCACGCTCTCGATCGGCGCGCCCAGCGCGTCGCGCAGGAAGCCGATGTCGCGGTACAGCGTGGCGCGCGAGCATTCCAGCTCGTCCATCAGCCTGGGCAGCGGCACCGGGTAATGCGCCGACTTCAGCAGGCGATGCAGGGTGAGGATGCGTTCGTAGCGGTCCATGGCGGGCTCGGCGAAGGCGGAACTGGGTTTCTAGCATGGGTACGCTTGCCGGTGCCCGCAAGCCTGCCGAACGCTGGCCTGACGCGCCCGCGGCGGCTGGCTTAAGCTTGCAGGCCCCGCCTTCTCCCCCGACGGAATCCACCCATGCAGTCCATCCGCGAGTGGCCCGATGCGATCGCGGCCGGCACGGCGGCGTCGACCGCCCGCCCGCATCGCGCCGCCGCGCTGCTGCAGGTGCTGGCGATCGCCGGCTACGGCATCTGGCTGTGGCTGGGGCTGGCCCTGCTGCTGGGGCTGAGCCCGCCGGGCCGCAGCGGCACCCTGATCCCGCTGGGGCTGGGCGCCGTGCTGGTGGGCAGCGGCCTGCTGCTGGCCTGCCTGCGGATACCGGGGCTGGCCCGCTGGCACGGCTGGCAGCCGCGGCCGGGCCATCGTCCCACGCGTTCCGCGCTGATCGCCCTGGCGACCTGGCTGCCGGTGCTGGCGGTGGCGGGGTTGGCGCATGGCAACAACGGCTTCTGGGCGACCCGGCTGGCCGGCGCGGCGCTGATGCTGTGCAGCCTGGTCAGCCTGCTGCTGGCCACCCACGACGACCGCGCCCGCCTGCCGCCCACGCTGCAGCGCGCGACCGCCCTGCTGCCGGCCTGCCGGATCACCATCGCGGCCTACATCGGCGGCCTCTGGCTGTGGCTGTGCGTGCTGGCGCAGGGCGAGTTCGACGGCGGGCGCGGCGCCTACCTGTGGATCCTGCTGCTGCTCGCGCTGGCGCTCGGCCAGGGCCTGTTGGAGAGCGGGCTGTGGCAATCCCTGCACGAGCCCGAAGCGCCCGCCGGCGCAGCCACAACGAACCGCGGCCGCTTCCCCGCACGCCTGCTCGCCTCGCTGCTGAGCTACGCGCTGCCCTGCACCGCCCTGCTGCTGGGCGGCGCTTCCGGCAGCCTGCCGGCGGCCGCGCTCGCCGCACCCGGCTGCGTGCTGGGCCAGCTGCTGGAGCGCTGGCTGTACGAGGGCGCGCTGGCCGAGGCGGTGGGCGCGCGGGCGGCTCGGCCGGCCCGCGTTCATTGAAAATTCAAGCCGTTCCGTTAAGGTGTGCCACTTACAATTGTTTAACGAAACGGGATCCCCACCCATGAACAAGACCCTGATGGCCGCCCTGCTGCTGGCGGCATGCGCCAGCTTCGGCGCGCAGGCGCAAGACGCCAACAGCGCCGCCAACAACGGCGGCTGGACCGGTTCGGGCGAATTCGGCTTCGCCTCCGCCACCGGCAACACCCGCTCGCAGAACGTCAACGCCAAGCTCGGCCTGAGCCAGGAAAACGAGCAGTGGAAGAACAACTTCTTCCTCGACGTGCTGCGCACCAAGGTGCAGCAGAAGGTGATCGACCAGGCCGGCAACACCCTCCACGAATTCAACACCACCGCGAACCGCTACGACGCCGGCGCCTCGGTGGGCTACAAGCTCGATCCGCGCAGCTACATCGTGGGCGCGGGCCGCTACGACCACGACCAGTTCGGCGCCAACCTGTGGCAGGGCATCGTGTCGGTGGGCTACGGCTACATCGCGCTGAAGGACGCCCGCAACGAGCTGTCGTTCGAAATCGGCCCCGGTTACAAGAAGTACCGCCCGGCGGATCTCACCGTGGACACCGCCGGCGTCGTCACCAAGGAACGGCAGCCGGTGCAGCACGAGGTGGTGGCCCGCGGCCTGGCCAACTACAAGTTCCGCATCACCGACAACACCTCGTTCGAGGACACGTTCCTGACGGAAGCGGGCTCCAAGAACACCTACCTGCAGAACGACGCCGGCGTCGCGGTCACCATGACCAAGAAGCTGGCGCTGAAGGTGGGCCTGCAGGTGCGCCACAACAGCGACGTGCTGCCGGGCATCAAGAAGACCGACACACTGACCACCACGAACCTGGTCTACAACTTCTAAGAGCCACCCCTTTCAAGGTGTTTTCACAGGAAGCCGCTACTCTGCGATTTTCGCCGAGGAAGGTGGCATATGACGTGGCAAGCCGTAGTGGATCGGATCGAACAGCAGGCGCCGGCAGCGGTGATGGCACGGCTGGTGCT
>JAFIHF010000042.1 GCA_017848855.1 Rhodanobacter denitrificans | reverse complement strand
TCTTTGCTGGCCCACGCCACCGCAGGAGCGGTGGCGAACGGCGAAGCCGGCCCGAAGGGCGGAGGGCAGGATGCCCGGAGTCAAGAGAAGTAACCAAGAGAAATGGCCTGTTCAATCCGCCGACCCTACAAGCCCGCCGTATCGAGGGGGTTGGACCAACGCTCGTCGACACGTCGCCCTACAGCGGCCACACCTCGACGTATCTGGAAACTGAGGGTTTTCAAGCTCGTCGCCCCAGCGCAAGCTAGGGCCCAGTGCCTTTGCTTCGCTTCGCTGGTGCTTCGCTTCGCTGGTGCTTCGCTTTGCTCGTGCTTTGCTGGTGCTTCGCTCTGGTCGTTGCTTCTGCGCGCAGGAGCGCGCTGCTTTTCCGGGGCCCCTATGTGGCGGTGAGGCGTGGACGATCAGGCCGCGCAGCGGGCGAGGCCATGGATGGGCTCGCCTTTTCGACCGGGCAGGAGGCCCGGCCGAAAAGCCCGACCACGCCTCACGCACTCGCAGGGCAGGATGCCCGGAGAGCGCCGCATCGGGGTGCCCTTTCTCTTTGGTTCCTTTCTCTTTGGGCACGCAAAGAGAAAGGAACTCGGGCCGCGGCAGCGGCTCGAAACCGCTTTGTTCCTTGTGGTAAGCGCTCGAAACCGCCTTGTCGCTTGCGACGAGCATCCGAAACCACGCTAGCCGTCAGCGCCAACAACACCCCATGCGTGGCTACCATCCAACCCAAAACCCATCGCACAGCGATACCCCCCATGCCCATCCTCCGTCTCGCCGACTGCCCCGCCAAACCATGGAAGAACGGCCTGGGCCGCACCCGCGAATTGGCCGTCCATCCGCCCACCGCGGGCATGGACGATTTCCTGTGGCGGGTGAGCATCGCCGAGGTGGAAAGCACCGCACCGTTCTCCGCGTTTCCCGGCGTCGACCGTGTGATCGCCCTGCTCGCCGGCGACGGCTTCACGATGAAGCTCGACGATGGCCGCACGCATGCGCTGACCGTGCCCGGCGTGCCGTTCGCGTTCCCCGGCGAAGCCGGCGTGGATGTGGCGCTGGCCGGCGGCCCCAACCGCGACTTCAACCTGATGCTGCGCCGTGGCCGCATGCGTGGCGGTGTCGAAGCATGGCGCACGCCGGGTGCGCACCGGCCCGATGCCGCCACCGTGCTGGTGCATTGCGTGCAGGGGCGCATCGACACCGACGAAGGCACGCTGCAGGCCGGCGACAGCTGGCGGCCCGGCCGCGGTGCGATGGTGCTGCACGAAGGCGCGCTGGCGCTGGCCGTGCGCGTCGAAGCGCTTGCCTGACAACCATCACTCGTGGCGTCGGGCCGGGCTCCCTATACTGCGGCGTACCGCCTCCGGAGTCGCCTGCCATGCCTGTGCTGATCCTCGGTCTCGTGTTGTTTCTCGGCGTCCACTCGCTGCGCGTCTTCGCCGACGGCTGGCGCAAGCGGCAGATCGCACGGCTGGGCTTGATGCCGTGGAAAGGCCTGTACTCGCTGGTGGCGATCGCCGGCTTCGTGCTGATCTGCTGGGGCTTCGCGCTGGCGCGGCAGCATCCGGTACTGCTGTACACGCCGCCGCTGTGGCTGGTGCGCCTGAACACGCTGTTCACCCTCGTCGCCTTCGTGCTGTTCGTGGCGGCACGGGTGCCGCGCAATGGCATCAAGGCGCGCGTGCATCACCCGCAGGTGCTGGCGGTGAAGACCTGGGCGTTCGGCCACCTGCTCGCCGCCGGCATGCTGCACGACGTGGTGCTGTTCGGCGCCTTCCTGCTGTGGGCCGTGGTGCTGTTCGCCGCCTCGCGCCGGCGCGACCGCCGCGAGGGCACGGTCTATCCGCCCGGCACGGCCAAGGGCACGATCATCGCCATCGTGGCCGGCGTGGTGGCCTGGGCAGTCTTCGCGTTCTGGCTGCATACGCTGCTGATCGGCGTGAAGCCGGTGATGTAGCCACCCCGCCGGGGGTGCCGGAAGCCATCTGCGCGGCGGCGGCGGATCGCGCTAGAGTGCGGCCATCCATTCCCCATGAGGTCATGCCATGGCCGCCTTCCTGCTCTGGCTGTTGCTGCTGGTGTTCTGCTGGCCGCTCGCGCTGCTGGCGCTGGTGCTCTACCCGATCGTGTGGCTGATCTGCCTGCCGCTGCGGCTGGTCGGCATCACCGTGGGCGCGGTGTTCGCCTTCCTCGGCGCGCTGCTGATGCTGCCTGCCCGCGTGCTGCGCGGCCGGCCGGCCTGACGCGCAGGCGTGGACAAACCCCACGCCGCCTCCTGCGAGCGCAACCGCGAACCGATCCTCGAAGTGTTGCGCCGGCGCTTCGCCGACCGGCGCAGGGTGCTCGAAATCGGCAGCGGCACGGGCCAGCATGCCGTGCATTTCGCCGCCGCGCTGACCTGGCTGGAGTGGCAATGCTCGGACCGCGCGGAGAACTTGCCGGGCATCCGCGCCTGGCTGGACGAGGCCGCGCTGCCGAACACGCCGCCGCCTCTGGAACTCGACGTCGGCGGGCCGTGGCCGCGCGGCCCGTTCGACGCGGCGTTCAGCGCAAACACCCTGCACATCATGGCCTGGCACGAGGTGGAGGCACTGTTTGCACAACTGCCGGCCATCGTGAGCGACGACGCGCGCCTGGCGATCTACGGCTCGTTCAACCATGGCGGCCGCTACACCAGCGACAGCAATGCCGCGTTCGACCAGTGGCTGAAGGCACGCGGCGCGCACATGGGCATCCGCGACGCCGAGGCCGTGGACGCGCTGGCCGCCGCGGCCGGCTTCGCGCTGATCGACGACGTGGCGATGCCGGCGAACAATCGCTGCCGCGTCTGGCAGCGCACCCCACGCTGAACCTGCACGCCGTCAAGAGCCTGCCCCATATCTCCGCCTGACGGCCACCGCAAGGCAATGCCGGCCGGGTGGAGATATGGGGCAGGCTCTCGTGTACAAAGGCGGCATGAAGGCGATCGACACCCTGACCCCCTGCCCTTGCGGCAATCCCGCCGGCTACGCCGCCTGCTGCGGCCCGCTGCACGACGGCCATGCCGTGGCCACCAGCGCCGCGCAGCTGATGCGCTCGCGCTACAGCGCCTACGTGCTCAAGCGCGAGGATTACCTGCTCGCCAGCTGGCACGCCGATACCCGCCCCGCCTCGTTGCGACTGGCTGCACAACAACCCGCACCGACCTGGCTGGGGCTGGACGTGCGCCGCGAGCAGCGCATCGACGACGACCACGCGACAGTGGAATTCGTGGCCCGCTACCGCCTCGGCGGCGGCCGTGCGCACCGCCAGCACGAGCTCAGCCGCTTCGTGCGCGAGGCGGGTCGCTGGTACTACGTCGATGGCGAGTTGATGTAGGGCGAAAGCGAGGAGTGAGTGGAGAGGAGTGAGAAGTGGGAGAAGAGCGGGACGCGCGTCTTCCGTGCTTTCTCTATCTACTCACTTCTCTTCACTCACTCCTGCAACTAAAAACCCTGCACGCCAGCGGCACGCAACTGGCCGACCAGCGCTCGCACCTCGGGATGGGCGAAGAAGGCGGCCAGTTGGCGCGCATGGGTCGCGCTGGCGCCGCGCGCACGCCAGTCGCCTTCGCCCAGCGCGGCCAGCGTGGCCCAATCCGCGCCGGCATCCGCCGCATCGTCCGGTGCGCCCAGGGCGTGCAGCCAGTCGCCGAACGGTCGACCGCGCGCATCGGCAAACGCCTGTGCCAAGGCCGCGCACCGGTTCGCGCCCAGGCCCGGCACGGCGGCGAGTTGCGCGGGCGTGAGCGTGAGCCAGTCGAGCAGGCCGCGGACCAGGCCGGCATCCGCCAGCGCCTGCCAGGTGCCGGCGCTGACGCCGGACAAGCGCAAGCCCTGCCGTCCGCCCAGCCAGGCCAGCCGCGCCTGGAATTGCGACTCGCAACCCGGCGTGGCCTGCCAGCACGTCAACGGACCACCTGATTCCCCACCTCACGCATCCAAGGTTGCAAGCCGGTAGCTCAGCGGTGGCGTATGAGCGGCCGCGACGATGAGCCGGGGGACGAGTGCAGCCAAGTCGAAGCGGCGGTTGAAGCGGTAGCAGAACTCGGACAGGT
>JAFIHF010000005.1 GCA_017848855.1 Rhodanobacter denitrificans | reverse complement strand
GGCACGGCCTTCATGCCGTATCTGCTGAGCACGCTCGACACGATCGCCTGGCGCTACAACATCCCGGAAGCGTTCTACCCCGAAGCGCTCATCCCCGGCCGGCGCGAAATCGGTACGCGCACCGGCCTGAACCTCTGGGGCAACGTGTATCCCCGCGGTGGCTTCCTGCACCAGACCGACGACCACAAGAGCGGCGCCGTGGTCGCGCAGCGCGCGGGCGACATCGTGACGCGCCGCGGCCAGATCCACGTGTACCAGCCCCTGCTGGCCAACGCCCGCGACGGGTACTGGCCGGCCGGCGCGTTGATGGAGACCGACGCCTCGACGGGCAAGTGGCAGGAGCTGACGCCCACGCTCTCGAACAGTTGCGTGGTCTTCCCGCACAGCCGCACCCGCGTGCAGGCCCAGCAAGGCGACTACGCCTGGGCCTTGTGGCGGCCTTACTCCTGCTGCCGGCGCCGTGGCCAGGTCTTCCTCGGCAGCGTCGATTTCATGTGAGAAACCCACGATGAACGCCTCCCTCCCTGACTTCCTGCACCGCGCGAAATCGCCCTTGCGGGCCACGCTGCTCGTGGCGGCCATCACGCTGGTCGTCGGCGTCGCCTGGGCGCAGACGCGCATCGATCCCAATGGCGTGAACGTCAGCGGCAGCGTGATCGGCGACGACGTGCTCTACAGCATCGGCGGCGGCCGGGCCGTGTCGATGGGTGGTGCCGGCAACATGCAGAGCATCGGCGTGGGGATCGGCTGGAACAGCAACCTGATCTGCGGCGACATGAGCATCACCACGACGCTGCAGAACCAGCTCAACGGCATCACCAACGGCTTCCAGACGATCATGAGCAACGTGATCCAGAACGCCACCAGCGCCGTGGCCTCGCTGCCGGCGCTGATCATCCAGCGCGCCGACCCGGGCCTGTACAACCTGCTCACCAACGGCATCCTGCAGGCGCGCCTGGATTTCGACCGCTCGAAGATGACCTGCCGCGCCATCGCCAATCGCATGGCGGACATGGCCGGCGGCCAGGCCGGCTGGGACCAGCTCGCCGAAGGGATGGCGCTGCGGGATGCGGTCAGCAGCACCGATGCCGTCGCCGCCATCGAGCAGGCCGAGTCCAACAAGGGAAACAACGGCGTGCCATGGGTCGGCGGCGGCAACGCGGGCGGCTCCGGTCAGAGTTCGATCAAGGTGGTCGGCGACGTGACGCGCGCGGGCTACAACCTGCTCAACGGGCGCAGCGCCACCGATAGCTCGTCGATCGCGCGCAGCGCCTGCGGCAACCGCCTGACCTGCCAAACCTGGTTCTCGCCCCAGGCGGCCGCGGACTGGGCGACCCGCGTGTTGGGCGAACGCGAGCAGCGCACCTGCGAAAACTGCACGAAGACCCAGACCACGCCTGGCGTCGGGCTGACGCCAATGATCCAGGAAGAGTACGAGACCAAGCTGCAGGCGCTGCAGGAACTGGTGACGGGCGCCCGGCCGACGACGCTGGCCAATCTCGACGCAGCCGGCAGCAGCTCGCTGCCGATCACCCGCGGCGTGATCGAGGCCCTGCGTGACGAGCCCGACCAGGACGTGCTGGGCAGGCGCCTCGCGTCCGAGGCGGCGCTGTCCAGCGTGCTGGAGAAGGCCCTGCTGCTGCAACGCACGTTGCTGACCGGCAAGAAGGAGCCGAACGTCGCCGCCAACGAGCTGGCCGTGCAGGCGGTCGACCAGGAGAACAGCGCACTGGAGCAGGAGATCAACAACCTCAAGACCGAGCTGGAGCTGCGGCGCACGCTGGCCGGCAACTCGGCGATGGCGATCATCCAGCGCCACAGCACCCGCGCGGCCGGCTCGCGCGGCGTCTTCGAGGGCGACACCACACGCGACCGTCTGCGGGAAGTCCAAAAGCCGCGGAGCGGTACGCCATGAGCCGGCTGGCCTGGCTGCGGCTGCCATGGCTGTTCAACCGCCGCATCGGCTTGGCGCTGCTGTGGACCTTGCTGGTGGTCGCCGCCGCGGTGGCGGTGAACATCACCGGCATCCACGTGGTCGGCGGCGTCGAGGGCTGGCAGCACTGGCTGAAGGCGCACGCCGGCCACTTCTTCGTGTGGCGTCTGTGCCTCTACGGAGCGACGGCTTACGGCTGGTGGTGGATGCGTCGGCGCCTGTTGCGGCGGGAGCCGTCCCGCGAGACGCATCAGCGCCTGCTGCGCACGGAGATCGCGGCCGTGATCGCCGTGGTCGCGCTGGAAGCCAGCCAATTGTTGCAGCACGGCTGAGACCGGGAGGCAGGCATGACGCTCTACACCACGGACTACCTGGAGTATTACCTGACCCTGGTGGCTTGGGTGGTCAACAACGGCATCTGGAGCATCCTCGTGGCCAGCGGCGTGTTCGCGCTGCCGTTCGTGGCCATCGTGATTCAGGAATGGCTCAAGGCCCGCAGCGAAGGTGCGGACGAAGGCAACAAGGGCGTGCTGTCGTCGATGCGCATCGAGAACCGGGTATGGGTGGCGATCGTGGTCATCATGTTCGCCGGCATCCCGTTCATCCCGGTGGATCTCGCCACG
>JAFIHF010000041.1 GCA_017848855.1 Rhodanobacter denitrificans | reverse complement strand
TGCTGCGTCCGCAGCGGCCCGGCGGGGCCACTGCGGCGCGAAAAGCGACGTGTTTGACGAAGAAAAGCGTGCGTTTTGAGGTGGGCCGGACTCAGTCGCGTGCAGAGGCTGCTGGGCGGCGATTGATCAGGCGATCCCTAGCGTTCAACTGCGGGAAGAGCACCCCGGCCTCGGTTTGTCTTATCGCGCGCTCGACGCCGTCGCGGGACTCGCTGCAGGTGCGGGCATGTCGCCCATGCCGCCGTCCGCGTGCCCGTCGTCCATGTCCTCGTCCGGCGGCGCCTTGGCCACGATCGCCTTGTATTCGGCCGGCGCCATGCCGGGCAGCTTCTGCAGGAAGGCCACCATGCTCCAGATCGTGGCGTCGTCGTGGCTCGTGCCCCAGGCCGGCATCGCGCTCATCTTGACGCCGTGCTTGATGACCCAGAACGCCGCGCGCGGATCGACGTGCGTCCGCGACAGATTCGGCGGCTGCGGGTACAGGCCGGGGCGGATCTCCGAATCGCGCATGCCCGGCGCGAGGTGGCAGCCGGTGCACATCGCCGCGTACTGGCCCGCCCCCTTGAGGATCAACTGCGGGTCGTCGAGGTTCGGCGCCACGAGCTTTTCGGCGCGGGTGTGGATGGAACGCTCGCGCAGGGTCTGCAGGAGCGCGTAGGTGGGCTTCCAGTGCGGCGCGTCGGCGCCGATGTCGTACAGCCCCGACCAGGCGAAGGCGAAAGCGCCGACGGCCAGCACCAGCAGCACCACGAGCACGGTGACGATGCGTTCGACGGTCTTGCTCATGGGCGAATCCTCAGAACCAGATGCGCAGGCCGGCGACGATTTGCCGGTCGAAGACGGGTTGGTGTGCCTCGCGGGCGAAGTCCGCCGTGCCGCCGAATCGGCGCGTCCACGCCACGCCGAGGTACGGTGCGAATTGTCGCCGGAATTCGTAGCGCAGGCGCAAGCCGAGCGTCGCGTCGGATAGCCCACTGCCGATGCGGCGGGCCGGATCGGCCTTGCCGTAGAGGTTCACTTCCAGCTCCGGCTGCAGGATCAGCCGCTGGGTGAACAACAGCTCGTATGCGGCACGCAGGCGCGCCGCCGTGCGGCCGGATGGGCCGGCATAGGCGGTGGCCGTCAGCTCGAACCAGTACGGCGCCAGGCCCTGCACGCCGAAGGCCAGCCACTGCCGCGACGGACCGGCGCCGAAGTCGTGGCGCGCGCCGAGTTGCGCATCCCAGTACGGCGCCACGGCATGGCTCCACAGCGCCTCGACGTCGGCGCCGCCGAGGTGCCCGCCTTCGCGTTCGCTCTCGCTGCGCAGCCACAGCTTGTCGCTGTCGGTGCCGTACCAGCCGTTGAGCTCCCACGCCTGGCCGTTGCCGTGCAGGCCGTGGAAGGCTTCGAGCCGGTCGAGGCGCAGCATGCCCAGCGGCGCGGCGTCCAGCATGTCCATGCCGGCCATGTCGCCGTAGCCGATGCCGTCGGAGTAATCGGCGCCGCGCGCATCCGGCGGCGCCGCGCCGCCCTGCATGCGCATGGCGTGCATGTCGTGTGCGTTGCCCGTGTCGTGCATGCCTTGCGTGTCATGCATGTCGTGCGCGTGATCGTGATCCATTGCCGCATGCGGCGGCATGGCCATCCCCGGCATGGCCATCCCCGGCATGGTCTCGCCGGCGTGGGCGGTGGGCGGCGTTGCCGGCATCGCGTGCTCCATGCCCGGCATGACCATCGGCATCGGCTCGGCGGGTTGCACCGGCATGTGGGCGTGCTGCGTTACGCCGTGCTTGCCGTGCTTTGCCGGTTTCGGCTTGGCTTTCGCGGGCCTGGCGTGCCCCGCATGCGTATGCGTCATGCCGGGCATGTCCATCATGTCCATGCCGGTACTGCCCGCCGGGGCCGGCGCGGTCTGCGCGAACGCGGCCAGCGGCAGCGAGCACGCGAGGCAGGCGAGCGTCTTGCGGATGATCGCATTCATGCCACCACCACCTCGCGCATCATCCCGCCTTCCATGTGGTAGAGCATGTGGCAGTGAAAGGCCCAACGGCCCAGCGCGTCGGCGGTGACGCCACAGGCGATGCGCTGCGCGGGCTGCACGTTGACGGTGTGCTTGCGCACCTGGAACGCGCCGCCGGGGCCTTCCAGCTCGCTCCACATGCCGTGCAGGTGGATCGGGTGGTTCATCATGGTGTCGTTGACCAGCACCAGCCGCAGCCGCTCGCCGGCACGGAAACGTACGGGCTTCGCATCGGAGAACTTCACGCCGTCGAACGACCACGCGTAGCGGTGCATGTTGCCGGTCAAGTGCAGCTCGATCTCGCGGCCCGGCTTGCGCGGGTCGATGGAACCGCCAATCGTGTGCAGGTCGGCGTAGGTGAGTACGCGGCGGCCGTTGTCGCGCAGGCCGACGCCCGGATCGTCGAGATTCGTGCGCGGCATGTCCACGCGCATGTCCACGCCGGGGTTGCGGTATTCGGTGCGGGCGTGGTTCGCCTCCGGCGCAACGGCACCCATCGCCATGCCCCCGTGATCCATGCCGGCATGGGTGGAGTCATCCATCGCCCCCATCATGTCGGCCATGCTCAACGGCACCCGCGCATCCATCGCCGGCACGTCCGCCACCATGCCCGCGTGCGGCGCCAGCGTGCCGCGCGCGTAGCCGCTGCGGTCGATGGCCTGGGCGAAGATCGTCCAGGCGCGGTCGTCGGCGGGCTCCACGATCACGTCGCAGGTTTCCGCCACGGCGATGCGGAACTCGTCCACCGTCACCGGCTCCACGTCCTGGCCGTCGGCGGCCACCACGGTCATCTTCAGGCCGGGAATGCGCACGTCGAAGATCGTCATCGCCGAGCCGTTGATGAAACGCAGCCGCACCTTCTCGCCGCGCTTGAACAAGCCGGTCCAGTTGCCGAGCGGCGCGGTGCCGTTCATCAGGTAGGTGTACGTGCTGCCGCCCACGTCGGCGAGATCGCCGGGGCTCATGCGCATGCGGTTCCACATGCGCCGCTCGGCCAATGCCCGATGCAGGCCCTGCGCGCGCACGTCGCGCAGGAAATCCGGCACGGTGGGCTCGGCGTAGTTGTAGTAATCGGCCTGCTTCTTGAGGTGCGCGTAAATCGCCGCCGGATCCTCGTCGGTCCAGTCGCTGAGCATCACCACGTGCTCGCGCTCGGCGGGGAAACGTTCGCCGCCGGCCGGCTCGATCACGATGGGGCCGTACAGGCCGGTCTGCTCCTGGTAGCCGGAATGGCTGTGGTACCAGTAGGTGCCGCTCTGGCGCACCGGGAAGCGGTAGGTGAACGTTTCGCCCGGCGCGATGCCGGGGAAGCTGATGCCCGGCACGCCGTCCATGCCGAACGGCAGCAGGATGCCGTGCCAGTGGATCGAGCCTTGCGTGCGCAGGCGGTTCGTCACGCGCAGCGTCACCGTGTCGCCCTGGCGCCAGCGCAGCAGCGGCGCGGGCAATTGGCCGTTCACCACGGTGGCGATGCGCTTGCGGCCGGTGAAGTCCACCGGCAGTTCGCCGATGGACAGATCGAATTCGGTGCCGCGCAATTCGCGCGGCGCGGCGCTTGCCGCCTGCGCCAAGGCGCTGCCCGCGCGCAGCCCCAGCCCGGCAGCCACGCCGCCCAGCATCAGGCCTTGCACGAAACGTCGGCGCGACAGCAATACGTCGCGCAAATCCTGCGTGTTCATTTCTCACTCCGATGCGAAAACACGTCATGCCCGCGGCGCAATGGCGCAAGGGCATCGCGCACAGAGCCTGCCCTGGACTTGATCCGGGGGTGCGCTCCTACGGTAGGTCAGCAGGCCAACGGCGGTCGCAAGGGTGGCGCGTGGGGAAGCTCGGGCGCCGCGAGCGGTCCGTTCGGCCAGGCTTCGACGGCAAAGCGCAGCGGCCCGGCCGGCAGTGCCAGTTCGGGCAGCGCCGCCGCGGTGGTATGCGCGCAGGCGCAGTCGGCCGGCACGCAGTCCGCGTGCAGCGGCGCCGGTGCGCTGCCGTGGTGGGCCGTCGTCGCGCCCGCCATGTCGGCCATCTCCGCGCAGCACACTGATGATTGCGCGAAGGCCGCGCCGGCCAGCGCAAGCCACGCGCACAGCGCCAGCCCGAACAGCAGGCGGCAGCGGCGCAGGTGACGGAGGACGGAGTGATGCATGCCGCGAGCATAGCCACGCGGCGCGGCGCCGCTCAACCCCGGAGCAGGCTGCATGCGGCCCGCACGCCGCCCGCCGCCTATACTTGGGCGCCCTTTCCGCGGCTGCCGCCATGAACTACCGCCACGCCTACCATGCGGGCAACTTCGCCGACGTGCTCAAGCACGCGGTGCTGCTGGCCTTGATCGAGGCGCTCAAGCACAAGCCCGCGCCGTTCTGCGTGGTCGACACCCACGCCGGCAGCGGCTGCTACGCGCTGGACGGCATGGAGGCCGGCAAGACCGGCGAGTACAAGGACGGCATCGCGCGGCTGATGTTCCCCGACCTCGGCCACGGCGGCGGCGAAACCCTGCCGCCGTTGCTGCGCCGCTGGCTGGATTCCATCCTCGCCCTGCCCGGCAACGAGCACGGCCTGAAGCTCTACCCCGGCTCGCCGCTGCAGGCCGCGCAGGCGATGCGCGACACCGACAGCGCGCAGCTGTGCGAACTGCATCCGGAGGAAGCCGCGCGCCTGCGCGAACTGTTCCGCCGCGACACGCGCATGCACGTGCACGGGCGCAACGGCTACGAGGCGCTGAAGGCGCTGCTGCCGCCAAGGGAAAAGCGCGGCTTGGTGCTGATCGACCCGCCCTACGAGGCGCAGGAGGCGGAGTACCGGCTGATCGAGCAGGCCTTGAAGGAGGCGCTGCAGCGCTGGCCCACCGGCATCTACGCGGTGTGGTATCCGATCAAGCGGCGCAGCCAGGTGCAGCCCTTCCTGCGCTGGCTCGCGCACTGCGGCGCCAAGCGCGTGCTGCGCGCGGAACTGCTGGTGCACGGCGACGACTCGCCGCTGCGCTTGAACGGCTCCGGCATGGCGATCGTCAATGCGCCGTGGCAGCTCGACGAAACCCTGCGCGAACCGCTGCGCGCGTTGGCCCGCCTGCTCGGCCAGGAACAGCCCGCGCAATGGACCCTGGACTGGCTGGCCACCGAAGCCGCCGCCGTGCCGGCGAAATCCGCGAAGCCCGCGCGGCTACCGCCCGGCACGCGCCGCCGCTGACGCAGCATCGACGACGTCCGTTCGGGTTGAACGCCAACCCCGTTCGTGTTGAGCGTAGCGGAACAAAGTTCCGCGGAGTCGAAACACACTGGCCCGGCAATAACGCGCCTTCGACTCTGCGCCTGCGGCGCTACGCTCAGGACGAACGGAATTGAGGTAGCCTCCGACAAACCTCGGCCCTACGCCCCGGAGTCCACCATGCGCCTCGCCGCCCTCACCGCCCGCCTCGCCCTGCCCGCCCTGCTGCTGGGCCTCGTCGCCTGCGCGCCCGCACCGATCTACAAGGCCGCGCCCGGCACCCTCGCCGCCACGCCCGCGCAGGTGGCGCAAACGCCCGAGCAATACGCCGGCGGCCAGGTGATCTGGGGCGGCCGCGTGGTGGCCGTGAACAACCTCGCCGACCACAGCGAGATCGAGATCCTCGCCTACCCGCTGGACTCCTCGCAGCGCCCGAAATTCGGCGCCGCCGGCAGCGGCCGCTTCATCGCCCTCGTGCCCGGCTACGCCGAGCCGATGAACTACCCGGACGGTGCCCCGATCACCATCGACGGCCAGCTCGCCGGCAG
This sequence comes from Rhodanobacter denitrificans, assembly GCA_017848855.1. Classification (GTDB taxonomy): domain Bacteria; phylum Pseudomonadota; class Gammaproteobacteria; order Xanthomonadales; family Rhodanobacteraceae; genus Rhodanobacter_A; species Rhodanobacter_A denitrificans_B. The sequence continues at coordinate 199,669 of JAFIHF010000041.1, read as the reverse complement.
CCGCGCCGGCAAGGTCGGCGAGGCCGCCTACGTGTTCCCGCTGGTGAAGATCGCGCAGTCGCACGTGTGGACGGCCGACGAGATGCGCAGCGGGCACCCGAACGTCAGCTTCGGTGTGGGGTTGGGTGTGGGGATTCACTGAGCCGGTCCATGCGAAATCGCGATCATCGACAAGGACGATCGTGTCGTCGTTCCCGCGAGGCGCTTGTCAACAGCTGAAGGCTGGTCGAGCGGGAACCGGTTCGCGACAAAGCTCAGCCGATACTTCACCGCTCGCCCTGAGAGGCCGTTCTCGCGCTCAGTCGACCAGCCGTATGTCGTTGGCCGCGCACCACGCGCGCAGCGCCTGCCGGGTCTGCTCCTCTTCCCATTGATGCCAGGCGTCGAGGCTGCGGTGGCGGTCCAGCAGGTCCTTGAAGCGGGCATAGGCGCCGCGGTGCGAAAAGATCTCGCGCACCTGCTCGTAGCAGGCCGGCAGCTGCGCGCGGGCGAAGGCCAGCGCCAGCGGCTTGCCCAGCCCGAGTTCATGCGGGTCCGGCACCTCGACGTAGCACTCCGCGTCGTCGACGTCCTCCGGCAACGGCCCGAAATCATCGATGTCGTCGCTGTGCCAGAGCACCTCGCCGGTCGCCCGGCACACCCAGGCCACATGGCCACCCATGTCCCCCGCGCCCGTGAACATCAGGGCGTCTTCGAGGTCGGCCAGCTTGACCGCGGCTTGATCGCTCATGTCGATTCACCGAAGAAGGCTGTTTGCGGCAGGGATTGCACGCGGTCCATGTTGTTGAAAGCGTTTTCGAACATGTGCTGCTGCTTGCTCTGGATGGGGCGCCCGGCATGAAGGGCGCATGGCGCGGCGGGCACGCGACCGGCGCATGTGCGCAAGGAATCCCCGCGATGGTCTGCAGCGCTGTCGGTTTCGTCAAGCATCGAGGGGGTGCAACGATGCTCCGCGGTTTGCGGGAAAATGCCCGGCCATGGATGCCACGACGCCGTTCACCGCCCATCCCATTGCCCACGTGCGCTCGCCCTATGCGCGGCGCATCGACGCGCCGCATCAGCCCACCGTGGTGGCGGGCACCGAGACGGGCGCGGAGGCGGAGGCGCGGATCGAGTTCGTGGATGAGTTGCCGGCCGAGGCGTTCGCCGACCTCGCCGGCTTCGAGCGGATCTGGCTGATCTTCGTGTTCGACCGCAGCGAAGGCTGGAAGCCCAAGGTGCGGCCACCGCGCGGCGGCGGCAAGCGCGGGGTGCTGGCCACGCGTTCGCCGCACCGCCCCAACGCGATCGGCCTGTCGGCGGTGGAGCTGCTTGCGGTGGAGGAGCGCGCGCTGCGCGTGCGCGGCGTGGATCTGCTGGACGGCACGCCGATCCTCGACATCAAGCCCTACGTGCCTTATGCCGATGCCTTCCCCGCCGCGCGCGCGGGCTGGATCGACGCGATCGACGCCAGCCAGGGCCAGCATTCCGCGCCTGGCCCGAAGCGGCCACGGCGGCCAAGCGGGGCCATTTCCGGCTGAACCGCGAGGCTTGCGCAACTGCGGCAAAGCGGCGCAAGGACTTGTATCCCAAGTGGATTTGGCGCATGCTGCGCCGCACACAATACGCGGAAGTATTGACATGCTCCCCGCCAATCAGCGATCCCTCATCCCGCCTTCCCTGCTGCCCTCCCCCAGCCGCCAGCGCTTCGCGCCGGCGCCGGCCGCGAACACCGCCCACGGCGAGCGCGTGTACACGCGCGACGGCCGCGGGCTGTGGCTGCGCGAGATCGAACCCACCGACGTGGCAGCGCTGCGGCGCTGCTTCACCCGCCTGTCGCCGGAGGAAATCCGCCGCCGCTTCCTGCACGCGATGTCCGAACTGCCCGCGCCGATGGCGCACCGCCTGTGCAACATCGACTCGACGCGCGAAACCGCCTACGTGCTGGTGGACGAATCGGTCAGCCCTGCCGAGATTCGCGGCGTGGGCCGCATCTACGTGGACATCGCCACCAACAATGCCGAGTTCTCGGTGCTGGTGGAGCACGACTGGAGCCGCATCGGCCTCGGCGCGCTGCTGATGCACCGCCTGGTCGACGACTGCCGCCACCGCGGCCTCACCGAGATCTGGGGCTACGTGCTGCAGGAAAACCGCCCGATGCTGGAACTGTGCCGGGAACTCGGCTTCACCCAGCGCGCGATGCCGGGCGAGCCGGGCACGGCGCTGCTCTCGCTGCAACTGTAGATCGGGCTTCAGCCCGACACGCCGTGCCGCATCGGTCGGGATGAATCCCGACCCACGGGACGCAAGGCGCAACGCGTTAAACTTGGCCGCTTCGCACGCGGCCGCTGGCCGCGGCACGCCAGCGCGTCTCCATGTCCTACACGATCCCGCATCCCCCGCTCCCCACCACGCCGAAACAACGCCGCTACTGGACGCCGCCGCACGGCTCCGCACGCGCCCTGCTGCTGGCCGAAGCCGCGCGTTCGCACGCGGGCCTGCTGGTGGCGGTGACGCGCGACACGCAGCGCGCCTCGGCGCTGGAGGACGAGCTGCGCCTCTTCGCCGGCGAGCTGCCGGTGCTGCACTTTCCCGACTGGGAAACCCTGCCCTACGACGCGTTCAGCCCGCACCCGGAGATCGTCTCGCAGCGCATCGCCACGCTGTACCGCCTGCCCACGGTCAAGCGCGGCGTGCTGGTGGTGCCGGTGGCCACGCTGATGCAGCGCATCGCGCCGCGCAGCCACATCACCGGCGCGGGTCTGGTGGTGGACAAGGGGCAGAAGTTCGACCTCGCCGCCGAACAGCGGCGATTGGAAGCGGCCGGCTACCGCCACGTGCCGCAGGTGGCCGAGCCCGGCGACTTCGCCGTGCGCGGCGCACTGATCGACATCTACCCGATGGGCGCGGAGCAGCCCTACCGCATCGAGCTGTTCGACGACGAGGTGGATTCGATCCGCAGCTTCGACCCGGAGACGCAGCGCTCCGCGCAACCGGTGGAGAAGGTGGAACTGTTGCCCGCGCGCGAATTCCCGCTCACCGAGAACGCCGCGAAGGATTTCCGCACCGCGCTGCGCGAACGCTTCCCGATCGACGTGCGCCGCTGCCCGCTGTACCAGGACATGAAGGAAGGCGTGACGCCGGGCGGCATCGAGTACTACCTGCCGCTGTTCTTCCCGCAGACCGCAACGCTTTTCGACTATTTGGCCGACGACGCCGTGTTCGTGCTGGGCGAAGGCGCGGGCGAAGCCAGCGAGGCGTTCTGGACGCAGACCGCCGAACGCCACGAGCAGCGCGCCCACGACATCGAGCGCCCGGTGCTGCCGCCGGCCGAGCTGTACCTGTCGCCCGAGCAGTTGCGCGAGCAGCTCAACAAGCGCCTGCGCGTGGAAGTGGTGGAGCCCGGCCACGCGCACGCGGTGGATGCCGGCACGCTGCCCGCGCCGGAGCTGCCGCTCAACCGCAAGGGCGAGGAAGCGGGCACGTCGCTCAAGCATTTCCTGTCGAGCTATCCGGGCCAGGTGCTGATCGCCGCCGATTCGGCGGGGCGGCGCGAGGCGCTGCTGGAGATGCTGGCAGTGGCGGGGTTGAAGCCTTCGCCAGTGGCGGGTTGGCAGGATTTCCTCGCTTCTACCCCCTCTCCCCCAGCGGAGCTGGGGGAGAGGGTTGGGGTGAGGGGGGCTTCTGCTCCTGCGCTCGATCAAGGCCAAAGCAAAAGCATCTCCCTCACCCCAACCCTCTCCCCCGGCCAAGCCGGGGGAGAGGGAGTCGCATCCGCCGCTTCCACTCCCTCTCCCCCAACGTCGTTGGGGGAGAGGGCTGGGGTGAGGGGGGCTTCTGCTCCTGCGCTCGATCAAGGCCAAAGCAAAAGCATCCCCCTCTCCCCAACCCTCTCCCCCGGCCAAGCCGGGGGAGAGGGAGTCGCACCCGCCGCTTCCACTCCCTCTCCCCCAACTTCGTTGGGGGAGAGGGTTGGGGTGAGGGGGGCTTCTGCTCCTGCGCTCGATCAAGGCCAAAGCAAAAGCATCCTCCTCTCCCCAACCCTCTCCCCCAGCGGAGCTGGGGGAGAGGGGGCAAGAACATTCGCCATCACCATCGCCCCGCTGGAGCAGGGCTTCGCGCTGAAGCGTCCCGCACTCACCGTGCTCACCGAGCGCGAGCTGTTCGGCGAGCGGGTACGTAGCGAGCGCCGTCGCCGGCGCGGCGCGGCGCGCGATCCCGACGCGATCATCCGCGACCTCACCGAGCTGTCGGTCGGCTCGCCCATCGTGCACGTGGATCACGGCGTGGGCCGCTACCAGGGCCTGCTGTCGATGGAGCTGGGCGGCATGGAGGGCGAGTTCCTCGTCATCGAGTACGCCAAGGGCGACAAGCTCTACGTGCCGGTGGCGCAGCTCGGCCTGGTCAGCCGCTACAGCGGCACCGCGCCGGAGCTGGCGCCGCTGCATTCGCTGGGCGGCGACGCCTGGGAGCGCGCGCGCCGCAAGGCCGCGGAGAAGGTGCGCGACGTGGCGGCGGAACTGCTCGCCATCTATGCCCAGCGCGAGGCGCGCGGCGGCGAATCCATCGCGATCGACCGCGCGATGGTGGAGGAATTCGGCGCCAGCTTCCCGTTCGAAGAAACGCCCGACCAGGAGCAGGCCATCGACGCCGTGCTGCGCGACCTCGCCGCGCCGCGCGCGATGGATCGCGTGGTCTGCGGCGACGTGGGTTTCGGCAAGACCGAAGTCGCCCTGCGCGCCGCCTTCGCCGCCGCCACCGCGGGCAAACAGGTGGCGGTGCTGGTGCCCACCACCCTGCTCGCCCAGCAGCACTACAACAACTTCGCCGACCGTTTCGCCGACTGGCCGGTGAAGGTGGACGTGCTCTCGCGCTTCCGCTCCACGAAGGAAGTGAGCGAAGCGTTGAAGCGGCTGGCCGACGGCCAGATCGACGTGATCGTGGGCACGCACAAGCTCTTGCAGCCGGACATCAAGTTCAGGAACCTCGGCCTCGTGATCGTGGACGAGGAGCAGCGCTTCGGCGTGCGCCAGAAGGAGCAGCTGAAGAAGCTGCGCGCGGAAGTGGATCTTCTCACCCTCACCGCCACGCCGATCCCGCGCACGCTGAACATGGCGATGAGCGGACTGCGCGATCTCTCCCTCATCACCACGCCGCCCGCGCACCGCATGGCCGTGCGCACCTTCATCAGCGCGTGGGATCCGGCCACCATCCGCGAGGCGTTCCAGCGCGAGCTGCAGCGCGGCGGCCAGGTGTATTTCCTGCACAACGAGGTGGAGAGCATCGAGCGTACCGCACGCGAGCTGGAGGAGCTGATCCCCGAGGCGCGCATCGGCATCGCCCACGGCCAGATGGCCGAGCGCGAGCTGGAAAAGGTGATGGCGGATTTCCACCGCCAGCGCTTCAACGTGCTGGTGTGCACCACGATTATTGAAACGGGAATTGATATTCCGACGGCCAACACCATCATCATCGACCGCGCCGACCGCTTCGGCCTCGCCCAGCTGCACCAGCTGCGCGGCCGCGTGGGCCGCTCGCACCATCGCGCCTACGCCTACCTGATCGTGCCCGACCGCAAGGCGATCACCGCCGACGCGGAGAAGCGCCTCGAAGCGCTGGCCTCGCTGGAGGAACTGGGCGCCGGCTTCACGCTGGCCACCCACGACCTGGAAATCCGCGGCGCGGGCGAGCTCTTGGGCGACGAACAGTCCGGCCAGATCCAGGAGATCGGCTTCGGCCTCTACACCGAGCTGCTGGACCGCGCGGTGCGCGCGCTGAAGAGCGGCAAAGTGCCCGACTTCGACCTCTCCAGCGAGCACGAGACGGAAGTCGAACTGCACCTGCCCGCGCTGATCCCCGACGACTACCTGCCCGACGTGCACACGCGCCTGACCCTGTACAAGCGCATCGCCAGCGCGCGCAACGAGGATCAGCTGCGCGACCTGCAGGTGGAAATGATCGACCGCTTCGGCCTGTTGCCCGAGCCGACCAAGACCTTGTTCGCGCTGTCCAGCCTGAAACTGATGGCCACGCCGCTGGGCATCCGCAAGCTGGACTTCGGCGCGAACGGCGGCCGCATCACGTTCCGCGACAAGCCCGAAGTCGACCCGATGGCGATCATCAAGCTGATCCAGAGCCTACCGCGCGCCTACAAGCTGGACGGCCAGGACAAGCTGCGCATCACCCTCGACCTTCCCGGCGCCAGCGAACGCATCCGCAGCGCACTGGAAGTGCTGGTGCTGCTGGGGGCGCGGCGGCCGCATTGAATCGGCCGACGGCGCCACGGATCGAGCGACGGCGTCATTCCCGCGCAAGCGGGAATCCATGGAGGGCTTCACCAAAGATCAACATGGATGCCCGCGTTCGCGTACTGCTGTCCGGAATATTTCGCCGGTGATCTGTTCCCCTCTCCTTCCGGGACGGGTGCTCGCGAGAACCGTTCAATTCCGCACCTTGGCTCGTCTGCGGCAAGCGACAGAGCGGTTTCGGTCGCCTGCCGGCGCCCGAGTCACTTCTCTTTGCTGGCCCAAAGAGAAGTAACCAAGAGAAATGGCCTGGTTCAATCCGCCGACCCTACAAGCCCGCTGTGTCGAGGGGATTGGACCAACGCTCGTCGCCACGTCGCCCCACAGCGGCCACCCCGCGACGTATCTGGAAACTGAGGAACAAAGCTTCGCAGCGCTTCGCTTCGCCTGGCGTCATGTCTCCCTCCCCTGCGTGCAGGGGAGGGTTGGGGTGGGGTGCTGTTGCTTCTGCGCGCTTGGAGCGCGCTGCTTTTCCCGGGGCCCCTCGGCGACGGTGAGGCGGGGACGAGGAGGCCGCGCAGCGGGCGAGCCCACGGATGGGCTCGCCTTTTCGACCGGGCAGGAGGCCCGGCCCCGACTCACGCACTTTCCGTCCATGGAGGGACGGAAAGCGTCGCCGCGGGGTGTCGTTTTCTCTTGGCTACTTCTCTTTTGGACAAGCAAAAGAGAAGTAGTTCGGGCGCCGGCAGGCGCACGAAACCGTTTTGTCGCTCGCGATAACGCAGAAGCAAGAGCCCCCACCCCTCTCCCAGAGGGAGAGGGATTCACCAATCAGCACCTTCCCGAATTCGAGTCGCTCGGCTTCGTCGTTCAAGGCGAGAGCATGCGGTGCTTGGAGCCTGCGAACTGGAACATCGAATATTCCGGACAGCAGTGCGCGTTCGCGGACACATGACGCCCCGGAAAGCGGCCCGCACCAAAGGTATCGGGAAGGCGCGCGCAGGGCCGACTCCTGGAACGATTTCCCGTTTCCATTGTCCAAGTGAGTTGCCTACCGACAGGCGATCCGCATCCGGCAGATGCGGAGCACACCGTTGGCGCCAGCCGTTCCTCGGCGCCTGCAGGCATCCCGGCGCGGGGTGCCGTGCGAACCAGGGAGGGTTTGCGGACCGCATCCCGCGATGCGGCCCGCGGTTCCAGTGCGGGGCGACTGTTCTCCTTCACCACGCAAGGAGGTCGCCATGACTGACAAAACTGCCAATGCTTCGACTCTGGGTTACGCCGGCTTCGCGCTCACGCTGTGGATGGTGAGCATGCTCAACGCCGGCTGGTTCGGTGCCGCGCCGGCGCACATGGACATGCTGCTGGCCTTCACCTTCGGCGGCGCCGTGATGGCGCTGGCCGGCCTGATGGAGTTCTTCCGCGGACGCACGCTCGAGATGCTGGTGTTCCTCGGCTTCAGCGCGTTCTGGTGGACTTGGGCGATGCACGCCCACGCCAGCGGCAGCGACATGATGCGCGACGACGCCGGCGGCTACATGGGCTGGTATTTCCTGGTGTGGGCGGTGTTCGCGTTCTGGATCTGGCTGGGCTCGATGCACGCCGGCACCATGCGCAACCTGTTCATGCTGGGCCTGTGGCTGAGCCTGCTGGCGCTGGCCATCGCCGACTGGAGCGGCGCCAACGGCTTCACCATGCTGGGCGGCTATCTCGGCCTGATCACCGCGATCATCGGCGGCTACATCTCCGCCGCGGAAACGATCAACGCCGGCGCCGGCCACACCGTGCTGAGCCTGGGCGACCACCACGGCAGCCACGACACGCACGGCACGGTCGCGCACGCCTGACCACCACGCCCGAAAAACATGTCATGCATCCCTGCCGCCCGCCGCTTGCGCGACGGGCGGCTGCTTGTTCCTACTGCGCGGACGCGCAGAGCATCCGTGTGCCGGGTTGAGTGTCGAGCCCCTGGTTCCGCATGCTCCCGTGGGCGTGGATCGTACGCGCCGACAAGCCGACGCGTTGATCAGAAGCCGGCAATCAGGAAATCCAGCGCCGCAAGAATGGCGTCGCGCTGTGCGGAAAGATCGCCGACCTGCGCCCCGAGCTGCTTTTTGGCGACACCGGCCAGTTGCGGGGTCACCATGACATACGACTTGCCGCCGACCGTGAACACCGGGGTCAGCGTCTTCATGGTTTTGCCCTTCATGGCCGTCGCCGTGTAAAGCGGCACCACCACCCGCGTGCCCAGCTCGGCGATCAGGTCGCTTTGCACGTCGAGCAGCAGCGGCACGGCTGCCTGCGTGGCCGGGTTGGCATTCCGGTGCACGGCAAATTGCGGCATCAGAAACCCCGGACGCCGTCGCTGAATACGCCAACGGCCTCGACGTGTTCGTTGTAGGCACCCATGGCCTTGCCGTTTTCCGCCAGCCATTGCTCGCGCCGCGCCGCGTTCAGGGCTTCGGCCAAGGCCTGTTCGAGGGTGGCCGAGAGGTTGATGCCGTGCTCCCTGGCCTTGTCGAGCAGATTTCCGTTGACGCTGAGATTGACGGCCCGCTTGGAGGCCTCGATGTCGTAAACCGGAGACATGGCGATTTGCCTCTACTTTTGATGCGCACAGATTATGCGCATATGCATGCGCAGTCAAACACGCACCCATGGCCCAAACCATGACCCACATCGCTCACGAACTGCATGACAGCATCGAACAGCCTGGTTTGTGTCGCGCCCAGTCCGGCCGCTTGCGTGCAAATGCTTCGCGGCCGGGCTGGTCCGTGTACGGATGGCGCAACACGTCGAGCAGCTCGTGGACGCCGCCGCAATCGCCCTGCTCCGCGCGTTCGACCGCCTGCTGGGCGAGGTAGTTGCGCAGCACGTAGCGCGGGTTGGCGGCATGCAGGCGGGTGCGACGTTCAGCGGCGGGCAGCGGATCGTCGGCGAGGCGCGCGACGTAGCGCATCAGCCAGTCCGTGAAGGCCGGCTCGTGTGCGCGGCGCTTCGCCTCGTCGTAGAACGCCTCGTGCAACGGCTCCGATGCAGGATGCTGCGGATCGAAATCGGCGAGGCCGCGGAACCACAGCGTCATGTCCACCTCGGCCTCGTGCAGCAGGGTCTGCAAGGACTGCATCAGCGCCATGTCCTCGTCGCGACAGGCGGCAAGGCCGAGCTTGGCGGCGGTGTTCGCGCGATCCGCCTCGGTGTAGACCGCGACGTAGCGGTCCAACCCGGCCTGCAACGGCGCGATGTCGCCGAACAGCGGCGCCAGCGCGGCGGCGAGGCGCGACAGGTTCCACCACGCCACGTTCGGTTGCTGGCCGTAGCGGTAGCGGCGGCGATGCGCGTCGGTGGTGTTCGGCGTCCAGTCCGGGTCGTAGTCGTCGATCCAGCCGTAGGGACCGTAATCGAGCGTGAGACCCAGGATGGACATGTTGTCGGTGTTCATCACCCCGTGCACGAAGCCCACGCGCATCCAGTCGGCGATCAGCCGCGCGGTGCGCGCGCAGACCTCGCCGAACCAGTCGCCGTACAGGGTTTCGCCCTGCCCCGCGAGCTGCGGGAAGTCGCGGCGGAGGGTGAAGTCGGCCAGCTGCCGCAGCAGTGCGATGTCGCCGCGCGCGGCGGGCAATTCGAAGCTGCCGAAGCGGATGAACGACGGCGCCGTGCGGCAGACGATGGCGCCCGGTTCCGCGCGCGGATGGCCGTCGTAGAACATGTCGCGCACCACGTCCTCGCCGGTGCCGACCAGGCACAGCGCGCGCGTGGTGGGGATGCCGAGGTGGTGCATCGCCTCGCTGCACAGGAATTCGCGGATCGAGGAACGCAGCACCGCGCGGCCGTCCGCGCCGCGCGAATACGGCGTGGGGCCGGCGCCCTTGAGCTGCAATTCCCAGCGCTCGCCGTTCGCCGCCATTGCCTCGCCCAGCGAGATCGCGCGGCCGTCGCCCAGCTGCCCCGCCCACACGCCGAACTGGTGGCCGCCGTAGTTCGCCGCCCAGGGCTGCATGCCTGGCAGCAGCGCGTTGCCGGCGAAGACCTGTGCGAAAGTGTCGCTGGCGAGTTCCTCGGCGTCGAAGCCCAGCGTGGCGGCCATTTCCGCCGAGTGGGCGAGCAGGCGTGGCGCGGCCACGGGCGTGGGCGTCACCCGCGAGTAGAGCGCGCCCGTCACCTCGCGCGGGCCGGGCGCGTCGGAGGGATCGGCGGGGAGTTCGCGGAGGAAGGTGATGTCGAAGTGCGGCGAGGGCATGCTGCGATGGTAGCTCCCGGCGTCCGGCAAGCCGAAAGCCTGTTCATCGATGTCCGGGAAGTGCAGTCCTGCACTTCCCGGACTCGCCCAGCCCGGCTGCAGGCCGGACTGGGCTCACCTCGGGCCTTGAGGTGCCTCGACAGCCGGCTACTTGGCCGGCTTGCGGAAGCGGTAGATGAACTGGTCGGTGTGGCCGCGTATCGACTTGTCGAACACCTTGGCGGTGTGCGGGTCGGCCGGATTGTGCAGGGCGTCGCTTTCGCCGTCGAACACGAAGCCGGCAGCCTCCACTTCCTTCTTCACCACCGCGGGGTCGATGCGGTGCAAGGTGTCGGTGTCGGCCAGGCCCGAGCCGGCCGGCGCCACGTGGTCGATCACCACGAACACCCCGCCGGGCTTGAGCGCGTCGTAGACCTGCTTGTCGAACTTCGCCATGTCCACCGGGCCCATGAACGGGTCGTGGTAGTCGTGGTAGTTCTGCGCGGTGAACACCAGGTCGGCCTTGGCCGGCACGCTGAGCCGGGCGGCGGGCTGCTTGAGCAGGCTGACGTTCTCGTAGTGCGGCGTGGCGATCAGCTGCTGCCAGTTCGCGTAGTCCTTGGCCGAGTACTTCCCCATCTCGTCCGGCCATACGGTGTAGACGTGCCCCTTGGGGCCGACGATGGCGCTGAACACGCGCGTCCAGTAGCCGCTGGCGGGCACCAGCTCGACCACGGTGTCGCCGGGCTTCACCCGGGCGAAAGTCATCACCGCGGCGATCTGGCGGCGCGCATCGTCGTGGCGATCGGCGGCGCGTGCGGGATCGTCGATCGCGGCGGTGACGTAGGCGGGCACGGCCTGGCTGCCGGACGGCGCGGCAGCCAGAGCCGGCACGGCGGGAAAGGAGAACAGGAGCAACGCGGCAAGAACGGTCGGACGCATGACGAACTCCGTTTTCAGCGATGGGGAAGCGCATTGTGCGCCCGATCGGCGCGTGGCGCGGCCGTGACTTGTGGCGCAGAGTCTCAGTCCTGCAGCGGCCAGCTCGCCAGCGTGCGGTAATCGTGCCGCCCCGCCAGGCTCTCGATCAGCGCGAGCCCGCGCACCCGCCAGTGCACGGGCTCGACCTCCGCCTCCGGCAGCACCTCGCGGCCGTAGGCCAGCGTGACATGCGGCACGAAGCGGTTCTCCAGCCGCAGCCCCGGCACCGTGCGCAGCAGCGCCTCGCGCCAACGCACCCACAGCTCCTGCAAGGGTTCGGGCAGCACGCTGCCGCACAGCACCCGCGGCGGGCGGCGGCCGTGGAAGCTGCGCACGCAGTCCAGCGTCCAGTCGAAGGCCGCGCCGGGCAGCAGGCCGGCGACCTGTTCCGTCGCCGCGACGAGGTCGGGCCGCGGCGCCGCGTGATCGCCCAGGAAATGCAGCGTGGCGTGGTAGCGCAGCGGATCGACCCAGCCGGAGGGTGGCCCCTGCTGCGTGCGCAGCGTGGCCGCCGTCTGCGCCAGTGCGGCGCGCACCGGCGCATCCGGCAGCAGCGCCAGGAACAGGCGATGGATGGTCGCGGCGGCGTGTTCACCGCCAAACAGGTCATGCTGCGATGCGTGCGGGTGGTTCATGGGGAATCCGTCGCCGGGGATGCCGATTCTGCCTGCCGGCAGCGCACTTTCCAGAACTTGCGCTGACCCGGAAGCCCGGCGCCAATTCATGCGACGCAACATGAGATGCAGCGCACAGTCGGCACGCGGCAATTGTGCAGGCCCAGCCTCTGCGGTTAGAGTGCTGCCGACGGTCGCACGGGGGCGGCCGAGGGGTAAAGCATGCGCACGTCGCTGACCCGCTCTGCAGTGGAACGCGGAGTATTGAGGGTCGCAGGGATGTTTGCCGGAAAGACTTCCGTGGTACCGACACCGCAGCGCCCGCCCGTGGCGGAACTCGCGCTGGTGTCATGGCGTTCGGAAACGCACTCGCGCCGCGCCGACGAGGCAGCGCGGCGCGCGGAGATGGGGGAAACCGACTAGCCCGACGAATTGGCCCATCAATGTGCCGGCACGGCCGACGGCGGCCGCGCCGTGAGCAAACTGCGGATCGTGCGCAGCTTCGCCTTGAGCTCGGCCGCGTTCGCCGGGCCCAGCCGCAGCATCAGCTTCTGTCCCACCGACAGCGATTCCAGCGTAGGGTCGACGTAGACGTAGCGCCCCTGCTCCAGCCGCAGCGCAGGCGGCTGCGCCGGCGTGGGCGCGGCCAGCATGTCGTCGATCGCCACGATCAGCCGGTCGTTGAAATAGCCCCTGGGATAACCCAGCTCGCGCCACGCCTGCTGGAACAGCGGATAGCTGTGCACATACCACGCCACCAGCGCCTGCGGATCGGCGTGCCGCACGACGGCCATGTACGGCACGTAGCGCTCGGCATTGCGCGCATCGGCGCTGAGCTTGCCCTGGGTCTCGGCGGTGCGGAACGTGCCGCGCGGCGTGCGCAGCGGCAGGATGGAGCTGCTGCCCAACTCATGCCGCGGCAACGCGTCGACGGTGGCCACGATGTGGTTCACGACGGACTGCGGCAGCAGCAGATCCTTCAGTCCGCCGCCGCCCAACGCGACCAGCGCCGCATGCACGCTGGCGTCGCTGGCGTCGCTGGCGTCCAGCGTCGGCAGCGGCGCGGTGGAAGCGGAGGCCGGCACCGCGGCCTGCGCGATCGGATGCCGGATGCTGGCGGCCGCGGCCGGCGCCGCCGCACTTGCCGCGGTGGCAGTGGAGGCCGCCGGTGCGGGCGTGCCACCTTCGGTCGCCCGCATCGCGCGCCGCGCGATCCACACGCCCAGCGCCACGATGGCCACCAGCACGATCGCCGCCGATATCCAGCCGCTCCAGCCGCTGCCGCCCGATTTGCGCCGGTGCGCCACGATTCACCTCCACGCCATCGTCGCCATGCAGGTTCGACTCGCGCGTGGCCGAATCGTTCAGTGCTGCGTCAGACCTTCAGCTTGTAACCGGTGCGGAAGATCCACCACACCGCGGCCAGGCACAGCGCGAGGAAGACGAGCGTGGCGACGAGGCTGATGCCCACGCTGACATCGGCGAGGCCGAAGAAACTCCAGCGGAAGCCGGAGATCAGGTACACCACCGGGTTGAACAGCGTCACCTTCTGCCAGAACGGCGGCAGCATGCGGATGGAGTAGAAGCTGCCGCCGAGGAAGGTCAGCGGCGTGATCACCATCAGCGGCACCACCTGCAGCTTCTCGAAGTTGTCCGCCCAGATGCCGATGATGAAGCCGAGCAGGCTGAAGGTGATCGTGGTGAGCAGCAGGAACGCCACCATCACCAGCGGATGCGCGATGGAGTAATCCACGAACGCGCGCGCGGTGGCCAGGATGATCAGCCCCACGATCACCGCCTTGGTGGCGGCCGCGCCCACATAGCCCAGCACGATCTCCAGGAACGACAGCGGCGCGGAGTGCACCTCGTAGATGGTGCCCACGAACTTCGGGAAGTAGATGCCGAACGAAGCGTTGGAGACGCTCTGCATCAGGAGCGACAGCATCACCAGGCCGGGGATGATGAAGGCGCCGTAGCTGACCCCTTCCACGCTGGTGATGCGCGAGCCGATCGCCGAGCCGAACACCACGAAGTACAGCGAGGTGGACACCACCGGCGAGGCGATGCTCTGCATCAGCGTGCGCCCGGTGCGCGCCATTTCGAAACGGTAGATCGCGCGGATGCCGTACCAGTTCATGCGCCCTCCTTTACCAGTTGCAGGAAGATCTGCTCCAGCGTGTCCTGCCGCGTGCTGAGGTCGCGGAAACGGATGCCGGCCGCGGCCAGGTCGGCCAAGAGCGCGGTGATGCCGGTGCGCTCGCCCTGCGTGTCGTAGTTGTAGACCAGCTCGTTGCCGCCCGCGGCCAGTTCCAGCCGGTGCGAGGCCAGCGCGTCGGGTATCGCATCCAGCGGGTCGTGCAGCTGCAGGCGCAGCTGCTTGCGGCCGAGCTTGTGCATCAGCGCAGCCTTCTCCTCCACCACGATCAGCTCGCCGCGGTTGATCACGCCCACGCGGTCGGCCATCTCCTCGGCCTCCTCGATGTAGTGCGTGGTGAGCACGATGGTGACGCCGCTCTCGCGCAGCCGCCGCACCATCGCCCACATGTCGCGGCGCAGCTCCACGTCCACGCCCGCGGTGGGCTCGTCGAGGAACAGCAGCTGCGGCTCGTGCGACAGCGCCTTGGCGATCATCACGCGCCGCTTCATGCCGCCGGAGAGCATCAGCATCTTGCTGTCGCGCTTGTCCCACAACGACAGTTCCTTCAGCAGCCGCTCGAGGTAGGCGTCGTCCGGCGCCTTGCCGAACAGGCCGCGGCTGAAGCGCACCGTGTTCCACACCGTTTCGAACGCGTCGGTCTTCAGCTCCTGCGGCACCAGGCCGATCAGCGAGCGGGTGGCGCGCCAGTCGCGCACCACGTCGTGGCCGTCCACCGTGATGCGGCCGGCGCCGAGGTTGACGATGCCGCAGATGATGCTGATCAGCGTGGTCTTGCCCGCGCCGTTGGGGCCGAGCAGCGCGAAGATCTCGCCGCGGCGGATCGTGAGGTCGATCGGTTTCAGCGCCCGGAAGCCGCCGGGATAGACCTTGTCCAGCCCCTGCACCACGAGGATGTCGTCGCCTTGCGCCACTGCATTCATGCCTGCCTCCGCGTTCAACCGGTGAAAGATTCCGCCGCTGCTTTCCTTGCCATGCGCGCTCCGCCACCGCGCCAGCGCGATGCAGGGTAACCCGCGCCAGCGCGCCGGTGCTCGCCGCGCAGCGAACACCGGCGCGCTGAAGCGGATCAACGGGCGCCGAGCCTCACACCGCTTCGCTTCAGTGCTCTTCGACCTGGCGCACTTCGCACTCGATCTCCCACGCGTCGCCGTGCACGGCGAGGAAGCGGCGGGTGAGTTCGAGCGCCTCCTCCATCGAGTCGGCCTGCAGCATCGCATAGCCGCCGATCACCTCCTTCGCCTCGGTGAACGGGCCGTCGATCACCGTCTGCCGACCCCGCGACAGGCGCACGCGCTTGCCCTCCGCGGTGGGCCGCAGGCCGGCGGTGTCCAGCAGCGAACCGGCCGCCGTCATCTCGGCCATCAACTTGCCCATGTCCTCCATCAGCTGCGCGCTGGGGCGCTGGCCGCTGCGTTCGTTGATCCTCACCATCGACAGGAATCGCATCGTTTCATCTCCATGTGGGGTTTCGATGCCGCACGCATGGCGGCATTCACGGGGACGACGAACGGCGCAGCGGCAGATCGACAAGTCACGGCTCCCCCGGGAAGCCCGACGCTTCGCCTCCGGAGCTCGCACGCGCCACGAAGCGTGCAGGCCATCGACTACGGATATCCGATGGCGAGCGGCGGCAGCGCCTTCCATTTCGTCACCGCGGGCATGAGGCGGCGCTGGCGCGGGCGCGCGCCGCAGCCGGCGACAAGGACGTGAAGATCGGCGGCGGCGCGAGCACGGTGCGCCAGCACCTGCAGGCAAACCTGGTGGATGAGCTTCGCGATCTCGCCGGTGATGCCGGGCCGCAGCGAGGCCATGCTCGCGGAACTGGATCTGCCAGCGCTGGGCTTCCGTGTGGTCGAGCACGCGCCCACGGCTGCGGTCACCCATGTCGTGCTCGCCCATCGCGTCTGAGCGTGGGCCGATCACAGACCACATGCAGCAACCGTCGATCAATGATCGCAAGAATATTTATCTTGACACGATGTAAAAAATATCGAACATTATGTTCGAAGCAACGAACTCAAGGGGAACATCATGTCGCCACTGGAAAAACGCGCCTGGCTGACCCTGTGGAGCCAGTGCCCGCCTTACCTCGTCTATTTCCTGATCCAGGGCGTCTGGCCGAACTGGCTGGCCACGTTCCAGCAGCGCATTGCCTGCCTCGCCGTCGTCGCCGGCGTGCACGCCATCGCTTACGTGACCGGCCTGCTGTGGATGAAGCGGCAGGAACGCGGCGAGCCGCTGCTGCTGGACGAGCGCGACCGCGCCATCGACGGGCGCGCCACCCGCACCGCCTACTTCGTGATGCTGACCGGCATGATCGTGGTCGGCGTGGTGATGCCCTTCAGCGACAGCGGCTGGAAGCTCACCAACACCGCCCTGCTCGCGATCGTGCTGGCCGAGACGGTGCGCTACGCGCTGATCGTGGCGGGCTACCGCAGGACGCCGCGCCTTGCCCACTGAATCGCTCACCAACGAAGTGCGCCTGCTGCGCTTCCTGGCGCAGGACATGACCCAGGCCGAACTGGGCCGGCGCGTGGGCCTCACGCGCCAGACCATCGCCGCGATCGAGCAGGGCCGCTATTCGCCGTCGCTGGAAGTGGCGTTCCGCATCGCCGACGTGTTCGGCAAGCGGCTGGACGAAGTGTTCCACTGGAATCCCGACGGCACCGCCGCACCCGACCGCGAGCGGTAGCGCGATCCGCGTCGTGCTAGCCTCGCACGCGCCGGACGCACGCCGTCCGCCCGCCTTGCAGGAGATTCCATGTCGCGCTACGCCCTCGTATTCGGCCTCGTGTCCCTCGCCGCCTGCCTGCCGACCGGCCTGCATGCCCAGAGCGGAATGAACGGCATCGTCCGCGGCGTCACGGCGCTGGACAAGAATTTCGACGCCGCCGACCGCAACCACGACGGCAAGCTCAGCAAGGCCGAGGCGCAGGCCGGGTCCGTCGCCTTCATCGCCGACCATTTCGATGCGATCGACGCCGGGCACACCGGCTTCGTGACCAAGGCCGAGGTGCACGCCTACATCGAGCATATGCTGATGCACACGCCGCCGGCGCCGGGCTCGTCGGCGGACAAGCCGTAGCAGCGACGCGACCGCGCGCAGCTTCGTGCAGTCGCGCACGGAGCCCGCCCCGGACTCGATCCGGGGGTGCGCTCCTACTTTGCTGAAATGATCCGGTCGAGGTAATCCGGCGTGCCGGCGATGCGCTGCAGGTGCGGGTATTGCAGGCCGCCGTGGTAGTTCACCGGCACGGTTCGCAGGTTGCCCTGGTACTTCAGCAGCAGCTGGATCGGCGCGGTGCCGGTCTTCGCGGCGGCGATCGCCTCCTTCAACACGTCGCTGGAATAGGCCTGCCCGTTCACCGCCACCACGGTGGCGCCGGTGCTGACGCCGGCCTTGAACGCGGGACCGTTCCAGCGCACGTCGTTGATCTCGCCGCCCTTGGTGAGCGTGAGGCCGATCGACCAGGCGAAGTTGTAGATGTGGCGCGGCGATTCGGGGCGGCTGTCGTACTGCTTCTCGTAGGCGCTGGGCGTGTCGGTGTAGACCAGCTTCCAGCCCGCGGCGGCGAGGCCGTCCATGAGCGGCGGGTTCAAGGCATAGGCGCGGGCGCGCAGGAAGCCGGCCCAGTCGTATTTCGCCACGCCGTCCAGCGCGGCGACCACGTCGTCGAAGGTGTAGGTCCTGGTGACGTAGCTGCCGTTGTCCACGCCGAAGAAGGCGCGGGCGAAATCGTCCAGCGATTTCCTGTCGCCGGTGAGCGCGCGCAGCTTGGCGTCCACTGCCAGCCACAGCATCTGGCCGCCGGAGTAGTAGTCCTCGCTCATCTGCCAGCTGCGGTAGGGCAAGGCCTCGCGGTGCGCGGCGGTGGCGTCGTTGGTGGTGTCCTCCAGCGTGCGCCAGCCCAGACCCGGCCGGTTGCGTTCGTAGTTGGCCGCGGTCATCGCCAGCGCGTCGCGGAACTGCTCGGGCGTCCACAGGCCGGCACGCGCGGTGAGCACGTAGCCCCAGTATTGCGTCTGGCCCTCGTACACCCACAGCAGCGAGTCGCCCATCGGCACGTTGAAGTTCGGCGTCGCGAGGTCGGCCGGGCGGCGGAACTTGCCGTTCCAGGAGTGCACGAATTCGTGCGCCAGCAGATCGCGGTTCGGCGCGTTGTCGGCCCAGGCGGTGAAGTAGTCCGCGCCCATGCCGCCCTCGCTGGACTGGTGGTGCTCCAGGCCGTTGCCGGCCAGTTCTTCGGAGAGCGAGAACAGGAAGTCGTAGTGGTCGTAATGGTGCGAGCCGAACAGCTTCACCGCCTGGCTCGCCAGCGCGCGGTGCGCCTTGAGTTGCGGTTCGGTCATTTCCAGGTACTTCGGCGCGTCGGCCACCACGTCGAGGTAAACCGGCGCCTCGCCCGCCTCGTTCAACGGCACGCGCTTGAAGTACTGGCCCGCGTAGATCGGCGAATCGACCAGGTTGTTGTAGCTGACCGGCTTGAACGTGGTGGTGGCGCCGGACTGCGTGCCCGTCTCCAGCGCCGAGCCGAACCGCCAGCCCTGCGGCAGCGTCACGCTGGGCACGACGCGGATGCCGCGCGTGTAGTGCCCGGCCGGATACAGCGACACCTTGTTCCACTCCAGCATCAGCATGCGGTCGGTCATCTCGTAGCCGTCGCGGCGGGGCGAGAGGTATTCGAAATCCGCATCGAGCTTGCTCACGCCCGCGGGCACGTCGAGATGGAAGGCGTAGACGTCGTACTTGTCGCGCGTCCACGCCAGCGGCCGGCCGTTCGCGCTGAGCTTCAGGCCCGCGAGCATCGCCACCGGGCCGCTGGGCGAGTGGTCGCCGGGGATCCACTCCGGATACAGCAGGGTGAGCTTGCCGGGCGCCACCGGGATCGTTTCGTGCACGCGGAAGATGCCCTGCCGCGTGTCGCTGGCATCGACGTGCACGGCGAGCGTGCCCGGATACGGCGTGTCCTGCGGCGCCGGCACCGCCGTGCTGCGCGAGACCTGGGCAAAGGCGCCGCCGGCTGCAAGCGCCAGCGAAACGGCCAGTGCGATGCGGCAACGGACGCGTGGCGAACGCACGAACGGGGCGAAAGACATGGCGGCACCTGGCAGCGGCTGGGGACTTTCCCAACTTAGCACCAGCGGCCGGCGGCGCGAGGGTGACCACTGGCACTGTGCGAGGATGGGCCATCGTCGCCATCGAGGAGACCACCATGAGCTCAAGCCCGCAGCCGCAGGACGTCGTCCGCTTCTGGCGCGAGGCCGGCCCCGGCAAGTGGTTCGCCAAGGACGAAGCCTTCGACCGCGACTTCATCGCGCGCTTCCACGACGCGCACATGGCCGCCGCGCGGCGCGAGCTGGATCATTGGCTGGACACGGCCGAAGGCGCGCTGGCGCTGTTGATCCTGCTCGACCAGTTCCCGCGCAACGCCTACCGCGGCACGGCGCACATGTTCGCCACCGATCCACTGGCGCTGTCCTTCGCGCGGCAGGCCATCGAACGCGGCCACGACCAGGCCATCGAACCCGCGCTGCGCGTGTTCTGCTACCTGCCGTTCGAGCACAGCGAGGCACTGGCCGACCAGGAGCGCTCGGTGGCGCTGTGCGAGGGCGTGGGCGACTACGCCCGCTACGCCCGCATCCACCGCGACGTGATCGCCCGCTTCGGCCGCTTCCCGCATCGCAATGCCGTGCTGGGGCGCGCGACCACGGTGGAGGAGCAGGCGTTTCTGGAGGCGGGCGGGTTTGCGGGGTAACGGCCTCCCCCTCACCCCAGCCCTCTCCCCCAAGCGAGCTTGGGGGAGAGGGAGCATCGCTACGCCAGCTTGCGCGCCGCGGCCACCACGTCGGCCTCGCCCGGCAGCACCAGGAAGGCCGCGCCGGCCAGCGGTGTGAAGGTGTCGGCGCCGACCACGCGCTGAAGCGGCGTGGCGCCCAGGCCCGCCTCGACGATGGCGGTGATCACGCCCTCGCCCACGCCGGCGCTCTTGCGGCCTTCGTCCAGCACGATGATGCGCTTCGCACTCTTCGCCTGCGCGGCGATGAAGGCGTCGTTGAGCGGCGCCAGCCAGCGCAGGTCGACCACGCGCACCTTCCACTTCAATTCCTGCTCGATGCTGCGCGCGGCGCGCAGCGCCATCGGCACGCCGTTGCCGAAGGTGAACACCACCAGGTCGTTCGCCGCTTCGTTGTAGACGCGACCCTCGCCCAGCGTCATCGCCTCGCCCGGCGCGGGATAGGCGAACTGCCACGCGCCGTCGCCGGCCTCGTACAGATCCTTGGTCATGTACAGCGCGATGGGTTCGAGGAAGGCGCAGACGCGGCCGTCCACCTTGGCCAGCGCGGTGAGCGTGCGCAGCATGGTCGCCGCGTCGTCGCCGCGCGAGGGGCAGCCGACCACGAGACCGGGAATGTCGCGCAGCGCGGCGATGGAGTTGTCGTTGTGGAAGTGGCCGCCGAAGCCGCGCTGGTAGCCCAGGCTCGCCACGCGCATCACCAGCGGATTGCGGTACTGGTCGTTGGAGAAGAACTGCAGCGAGGCCGCCTCGCCGCGGATCTGGTCGCCCGCGTTGTGGAAATAGGCGAGGTACTGGATCTCCGGGATCGGCAGCATGCCCATGTTCGCGTAGCCCTGGGCAAGGCCGAGGATGATGGTCTCGTCCAGCAGGGTGTTGAACACGCGGGTGTTCTTGAACGCCTTGTGCAGGCCCTTGGTGACCGTGTACACGCCGCCCTTCTGCGCCACGTCCTCGCCGAACAGCAGCGACTCGGGGTACTTCGCCATCACGTCGTGCAGCGCCTGGCCGATCTGGATCGCCAGATGCCGCGGCGGCTGGTTTTCCGGCAGTTTCTCGGCGCCGCCGAAAACCTTGAGGCGCGCCTCCATGTAATCGGTGCGCTCGGCCTCGGCCTTCACCTTGGCCGGCGTGTACGGCGCCAGCGGCGCCATCACGTCGTCGAGGCGCTCCAGCTTGGGGCGACGGTCGGCTTCCTCGGCGGCGGCGAAGCAGCGCTTGCGGGTGGCCTCGTACAGCGCCAGCAGCGCATCCTTCGTGTACAAGCCCGACTCCAGCGCGATCGCCGCCGAACGCAGCAGCGGATCGGTGGCTTCCAGCGCCACCAGCTCCTCGATGCTGCGCCACTCGATCTCGAAGTCGGTGCCCGCGTGGCCCATGATGCGGGTGGTCTTTAGGTGCAGGAAGGTGGGCCGGCGCGTGCTGCGGCAATGCGCAACCGCCGCCTGCACCTGGGCGTAGCCTTCGGCGAGGTCGAGGCCGTCGGCGTAGAAGTAGTCGAGATTGGAACGCGACTGGAAATTGCTGGCGACCCAGCCGGTGGGCGTCTTCACCGAGATGCCGATGCCGTTGTCCTCGCACACGAACAGCACCGGCGCGGGCAGCTTCTGGTAGGCCGTCCACGCCGCCGCGTTGAACGCGGTCTGCGCGGTGGCGTGGTTGCTGGACGCATCGCCGAACGAACAAATGGCAATGGAGTCGTCGGGAATCGGCAGCGTGTGCCCGATGCGCCGCGCGTGGTCGATGGCGACGGCGGTGCCCAGCGCCTTGGGCAGGTGCGAGGCGATGGTCGAGGTTTGCGGCAGCACCCACAGCGGCTTGGAACCCCACACCTTGTGGCGGCCGCCCGAGGCCGGGTCTTCGCTCGACGCCGCGAAGGACAGCGCCGAATCCATCACCGGATCCATGCCCGGCAGCTTGCGGAAGCGCTCGGCCATGAAACCGCCGCTGCGGTAGTGCAGGAAGGCCGGGTCGGTGTGGCGGGTCAGTCGCGCCACCATCGCATTGCCCTCGTGGCCGGACGAACCGATGGTGTAGAACACCTTGTTCTGCACGCGCAGCACGCGTGCCATCAGGTCGAGGTGGCGCGAGATCAACTGCGATTCCAGCAGCTCGCGGAAGCCCTGCGCATCCAGCGCGCTGCCCGGCAGCACGGCTTCATCGTCGCGCGGCGCGGCACGTGCTTCGCCCCGCCACTGCTGCACGAACTCGGTGAAGTTCTGGTCGACGATCTCGGCGCGGTTGAAGCCTTTGTGGCGGGCGGCGATGGGAGCGGGCGTGGTGGTCATGGCGGTGTCGTCAGGAAGAGGAAACGATGGATAGCACGGCAGGCTGGCGCAGCTGGCGCAAGGCCTGGGCACGGACGCGATCCTTGTCGCGGCCGAAGGATTCGAGGATACGGATCTGCTCGTCCAGCGCAGGCACCGGCACGGCCATGCCCTGCACGCCGGCCAGCACCAGCCGGCCCGGCGATACCGGCTGCCAGCCTTCGCCGCGGTCGAGTTCCAACCCGCCCATCACTTCCACCGGCAGGCCGGGAAAGTTGAAGCGCGCAAAACGCGAGCGGAAGCGGTCGTCATCGGCCGGCGCATGCGTGGCATCGCGGCGATCGGCCCACAGCGTCGCCAGTGTGTCGGCATCGGCACGCGACACCAGCACGTCCACGTCGGCCACGCTCACCTCGGCGCCGAGCAGGCGCGCCGCCGCGCTGCCGATCAGGCACCACGGCTCGACGCAATGCACGTGCAGGTCTGGCACCAGCTCGGCGAGTGCGACGAACAGCGCGGGCGGGATGTGGCTCATGCGTCGAAATGGGCGCGCGGGATCAGGCGTTCGGTTTCGGTGCGGACGTCTTGCCAGTTCATGTGGTTCCAGCCGGAGACATTCGGGCAACCTCGACGTCATCCCGGCGAAGGCCGGGATCCAGTGACTTCCATGCAGCCTTGAGGCGCTGGATTCCGGCCTTCGCCGGAATGACGAACATGCGAGGCGCCACCAGGCTGGTTTCAGAACGCGTTGATACCAGTCAGCTCGCGGCCCACCACCAGCTCGTGCACGGTCTCGGTGCCTTCGTAGGTGATGACCGATTCCAGGTTCAGCGCGTGGCGGATCGCGCCGTGCTCGGTGGTGATGCCGGCGCCGCCGAGGATGTCGCGGCACTGGCGCGCGATGTCGATCGCCATGCGGCAGTTGTTCCACTTCGCCAGCGACACCTGGGTGGGCTGCATGGTGCCGGCGTCCTTGAGGCGGCCGAGCTGCAGCGAGAGCAGCTGCGCGGTGGTGATGCGGCGGGCCATGTCGGCAAGCTTGAGCTGGATCGCCTGGTTCGAGGACAGCGGGCGGCCGAACAGGATGCGCTCGGCGGTGTAGTCCAGCACTTCCTTGAGGCAGGCCTGCGCGGCGCCGATCGGGCCCCAGGTGATGCCGTAGCGCGCCTGCGTGAGGCAGCCCAGCGGCCCCTTCAGGCCCTTCACGTTGGGCAGGCGGTTCGCGTCGGGCACGCGCACGTTGTCGAGGAACAGCGCGCTAGTGACCGAGGCGCGCAGGCTCATCTTCTTGTGGATCTGCTGGGCGGTGAAGCCCTTCGTGTCGGTGGGCACGATGAAGCCCTGGATGCCGTCCTCGGTCTGCGCCCACACCACGGCGATCTGCGCGAGGTTGCCGTTGGTGATCCACATCTTGGCGCCGTTGATCACCCAGTCGCCGCCGTCGCGCTTGGCGTGCGTCTTCATGTTGGCCGGGTCGGAGCCGCCGTGCGGTTCGGTGAGGCCGAAGCAGCCGATGATCTCGCCCGCCGCCATCTGCGGCAGGTACTGCATCTTCTGCTCTTCGCTGCCGTAGGCATAGATCGGGTACATCACCAGCGAGCTCTGCACCGAGGCGAAGCTGCGCAGGCCCGAATCGCCGCGCTCCAGCTCCTGGCAGATCAGGCCGTAGCTGACGCCGCTCATGCCGGCGCAACCGTACTTCTCGGGAATGGTGGCGCCGAGCAGGCCGAGGCTGGCGATTTCCGGGATCAGCTCGGTGGGGAAGCGCGCCTGGTCGAAGCAGTCGCCGATGATCGGCAGCACCTTCTCGTCGACGAAGCGGCCGACGGTGTCCTGCACCATGCGCTCCTCGTCGGAGAGCAGCGAGCGGACGTCGTAGAGGTCGAGCGGATTCAGGCGGGCAGCGGCCATGGCGGTACCAAAGCAGGAGGGGAAACGGCGGATTCTACCGGTGCGCCGCATGCAGGTCATGGCGGGGTGCAGCAGCCGCGTCGTGCGATCATGCGAACCCGTCCCCTCCCGCCACGGAAAATCCATGCTCAAGGGTGTGCTGCTGGGCTTCGCCAGCTTCGCGGCCTTCGCCATCAGCGACGCCTTCGTGAAAGCCCTGCACGGCAGCGTGCCACCGTACGAATCGGTGTGCATCGGCGCCGCGCTGGGCCTGGCCGCCCTGCCCTTCCTGATGGACAAGGGCGACCGCTGGCACGAGGTGTTCGCCGCGCGCCGCCCGCAGCTGTGGTGGGTGCGCGCGCTGGCCGGCGCGGTCGGCAACATCGCCTCGGTCACCGCGTTCACCCTGCTGCCGATGGCCGAGGTGTTCTCGATGATCTTCCTGATGCCGATCTTCGTGACCATCCTCTCCGTGCTGCTGCTGAAGGAGCACGTGGGCTGGCGGCGCTGGACCGCGGTGTTCGTGGGCTTCGCCGGCGTGCTGGTGGTGCTGCGCCCCGGCTTCCGCCACCTGGGGCTGGGCCACTTCGCCGCGATCGCCTGCGGCATCGCCGCCGCGGGCTCGGTGGTGGCGCTGCGCATGGCCGGCGCCGAGGAGAAGCGCCTCAGCCTGTACGGCGCCGGCCTGATCGGCCCGCTGGTCGCCGGCGGCGTGCTGATGCTGCCGCGGTTCGTGTGGCCCGACCTCCAGCAGTGGCTGCTGCTGGCCGGCTACGGCCTGCTCGCCGCGCTGGCCAGCGTGTTCCTGATGTACGCCACCCGGCTCGCCCACGCCAATCGCGTGGCGCCCACCCAGTACAGCCAGATGCTCTGGGCGATCGCCTTCGGCTACTGGTTCTTCGGCGACCGCCTCGACTGGCCGATGGCGGTGGGCATCGCGATGATCCTCGGCGCAGGCCTGTTCACCCTGGTGCGCGAGGAGCAGGTCACTTCGTGGTGGAAACGCACGAAGATGATCTGACTCCCCCATGCCTTGCGAACCCGCCATGACCACGCAACCCACGCCTCGTCCCGACCTCTCGCTCTCCCCCATCATCGCCGGCCTCTGGCGCATCCGGGACTGGAAGCTCGGCGTGGCCGAACGTGTGCGCTGGATCGAGCAGGCGCTGGAGCTCGGCATCAGCTCGTTCGACCACGCGGACATCTACGGCGATTACCAGGCCGAAGCGCTGTTCGGCGAAGCGTTGCAGGCCGCGCCCGCCCTGCGCCGGCGCATGCAGCTCGTCACCAAGTGCGGCATCCGCCTGCGCTCGGCCAGCCTGCCCTACCGGATCAATTACTACGACACCTCGGCCGCCTACGTGCGCGCGCAGGTGGAGCAGTCGCTGCGCAACCTGCATACCGAACAGCTGGACCTGGTGCTGATCCACCGCCCCGATTACCTGATGGACGCCGCCGCGCTGGCGGATACCTTCGCCACGCTCACGCGCGAGGGCAAGGTGGCGCATTGGGGCGTGTCGAACCATTCGGCCAGCCAGTTCGCGCTGCTCGATGCCTGCCATCCGCTCGCGACGAACCAGATTGAGCTGTCGCCACTGCATATGGATGCGCTGGACGACGGCACGCTGGACCAGGCCCGGCAACTCGGCGCGCGGCCGATGATCTGGTCGCCGCTGGCCGGCGGCCGCCTGTTCACCGGCGAAGACGAACAAGCCGTACGCGTGCGCGCCGAGATGGAGCGCATCGCCGCACGCCTCGGCATCAGCCTGGCCACCCTGGCCTACGCCTGGGTGCTGCGCCATCCCTCGCGCCCGCACCCGATCACCGGTACCGGCCGCATGGAAGGCTTGCGCGAAGCCGTGGCCGCGCTGGAGGTGTCGCTGGATGCCGAGGACTGGTATGCGATCTGGACGGCGAGCAAGGGGCATCCGGTGCCGTGAGAGCCCGTTCAAAGTCGAAGAAGGTGTCGGCACCGAAGATGTCGGGGAACGACCCCTTGTCGCGGCCGCCGAGGAACAGCGCTGCGCCGTCAACTCGCCAACTTGATTGCCGCCCATTGGTTGAGGCTTACGCCCTGCTGCTCGGCCTCCCGCGCCAAGCGAGCATGCAAGCCGCGCGGCACGCGAACCACGAAACGTCCGCTGTATCGCGATACCGGCTGAGCCACGCTGGGTGCCGGCGCCGGCTTGCCCGCTGCCTTGGCGGCGCGCAGCCATGCAGCGATGGCGTCCTGCGCCTCGCGCGCCGCATCGGCCTCGGTACTCCCCCATGCCGAGCAGCCCGGCAAATCCGGGGCTTCGGCGATGAAGCCGCCATCTTCCTCGGACCAGAAGATGCTCAATGGATAACGGTTCATGGCAGATCTCCGTATTTCTCGATCATCGCAATCAACTGACGCGCCTGATACGGCGCAATGAAGCCGTTGCGGTTCTGGAAGTTCAGCCCTGTCGGCTCGGCCTCGCGGGCAAAGGCGCGGTGCGAGCCTGCGCCCGCTTCATGCGCGAAACCCAGGAGGCGTGCCGCCTTGCAGGCATCCGCAAAGCGAACCTGCTTTGGATTGGCCACGATGGCCAACAGCAACTTGGCCTTGGTGTTCATGCGCGGATGATACCATATCCAGTATCAATCCCTGTCAGGCATGGCCACACCCGCCGCTCCATCAGCGATTGCTCACCCCATGCGGCACATGCCCGGTGGCCACGTGCCGGCGCGCGGATTCCACGTTGGCCGGCGAGTCGTCGAAGAAGATGTCGGCGCCGAAGGCGTCGAGGAACGGGCCCTTGTCGCGGCCGCCGAGGAACAGCGCCTCGTCGATGCGCACGCCCCAGCGGCGCAGGGTGAGGATGACGCGCTTGTGCGCAGGGGCGGAGCGCGCGGTGACCAGCGCGGTGCGGATCGGCGAGTCCTCGGCAGGGAACGCGCTTTGCAGCCTGTGCAGGGCGGTGAGGAAGCCGCGGAACGGGCCGACCGAAAGCGGCTCGTCGGCGTGCTCGGTCTCGCTGCGGTGGAACGCCTCCAGCCCTTCCTCGCGCGAGACGCGCTCGCCTTCGTCGCCGAAGATCACCGCGTCGCCGTCGAAGGCGATGCGCAGCTGCTCGCTCATGCGCGGCGGCGCGGTGCTGGGCAGAATCGTCGCCGCGGCCACGCCGGCCTTGAGCGCGCGGCCCACGTCCTCGGCGTTGGCGGAGAGGAACAGGTCGGCCTTGAACGGTGCGATGTAGTCGGACGTGGGCGCGCCGCTGGTGAAGGCGGCGCGGCTGATCTCCAGGCCGTAGTGCTGGATCGCGTTGAAGATGCGCAGGCCGGTGTCGCCGGAGTTGCGCGAGAGCAGGATCACTTCCACCGGCGGCTTGTCGCCCGCCAGCTTGTTGAGGTCGAGCAGCTTCTGCACCAGCGGGAACGCCACGCCGGGCTTGAGGATCTCGTTCTCGTGGGCGATCTGGAAGCTGCGGTAGGCGTCCAGCCCCTCGCGCTCGAACAGCGCATGGCTGTTGCCGAGGTCGAACAGCGCGCGCGAGGAAATCGCCACGACGAGGCGGTTGTCGGTGGCGGAGGATGGGTCGTGGACGGTGGGTGCGGACATGGGGGCAATCTAGCGCAAGGCTGGCTCAGGGCGTGAGATTTGCCGAGGCCGCGAGGAGAAGCCCCCCTCACCCCAACCCTCTCCCCCAAGCTCCGCTTGGGGGAGAGGGAGCAAAAGCTCCGCGCACCACGCTCATGAATCCAGGCTCAGTCCGCGGCGAACTGCTCGTCGAGGATGCGTTGTTCGAGGTTGTGTTCGGGGTCGAACAGCAGGCGCACGCCCTGCGCCGCGGCCTGGCGCACGGCCACGTCGCGCACGTCGCGCACTTCGTGGAAGTCGGCGGTGGCGCTGACCGGGCGCTTGCCGGGGTCGAGCACGCGCAGGCTGACCTGGGTGCGGTGCGGCAGGATCGCGCCGCGCCAGCGGCGCGGGCGGAACGGGCTGATCGGGGTGAGCGCGAGCACGTTCGCGTCCAGCGGCAGGATCGGCCCGTGCGCGGAAAGGTTGTAGGCGGTGGAGCCGGCCGGCGTGGCGACCATCACGCCGTCGCAGACCAGGTTCGGCAGCTTCACCGTCTCGTTGAGCTTCACCTCGATATGCGCGGCCTGGTTGCTCTGGCGCAGCAGCGAAACCTCGTTGAAGGCCAGCGCGCGGTGCGTCTCGCCGTTCGCGTCGGTGGCCAGCATTTCCAGCGGGAACAGTTCGGCGGCGTGCGCGCGCGCCACCCGCTCGGGCAGGCCGTCGAGCTTGTGCTTGTTCATCAGGAAGCCGACGCGGCCGAGTTTCATGCCGTACACCGGCACGCCCAGCGCGAGGTGCGCGTGCAGGGTGCGCAGCATGAAGCCGTCGCCGCCCAGCGCCACGATCAGTTCCGCCTCCCCCGCCGGTACGTCGCCGTAGCGCTCCACGAGCTTGCGCCGCGCCTGCTGGGCGACGCTGGTGTCACTGGCGACGAAGGCGATGTGCATGCAGGCGGGACTCGGGACTCGGGACTCGGGACTCGGAAGAACCCCATACCGCGGTTCTTCCGATCATCCCGGCAAGGCAAGCGACAAATCAAGCGCGCCGCCGCCTTTGCGCGTCCCGACTCCCTACGCCCGAATCCCCACCCTCACACCGGCACCTGCGCGAGCTGGGCCAGCCGGCGTACCGCGACCGAGGCGATCGGGTAGTCGGCGTTCTGGCTGAGGATCTCGGCCAGCATGCCGCGGGTGTGCTGCAGGGTGGCGTCGTCGCGCTGCAGCCAGGCCTGCACCGGCGAGACGCCCGCGTTGCCGCCGGCCAGCTTCAGCACCTGCTGGGCCAGCGCGCGATGCTGGTGGTTGAGCTCGTCCAGCAGCGAACCGCGCGCCTGGGCGTGCCAGTGGCCTTCCACCGGCAGCGCCTCGATCTGGCCGCGCAGCCACTCCAGGTCCAGCGCCTCGCCCAGCTCGTAGAACACGCCGGCCACCTTCTCGATCGGCTGGCCGCTCTGCTGCGCCACCTCGACCATGTCCAGCGCGGCGCGCAGCTCGGACAGCCGCGCCAGCCGCACGGCCAGCTCGGCGGGCAGGCCCAGGCCTTCCCACTTCTCCTGGCTGCTGGCGAAATCGCCCTTGCCGGTGGCGGTGAGCACTTCCGGCAGCGCCTTGCGCAGGGCGCTGACGCCCGCCTGGTAGCGCTCGACGTTGGCGGCGATCTCCAGGGTGCCACCGGGGCGGTTGAGCAGCCAGCGGGTCATGTGGCGCAGCAGCGACCACACCTGCATCACCGCGTCGACCTGGGTGCCCTCGGCCACCTTGCTGTCCAGCGCCTCGATCTGCGCCCACAGCGCGCGCGCATCGAGGATCTCGCGCGCGGCGGTGTAGGCCTTGGCGATCGCCGCCGGGCCTTTGCCGGTGTCCTCCTGCATGCGCATCATGAAGGTGGCACCCATGCGGTTGATGGTGGAGTTGGTCACCGCGGTGGCGATGATCTCGCGCTTCAGGCGGTGGCGCTGCATGTGCTCGGCGTACTTCTCGTGCAGCGGCGCGGGGAAGTAGCGCACCAGCTCCTTGGACAGGTACGGGTCTTCCGGCACGTCGGAGTCGAGCAGCTGCTGGAACAGCCGGATCTTGTCGTAGGACAACAGCACCGCCAGTTCCGGCCGGGTCAGGCCCAGGCCGCGCGTCTTGCGCTCGGTGAGCTCGGCCTCGCTGGGCAGGTTCTCCACCTGGCGATCGAGCGAGCCCTCGGCTTCCAGCGTGCGGATGAAGTGCGCCAGCGAGCCGATGCGCTTGGCCGACTGGTGCTCCATCAGGGTGATCGCCTGGTTCTGGCGATAGTTGTCCCACAGCACCAGCTGGCCCACCTCGTCGGTCATCGCGGCCAGCTGCTTGTTGCGGTCCGCCTCGCTCAGCTCGCCGCGCTGCACCGCGTCGTTGAGCAGGATCTTGATGTTCACCTCGTGGTCGGAGGTGTCCACGCCGGCGGAGTTGTCGATGAAGTCGGTGTTCAGCAGCACGCCCTTCTGCGCCGCCTCGATGCGGCCCTTCTGGGTCATGCCGAGGTTGCCGCCCTCGCCCACGATCTTGCAGCGCAGCTCGTTGCCGTCCACGCGCAGGCCGTTGTTGGCGCGGTCGCGCGCGTCGGCGTGGCTCTCGCTGCTGGCCTTGACGTAGGTGCCGATGCCGCCGTTCCAGAGCAGGTCCACCGGCGCCTTGAGGATCGCGTTGAGCAGCTCGGTCGGCGCCAGCTGGGTGACGTCGGGCTTGAGGCCCAGCGCCGCGCGCGCCTCCGGCGACACCGGGATCGACTTCGCGCTGCGCGGCCACACGCCGCCGCCGGCGGAGATCAGCGACTTGTCGTAGTCGTCCCAGCTCGAACGCGGCAGCTTGAACATGCGCTCGCGCTCGACGAAGGAACGCGCCGCGTCCGGGTTCGGGTCGATGAACACGTGGCGGTGGTCGAACGCGGCCACCAGGCGGATGTGCCTGGACAGCAGCATGCCGTTGCCGAACACGTCGCCGGACATGTCGCCGATGCCGACGCAGGTGAAGTCCTCGCTCTGGCTGTCGCGGCCCAGCGCGCGGAAGTGGCGCTTCACCGACTCCCACGCGCCCCGGGCGGTGATGCCCATGCCCTTGTGGTCGTAGCCGTTGGAGCCGCCGGAGGCGAACGCGTCGCCCAGCCAGTAGCCGTGCTCGATCGAGATGCCGTTGGCGATGTCGGAGAACGTGGCGGTGCCCTTGTCGGCGGCCACCACCAGGTACGGATCGTCCGCGTCGTGGCGCACCACGTCGTGCGGATTCGCCACCTTGCCCTCGACCAGGTTGTCGGTGATGTCGAGCAGGCCGTTGATGAACAGCTTGTAGCAGGCGATGCCCTCGGCCAGCTGCGCGTCGCGGTCGCCGCCGAGCGGCGGCTTCTTCACGAAGAAGCCGCCCTTCGAGCCCACCGGCACGATCACGGTGTTCTTCACCATCTGCGCCTTCACCAGGCCCAGCACCTCGGTGCGGAAATCCTCGCGGCGGTCGGACCAGCGCAGGCCGCCGCGCGCCACCGGGCCGAAGCGCAGGTGGATGCCTTCCACGCGCGGGGCGCACACCCAGATCTCGCGGTACGGCACCGGCTTGGGCAGGCCCGGCACGGCGTGCGAGTCGAGCTTGAAGCTGATGTAGTCGCGGTACGCGCCGTTCCACTGCTGGAAGAAGCTGGTGCGCAGGGTGGCGTGGATCACCGCGATGAAGCTGCGCAGGATGCGGTCCTCGTCGAGGCTGGCGACGTTCTCCAGCAGCACGTTGAGCGCGCCCTCGATGACCTTGAGCTGCTCGGCGCGCGGCAGCGCCAGCGCGGCGGCGAGCTGCTCGACCAGCGCGGGGTTCGCGGCCTGCACGTGCGCCGGGATCAGCGCCGACATCTCCTCGCGCAGCGCGGCGGCGGCGGCCGTGCGCTCGTCCCCGGTCAGCGATTCGCGGCGCGGGTCGAAGCGGGCGAGGAACAGCTCCACCAGCAGCCCGGCGATCGCCGGGTAGCGGTTCAACGTCTCCTCCATGTAGCTCTGCGAGTAGGTGCTGCCGGCCTGCAGCAGGTACTTGCAGTAGCCGCGCAGCATCGCCACCTGGCGCCAGCCCAGCTTGGCGCCCAGCACGAGGCGGTTGAAGCCGTCGTTCTCGGCGTTGCCGCGCCAGATCTGCTCGAACGCATGCTCGAACTGCGCGCCCACCTGCTCCACCGTGAAGGCCAGCTGGCCCACCGGCTGCACTTCGAAATCCTGGATCGACAGCGGCACCTCGCCGTGGATCTCGTAGACGTGCTCGGTGAGCACGCGCAGGCCCAGGTTCTCAAGCTGCGGCAGCACTTCGGACAGCGCGATGTCGCCGCCGGAGCGGTAGACCTTGAAGCGCAGCGTCTCCGGCGCCTTGGCCGGGTGGTAGAAGGACATGCGCAGCGCGTCGCCGCCTTCCAGCAGCGAGAGCTGGTACACGTCCTCGGCGGCCACCGCCGGGCGCACGTCGTCGATGTAGCCGGCCGGCAGCGCGTGGCCGTAGCGGTTCGCCAGCACCACGCCGGCTTCCTCGCCGCGCAGCTGCACCAGCGCGTCGCGCAGCTCGTCGTGCCAGTTGCGCACGATCGCCGCCACGCCCTGCTCCAGCTTGGCCAGGTCGTACCCGGGCAGGTCGCCGACCTTCGGCCGCAGCACGATGTGCAGGCGCGCCAGCGCGGCCTCGCCCATCTGCACCGAGGAGTCGATCTGCTCGGCGCGCAGCGCCTCGCCCAGCAGCGTCTGGATGCGCTCGCGCACCGCGGTGTTGAAGCGGTCGCGCGGCACGAACACCAGGCAGGTGAAGAAACGGCCGTAGCGGTCGCGGCGCATGAACAGGCGTGTGTGCGCGCGCTGGCGCAGTTCGAGGATGCCGGTGGCGATCGCGAACAGCTCGTCCTCGGTGCCCTGCAGCAGCTCCTCGCGCGGCAGCGTCTCCAGGATGTGGCGCAGGGTCTTGCCGGAATAGGCGTCGCGCTTCAGCCCCGAGCGATCGAGCACCGCCTCCACCTTGTGCCGCACCAGCGGCACCTCCTGCGGGCGCGCCATGTAGGCGCTGGCGGTGAACATGCCGAGGAAGCGCTGCTCGGCCACCGCGCGGCCGTCGGCGTTGAAGCGCAGCACGCCGATGTAGTCCATGTAGCCGGGGCGGTGCACCTGCGAGCGCGCGTTGGTCTTGGTGAGGATGATCGCGTCGGTGGCGCCGGACTGCGGCAGCGCGCTGGCGGCGAGCGTCTTCAGCGAGCGCGGCGCCAGGGTGCCGTCGCTCTTGCGCAGGATGCCCAGGCCGG
Source organism: Rhodanobacter denitrificans (assembly GCA_017848855.1). Taxonomy (GTDB): domain Bacteria; phylum Pseudomonadota; class Gammaproteobacteria; order Xanthomonadales; family Rhodanobacteraceae; genus Rhodanobacter_A; species Rhodanobacter_A denitrificans_B. The sequence goes on along the minus strand of JAFIHF010000041.1, from coordinate 166,703 downwards.
TGCCCTCGACCGCGCGCAGCACGCGCTCGCCGTCGGCGTCGGCCACCTCGTATTCGCGGTAGCCGAGGAAGGTGAAGTTGTCGGCGGCCAGCCAGCGCAGGAAGTCGCCGGCCTCGCGCGCGGAGTCGGCGTCCATCGCCGGCTGGCGCTGCGGCAGCTCGCCGGCGATCGCCAGCGCCTTGTCGCGCATCGCGGTCCAGTCGCCCACCGCGGCGCGCACGCTCTCCAGCGCGGCCTCGACCTGGCGGATCAGCGCGGCCTGCTCGGCGGCGTCGGCCACGCGGTCGATCTCGAAATGCATCACCGATTCGGGCGCGCCCGCTTCGCCGCCCAGGCGCAGCAGCTTGCCGTCGGCATCGCGCTCGACCTTGAGCACCGGATGGATCACCGCGTGGATCTGCAGCCGCGCCGACACCACCATGCTCACCGTGTCGATCAGGAACGGCATGTCGTCGGTGACGATCTGCAGCCGGCTGCGCCCGGCGTTGCCGGCCTCGGGATTGAGCACGCGCAGCAGCGCCCGCCCCGGCGCACGCTGCTGCATGAAGTCCAGCAGGCCGCCGGTCAGGGCGGCCCATTGCGCCGGCGTGTGCAGGTTGCGGTCGCCCTCCGTGATCCGCGCGAAGAAGGCGCCGATAAAAAATTGCGCCTCTTCAAGGCGCTGGGTGGAGTATCCGGCTTGCTTCAGAACCTCGAACACGGCGGACTGAAGTGGCGCTTCATGGGCTGCACGAATGGCATTCATGGCATCTACTTGTCAGTGGAAACGAAGGTGTTGCATCAAGCCTTCGAAGGATACCCCTCGCGTCAGGGTGAATCCACGCGCAGACGTTGTGCAGCGCAGCTTGCAAGCACGGCGGAAACAGCTCCACGCACACAGGCATTCGGCGCGTGCGGCACGCGCGGCGCGACCGTGGCGACTGCCCCGCACGCTGCGCGAGGCCGCCATTGCCGACAAAAAAACTTCGCCGGCAAGCCTTCAATAAATTGTGTACTGTGCGGTATAGTAGCGACTTGTTGCCATGGATCACGGCCATGTCGGCATGGTTTGCGATCAACCTTTGACACAAGACAAGTCGTTGGTCGTGCCCTCATGCTAGGCGCCTCGCGCAACGGCATGACGCGCGGCCATCGCGATATCCCCCGTCACGATCAGCTCGCTTCGGAGTCCCCATGAAATCCCCGTTTCTGCGCGCCCCCGCGTTGTGCCTCGGCCTGTTGGCCCTGACCGCCTGCGGCAAGAAGGAACAAGGTCCGCCGCAGATGCCGCCGCCGCAGGTCGGCGTGATCACCGCGCAGCCGCAGAACGAGCCGCTGACCAAGGACCTGGTGGGCCGCCTGTCGGCGTTCCGCAGCGCCGACGTGCGCGCCCGCGTGGCCGGCGTGCTGCTCAAGCGCGACTACGTCGAAGGCAGCGACGTGAAGAAGGGCCAGCCGCTGTTCCAGATCGACCCGGCGCCGCTGAAGGCCGCGCTGGCCGCGGCCGAAGCGGCGCAGGCGCAGGCGCAGGCGAGCTACACCAATGCCAAGGTCAACGCGCAGCGCGCGCAGGAGCTGGCGCCGAAGGGCTACATCTCCAGGTCCGACCTCGACAACGCGCTGGCCGCCGAGCGCACCGCCGCCGCCGCGGTGCAGGCCGCGCGCGCCAACGTGCAGACCGCGCGCATCAACCTCGGCTACGCCAACGTCACCGCGCCGATCGACGGCCGCGCCGGCCAGCAGCAGGTGACCGAGGGCGCGCTGGTGGGCAGCGGCAGCGCCACCCTGCTCACCACGGTGGACCAGATCGACCCGCTGTACGTGAACTTCACCATGAGCGTGGCCGACATGGAGCAGCTGCGCCAGGCGCAGAGCAGCGGTGGCGTCACCCTCGCCCAGCCGAACCAGGCCAGCGTGCGGGTCACCCTGCCCGACGGCAGCGCCTACGCGGAGCCGGGTACGCTGGACTTCACCTCCGCCACGGTCGACCCGGCCACCGGCGCGATGAACCTGCGCGCGCAGATCCCGAACCCCAAGCACAGCCTGCTGCCCGGCATGTACGTGACGCTGCAGGCGAAGCTGGGCGAGCAGCATCAGGTGTTCCTGATCCCGCAGCAGGCCGTGCTGCGCGACACCGTGGGCGCCTACGTGTTCGTGGTCGGCGCCGACGGCAAGGCCAAGCGCCACGACGTCGTCGCCGGCAGCATGAGTGGCGGCAACTGGGTGGTCAGCAGCGGCCTCGCCGCCGGCGACCAGGTGGTGGTGTCCGGCGTGCAGAACGTGCATGACGGCGCGCCGGCCAAGGCCTCGCCGTGGCAGCCGCAAGCGGCCGCGGGCAGCCCCGCCGCGAGCGGCAAGTAAGGGAGCGCGAGCATGCCGAGTTTCTTCATCGACCGCCCGATCTTCGCCTGGGTGGTGGCCATCCTGATTTCGCTGGGCGGCGTCCTGGCGATCCTCAACCTGGGCGTGGAGTCGTATCCGAACATCGCCCCGCCCTCGGTCACGGTGAGCGCCACCTACCCCGGCGCCAGCGCCGACACCACCGAGAAGGCCGTCACCCAGGTGATCGAGCAGCAGCTCACCGGCATCGACCACCTGCTGTATTTCAGTTCGTCCTCCAGTGCCAGCGGCCGCGCCCAGATCACGCTGACCTTCGAGACCGGCACCGACCCCGACATCGCCCAGGTGCAAGTGCAGAACAAGGTGGCGCTGGCCACCCCGCGCCTGCCCAGCGAGGTGACCCAGCAGGGCGTGGTGGTGGCCAAGGCCAACGCCGGCTTCCTGATGGTGGTGGCGCTGAAGTCGGACAACCCGAACATCGACCGCGACCGCCTCAACGACATCGTCGGCTCGCAGGTGCTGGACCAGATCTCGCGCGTGCCCGGAGTGGGCAGCACCCAGCAGTTCGGCTCCGAGTACGCGATGCGCATCTGGCTGAACCCGGACAAGCTGCAGGGCTACAACCTGTCGGCTTCGCAGGTGTTCGCCGCGATCAAGGCGCAGAACGTGCAGTTCGCCGCCGGTTCGCTGGGTGCCGACCCGGCCGTGCCCGGCCAGGGCCTCACCGCCACGGTGTCCACCGAGGGCCGCTTCACCACGCCCGAGCAGTTCGCCGCGATCATCCTGCGCGCCAATCCTGACGGCACCACGGTCAAGCTGGGCGACGTGGCGAAGATCAGCTTCGGCCCCGGCAACTACGGCTTCGACACCACCTGGGACGGCAAGCCGATCGGCGCGTTCGCGATCCAGCTGCTGCCCGGCGCCAACGCGCTGGACGTGGCCACCGCGGTGCGCGCGAAGATGGACCAGCTGGCACCGAGCTTCCCGCCGGGCGTGTCCTGGTTCAGCCCCTACGACAGCACCACCTTCGTGCGCATCTCGATCGACGAGGTGGTGCACACGCTGATCGAGGCGATCGTGCTGGTGTTCCTGGTGATGTGGCTGTTCCTGCAGAACATCCGCGCCACCATCATCCCTACCTTGGTGATCCCGGTGGCGCTGCTGGGCACCTTCCTCGGCATGCTGGTGCTCGGCTTCACGATCAACCAGCTGACCCTGTTCGGCATGGTGCTGGCGATCGGCATCGTGGTGGACGACGCGATCGTGGTGATCGAGAACGTCGAACGCATCATGACCGAGGAGAACCTCTCGCCGAAGGAGGCCACGCGCAAGGCGATGGGCCAGATCACCGGCGCGATCGTGGCGATCACCGTGGTGCTGGCGGCGGTGTTCGTGCCCTCGGCGCTGCAGCCGGGCGCCTCGGGCATCATCTACAAGCAGTTCGCGCTGACCATCGCGGTGTCGATGGGCTTCTCGGCCTTCCTCGCGCTGAGCTTCACGCCCGCGCTGTGCGCCAGCTTCCTGCAGCCCGAGCACCACAAGAAGAAGAACATCGTCTTCCGCACCTTCAACCGCTTCTTCGAATGGACCACGCACACCTACACCGGCCACGTCGGCCACGCGGTGAAGCATGCGCCGCGCTGGATGTTCGTGTTCGTGCTGGTGGCGGTCCTCGCCGGTTTCCTCTACACCCGCCTGCCCGGCAGCTTCCTGCCCGAGGAGGACCAGGGCTACGCGCTGTCCGTGGTCCAGCTGCCGCCCGGCGCCACCAAGCAGCGCACGGGCGAGGTGATGGCGCAGATGCGTGCGATCCTGCAGAAGGATCCGGCGGTGGAAGGCGTGCTGCAGGTGACCGGCTTCAGCTTCATCGGCTCCAGCGAAAGCGCCGGCATGGCCTTCATCAAGCTGAAGGACTGGGCCAAGCGCAAGGACACCGCGATGGACTTCATCCAGCGCGCGAACCGGCAGCTGTTCCAGATCCGCGATGCGCGCATCTTCGTGGCGAACATCCCCACCGTGCAGGGCCTGGGCCAGTTCGGCGGCTTCGACATGTACCTGCAGGACCGCGCCGGCCTCGGCCGCGACGCGCTCACCCAGGCGCGCAACACGCTGCTGGGCAAGGCGGCACAGGATCCGGTGCTCACCGGCGTGCGCCCGAACGCGCTGGAGGATTCGCCGCAGCTGCAGATGGACGTGGACCGCGTGCAGGCGCAGTCGATGGGCCTGTCGGTCAGCGACGTCTACAACGCGGTCAGCCTGATGCTGGCGCCGGTGTACGTGAACGACTTCACCTACGGCGGCCGCGTGAAGCGCGTGATCATGCAGGCCGATGCGCCCTACCGCATGAGCCCGGACGCGCTGAAGCACTTCTACACGCCCAGCACCGCGCAGCGGAACGCCGACGGCACGCCGGCGATGATCCCGATCTCCAACGTGGTGCACACCAAGTGGGAAATGGGCTCGCCCGCGCTGACCCGCTACAACGGCTATTCCGCGGTGGAAATCGTGGGCTCGCCCGCGCCGGGGCATGCCTCGGGCGAGGCGATGCACGAGATGGAGAAAATCGTCGGCAACGACCTGCCCAAGGGCTACGGCTACGACTGGACCGGCCAGTCCTACCAGGAAATCCTCTCCGGCAACGCCGCCACGCTGCTGATGGTGCTGTCCATCTTCATCGTGTTCCTGGCGCTGGCCGCACTGTACGAGAGCTGGTCGATCCCGGCGTCGGTGCTGCTGGTGGTGCCGCTGGGCCTGCTCGGCGTGGTGGTGTTCACCATGCTGCGCGGCCTGTCCAACGACATCTACTTCAAGATCGGCCTGGTCACGGTGATCGGCCTGGCCGCGAAGAACGCGATCCTGATCGTGGAGTTCGCGGTGGCCGAGCAGCAGGCCGGACGCACCCTGCGCGAAGCCGTCGTCGACGCGGCCCGCCTGCGACTGCGCCCGATCCTGATGACCTCGCTGGCCTTCATCCTCGGCGTGTTCCCGCTGTTCATCTCCACCGGCGCCGGCGCCAACTCGCGCCATGCGATCGGCACCGGCGTGATCGGCGGCATGCTGTTCGCCACCTTCCTCGGCGTGCTGCTGATCCCGGTGTTCTACGTCGTGGTGCGCCGCCTGCTGGGCGACAAGCTCGACGGCGACGGCAAGCCGCACCCGGCCGCGGGCACGGACATGCAGTCGTTCGACTCCGATCCGCGACGGGGGCACTGACCAACTCACTCCCTCTCCCAAAGGAGAGAGGGAGTGAGGGCATGCCTGCGTAGGTCGGGCTTCAGCCCGACGTGCGTGGCGGGTCGGGCTGAAGCCCGACCTACGGTCCCGACAAAAAGCCCCGGCTTGCCAGGCCGGGGCTTCTTGCCATCTCGAATTCCAGCGCTTAGCGCAAGCCGGTCTCGTTGCGAGCGATCACGATGCGCTGGATCTCGCTGGTGCCTTCGTAGATCTCGGTGATCTTGGCGTCGCGGAAGTAGCGCTCCAGCGGCATCTCCTTGGAGTAGCCCATGCCGCCGTGGATCTGCACCGCCTGATGAGTGATCCACATCGCCGCCTCGGAGGCCACCAGCTTGGCGACCGAGGCCTCGGTGCCGAAGCGGCTGCCGTTCTTCTCCGCCTCCTGCTTGGCCCAGGCGGCGCGCAGCGTGAGCAGGGTGGCGGCGTCGAGCTTGCACTTCATGTCGGCAATCTTCGCCTGGGTCATCTGGAACGTGCCGATCGGGTGGCCGAAGGCCTTGCGGTCGCGCGACCACTGCAGCGAGGCCTCGTACGCGGCGCGCGCGATGCCCACCGCCTGCGAGGCGATGCCGATGCGGCCCGCGTCGAGCAGGCTCATGCCCATCGCGAAACCCTTGCCCTCCTGCCCCAGCAGGTTGTCCTTCGGGCAGACGTAGTCGGTGAATTCGATCTCGCAGGTGGCCGAGGCGCGGATGCCCAGCTTGGGTTCGCTCTTGCCCGCATGAAAGCCCGGCAGCTGCGTGTCGATGATGAAGGCGGACACGCCCTTGGCGCCGATGCCCGGCGTCGTGATGGCGAACAGGATGATGTAGCGCGCCACCATGCCGGAGGTGATCCAGCTCTTCTTGCCGTTGATGACCCAGTCGCCGTCGGCGTTCTTGGTGGCGCGGGTGTGCATGGCCGAGGCGTCGGAGCCGGACTGCGGCTCGGTGAGCGCGTAGGCGCCGATCGCCTCGCCCTGCGCGATGGCGCGCACGTACTTCTGCTTCTGCGCCTCGGTGCCGTGCTTGAGGATGCCGTTGCAGAACAGCGAATTGTTGACCGACATGATGGTCGCGGTGGCGGCGTCGGCCGCGGCGATCTCGATCATCGCCAGCGAGTAGGCGATCGGGTCCATGCCCGCGCCGCCGTACTCGTGCGGCACCTCCACACCCATCAGGCCGAGCTGGCCCAGCTCGCGGATGTTGTCCAGCGGGAATTCCCCCTTCGCGTCCAGCTCGGCCGCGACCGGCGCGATGCGCTTCTGGGCGAAGTCGCGGGCGATGGCCTGGATGGCCAACTGGTCTTCGGTAAAGCTGAAATCCATGGGGGGACTCCGGTAGCAAGGCAGGAATGGGAAAGCCGACCATTTTAACGGTGACGGCCAAGGCGCCTTGTGCGGGCGCAGCAAAGACGGGCCGCGAGCGGAGGGGAAGAGAGAAAGCGGGGAACCAGCCACGGCGACGCTTGACGCGCGCCAGCCCGCGGCCTAGCCTTTCAATCTCTTTATCGCGATAGACGAATACCCGATGGATCTGGCGACCGCCTCCAGCGTGCTGCGACTGCTGGCCGACCCCACCCGCGTGCGCCTGCTCGCCCTGCTCGAAGGCGAGGAACTCACCGTGGCCGAGCTGGCCGCGGTGCTGCACCTGGCGCAGCCACGCGTCTCCACCCACCTCGCCAAGCTGAAGGAGGCCGGCCTCGTGCGCGACCGCCGAGCCGGCGTGTCCGCCTACTACCGCGCCAACGGCGAGGGCGACGAGCACCAACACGCGCTGATCGCCTCGCTGCGCGAGAACATCGACGACGCCCTGCTGCGCGAAGACGCCGAGCGCCTGCCCGCCGTGCTGGCCAACCGCGCCCGCGCCGAAGGCTGGGCCGACACCGTGGCCGGCGACATGGAGCGCCATTACTCGCCCGGCCGCACCTGGGAAACCCTGGCGCGCGCGCTGCTGCAGCTGCTGGGCACCGGCGACGTGCTGGACATCGCCTCCGGCGACGGCATCACCGCCGAACTGCTGGCGCCGCACGCGCACTCCATCGTCTGCGTGGATTCCAGCGAGCGCGTGGCCGAGGCCGCGGCGAAACGCCTGCAGGCCTACCCCAACGTCGAGGTGCGCCAGGGCGACATGCACGCGCTCGATCTCGGCGAGCGTCGCTTCGACCTGGTGCTGATGCTGCACGCGCTCACCTACGCCGAACGCCCCGCGCAGGCCGTGGCCGAAGCCGCGCGCCTGCTGCGCCCCGGCGGCCGCCTGCTCGCGGTGACGCTGGGCAAGCACGACCACCGCGCCACCGTCGAGCCGTTCGACCACAAGAACCTCGGCTTCACCGAAGCGGAGCTGCAGGACTACGCCCGCGCCGCCGGCCTGCACGTGGTCAGCTGCAACCGGCTCAGCCGCGAGCGCAAGGCGCCGCATTTCGAAGTCATCAGCCTGCTCGCGCAGAAGAAGTGAAGAGAACGATGAGTACCCTGCCCTGGCTGCACCCCGAACGCGTCGCCCTGCTCGAAGCCGCGCTCGCGCAGCGCATCCTGATCCTCGACGGCGGCATGGGCACCATGCTGCAAGGCCACCGGCTGGACGAAGCCGGCTTCCGCGGCGAACGCTTCGAGCACGGCCGCGACGGCGCGCACGAGCATCACCACGATCACCCGGGCTGCGACCTCAAGGGCAACAACGACCTCTTGACCCTGACCCGGCCGGACATCATCCGCGGCGTGCACGAGGCCTACCTCGAAGCCGGCGCCGATCTCGTCGAAACCAACACCTTCAACTCCACCCGCATCAGCCAGGCCGACTACAAGCTGGAGCACCTCGCGTACGAGCTGAATCGCGAGGGCGCAAAGCTCGCGCGCGCCGCCTGCGACAAGTTCACGGCGCTGACGCCCGGCAAGCCGCGTTTCGTCATCGGCGTGCTCGGCCCCACCAGCCGCACCGCCTCGCTGTCGCCCGACGTCAACGACCCCGGCTTCCGCAACGTCAGCTTCGAGGAGCTGGCGCGCAACTACAGCGAATCCGCCAGCGGCCTGATCGACGGCGGCGCCGACATCCTGATGGTGGAGACCATCTTCGACACCTTGAACGCCAAGGCCGCGCTGTACGCGCTCGACACGCTGTTCGTGGAACGCGGCGCGCGGCTGCCGGTGATGATCTCCGGCACCATCACCGACCGCTCCGGCCGCACGCTCTCCGGGCAGACCGCCGAGGCGTTCTACTACTCGGTGCGCCATGCGCGGCCGCTGTCGGTGGGCTTCAACTGCGCGCTGGGCGCGGACGACCTGCGCCCGCACATCCAGGTGCTCGCCGACATCGCCGAGAGCCGCGTCAGCACGCATCCGAACGCCGGCCTGCCGAACGCCTTCGGCGAATACGACGAGACGCCCGAGCACATGGCGAACGTGATCGCCGGCTTCGCCCGCGACGGCCTGCTCAACCTCGTCGGCGGCTGCTGCGGCACCACGCCGGCGCATATCAAGGCGATTGCGGAAGCCGTGCGCGGCGTGGCGCCGCGCGCCCTGCCCGCGCTCGCGCAAGCGGCGTGAACGCGGGCGCCGCCACGCGCTTCAGCCCTCTCCTCCAAGCCCCGCTTGGGGGAGAGGGTGGGGTGAGGGGGAAGCCTCCGGCTTCCCGCCCCACCCCAAAACACCCCCTCACCCCCACCCTCTCCCCCGGCGTCGCCGGGGGAGAGGGAGTTCAAGCTGCAAGGCCGCACTGCCCATGACCACCACCCGCCACACCCGCCTCTCCGGCCTCGAACCGCTGGTCATCACGCCCGGGCTGCTGTTCGTCAACATCGGCGAGCGCACCAACGTCACCGGCTCGGCGAAGTTCAAGAAGCTGATCAAGGAAGACCGCTACGACGAGGCGGTGGAAGTCGCGCGCCAGCAGGTGGAGAACGGCGCGCAGATCCTCGACGTGAACATGGACGAGGGCCTGCTCGACGCCGAGGCGGCGATGGTGAAGTTCCTCAACCTGATCGCCGCCGAGCCCGACATCGCCAAGATTCCGGTGATGGTGGATTCCTCCAAGTGGAGCGTGATCGAGGCTGGCCTGCGCTGCCTGCAGGGCAAGGGCGTGGTGAACTCCATCTCGCTGAAGGAAGGCGAGGAGGTGTTCCTGGAGCAGGCGCGGAAGATCCTGCGCTACGGCGCCGCCACCGTGGTGATGGCGTTCGACGAACAGGGCCAGGCCGACACCGTGGCGCGGCGCCTCGAAATCTGCGAGCGCTCCTACAGGTTGCTCACTGAAAAGGTCGGCTTCCCGCCCGAAGACATCATCTTCGACTCCAACATCTTCCCGATCGCCACCGGCATCGAGGAGCACGCCGACAACGCGGTGAACTTCATCGAGGCGGCGAAGCTGCTGAAGCAGCGCTTCCCGCTCTCGCACATCTCCGGCGGCGTCTCCAACGTGTCGTTCTCCTTCCGCGGCAACGACACCGTGCGCGAGGCGATCCACAGCGTGTTCCTCTACCACGCCATCAAGGCGGGCATGGACATGGGCATCGTCAATGCCGGCCAGCTGGCGATCTACGACGAGCTGGAACCCGAGCTGCGCGAGCGCGTCGAGGACGTGGTGCTGAACCGCCGCTTGGATGCCACCGAGCGATTGATGGAGATCGCCGAGCGATTCAAGCGCGGGACTCGGGACTCGGGACGCGGGACTCGCGACGAGCTCGCCTGGCGGCAATTCCCCGTCGCCAAGCGGCTGGAACACGCGCTGGTGCACGGCATCGACCAGTTCGTGGTGGAGGACACCGAGGAAGTGCGCCAGGGCGTCACGCGCACGCTCGACGTGATCGAAGGCCCGCTGATGGACGGCATGAACGTGGTCGGCGACCTGTTCGGCGCCGGCAAGATGTTCCTGCCGCAGGTGGTGAAGTCCGCCCGCGTGATGAAGAAGGCGGTGGCCTACCTGCTGCCCTTCATGGAGGAGGAAAAGAAGCGCAGCGGCGACACCGGCAAGAGCAACGGCAAGATCGTGATGGCCACGGTCAAGGGCGACGTGCACGACATCGGCAAGAACATCGTGGGCGTGGTGCTTGCCTGCAACAACTTCGAGGTGGTCGACCTCGGCGTGATGGTGCCGGCGCAGAAGATCCTGGACACCGCGATCGCCGAGCAAGCCGACATGATCGGCGTCTCCGGCCTGATCACGCCCTCGCTGGAGGAGATGGCCCACGTCGCCAAGGAAATGAAGCGGCAGAACTTCAACATTCCGCTGCTGATCGGCGGCGCCACCACCTCGCGCGCGCACACCGCGATCAAGATCGAGCCGAACTACGACACCGCCTGCGTGTGGGTGAAGGACGCCTCGCGCGCGGTGGGCGTGGCGCAGTCGCTGGTGTCGAAGGAGCTGGTCGACGGCTTCCTTGCCAAGGTGCGCGCCGAATACGCCGAGATCCGCGAGCGCCACAAGCATCGCGGCCCCGGCAAGAAACTGGTGACGCTGGAACACGCCCGCGGCAACCGCTTCACATGCGACTGGGCGAACTACGCGCCCCCACAGCCGCGCCAGCCCGGCATCACCGTGTTCGACGATTACGACCTCGCCGAACTGCGCCAGACCATCGACTGGACGCCGTTCTTCCAGGCCTGGGAACTGGCCGGCCACTACCCCGCCATCCTCACCGACGAAGTGGTGGGCGCGCAGGCCAGCGAACTGTTCGCCGACGCGCAGGAGATGCTGGACAGGATCATCGCCGAGAAGTGGCTGAAAGCCCGCGCCGTGATCGGCTTCTGGCCCGCCGCCAGCATCGGCGACGACCTCGAAATCGCGCTCCCTCCCCTTCAAGGGGAGGGCCGGGGTGGGGATGGTGTCGGCAACCGGGACTCGGCAACCCGAATCGTGCTCCATCACCTGCGCCAGCAGGCCGACAAGCCGGTGGAGCGCCCCAACCTCTGCCTCGCCGACTTCATCGCGCCGAAAGAGTACGGCAAGCCCGACTGGATCGGCGGCTTCGCGGTCACCGCGGGCCTGGGCATCGAGGAACACCTCGAGCGCTTCCACGCCGACCACGACGACTACTCCGCGATCATCCTCAAGGCGCTCGCCGACCGCCTCGCCGAATCCTTCGCCGAGCGCATGCACCAGCGCGTGCGCAAGGAATTCTGGGGCTACGCGCCCGCCGAGGATCTCGACAACGAGGCGCTGATCGCCGAGCAGTACCAAGGCATCCGCCCCGCCCCCGGCTACCCCGCCTGCCCCGACCACACCGAGAAGACCACGCTGTTCAAGCTGCTCGACGCCACGAACAACGCCGGCATCGAACTCACCGAAGGCTTCTCGATGTACCCGGCCGCCGCCGTGTCCGGCTGGTACTTCTCGCACCCGGGCAGCCAGTATTTCGTGGTCGGCCGGCTCAGCCGCGAGCAGGTCGAGGACTACGCGAAACGCAAGGGCTGGACGCTCGCGGAAGCCGAGCGCTGGCTGGCCGCGAACCTCGACTACGACCCGGATTGATCAGGCGGCCACGTCGTCGCCCAGGCTGTTCTTGCGATGGCGCAGGTGCACCACCAGGTTGTAGACCGACACGAACACCGGGAAGAAGTTGGAGATGATGCCCACCGAGTCGTTCTTGCCGAACACGAAGTACGCCAGCAGCAGCACGCTGCCGCACACGGACAGCCACCAGAACGACAGCGGCATCACCACCCGCTTGTGCTTGCGCGTGTAGTAGAGCTGCACGAACCAGCGGCTGGTGAACATCAGCGTCCCCGCGAAGCCCACCGCCTTCCAGGGCGTGAGCTCGAACTGCTGCAGGGCCTGCAGGACGTGGGCAAGGTCGTGGGGCATGGCGCAAACCGGTCGGCGTGGAAACCCCGCATTCTACGCGAGCGCTTCGCCATGGTTGACCTCGCCGCCGTCACCCCGTATATTTGCGCGCTCTCGGCGGGCGGTTAGCTCAGCGGTAGAGCACTGCCTTCACACGGCAGGTGTCACAAGTTCGATCCTTGTACCGCCCACCACTTGTTTCAGTAAGTCCAGCAGTTACAGAAGAGCCCGATTCCCGCCGAGTCGGGCTTTTTTGTGCCCGCGTGGACCAGTGTGTACCCAAACGAGTACCGGCATTTCCAGGCATTTCGCCATCTTTCAACCGTGCTGTACCCATTCGCGTACTCACAGGGAAGCTTGCTGGGCTTGTTTGCTGCAATGAGTCCGGCCAACGGACACTCCATCGCCGCGCGGATCGAGGCCTGGGCATGTTCCAGCGGCTCGGTAAACCTGACGCAAACGAGTAATCTCTTCCGCCTCATCAGATCCATTCCTGATGGCAGCCACCATTTTCTCCCGCAGCTCTCACAGCCTCGCCGCGTGACTTCGCTCGCCCGCGGCACCACCTACGAGGGTGGAGAACTGGCGTGACGCTCCCGATTGACCTGGACCACGGCGGTCGTGTGGAAGCCTATTTATCCACATTTAGGTATAATTACGACCATGCCTTCTTCGCTCAAGCCGCTGTACTGGGTCGGCTCGGCCCGAAAAGACCTCGGTGCGATGCCCGAAGAAGTGCAGGACACCTTCGGCTACGCGCTGCACTTGGCCCAATGCGGCGAGAAGCATGCACAGGCCAAGCCCCTGAAGGGTTTCGGCGGTGCGGGCGTGCTGGAAGTGGTGGAAGACCATCAGGGCGACGCCTATCGCGCCGTGTATACGGTGCGTTACGCCGCAGCGGTCTACGTGCTGCACTGCTTCCAGAAGAAATCCACCCACGGCATCAGCACACCCAAGCCAGATCTGGATCTGATCGAGGCACGGTTGAAGGCAATCGCCGCCAAGGCGAAGGAGTGAGCTCATGAATACGAAACCCCAAGCGCACGACATCAGCATCGAGCAAGGCAGCGGCAATCCATATGCCGACCTGGGCCTTCCCGAGGCCGAGGACATGCGGGTGAAAGCCGAACTGGCGCGCCAGATCGCACAGATCATCAAGGGACGGCACCTGACGCAGCAGGGAGCTGCCGAACTGCTGGGCATGACCCAGCCCAAACTCTCGGAGATGCTCCGTGGCCGGTTCCGTGGCATCAGCCAGACCAAGATGATCGAGTGCCTGAATCGCCTGGGCCGAGACGTGAACATCGTGGTATGCAAGGCTGGCCGGCGGACAGTGGGCCATACCCAGGTCATGGTGGCCTGACACACCTTTTCGTGCTTCAACGGCTGCAGCACGTCGCGCCTTTGCCGATGCCCTGAAAGCCGAATCGGAGAAGCGTAGGGAATGCGATTTCAGCGACGACTCGCGCGGCGCGGTGATCCTTGTACCGCCCACCACCGACTCGAAGACGAAGGGCCCGGCATGCCGGGCCCTTCATCTTTTTGCGCCCCCGAAAACCCCACCCTGCCCCGCGGCCGCAGCGTCCTCCGGCGCGGACGCAGCCGGCGTCGATAGCCGCATTTCAATTTTCCGCCTCACAAACGTCAGAGCCCGGATGGACGAGAGTCCCGCCCAAGGGGCCGGAGAGGGCGTGGACGGATGCAGCACTCGCAATCCGGCATCGCAGTCGATGCACATCCAAACGGGGAGAGAAGTGAAGTGAGCAAGTTCAATCTGCGGCCGCTGCCGTTGGCGCTGGCCTGTATGCTGGCGCCGTTCCACCCGGCGTTCGCCGCCGACACCAGCACCAGCATTCCGCTGGACCTGATCCAGGAAAACTACGGCGGCGGCCAGTACGGCTACCGCCTCGGCATCAACGTGGGCGTCAACGGCGCCACGCCCGAGGAATACCTGTTCGACACCGGTTCGGATTCGTTCAACATCGCCGTCGGTTCGGGCAACAACGGCCAAGCACCTGCGTGGTTCCCGAACCAGCCGGGTGTGGCGCAGAGCGCACCGTACGCCTATCTGTATGGCAACGGCACCTACGGCTACTGGCAGGCCTCCACCACCGTGGGCAGCCTGCAGTTCTACAACTCGTCGACCGGCACCCAGGCCGCCAGCTACGCCACGCCGCAGGGCCTGCCGGTCGCCACCATCCTGGATTCACTGGTCACCCCGCAGAGTTCCGGCGGCGACACGCTGGGGCCGGCGATCACCACGCAGAACGGCGTCACCCTGTATCAAGATCTGATCTGGCAGCAGAACCTCAACCAGGGCAATCCGCCCGACGAAGGGCACTTCTACGGCATCTTCGGCGCCGGCGATTTCGGCAACGGCGTACCCGGCTCGCTCACCAACAGCGGCTACATCGTGGAAGCCAACGGCACCGGTAAGGCGCCCGGCGCCTGCGCCCAGGCCTGCCTGATCGAGGGCCTCACGCCCGCGCTGCGCGCGCAGTTCCTCAGCGTGGTGCCGTGGCTGCCCACCCAGGGCCAGACCAATCCGTTCCCGCTGTCGGGTGCGCCCTCCGCCTACCAGTTCGACACCGCGTTCCTGTATACGCTTACCGACAGCAAGGGCAACAGCGTGAGCGCACCGATGATGACGCTGTTCGACACCGGCACGCCCAATATCATGCTGATCGACAACGGCGACCTGGGCCTGGCCAGCACCGAACAGGCCGCCGGCAACATCAACCAGTACGGCGACC
The DNA here is from genome assembly GCA_017848855.1 of Rhodanobacter denitrificans. Lineage (GTDB taxonomy): Bacteria > Pseudomonadota > Gammaproteobacteria > Xanthomonadales > Rhodanobacteraceae > Rhodanobacter_A > Rhodanobacter_A denitrificans_B. The sequence goes on along the minus strand of JAFIHF010000041.1, from coordinate 151,642 downwards.
TGGTGCCTGGCATCACCCTGACCGCCACCGGCCTCGCGGTCACCGCCAACGGCCTGATGATCTCCGGCCATCCGGCTTCGGTGACCAGCGGCGACGACAGCCAGGGCGACTACAGCAACGTGGTCACGCTCGGTTCCTATGGCGGCTTCCCGGACGCGGCGATCTACGGTCTGTCGTTCTTCATGCACAACGCGGTGATGTTTGACCTCGCGAACCAGTCCACCGCCTACACGCCGTTCTACATCTCCACCGCGAACATCACCACCGGCTTCACGGTGACGCCGGACATGGGCCCGCTGGGCTTGGCCGGCACGATCTCCGGCAGCGGCCCGTTCCAGGTCGCCAACGGCGGCATCGCCGATCTTTCCGGCACCAACACCTACACCGGCGCCACCCAGGTCGCGAACGGCGGCTGGCTGGCGCTGGCCGGCCCGGGCAGCATCGCGGCCTCGTCCGACGTGCACGTGGACGGCATTTTCGACATCTCGCGCACCTGGCAGACCACCGCCGTACAGTCGCTCTCCGGCGCCGGCCTGGTGCAACTGGGCGGCACCACGCTGGATTTGACCCATGCCAGCGGCAGCTTCGGCGGCGAGATCGCGGACGGCGGCATCGGCGGCGGCACGGGCGGTCGGCTGATCGTGTCCGGCGGCCGCGAAACGCTCACCGGCCACAACAGCTACACCGGCGCCACCGGCGTCGGCGCCGCCGCGGCGCTCGACATGGAAGGCTCGCTCGCCAGCGGCGTGATCAACCTCGGCCAGCTCGTCGACAACGGCATCATCGGCGGCAACGTGGCCAACGGCGGCCTGCTCACCGGCCACGGCCGCATCGGCGGCAGCCTGACGACGACCGGCATCGTGGCGCCGGGCACCGGGCCGGGGCAGTACCAGACGCTGACCGTGGGCGGCAATTACACCCAGGCTCCCGGCGCGGCCTACCTGGTGCAGCTCGACCCGGCGCAGGCCGGCGTGTCCAGCCTGCTCGCAGTGGGCGGCAGCGCCACGCTGAGTTCCGGCGCCGGCCTCGAACTCGCGGCGGCACCGTCCGGCCTGTCCCGCATCGGCAACCGCTACACCGTGCTCAGCGCGGCGCACGGCCTCGGCGGCAGCTACCAGCTGGGCGGCAACACCGCGCTCAGCGCCGTGCTCGGCCTCGTGCCCAGCTACGACGCGAACCACGTCTATCTGACCGTGGCGCAGACCCGGCCGCTGACCGCCGTCGGCGGCACGCCGAACGAGCTGGCCGCGCTGGGCGGCGTGCAGAGCCAGCCCAGCGCGGGCAACGTCCTGGCCGTGCTGACCAATCTGCCGACCGACGCCGCGATCCGCGCCGCGGCCGACCAGCTCTCCGGCGAAATCCACGCCACCGCGCAAGGCGTGCTGCTGGAAGACAGCCGCTACCTGCGCGACGGCGTCGCCGCCCGCCTGCGCCAGGCCGGCGCGGGCTCCGACGTCGGCGGCCCTGCCGTGCAACACGGCCAGGGCGACCTCGCCTGGTGGGGGCAGTTCGTGGGCAGCTGGGGCCACCGCGACAGCGACGGCAATGCCGCGTCGGCGAAGCACACCAGCGGCGGCTTCCTGCTCGGCGCGGATCGCCCGCTGGGCGACAACGCGCGGCTCGGCGTCGCCGCCGGCTACACGCAAACCGCGGTGAACGCGGCGGCGCGCGCTTCGTCGCTCTCCAGCCGCGATCTCGACTTCAGCGTGTATGCCGGCACCCAGCTCGGCAGGCTGGGCCTGCGCGCCGGCGCCGCCTACGGCTGGCACACGCTGGACGGCACGCGCCATGTCGGCGTGCCCGGCCTGGCCGGACATGAGCTGAGCCGCTACGACGCCACCACCGCCCAGCTGTTCGGCGAAGCCGGCTACCGCTTCACGTTCAAGCACGCGACGCTGGAGCCGTTCGCCCAAGTTGCCCACGTGCGCCTGCACACGGACGGCTTCCAGGAACACGGTGGCGCCGCGGACCTGCACGGCATCGGCGAAAGCCACGCCGTCAGCTACAGCACGCTGGGCGCGCGGGCGAGCAGCGGCTTCCCGTTCCACGGCGAGCAGCGCCTGAGCGTGCACGGCATGCTGGGCTGGCGCCGCGCGTACGGCCGCATCGGCACCGCCACGTCGATGGCGTTCGCCGGCGGCGCGCCGTTCGTGGTGGCCGGCCTGCCGATCGCCCGCAACGCGCTGGCCGCCGACGCCGGCCTCACCGTGCAGGTCGCGAAGCACGCCTCGTTCGACCTGTCCTGGCAGGGCCAGGCGGCCCGTCACGCGATGGACAGCGGCTTCCGCGGCAGCTTCGACTGGCAGTTCTGAGAGTTCGAGAATTTTTCAAACTCTCAGCCCGGCCACGGATGGCCGGTCGCGGAGCAGTCACGCAAGTGACTGCTCCGCGGAGGCACGTACGGACATGTGCCGGACGTGCCGATGAAAAATTCCGCACGATGCGGAATTTTTCACAGGCTCTGAGCCCATCGACGCAAGCGCACGCCTTCGGGCGTGCGCTTGCGTCCGGCCGCGTCTCTTCGCACGGCCGGTTCCGCACGCGAACCGGCCGTCTTGCTGCGTCGCGGCACGGCCGCGCGGGGCGCCGTACTAGAATGGCCGACTTGGTTCGTCGCCCCGGCGCGTTCGGGGCGATGCATTCGTGCTGTTGCTGTTCCCCGGCGGCCATCGCTGCGATGCCGCCGTCCTGGATGCCCGCGGGCACCGTTCCATGGAGTCGCCGTACCAATGATTTTCGAAACCATCGCCAACACCGGTCACGAAGAAGTCGTCTTCTGCCACAACAAGGACGCCGGCCTGAAGGCCATCATCGCGATCCACAACACGGTGCTGGGCCCCGCGCTGGGCGGCCTGCGCATGTGGCCGTACAAGACCGAGCAGGAGGCCGTGAACGACGTGCTGCGCCTGTCGCGCGGCATGACCTACAAGAACGCCGTGGCCGGCCTGAACCTGGGCGGCGGCAAGGCGGTGATCATCGGCGATCCCTCCAGGGACAAGAGCGAGGCGCTGTTCCGCGCGTTCGGCCGCTTCGTCAACTCGTTGAACGGCCGCTACATCACCGCCGAAGACGTGGGCATCGACGTCAACGACATGGAATACGTGTTCCGCGAGACCGAGTACGTCACCGGCGTGCACCAGGTGCACGGCGGCTCGGGCGACCCCTCGCCGTTCACCGCCTACGGCACCCTGCAGGGCCTGATGGCCACGCTGCAGTTCAAGTACGGCAACGAGGACGTGGGCAAGTACAGCTACGCGGTGCAGGGCTGTGGCCACGTCGGCGGCGAGTTCATCAAGCTCTTGCGCGAGCAGGGCGCGAAGGTGTTCGTCACCGACATCAACAAGGATGCCGTGCAGCGCTGCGTGGACGAGCTGGGCTGCGAGGCGGTGGGCCTGGACGAGATCTACGACGTGGACGCCGACGTGTACTCGCCGTGCGCGCTGGGCGGCACCGTCAACGAGAAGACCATCGACCGCATCAAGGCGAAGATCATCTGCGGCCCGGCCAACAACCAGCTGGCCACCGACGCGATCGGCGACGAGCTGACCCGCCGCGGCGTGCTGTACGCGCCCGACTACGCGGTGAATGCCGGCGGCGTGATGAACGTGTCGCTGGAGATCGACGGCTACAACCGCGAGCGCGCGATGCGCATGATGCGCACGATCTACTACAACCTGGGCCGCATCTACGAGATCAGCAAGACCCAGAACGTGCCCACCTACAAGGCCGCCGACCGCCTCGCCGAGGAGCGCATCAGCGCGATCGGCAAGATCAAGCTGCCGCACATGGGCAACGGCGGCACCCGCTTCCAGGGCCGCATGCGCGGGCAGTAAGCCGCGCCCGCACGCAACACCTGAACGCCGGCCTCGCGCCGGCGTTCTCGTTAGAGCCTGCGCTGCCCAGCGGCCGCGGCATTGCGTATGCTGCGCGATTGCAACCGCAAACCGCCTGACATCCATGCGCCGACTGATCGCCTTCCTCCTGCTTTCCGGTTTCGCCGCCGCCGCGTTCGCGCAGGCGGACCAGCCCCTGCTGCAAAGCGTGCTGGCGGAACTGGGCAAGCACGCCGCGGTGCGCGCCGACTTCACCCAGACGCGCGAGAACCCCGCGCTGGACAAGCCGCAGTCGAGCGAAGGCCGGCTGCTGTTCGTGCTCGGCCACGGCATGCTGTGGCAGACCACCGCGCCCTACCAGGAAACCCTGGCGCTCACCGGCAGCCGCAGCGCGCGCATCGACGCGGACGGCCGCGTCCACCCGGTGCGCAGCGAGCGTGGCGTCAGCCAGGTTTCGCAGATGCTGCAAGGCATGCTGGGCGGCAAGCTGGACGAGGCGCTGCGCCAGTTCAACGTGGAAGCCAGCGGCACGCCCGCGCAGTGGACGCTGCGCTTCGTGCCCAGGCAGGAACGCGTGGCGCGCGTGCTGGGCAGCATCACGCTGCAGGGCGACAACTACCTGCAAGGCATCCGCATCGCCATGCAGGACGGCGCGCGCACCGACATCCGTTTCGCGCACACCCGCGACGCCGGCCCGCTGGACGCGCTGGAAAAGCGCGCGCTCGGCAGCCCATGACGTCGCAGGCATTGAAGCTGCGCGCCGGCCTGTTCGCCGTCGCCACCGTGCTGGTCGCCGCGCTGGGCGCCTGGCTGCTGTTCGGCCGCGGCGCGCTGCCGATCCAGACCGACCTGCTGGCGCTGCTGCCGGCCACCGAACAGAACCCGCTGGCCGAAGCCGCGGTGGAACGCCTCGCCCACGCCAACGGCGACCGCATGGTGCTGCTGGTGGAAAACGCCGACGACGCGCGCGCCAAGGATGCCGCCCGCGCGCTGGGCAAGGCGCTGGCCGCGCAGCCGGTGTTCGACACGGTCACCGCCGAGCTGCCGCCGTTCGACCTCGCGCAGATGGTCGCGCCGTATCTCGCGCACCGCGACTGGCTGCTCGCCGACGCCGACCGCGCCGCGCTGGCGCAACCGGGCTACGACCCCGCGCAGGCGCTGGCGCAGCGCCTCAACGAGCCCTTCCTCACCGGCGTGGGCGTGCCGCTTGCCGACGATCCGTTCGGCTGGCTGCAGCGCTGGCTGGCGCAGCAGCCGTGGAGCCGCTCGCCGCTGCTGCCGGAGGACGATCTGCTGGTTGCGCACCAGGGCGACGTCACCTGCGTCTTGGTCACCGCCACGCTCAAGGGTTCGTCCTACGACGACGCCGTGCAGCGCCATGCGCTGGCGGCGCTGCACACGGCCGAGCTGCAGATCGAACACGATTACCCCGGCACGAAACTGCTGCGCACCGGCGCGGTGTTCTACGCCGCCGCCGCGCGCGCGGGCGCCGAGCGCGACGTGCACATGGTGGGCTGGATCTCCTCGCTCGGCATCGCCCTGCTGCTGCTGGCCGTGTTCCGCTCGCCCGGCCCGCTGCTGCAGGCCTTCCTCTCCACCGCGGTGGGCGTGGTCGCCGCCACCACCGTGTCGCTGCTGGTGTTCGGCCAGATCCACCTGCTCACCCTGGTGTTCGGCGCGGCGCTGCTGGGCGAGGCGGTGGACTACTCGATCCAGTACCTCAGCGCGCGCGCCAACGCCGGCGCGCAGTGGCAAGCCGGCCGCGGCCTGCGCCAGGTACGCCCCGCCCTGCTGCTGGCGCTGGCCACCTCGCTGCTCGGCTACACGCTGCTGGGGCTGGTGCCGTTTCCCGCGCTGCGCCAGATGGCGGTGTTCGCGATCAGCGGCATGAGCGCCGCCTGCCTCAGCGTGTTCTGGCTGCTGCCCGCCCTGCTGCAGCGCCCGGCCAAACCGATGACCGGCGCGCTGGTGCGCGGCGCGCGCGCCCTGCAGCATGCGCTGGCCCGGCCGGCGCACGGTTGGCGCGGCGCGCTGCTGGCAGCGACCCTGCTGTTGGTGGCGCTGCCCGGCTGGATGCAACTGCGCCACGACGACGACGTGCACCAGCTGATTGCGCAGCCTGCCGGCCTGCTCGCGCAGGAAACGCAGATCCGCGCGATCACCGGCCTCGGCAACGGCAGCCAGTTCTATCTGGTGCAAGGCCACGATGCCGAACAGACCCTGCAGCGTGAAGAAGCGCTGGAGGCGCGGCTGCAAGCCCTGGTCGACGACGGCAAGCTCGAAGGCTGGCTGGGCCTCGCCGGCATGCTGCCCTCGCAGCAGCGGCAGGCGCGCGACCACGCCCTGCTCGCCCGCCTGTTCGACGATCCCGCGCATCTGCGCCGGACGCTGGCCGACGCCGGCTTCCGCGCCGCCGCCATCGACGCCTGGCTCGCTGCATGGCCCGGCACGCCGCTGCAGCTGGACGAGTGGCTGAAGGCGCCGCTGTCCACGCCGTTCCGCCAGCTGTGGATGGGCTGCCATGCGCAAGGCTGCGCCTCGCTGGTGCTGCCGCAGGACGACGCCGACGACGCCCTGCTGGCGCATGCCGCGGCCGGCCTGCCCGGCGTGCAACTGGTGGACAAGCCCGCCAGCGTGTCCGCGCTGTTCGGCCGCTACCGCGGCTACGCCAGCGTGTGGCTGCTCGCCGCGATGCTGCTGATCGTGCCGGTGTTCGGCTGGCGCTACGGTTGGCGCCGCGCGCCGCGCGTGCTGGCGCCGCCGGCGCTCGGCATCGCGCTCACCCTCGCCGCGCTCGGCTACCTCGGCCAGCCGCTGACCCTGTTCCACTGGATGGCATTGATGCTGGTGCTTGGCGTGGGCGCGAATTACGCGGTGTTCCTGCACGAGGGTGAGCCGCATGCGGTCGATCGGCCGGGGGCGATGTATGCGAGCGTGCTGCTTTCCGCGCTGACGGCGTTGCTGTCGTTTGGCTTGCTGTCGCTTTCTTCGTTGCCGGCGTTGCGGGGTTTCGGGTTGACGTTGTTGTTGGGCATCGCGTTTACGGCGTTGTTGGTGCCGGCTAGCAGGGCGGGTTCAGTGGCGCCATGTGTCCGGCGTCAACATTCAAGCGGCACCGCCTGATCGAATGTCAGGCTTTTCCTACAGCTTGTCCGTCTGACGCACTGTTAAGCTACGTGCGCCTGCCGGTGCCCGGCAGCGCCGAACAGGGGAAATGGCTGCATACAGTCTGTTGAGCGCACGGTTCAATGCGCCCCTTGCTCGTCATCCACACATCCGCGCAAGGGAATGATTCATGAAAACGAAACTGCCTCGACTGGCCGTTGCCGCATTGCTCCCGCTCGCCATCTCTGCGTGCGCCACCATGCAGATGGGTGGTGACAATACGGCTGCCACCGGCAGCGCCGCCGGCGCTAGCTCGCAAAACGCCAACTCGCAGCTCGAGCACTGCGATTCGCCGCTGGGCACCGTCGCGCTGGACGAACATACCCAGGACAACTGGTATCTCATTCTTACGTCGCAGTACCAGCTGCCGGGCACCACGCCCGTGCTGCGCCTCATCATCCAGCAGTCCAACTGCTTCATGGTGGTCGACCGCGGCTCGGGCCTGAATGCCGCCATGCAGGAGCGCCAGCTCGCGCAATCGGGTGAGCTGCGCCAGGGTTCGAATTACCACAAGGGACAGATGGTTTCGGCCGACTACACCATCGTGCCGTCGGTGACCTTCTCCAACAGCAACGCTGGCGGCGGCGCGGCGGCGCTCGCCGGCCTCATTCCCGGCGTGGGCGGCCTGGTGGCCGGTGCGGCGGCGGGCAGCATGCACGCCAAGTCGGCCAGCACCATGCTGATCCTCGACGACAACCGCTCCGGCGTGCAGGTGGCTGCCGCATCGGGCAGCGCCAAGAACATCGACTTCGGCGGCTTCGGCGCCCTCTTCGGCGGCTCCGCTGGCGGCGGCCTGGGCGCCTACACCAACACGGCCCAGGGCAAGGTGGTGGTGGCAGCCTTCGTCGACTCGTACAACAACCTCGTCAAGTCCGTGCGCAACTACAAGGCCCAGCACATCGAGGGCGGCCCGGGCACGGGCGGCAAGTTGAAGGTGCAAGGCGGCTGACGACGCCGCACGGTCGACACAACGTTCGGCACCCGCGAGCCCGGAGGCAAAACCTCCGGGCTCGCGGCTTTTTGGCGCGGACAATGGCATCCTCTCGCCTGCAAACGAGTGATGCCACCGCGGCCGCCAACCATGAAACCCCGTTCCATCCTGCTGCCGCTGCTCGGCGTCCTGTATCCGTTCCTCGTCTATGTCGGCATGGCCACGGTGCCGCCGCACGTGTTCGCGCTGGCGCTGGCGGCGGCGTGGCTGCTGCGCGTGCCGACGCTGCTGCGCGCGCCGGGCGGGCGCTGGATGCTGGGCGTGGCGCTGGGTTATTGCGTGCTGCTGGCGGCCAGCGGCGAGTCCTCGCTGCTGCGCTGGTATCCCACGCTGATCAGCCTGTTCCTGCTGCTCGCCTTCGGGCTCAGCCTCGTCGCCGGCACGCCCATGGTGGAGCGCATCGCCCGCGCACGCGAGCCCGACCTGCCGGCCGCGGCGATCCCCTACACGCGCAAGGTCACCTGGGTGTGGACGGGCTTCTTCGTGTTCAACGCCGCGCTGTCGGCCGCGCTCACGCTGTGGGCCTCGCTGCGCTGGTGGACGCTGTACAACGGCCTGATCGTGTACTTCATCATGGGCGCATTGTTCGCAGGCGAGTGGCTGCTGCGCAGGCGGCTGCGGGTGGGCGCATGAGCGCAGGCATGGCACCCACCGTCCTCGGCGAGCAGCACGACGGCGACGGCTGCACGCTGCAGCTCGCGGTGCCCGCGGAGCTCGACTGTTTCCCCGGCCATTTCCCGCAGGCGCCGGTGCTGCCCGGCGTGGCGCTGGTCGGCTGGGCGCTGCAACTGGCTGCGCCGCGCCTCGGCACTTCAGCGCACTGCGGCGCGATGGAAGCGCTGAAGTTCCAGCACATCCTGCAGCCGGACGACCGCGTGACGCTGAGCCTGCGCCACGACAAAGCGCACGGCAAGCTGCACTTCGCCTACCGCAACGGCGAAACCGCGTACGCCTCCGGCCGGCTGGTGCTGGCGGCATCGCAGGGATGGCAGACCGACGATCGCGTTCCGACGGCGCCACGGCTTCCGGAACCGCAACCCATCGCGGAACTGCTGCCGCACGCCGGCGCGATGATCCTGCTCGACGCGCTGCTGGAGCACGGCCCCGAGCACGCGCTGTGCAGCTGCCGCGTGCCCGCGGCCGGCCTGTTCCACGACGCCGACGGCAACCTGCCCGCGTGGGTGGGCGTGGAGCTGATGGCGCAGGCGATCGCCGCCTGGGCCGGCTGCCGGGCGAAGGCCGCGGGCGCGCCGGTGCAGCTGGGCTTCCTGCTCGGCAGCCGCCACTACGCCTGCAACGTGGCCACATTCGCGCCGGGCAGCGAACTGTTGATCGAGGCGCGGCGCGACTTCCACGACGACTGCGGCATGGGCGTGTTCGCCTGCCGCATCGAGGCGCCCGGCGTGCTGGCGCAGGCGCGGCTCACCGTGTTCAGCCCGCCCGATGCCAGCGCCTTGTTCCAATCGCCCGCAACGGAACCCTCGCATGGCTGACACCATCCTGGTCACCGGCTCCAGCCGCGGCATCGGCCGCGCGATCGCGCTGCGCCTCGCCCGGGCCGGCCACGACCTCGTCCTGCATTGCCGCGCGCGGCGCGACGAAGCGGAGGCGGTGCGCACCGAGATCGAACGCATGGGACATGCGGCACGCGTGCTGCAGTTCGACATCGCCGACCGCGCCGCCTGCCGCGCCGCGCTGGAAGCCGATGTGGAACAGCACGGCGCGCCCTACGGCGTGGTCTGCAACGCCGGCCTCACCCGCGACGGCGCGTTTCCCGCGCTCGCCGACGAGGACTGGGACCGCGTGCTGCGCACCAACCTCGACGGTTTCTACAACGTGCTGCACCCGCTGGTGATGCCGATGATCCGCCGCCGCGCGCCGGGGCGCATCGTCTGCATCGCCTCGGTGTCGGGCCTGATCGGCAACCGCGGCCAGGTCAACTACAGCGCGTCGAAGGCCGGCGTGATCGGCGCCGCCAAGGCGCTGGCGGTGGAACTGGCGAAAAGGAAGATCACGGTGAACTGCGTGGCGCCGGGCCTGATCGACACCGACATGCTCGATGCCGACGTGCCGGTGGAGGACATCCTGAAAGCGATCCCCGCGCAACGCGCCGGCACGCCGGAGGAAGTCGCCGCCGCCGTCGCCTTCCTGATGAGCGCCGACGCCGGCTACATCACCCGCCAGGTGCTCGCCGTCAACGGCGGCCTGTGCTGAGAACCGAGGCAACCCGCCGTTTCGCGCCGGGGATTTCACGCGCCGCCGAACCGGCCGCGCCGCCGGCACGCTATCATTGATGTCCCTTGATTTCCCTGGAATACCGTCCATGCGTCCGTTCCCCCTCGGCGAAGAAATCGACCTGCTGCGCGACACCGTGCATGCCTTCGCCGAGAAGGAGATCGCGCCGCGCGCCACCCAGATCGACCACGACAACCTGTTCCCGGCCGACCTGTGGAAGAAGTTCGGCGAGCTGGGCCTGCTCGGCATGACGATCCCCACCGAGTATGGCGGCACCGGCATGGGCTACCTCGCGCACATGGTGGCGATGGAGGAGATCTCGCGCGCCTCGGGTTCGGTGGGCCTGTCCTACGGCGCGCACTCCAACCTGTGCGTCAACAACATCTTCCACAACGGCAACGAGGCGCAGCGCAAGAAGTACATCCCCAAGCTGTGCTCGGGCGAGTACGTGGGCGCGCTGGCGATGAGCGAGCCGGGCGCGGGTTCCGACGTGGTGGGCTCGATGAGCTGCAAGGCCGAACTGAAGGGCGACGTGTGGGTGGCGAACGGCTCGAAGATGTGGATCACCAACGGCCCCGACGCCGACGTGCTGCTGGTCTACATGCGCACCGCGCCGCGCGCCGCCGGCAGCCGCTGCATGACCGCCTTCATCGTCGAGAAGGGCATGCCGGGTTTTTCCACCGCGCAGAAGCTGGACAAGCTCGGCATGCGCGGCTCCAACACCTGCGAGCTGGTGTTCGAGAACTGCGAGATCCCCGCCGCGAACATCGTGGGCGAGGTGAACGAAGGCGTGCGCGTCTTGATGAGCGGCCTCGACACCGAGCGCCTCGTGCTCTCCGGCGGCCCGATCGGCCTGATGCAGGCGGCGCTGGACATCACCCTGCCCTACGTGCGCGAGCGCAAGCAGTTCAACGCGCCGATCGGCACCTTCGAGATCATGCAGGCCAAGGTGGCCGACATGTACACCGCGCTGCAAAGCTCGCGCGGCTTCGCCTACATGGTGGCGCAGCAGTTCGACGACGGCGTGAAGTCGCGCATCGACCCCGCCGCCTGCCTGCTCAACGCCTCGGTGAACGCGGTGAAGGTGGCGCTGGAAGCGATCCAGTCACTGGGCGGCAACGGCTACATCAACGAATTCCCCACCGGCCGCCTGCTGCGCGACGCCAAGCTGTACGAGATCGGCGCCGGCACGAACGAGATCCGCCGCATGCTGATCGGGCGCGAGTTGTTCCACGGCAAGGCGTGACGGCACGCCGATGCCTGTAGGAGCGCACCCTGTGCGCGACTGATAGGGAATGAGTGAAGAGGAGTGAGAAGCGAGAGAGAGCGTACAGCTCGCGCCTCGGGCTTTTCTCTCACTCCTCACTCCTCTTCACTCGCTTTCCGCATTCGCGCACAGGGTGCGCTCCTGCACCGCAGGTGTCATGCGCTTCGTCAGCCGCTCAACGCCGCCGCGCTGCGGATCGGCGCGCCCTCGGTGCGGTGCAGGTCGAACACCAGCACCTCGTTGTCGCCGGCGCGCAGCCACGGCGCGGGGCAGTACAGGCGCTGCTGCGGGCCGATGTTCCAGTAGCGGCCCAAGAGGTGGCCGTTGACCCACAGGTAGCCCTTGGCCCAGTCGGCCATGTCGAGGTAGCAGTCGCCCACCTGCGCGAGTTTGAACGTACCCTTGAAGAACACGCCGGGCCGGGTCGGCTTGCCGCGCAGCGGCTGCAGGCCCGCCAGCCAGCGCTCGCCCAGCGGCAGGCTCACCGCTTCCCAGCCCGTCAGCGTTTGGCCGTCCAGTTTCACTTCGCCCACCAGGCCCTTGCGATCCACCATCGCGTGGCCGAAATTGACGTGGCCGAAGCTGTCGATGAGGATTTCCAGCGGCGCCTCGCCCTTCGACGCCGGCAGCCGCAGCTTGTCGCCCGCGCGCAGCTTCGGGTCCTGCATGCGCGAGATGTAGTCCACGTAGCGGCCGCCGTGGAACACCGTGGCGTAGTCGCGCACGCCATCCACCGCCAGCTCGCCGCCGCCCGGCACCGCGCGGCGGTACAGCACCATGCCGTGGCCCTGGCCGAACAGCAGTTCGTTGGCCTGCGGGTGCTCGGTCTTCCTGGCGGCAGGCAGGTTGTCCCACAGCGCGGCGTGCGGCTGCGGCACGATCGCATCGAAGCTCGCCATCGGCGGCACCAACGGCAGCTCGGGCAGCGGCGCCTTGGCATGCGCGGCGATCAGCTTGCGGAACGTGTGGTAGTCGGCCGTGGGCGCGCCGTGCTCGTCGATCGGCGCGCCATAGTCGTAGCTGGTGATCTGCGGCTTGAAATGCGTGCGGTGGTCGTCGTCCACGTTCGCGCCCGCGGTGAAGCCGAAGTTGGTGCCGCCATGCACCACGTACATGTTGAACGAGCGCCCCTCGGCGAGCAGCCTGGCCAGCGTGTCGGCGAAATGGCCGCGCGCGAACTGTCGGTCGCCCCAGGCAGTGATCCAGCCGGGGTAGCCCTCGGCCATCCACACCGGCATCTCGCCCGCGACGGCCTGGGCGGCCGCGAAATCAATCCCGCCGTCCAGGCCCAGCGCGGCGCCGGGCAGATAGGTCTTCGCCTCGCGTATCTGGTCCTGGCCATCGGCCGTCGAGAACGGCCCGTGCACGCCGTGCTGCTGCCACAGCGCCTGGATCGTTTCGAGGTAGCCGAGGTCGCTGCCGAACGAGGCGTACTCGTTCTCCACCTGCACCATCAGGATCGGGCCGCCGTTGGCCGCGAGCAGCGGCCGCACCACCGGCGCGATGGTGGCGATGTAACGGCGCACCGCGGCCATGTAGTCCGGGTCGTCCTTGTCGCGCACGCGCAGGTTCGGATGGCGCAGCAGGTACGGCGGCAGGCCACCGAAATCCCACTCGCCGCAAACGTAGGGACCGGGGCGCAGGTACACCCACATGCCCTCTTCCTGGCAGAGGCGGATGAACTTCGCGAAGTCGCGGCTGCCGCTGGTGAGATCGAACACGCCCGGTTCGGTTTCCAGCGCGTTCCACATCAGGTAGATCGCGATGGTGTTGAGCCCCATCGCCTTCGCCATCCTGATGCGTTGGCGCCAGTATTCGGCGGGGATGCGGATCGGGTGCATCTCGCCGCTCATGATCTGAAAGGGCCTTCCGTCGAGCAGGAAGTGCTGCCGGGACAGCTCGAAGCGGTGCGGGCGGCCATCCGGCTTGATGCCGACCGCGGCGGCGGTGGCGGCACGAACGTCGCCCACGCCCCAGCCCGCGCCGAGCGCCAGCGGGGTCAGTACGCTCAGGCGCAGAAAGTCTCGTCGTTGCATCGTTGCTCCCCGTTGGGTGGCGTCAGTGGTAGTCAGTCGGCCGGCGCGGCGGCAGGCGGCGGGTCGGGTCGACCATGTCAGTCTCCGTTGGCCGACGTCAGTTCCAGCGTCAGCACTTCGAACGGCGCCAGCATGATCGTGTTCGCATGATCGGCGTCCAGCGTCTTCGGCACGTCGGCGCCGCCGCTGTGCCACACGTCGTGCACGCCGAAGCGGCGCGCCACGCCAGGCGGCAGCTGCAGCTGGCGCTGCAGGTCGATCACCGCGAGCTGCGGCTTGTCGTCCGGGTTGCGCAAGGTGACGATGGCCTTCTTCGGCGACCATGCGGCCCAACCGTAGACGTCCAGACGGCCGGGATCGCCGCCGATCCAGTGCGTGTCGCGCAGCACGCCGGCGTTGGCGCGCGACCACTTCGCCGCATCCGCCAGCGTGTCCCAATCCTGCCTGGTCAGCAGCGAAGGTGTGATGTACATCTCCTGCAGCTCGGTGCCGGTGGCGAAGTAGGAGTGCACCTCGTTGGCGAAGTCGTGGCTCGGGTCGGTATTCAGACGCGGGTTCTTCTGCGCGTAGATGATGCCGTGGAGCATCAGCGAGTTGATCGGGAACAGCGGGCCCTTCAGCACGATGTTCTGGTAGGTCTGCTGGTCGCGGTAGGTGATCCAGCGCTCGCGCATCGTGCCCACGCCGGTGTACCAGTCGTCCTCGCCGTCGCGCCAGATGGTGTCGGCGTAGCGCAGCCAGAACGGCGAGGCCCAGGTGCCGGTGGTGAGGTTGATGAAGGTGTCCGGCTTGTCCTTGCGGATGTCGTCGATCAGCTGGATCGCCGCGGCAAAGTCGCTGTCGAAGCGGCTGCCGGGAAACACGCTGCTGACGTTGCCGGTGCCGTCGAACTTGAACTGGTTGATGCCGTCCTGGTCGAGCAGATTCATCACCACGTCGTGGAAGCGCTGGTAGTACTTCGGGCCGGACAGCGCGAAACCGCCGTCGTTGGTCTCGTAGCCGGCCGCCTTGCCGTTCTTCACGCGCTCCTGCCACGGCTTGCCGTAGCCGCCCCACGGCGACAGCCACACGCCCGGCGCGGCGCCGTACTTCGCCGCCGCCTCGCGCAGCGGCACGAAGCCGTGCGGGAAATCCTTGCTGAAGTTCCAGCTGCCGCTGCGGTCGTCCCAGCCGTCGTCGAACAGGAAGGAGTCCAGCTGCACGCCGCGCTTCACGTGCAGTTCCTCGCCGAACGCGTTGATGCGATCCAGCGCCTCCGCCTCGGTGTACGGCGTGAAGTAGCCGATGTCGTACCAGGAGTTGTAGTGCAGGAACGGCCGGTACGGATGCGCACGCTCGCGCTCCACGTAGCTGGCGAAGTCGCGGCGCAGCTGGCCGTCGCGCACCACGCCGACCACGGCGGAATAGGCCACCGTCTTGCCCTGCTCCAGCGGCAGCGTGCGCGCCAGCGTGAGTTGCACGTTGCTGCCGCGCGCCGCGCTGTCGGAGAGCGGGTTCTCGAAGCCGAGGTAGACGTCGCCGGCCACCACCGGCGAGCCGTTCACCGTGCCGCTCACCTCGGCGCCCGCCACCTTCGACGCCAGCAGCGACACCTTGGCGATCTTCTCGTCCTGCTTCAGCGCGCTGATGCTCACTTCCTCGCGCAGGTAGGGCGAGCCGTCGCGCTGCACCAGCTTCCAGTCCACCCGGAAGCGGCCAGCCGTGTCGCCGAAGCTGGCCTCGACCGCCTTGCCGGGGAGGCGCGCGGCCAGCCGCGAGGCCTGCGCGTCCACCGGCAACGTCACCAGTTTCGGCGCCGACAGCAGGTTCATGTCGGAGGTCTTGAGCGTACTGCCATCGGCCAGCACCAGCGCGAACGGTGCGGTGACCTGCACGGTGCGACCATGCACGCGATCGGTCACGCTGAAGTCGGCGAGGTGTCGGCCATCCAGCTTCCAGCGCGCCTCGATCGCGGCGTTGCCGAAGCGCTCCACGCCCTGCTGGTCAACGAAGGCCGCGGCGCCGGGTTCGAGCACCAGTTTGCCGGTGGCGACGCTGTCGGCAGCCTGCGCCGTGCCGAGGCCCGCCAGCAGGCAAGCAACAAGCAAGGTCACGCGCTGCGAACGGAGGGAATGGGATTGCGATGCTGGCATGACGACCTCTGGCGATGATGGGACGAGGTCGACCGGCGCGATGCGCCGATGCCCCGGTCGACGTGATTTGAAGCCGCCCGGCATCGCCTGGCGGCGGTTGTTGCGACGCTCAGTGCTTCCATTCCCGCAGCCGCACCCGGCCGAGCAATGCCTCGACCTGGTCCGGACGCACGTAACCGGTTTCCACATCCATCGCGTTGGCGGCGCCGCAGGCCACCGCCAGCCGCAAGGCTTCCTGCAGCGGCTCGCCGCGACGCAGCGCCACGGCCATGCCGGCCATGAAGCAGTCGCCCGAGCCCACGGTGTTGCGCACCTGCTCCAGCTCCACCGCGGCATGCCACACGCCGCCCTCGTCCATGCCCAGCGCGCCCTGCGCGCCCAGGCTCAGCACCGGCATCGCCACGCCGCGCGCATGCAGTTCGCGCAGCGCGGTGGCGGCGGCGTCGAGCTCGCCCACGCTGCGGCCGAACAACGCCTCGGCCTCGTCGCGGTTCGGCTTGAGCAGGAACGGCTGCGCCGCCAGCGCCTGCCGCAGCACCTCGCCGCTGGCGTCGACCAGGCAGCGCTTGCCGGTCGCGCGCACCTGCTGCGCGAGCTCGGCGTAGGTGTCGGTGGCGAGGCCGCGCGGCAGGCTGCCGGACAACACCACCAGCTCGCTCTCCGCCAGCGCGAGGCGGAACGCACGCAGCAGCGCGGCGCGGTCGCGCTCGCCCAGTTGCGGCCCCTGCCCCAGCACCTCGGTGATCTGGCCGGCCGCGTCCTGCAGCGCGATGCAGTGGCGCAGCGGCGCGTCGATCTCCACGCCGTGGAACAGCACGCCGCGCTCGCTCATGCGGCGCGCGGTGAGGTTGCGGTGCGCGGTGTCGATCAGGCCGATCAGCTGCACCGGCTCGCCCAGCGCGGCAACGGTCTGCGCCACGTGCAGGCCCTTGCCGCCCGGCAGCACTTCTTCGTGCACGGTGCGGTTGACTTCACCCAGGCGCAGCGTGTCCACCTGCATCAGGTGGTCGATCGCGGTGTTGATGCCGACGACCGTGATCACGCAGCACCCTCCAGCAGAGTCTGCGCTTCGGCCGCATCGGCCTGGCGCGCGGTGCCGCCCACGCCGCGGGTGGAGAGCGCGCCGCAGGCGTTGCCCCAGCGCATGGCATCCAGCAGCGGCAGGCCGCGCAGCCAGGCGTGCAGGAAGCCGGCGTCGAAGGAGTCCCCGGCACCGGTGCTGTCCACCGCGTCCACCACGAAGCCGGGCGCCTCCAGCAGCTGGCCGCGCTCCAGCGTGGCGCAGCCGTGGCGGCCGCGCTTCGCCACGATGCGGGTGCGGCCGTTGTCCAGCGCGCGCAGGCCGTCGAGCACCGACTCGCAGCCGCTGATGCCGGCGAGTTCCACGTCGTTGGGCAGGAACAGGTCGACCTCGGCCAGCAGCGCCTGCCATTCCTCGCCCCAGCGCCGCTCGGGGTCGAAGCCCGGATCGAGCGAGGTGCCCAGGCCCAGCGCACGCGCCCGCGCGAACAGCGACTTCAGCTCCGGGCGCAGGGCGCTTTGCAGGTAACAGGAGGACACGTGCAGGTGGTCGGCGCGGCCCAGCAGTTCGTCGCCGATGTCCGCGGCGCGCAGCGCGCCGATCGCGCCGGCGAAGGTGACCAGCGCACGGTCGCTGCGGGTGGAGAACGCGGCGGTGATGCCGGTGCGCAGCGCGGGATCGCGCTGCACCGCGGCCACGTCGATGCCGGCGCCCTGCAGCGCCGACACGCAGAAATCCCCCCAGCCGTCCGCGCCCGCCTTGCCGGCGAAGGCCACCGGGTTGCCCAGCCGCGCCAGCCCCATCGCGCAGATCATCGAGGAGCTGCCCGGCACCATCGCGGCATCCTCGGCCAGCACCTCGCGCCCCGGCGCGGGAAACGCCTGGCAATCGCGGAACACCAGGTCGACGTTGAGTTCGCCGGCGACGAGGATGCGTTTCACGCCTTGCCTCCTGCGTGCAACTCGAAGGCTTCGACCACGCGGGTCAGCACGCCCTGCGAAGGCGCGTCCGGCTGGCCGCCCAGCGCGAGGCAGCGGAAGAACGCGAGGATCTGGCCCACCGCCACGTCGGCGAGCAGCGGCAGCGCGTCGTCGCTCGCGGCCAGGCCGGCGAGGTCCACCGCCACGTCCTGCGCGCCGATCACATCCAACGCGATGCCCTCGCCCACCAGCACGCGCGCGCCCCCCAACTGCTTGCGCGAGAGTTCGCGCAGGAGGTCGTATTCGTAGGCGCGCACCGCGGGGTCGGGCGAGAGGTAGGCCACCACCAGGGTGTTTTCGTCGAGGCTGGACATCGGGCCGTGGCGCAGGCCGAGGAAGGTCTCGGCCATCGTGCGCACGCGGCCGCCGGTCATCTCCAGCATCTTCAGCGCGGCCTCGCGCGCGGCGCCCAGCGCGCCGCCGCTGCCGAGGTAGACCGCCTGGTCGAAATCGCCGTGCGCGATCGCCGCCAGCGCTGCGGATTGCTGATCGAACACGCGCTGCACGCAGCCGGCGAGGCGCTGCACGCCGTCCTGCCATGCGCCGGCACCGGCGCGGCCAGCCAGCCCGCTGCCGGCCAGCACCAGGTTGGTGAAGCTCGAAGTCATCACCAGGCTGCGGTCGTTGGTGCGTTCGTCCAGCACCAGCGTGGCGTAGCACGGTTCGTCGCGGTATTGCGTGGCGAGCTTGCCGCGAGCGTTGCAGGTGATCGCGAGGTGGCGCCAGTCCAGCGCCTGCGCTAGCAACTGGTCGACCACGCCGGCGCTCTCCGGGCTGTCGCCCGAGCGCGCGATCGAGATCAACAGGCCGCCGCCCGGCGGCAGCGCGCTGCGCCAGTGCGTGAGCAGGGTGCCCGCGGCGATCGCCAGCACCGGCACGCCCAGCGCCTGCTGCAGGTCCGGCGCGATGCATTCGCCCGCGTAGATCGAACTGCCCGAGCCGGTCAGCACCACGTGCGCGGGGCGCGGCGTCAGCGCGGCCTGCAGTTGCGCCCGCACCGACGGCTCGCGCAGCAGGGCCGCGGTGGCCTGCCAGGTCGCCGGCTGCTGCAGGATCTCGCGCAGGGTGTCGGCATAGCCGAGTTCGCGCTGCGCCGCCGACGTGGCCGCCGCCAGCCCGGCGAGACTGTCGGATACTTTCGTTTCTTTTCCAAGTGTTGACATTTGACTGATTTCGTCCGAATGTGAAGCCCATCCGCCATCACTGCAGCGTATTCGAAATGAATCAGAACTTACAAGTACCTTCGCAAGCTTCCGAAAAGTTCTCGACATTGCCGCTGTCGCAGGGCAAGCGTGCCCGCCTGTGGCGCCTGCTGTACGGCTCGGGTCCGAGGAACGGCAGCCTGCTGGTGCTGCCGCTGGACCAGGGCCTGGAGCACGGCCCCACCGACTTCTTTCCCCATCCGCCGGCCGTCGATCCGAGCTACCAGTTCGAACTCGCCGCGGCCGGCGGCTTTTCTGCCATCGCGCTGGGCATCGGCCTGGCCGAGAAGTACATGACCGGATACGCCGGTCGCGTACCGCTGATCCTCAAGCTCAACGGCAAGACCAACATCCCCAGCGACGCCGAGGCCACCTCGCCGTTGTTCGCCTCGGTGGAAGACGCGGTGCGCCTGGGCGCCGACGCGGTGGGCTACACCATGTACGTGGGCTCGCCGCGCCAGCACGACGAGTTCCGCCAGTTCGAGCAGGTGCGCCGCGACTGCGAGCGCTACGGCATGCCGCTGGTGCTGTGGTCCTACCCGCGCGGCAGCGCGGTCAACGCCAAGGGCGGCACCAACACGCTGTATGCGCAGGACTACGCCGCGCGCGTGGCGCTGGAGCTGGGCGCCGACATCGTGAAGCTGCACGAGCCGAACGACAGCGTGGCGAACGTGCCGGCACCGTACGACAAGCTGCAGGAAGACTCCGCCGCCCGCTGCGCCCGCGTGGTGCGCTCGGCCGGCCGCACCATGGTGCTGTTCTCCGGCGGCGAGAAGAACGACGACGACGCGGCGGTGCTGCGCAAGGTGGAGCACTACATGCAGAGCGGCGCGAGCGGCGTGATGTTCGGCCGCAACATGTGGCTGCGCCCGTTC
Source organism: Rhodanobacter denitrificans (assembly GCA_017848855.1). GTDB lineage: Bacteria > Pseudomonadota > Gammaproteobacteria > Xanthomonadales > Rhodanobacteraceae > Rhodanobacter_A > Rhodanobacter_A denitrificans_B. Next base: position 131,905 of record JAFIHF010000041.1, on the reverse strand, counting down.
GACCAGGCGGTGAACCTGGTGCGCCAGGTGCACGGCATCATGGCGAAGCATCCGCGCTGAGCGTCTTGTTCACTGCCCCGCGGGCAGCCATGCCCCGAACTTGGCGATGACGTCATGCCCGCGCAAGCGGGCATCCATCGGCTCTTCGGCATGCCTGAAAATGGATGCCCGCTTGCGCGGGCATGACGCCTCGGGAAGGGATATCGTCTCCGGGGAGAGGAAGAAAAAAACATGCCCCACCAGAAATCCTGCCTCTGCTGCGCTCCACCCACCGGTGCCGGCACCGTGCGCATCGAAGCGGCCGGCAAGAACCCGCTGCAGACCGCGCCCGATGCCAGCAAGAGCGAGCTGCGGCTGAAAGATTTCAAGCCGCGCAGCATGCTGCGCGTGCCACAGACGCATGTCGAGCGGCCGCGCTTCCCGGTGATCGACGTGCACGCCCACCTCACTTGGTCGAAGAACGTGCGCAGCGGTGTGTCGGTGGGCGAGGAGATCATCCCGTTCGCCACGCCGGAGGCGCTGCTGCCGGTGATGGACCGCAAGGGCGTGCGCACCCTGGTGAACCTCACCGGCGGCGTCGGCAAGGGGCTGGAGGAAAGCATCCGGCTGTTCGACCAGGCCGCGCCGGGGCGCTTCCTCACCCTCACCGAACCCTCGTTCGAGTTGTTCCCGCAAGCCGACTACCCGCAGCGACAGGCCGACGCGATCGAACACGCCAGGCGCGTGGGCGCACGCGGGCTGAAGCTGTTGAAGACGCTGGGCCTGTACCTGCGCGAGCGCATCGACGAAGGCCCGCTGGTGGGCGTGGACGACCGCCGCTTCGATCCGATGTGGGAGGCCTGTGCCGCGCACGACATGCCGGTGTTCCTGCATGTCTCCGATCCGGAGGCGTTCTTCCTGCCCACCGACGGCGAGAATGAGCGCTACGAGGAACTGGCCAACCATCCGGACTGGTCGTTCTACGGCCCGGAGTTCCCCAGCCACCAGGAGCTGATCGCCGCGCGCGACCGCATGATCGCGCGCCACCCCAGGACCACCTTCGTGCTGCTGCACGTGGGCAACAACGCCGAGAACCTGGCCGCGGTCGAGGCCTGCCTCGCGCGCTTCCCGAACACGCTGGTGGACATCAGCGCGCGCATCGGCGAACTGGGCCGCCAGCCGCGCATCGCGCAGCGCTTCTTCGACCGCTACCAAGACCGCATCCTGTTCGGCACCGACGCGGTGCCCTCGCCGTGGGGCGACGACGTGCCGCAGCAGCTGTTCGGCGACGCGCTGTACGAGATCTACTACCGCTTCCTCGAAACCGAGGACGAATACTTCGACTACGCGCCCGCGGACGTGCCACCGCAAGGGCGCTGGTCGATCTACGGCTTGAAGCTGCCGGACGCGGTGCTGCGCAAGGTCTATCATGACAACGCCGCCCGACTCCTGCATATTGCCGACGCATGAGCAAAGCCCAAGCCGCCCAGCCCCCCGCCAAGCCGCGCCAGCGCCTGCTGCTCGGCGAACGCCGCCGCCTGATCGTGGAGCACGTGGAGGAACACGGCCGCGCCACGGTGGAGGAGCTGGCGAAGAAGTTCGACACCTCCGCCGTCACCATCCGCGCCGACCTCGAGGCGCTGGCGAACGCTTCGGCGATCGTGCGCTCGCACGGCGGTGCGCTGCCGGTGGTGCCGGTCAGCAGCGACATCCCGCTCAACATCAAGGAAACCCGCCACCACGCGCAGAAGCTGCGCATCGGCCAGGCGGCGGCGGCGATGATCCGCGACGGCGAGACGATCATCCTCGACTCCGGCTCCACCACGGTGGAGATCGCGCGGCAGATCCGCCAGCGCAAGTTCGAGTCGCTCACCGTGATCACCAACGCGCTGAACATCGCGCTGGAACTGTCCGGCCAGCCGCACATCCGCGTGATGATGCTGGGCGGCCTGCTGCGCCAGACCTCCTACTCGCTGGTCGGCCCCGACGCCGAGCACGCGCTGGCCAAGCTCTCCGCCGACCGCCTGTTCCTCGGCGTGGACGGCCTCGATCCCGAGGTGGGCGTGACCACGCCCGACCCGCTCGAATCCGCGCTCAACGCGCTGATGATCCGCGTGGCGCGGCAAACCGTGGCCGTGCTCGATTCCAGCAAGCTGGGCCAGCGCAGCCTGTCGGTGATCGCGCCGGTGCGCCAGCTGCACAAGGTGATCAGCGATACCGGCGCGCCGGCCGAAACCGTCGAGGCGCTGCGCAGCGCCGGCGTGCAGGTCGAGCTGGTTTGACCGCTGGCTTGCGGCAACGGCGCGCCATGCGCGCCGTTGCCGCAAGCCTCAGAACGACCGGCGGTAGTTCAGCGTGGCCATCGTCGCCGCGTCGTACTGGCCGAAGTAGCGGTCGTAACCCAGCAGCAGGCTGCTGCGCGGGCCCATGCTCCAGTCCAGCGTGGCGCCGGCCACGCCGCCGTAGCGCGACAGGCCGATGCCGCCCAAGGGCGCCCACTGGTTCACGCCGCTGAAGCTGGCGTCGAACGCCTCGCCGCGCAGGCCGAACGACTGCTGCCACGCCAGCCGTCCCTGCAGGCTGAGGCTGCCGCCGCGCGCCAGCTGCCAGTGGCGGCTGGCGCGCAGGCCCAGCCCTGCCTGCCAGCGTGCGGTGGTGAGCGCGCCGGACTTCAGGCCGAAGCCGTCGCCGCCCAGCTCGTCGAAACCGCTGTTGCGGATCTGCGCGTATTCCAGGCTCGCATACGGCGTCACGCGGGTACCGCCCAGGTCCAGCCGGTAACCGCTCTCGCCGTAGGCCAGGCCGTAGCTGCCGCGGCTGTCGCTGCCCACGCTGCCGAAGCGGCTGCCCAGTTGCAGGGTGCGGCGCATGGTTTCCTGGTAGGAACCCACGCCCAGGCGTCCCATCGCGTACCAGTTGCCGCGCAGCGTGCCGCCGTAGAGCATGCCTTCCACCCCATGGCTGAAGCTGCGGTCCGCGCTGGCATCCAGCAGCCCCATGCTCCGGCTCTGGCTCAGCGCGAAACCGGCCACGCCGCTGCCGTCCACGCGGAAATCCTGGCCGACCAGCATGCCGGACAGGTTGTAGTCCACGTTGCCGTAGCCGCTGCGCGACATGCCGCCTTCGTAGCCGAGGTTCTGCGTCCACGCCCCCGGCCGCGGCGCATCGAGCAGTTGGTCGAAGCGCGAGGTCAGCGCACGCGTGCCCGCGTCGATCGCCTCGAAGGTCATCGCCGCGCTGGCCGCGTGCAACTGGCCGGACAGGCTTTCCAGCGACGGCTGCAGGTTGGCCAGGGTGGCGGTTTGCTGCAGGCTGGCCGCGCCGGCGATGAAGCCGCCGGGCACCGGCGAGCCGGAGGCCGTGCCGGCGCCCAGTTGCGCGTTGATCTGCCCGAACGCCGCGTCCACGCGCTGCGCCGCGCCGTACGCGGCCGGGGTGTAGCTGGCGCCCTGCACCGCGGTTACCGACACCTGCGACACGTTGAGCCAGGCCGACATCGCGTCGTAGTTGAGCGTGGCGGTGAGCAGCACGTTCGAGGCCGTGGTCAGCGCGCCGAAGGTGCCGGAGAGACCCTTCTGGGTGACCAGCACGTTGGTGTGCGAATTCACCGTGTAGCCCGCATTGGTGCCGGTCACCAGCAGGTTGCCGGCGAGCGAGGCGGTGCCGGCCACGTTCAGCGTCGAGCCCAGCGACACCGCGAGCACGCCGCCGGCCTGCTGCGTGTAGTTGCCGCCCAGGCTGACGTTGCCGTTCGCGATCGCCAGCGTGCCGGCGTTGCTGACGTTGCCGCCGATCGCCGACATGCCGCTCAGGGTGGCGCCATTGCTGATGGCCACCGCGCCGGCCAGCGACTTCGCGGTCAGCGTGCCGGCCTGTACCTGGGTCTGGCCGGTGTAGCTGGACGGCTGGGTGAGGTTGAGCGTGCCGCCGCCCTGCTTGATCAGGCCGCCCGCGCCGGAGATCGGGTTGTTCCAGCTCGAACTGCCGTTGAAGTTGACGGTGACGTCGCCCCAGTTGAACTGCATCGGCCCGTTCACCGCGCGGCCCACGTCCAGCTCGCCGTAGCCGAAAGTGGGGTTGGGCTGCGAACCGCCCAGCGGGTCGGCGGTGCCGAGCAGGGTCTGCCGCACCAGGTCGTTGCTGAAATACGGATAGGCCTGCCACACCAGCGCCGCCGCGCCGGAGACCTGCGGCGCGGCGAACGACGTGCCGCCGACCACCCAGTATTTCGGGCTGGTGCTGGAGGACGTGGCGTCCTTGTCCAGCACGATCACGTCGCCGGGCGCGGCGAGGCAGTAGTTCATCGCGCGGCCGCAGGCATTGGAATAGCTCGCCAGCTGGCTGGGGTTGTTGCTGTTCACCGCCACCGCCACCAGCCAGCCCTTGTCCAGGCCCAGGCCCGGCGCCACCGTGGGCAGGCTGGCGATGTCGCTGGGGTCGCTCTTCGAGCTGTTGCCCGCCGCGAACACCACCAGGCCGCCCTGCTGCACGAACGGCTGGTAGGCCTGGCCGAAAGCGCTGTTGATCGAGGCATTGCTGGTATCCCAGTAGATGCCGCCCCAGGAGTTGTTCATCACCTTCACGCCGGCCTGGATCAGCGCCGGGTTGAGCGTCTGCGCGAAGAAGGCCGCATCGGAAGCCGTCACCGGGTTGCCGTTGCCGGAGCCGTCGTCCTTCGGCGGCGTGTCGCTGATGATGCGCGCCGAGACCAGGCTGGCCCCCGGCGCGATGCCGCCGGGGTATTTGCCGAACGCGGTGCCCGCGGCGATTTCCGAAACCCAGGTGCCGTGGCCGACCACGTCGTCGATGTTCGTGTTGTTGGTCGAGGGGTCGACGTAGATCAGCTCCTGCGCGACCCGCCCGGCCACCGTCGGGTTGCTGCGCATGATGCCGCTGTCCACCACGCCGATGGTCACGCCACTGCCGGTGTAGCCGGCATTGTGGGCGGCATAGGTGTTGGTGATCGACAGCTGCGCGTCCAGCGGCGGGCTCGGCGCCGGCGGCGGCGCCGGTGGCGGTGCCGGCGGCCCCACGGGCGACGGCTTGATGTTGCCCCCACCGCCGCCGCCACCGCAGGCGGCCAGGCTCAAGGCCATGCCGATGGCACACACCAGCTGACGACAACGCAGGCCGTGCGCGGCCGTTTCCCCATGCGGTTTCATGATCTCTCCATGCTCCCTGGACGACATTCGCCACCTCGAGGAGTGGTCGCCCCGACGCGCCTGCCGGTGCGGCTCCGGTGGAAGCGCAGTGTCGCACAACACCGGCCCGGCTTGGCGCGATGGCCCATGCCGCCCGGTTTGCCGCACTGCGCCATCGGCTGCGATAATCGGACGGTTGCATCCCCGGCGCCATGCGCCATTCGTGCTCAGCGGAGTTCCCCATGTCCGACGTCAGCGTAGTCATCGCCGGTGCCAAGCGCACCGCCATCGGTTCCTTCCTCGGCCAGTTCACCGGCGTGCCCACGCCGAAGCTGGGCGCCACGGCGATCCGCGCCGCGCTGGAGCAGTCCGGCGTGGGCGCCGCCGACGTCGGCGAGGTCATCATGGGCTGCGTGCTGCCGGCCAACCTCGGCCAGGCGCCGGCCCGCCAGGCCGCGCTGGCGGCCGGCCTGCCGCCCGCCGCCGGCTGCACCACCATCAACAAGGTGTGCGGCTCGGGCATGAAGGCGATCATGCTCGGCCACGACCTGATCAAGGCCGGCTCGGCCGCCGTGGTGGTGGCCGGCGGCATGGAGTCGATGACCAACGCGCCGCACATGGTGCAGGCGCGCACCGGCATCCGCTACGGCGACGGCAAGCTGGTCGACCACATGGCCTGGGACGGCCTCACCAACCCCTACGACGGCAAGGCGATGGGCGTGTTCGGCGAACTGTGCGCGGACAAGTACCACTTCAGCCGCGAGGAGCAGGACGCGTTCGCGATCGAGTCGGTGAAGCGCTCGCAGGCCGCGCAGCAGAACGGCGCCTTCGCCGGCGAGATCGTCCCGGTCACCGTGCCCGGCCGCAAGGGCGACGTGGTGGTGGACACCGACGAGCAGCCCGGCCGCTCCGACATCGCCAAGATTCCCTCGCTCAAGCCCGCGTTCCGCAAGGAGAACGGCACCATCACCGCGGCCAGCTCCTCCAGCATCTCCGACGGCGCCGCCGCCGTGGTGCTGCTGTCGGCCGACGACGCCAAGGCGCGCGGCGTCAAGCCGCTGGCCCGCATCGTGGCCCACGCCACCCACTCGCAGGAACCGGAATGGTTCACCACCGCCCCGGTGGGCGCGATCCAGAAGGTGCTGGACAAGGCCGGCTGGAAGGTCGGCGACGTCGACCTGTTCGAGGTCAACGAGGCCTTCGCGGTGGTGGCGATGGCACCGATCAAGGAACTGGGCATCCCGCACGCCAAGCTCAACGTCAACGGCGGCGCCTGCGCGCTCGGCCACCCGATCGGCGCCAGCGGCGCGCGCCTGGTGGTGACCCTGCTCAACGCCCTGAAGACCCGCGGCCTGAAGCGCGGCATCGCCAGCCTGTGCATCGGCGGCGGCGAAGCCACGGCGATCGCGGTCGAATGCGTCGATTGAATCGCGGCCGGGGCGTCCAAACGCCCCACCCCCTGAAAGTGCGTTGAACCGGCTTTCAACGGCGACTGAAGCGGCCCCATGAAAGTTGTGGCGCAAGTCGCAGGAAAGCGCTATTAATAAACGGCCATACGGCATTCCACGGCAAAGGAGATTTACCATGAAGTTTACGCGTACCCTACTCGCCTCCGCGCTCGTCGCGCTGCTGGCGGCTTGCAGCAACGGCGCGCAGGATTCCGCGCAGAACGCCCAGCAGTCGGCCGACCAGGCTCAGCAGTCCGCTGACCAGTCGCAGAAGGCTGCCGAGCAGGCCGCCCCGGCCACCACCGCTGCGGCTCCCGCCGCTGCTCCGGAAGCTGCTCCGGCCTCCACCGCCGCTGCCCCGGCCGCCGCCAGCACCGCTGCCAGCGCCATGGACAAGATGAAGAGCGCCGCCGACAACGCCTCCGACGCCGCCGGCAAGGCCGCCGACGCCGCGAAGGACGCCGCCGGTGCCGTCAAGGACGCCGCCGACAAGGCCAAGGAAGCCGCCGAGAAGCACTGATCCGCTTCGCGATACGACTTCGAAAGAACGGCCGCCTCGCGCGGCCGTTTTTTTGTGGGATGTATTCGTGCGCTCGTCCGTGAACGCGAGAATCGAAGGGGCCGCTCTTCACCTCGTGGCGCAGCCGGTATCATCCACGGTTTCATCTCGACGGCCGCCGCGCATGAGTGTCATCGTCTCGCAGATCGATCCGCGTTCCCCCGAGTTCCAGGCCAGCAGCGCGCGCCTGCGCACGCTCACCGACGAACTGCGCCAGGAACTGGCGCGCACGGCCGAAGGCGGCGGCGCCAAGGCCCGCGAGAAGCACGTCGCGCGCGGCAAGCTGTTGCCGCGCGAACGCATCCGCGCCCTGCTCGATCCCGGCTCGCCCTTCCTCGAACTCTCGCCACTGGCCGCGCACGGCATGTACGACGGCGCCGCTCCCGCCGCGGGCGTGATCGCCGGCATCGGCCGCGTGCACGGCAACGAGGTGATGGTGCTGGCCAACGACGCCACCGTGAAGGGCGGCACCTACTTCCCGATGACGGTGAAGAAGCACCTGCGCGCACAGGAGGGAGCGCTGGAGAACCGCCTGCCCTGCGTCTACCTGGTCGATTCCGGCGGCGCGTTCCTGCCGCTGCAGGACGAGGTGTTTCCCGACAAGGAGCATTTCGGCCGCATCTTCTACAACCAGGCGCGCATGAGTGGGCTCGGCATCCCGCAGATCGCGGTGGTGATGGGCAGCTGCACCGCCGGCGGCGCCTACGTGCCGGCGATGTGCGACGAAACCATCATCGTGCGCGAGCAGGGCACGATCTTCCTCGGCGGCCCGCCGCTGGTGAAGGCTGCCACCGGCGAGGTGGTGGACGCCGAGACGCTGGGCGGCGCGGACGTCCATACGTCCATCTCCGGCGTGGCCGACCACTACGCCGAAAACGACGCGCACGCGCTCGCCATCGCACGCGACATCGTGGCCTCGCTCAACCGCAGGAAAGCCATGCCGCTTGCGCTGGCCGAGCCGGCCGAGCCGAAGTACCCGGTGGAGGAACTGTACGGCGTGATCCCCGAGGACACCCGCCGCCCGTTCGACATCCGCGAGGTGATCGCGCGCCTCGTCGACGGCTCCGAGTTCCACGAGTTCAAGGCACGCTACGGCAAGACCCTGGTCTGCGGCTTCGCCCACATCCACGGCTACCCGGTGGGCATCGTCGCCAACAACGGCATCCTGTTCGCCGAGAGCGCGCTCAAGGGCGCGCACTTCATCGAGCTGTGCAACCAGCGCAACGTGCCGCTGGTGTTCCTGCAGAACATCACCGGCTTCATGGTCGGCAAGAAATACGAACAGGCCGGCATCGCCAAGGACGGCGCCAAGATGGTCACTGCCGTCGCCTGCTCGCACGTGCCCAAGTTCACCGTGGTGATCGGCGGCAGCTTCGGCGCCGGCAACTACGCGATGTGCGGCCGGGCTTATGGAGCAAGGTTCCTGTGGATGTGGCCGAACGCGCGCATCAGCGTGATGGGCGGCGAACAGGCCGCCAGCGTGCTCGCCACGGTGAAGCGCGACGGCATCGAAGCCGCCGGCAAGTGCTGGTCGAAGGACGAGGAAGAAGCCTTCAAGGCGCCGATCCGCGAGCAGTACGAACGCCAGGGCCACCCCTACTACGCCAGCGCCCGCCTGTGGGACGACGGCATCATCGACCCCGCCGACACCCGCCGCGTGCTGGGGCTGGCGATCTCGGCATCGATGAACGCGCCGATCGAGCCGCAGCGCTACGGCGTGTTCCGGATGTAGCCTTGCCCGGGCAACCGGTCGCCGACGCCATGACGGTTGCGCACGACCGTCAAGGAGCCACGCCATGTACCGTCCTGCCAGCCTCGCCGCCCTTGCGCTCGCCGCCACGGTTTGTGCCGCTGCCACGCCTGCCCGGCCGGCAGCGGCGGACAGCTACGGCTTCGACCTCGACATCGCACTGTCGCAGAAGGCCGCCGCCACGCTGGCCGCACGCCACGAGCAGCTCTTCCTGTTCGCCGCGTACTACGGCGACCCGAACAGGCAGTCCGGAAAATACGCGGACGAAGCCGGCCACATCGACCTCACCACGCAATCCGTGACCATGACGGCCCCGGGACGCAGCGGCCCCGTGCACTTCAAGGGGCCGCCGATCTCCGCCCGGCGACTGGCCATGCTCGACGGCCCGGTGATGATCAACCTCAACATCGCTTCGGCACGCAAGAGCAGCGCAGACAACCTGCTCGCCTGCGACTTCATCGACGGCAAGCTGGCGGACGTGCGCAAGGCGCCGATCACCCTCCACTGCGGCCTGATCGACGAGCGCCCGGCAACGTCGATGAAGCCCTGAATGGCCGTTCGCCCGCTAAGAGCCTGTTCACGATCTCCACATGGCCCGCGCCGGGAGCTGTTTGCGCGCAGGCCAAGGAAGAACGAAGGAGTGGACGTCCGTCCACGACTGAGTGATGACGCAGGGGTGCGGGCAAACAGCCCCGGCCCTTCGGGTTGCCTTGCCGTGGCCGCCATGCGGCAGCGCGCGGCTTGGCCTGCCAGTCAGGCAGGCGCTGCGCCACGCGCCACCACCTGACGGCCACGGCAAGGCAACGCGGGCCATGCGGAGATCGTGAACAGGCTCTAAGGAAGGTCTGATCATTCCAGCTTCTTGCTTGTCATTCTTGCTAGGCGCTTCATCAACGGCCGCAGGGCCGGTCAAGCAGGAGGCGCTTCACAACAGCGAAGCTGGTCATCCAGCACCTTTGCTTTCAGTGGTCTATAGACACTGGACCCCAGCTTTCGCTCACTGCTGTCCGGAATATTTCGCCGGTGATTTGCTCCCCCTCTCCCTCCGGAACGGGTGCTCGCGAGAACCATTCGATTCCGCACCTTGGCTCGCCTGCGGTGGGCTTTCGGTCGCCTGCCGCAAGTGACAAAGCGGTTTCGGTCGCCTACCGGCGCCCGAGTCACTTCTCTTTGCTGGCCCAAAGAGAAGTAACCAAGAGAAATGGCCTGTTCAATCCGCCGACCCTACAGGCCCGCTGTGTCGAGGGGATTGGAACAACGCACGTCGACACGTCGCCCTACAGCGGCCACCCCGCGACGTATCTGGAAACTGAGGAGCTGAATCTTGCGGCGCTTTGCTCTGGCCGTTGCTTCTGCGCTTCTGCGCGCAGGAGCGCGCTGCTTTTCCCGGGGCCCCTCGGCGACGGTGAGGCGGGGACGACAAGGCCGCGCAGCGGGCGAGCCCATGGATGGGCTCGCCTTTTCGCGCGGGCAGGAGCCCGCTCGAAAAGCCCGGCCCCGACTCACGGACTCGGAGGGCAGGATGCCCGCAGAGCGTCGCCGCGGGGTGTCGTTTCTCTTTGGTGACTTTCTCTTTGGACAAGCAAAGAGAAAGTCACTCGGGCCGCGGCAGCGGCTCGAAACCGCTCTGTTGTACGCGAGAGCGCAGAAGCAAGAGCCCCCACCCCAACCCTCTCCCGGAGGGAGAGGGATTCACCAATCAGCACCTTCCCGAATGCGAGTCGCTCGGCTTCGTCGTTCAAGGCAAGAGCCGGCGGTGCTTGGAGCCTGCGAACTGGAATATCGAATATTCCGGACACCAGTGCGCTTGACCAGCCTTTGGCTGTTGAAAAGCGCCTCGCTAAAATCAGAGCTTCCCTGACCACTGGCAACGACAAGCGGCCTTGGATGCGTCTGCTTACCTAGTGCGGACGCGAGCGAAAGCGCAGCGGCATCGGTTCCACCGCCACGCGCGCCTGGCCGGAAGCGCCGGGGCCACGCGATGCGCCCGCTGCCGGCGACACGGCAGCCGGCTTCTTCGGTCCGCAGGCGCCGCAGGTGGAACAGCCGTCGGCGCAGTTGCCGGTGGCTTCCTTCGGTTGCAGGTGGCGGCCCAGCGCCTTCGCGAAACGCGAGTCGCGCCGCGACAGCCGGATCGACCACGCCGCCAGCCAGCGGTTGCTGAGCTGCGGCGAGAGCTTGCGGATCAGCACCAGCACGCTGGCCGCCACGATCAGGCCGAGCACGATGTACTGGAGCAGCAGGCCGGTGCTCATGTCAGCGCGCTCGCGATCCGGTAGGTGAGGAACGAGGCCGTGTAGGCCATCGCGAACATGTAGCCGAACGAGATCGCCACGTTGCGCCACGAGGCCGTTTCGCGCTTGATGATCGCCAGCGTGGACATGCACTGCGGCGCGTAGGCGAACCACACCAGCAGCGACAGCGCGCCGGGCAACGAGATCTGGCTCGCCAGCGCATGCGCCAGCCCGCCGCCGGCCGCGTCGCCGCCCACCATGTAGACGGTGGCCAGCGCCGCCACCGCGGTTTCGCGCGCGGCGAACGCCGGGATCAGCGCCAGGCTCATCTGCCAGTTGAAGCCGATCGGCCCGAACACGTGCGCGAGGCTGCGGCCGATGTAGCCGGCGAAGCTGTAGTCGATCGCCGGCAGCGTGGCGCCCGCCGGCGCGCCCGGGAAGGTGGAGAGGAACCACATCAGCACGGTCAGCGCGAGGATCACGCCGGTGAGCCGCTTGAGGAAGATCGCGCCACGCTCGTACAGGCCGATCGCCACGTCGCGCAGCTTGGGCAGCCGGTACGCGGGCAGTTCCATCAGCAGCGCGTGCTCGCTGCGGTCGCGGTGCAGGTGCTTCATCACCCAGGCCACCGCCATCGCGCCGAGGATGCCCGCGAGGTACAGCGCGAACAGCACCAGCCCCTGCAGGTTGAACAGGTCGAACACGCGGTGCGCGGGGATGAAGGCGGCGATCAGCAGCGCATACACCGGCAGCCGCGCCGAGCAGGTCATCAGCGGCGCGACGAGGATGGTGGCGAGGCGGTCGCGCGGGTCCTGGATGCTGCGCGTGCCCATGATGCCGGGGATCGCGCAGGCGAAGCTGGACAACAGCGGTATGAACGAACGCCCGGTCAGCCCCACCGACAGCATCAGGCGGTCGAGCAGGAACGCCGCGCGCGGCAGGTAGCCCGATTCCTCCAGCGTGAGGATGAAGAAGAACAGCACCAGGATCACCGGCAGGAAGCCGAGCACCGTGCCCAGGCCGCCGAAGATGCCGTCCACCACCAGGCTCTGCAGCGGCCCTGCCGGCATCAGCGCGGCAACGTGCCCGCCCAGCCAGCCGAAGCCGTCGCCGATCAGGTCGCTCATCGGCTTGCCCGCGGCGTACACCGCCTGGAACACCAGGAACATCACCACCGCGAGGATGGCCATGCCGAACACCGGATGCAGCGCCCAATGGTCCAGCGCATCGTCCAGCTGCGCGGTCGCGCGCGGCATGCTCACGGTGGCGGCGAGCAGCTCGCGCACCTGCGCGTGCAGGTCGGCGCGGCTGGCCGCGTCGTCGGCCTGCGCCGGCGCGGGTTGCGGCAGCTCGCCGTCCACGCGCGCCACCAGCGCCTGCGCGCCGCCGCGCTTCACGGCCACGGTTTCCACCACCGGCAAGCCCAGCCGGCGCGACAGCTCCGGCACGTCGATCACGATGCCGCGACGGCGTGCCGCATCCATCATGTTCAACGCCAGCACCACCGGGCGGCCCAGCCGCCGCACTTCCAGCAGGAAGCGCAGGTGCAGGCGCAGGTTGGTGGCGTCGGCCACGCAGACGATCAGATCGGGCGGCATCTCGCCGGGGTAGTTGCCTTCCAGCACGTCGCGGGTGATCTGCTCGTCGGGGCTGACCGCGTCGAAGCTGTAGGCGCCGGGCAGGTCGAGGATCTGCAGCACGCGGCCGGATGGCGCCACGAAGCGCCCTTCCTTGCGCTCGATGGTGACGCCGGCGTAGTTCGCCACCTTCTGCCGGCCGCCGGTGAGCAGGTTGAACAGCGCGGTCTTGCCGCAGTTCGGGTTGCCCACCAGGGCGATGCGCAGCGCGTCGGCGCTCATGCCGCCGCCTCGCAGCGCACGCTGACCCGCGCCGCCTCGGCGCGGCGCAGGGCGAAGCGCGTGTAGCCGATCTGGATCAACAGCGGATCGCCGCCCATCGGCGCCACCGCCGCCACCCGCACCGCCTCGCCGTCGACGAAGCCGAGGTCGCGCAGGCGTTGCGCGATCGGGTCGTCCGCATGCGCATCGTCCACGCGGTCCACCACGGCGAGGGCACCCTTCGGCAAGTCGGACAGGAGCACGGCACGACCCGGTTACAAATAAGAATGGTTCGCATTGTAGCCGTATTTCGCATGGGCTGCAGCGCCGACCGGCCCGCGTTGCGCAACGTTTTAAGATGACGGGATTCCCCAAGCAGGATCCGCCCATGTCCGCCTCCGTCCAGATCACCGACCGCGCCGGCGTGCGCACGCTGGCCATGCACCGCCCCGAGGTACACAACGCCTTCGACGACGCGCTGATCGCCGAGCTGGCCGCCGCCATCGAGGCCGCCGGCCACGACCCGGCGGTGCGCGTCCTCGTGCTCACCGGCGAGGGCGCCAGCTTCTCCGCCGGCGCCGACCTGAATTGGATGCGCGGCATGGCCAAGGCCAGCGAGACGGAAAACCGCGAGGACTCGCTGCGCCTGGCGCGGTTGATGCGCAGCCTGCAGTTCTGCCCCAAGCCCACGCTCGCCCGCGTCAACGGCGCGGCCTACGGCGGCGGCGTGGGCCTGGTCGCCTGCTGCGACATCGCGATCGGCGCAGACACCGCGAAGTTCGGCCTCACCGAGGTGAAGCTGGGCCTGGTGCCCGCGGTGATCTCGCCCTACGTGATCGCCGCGATCGGCCTGCGCCAGGCGCGCAAGCTGTTCCTCACCGGCGAGGTGTTCGACGCCGCCGAGGCGCTGCGCATCGGCCTGCTGCACCAGGTCGTCGCGCCCGCGGCGCTGGACGAGGCGGTGGCCTCCGCGCTGAAGCTGCTGGCCAAGGCCGGGCCACAGGCGCAGCGCGAGGCCAAGCGGCTGGCGTATCGCATCGGCGGCCTGGACGAGCACGCCGCCGAGCACGCCGACCACCGCAACGCCGAGCTGATCGCCCGCCTGCGCGTGTCGCCGGAAGGCCAGGAAGGGCTCACCGCCTTCCTCGACAAGCGCACGCCGGCGTGGCTCGCCGGCTGATTCCACGCGAGGATTCGCCATGACCTGTCCCGTGCTCAACCTCGACGACGTCGTCATCCAGACCGCCACGCCCGCCGGCGCCCCGCAGGGCGCCACCGCCGAGCGCTACGACCTGCGCTGGGGCGAGATCGCCAGCCGCATCGGCGCGCGCCAGCTCGGCTACAACCTCACCGTGGTGGCGCCGGGCAAGCGCGCCTGCCCGTTCCACAGCCATCGCGCGGAAGAGGAGATGTTCTTCATCCTCGAAGGCAGCGGCGAGCTGCGCCATGGCGACGCGCGCTACCCACTGCGCGCGGGCGACGTGGTCGCCTGCCCCACCGGCGGCCCGGAAACCGCGCACCAGATCATCAATACCGGATCGACGGAGCTGCGTTACCTCGCGGTCAGCACGATGGCGCCGGCCGAGGTCTGCGAATATCCCGACTCCGGCAAATTCGGCGCTTTCGCCGAAGGCACGCCGACGCACTTCCGCCACCTCGGCCGCATCGCGGACGCGTGCGACTACTGGGAAGGCGAGTAGCGCGTTTGCTGCGCTGCGCATCGGCGCGGCGGCGCGCTTCTGCTAATTTCCCGAGGCTTTGCACCGCTCGTACCGGCCCAAGGAACCCGCATGTTCGAACGCGTACTGATCGCCAACCGCGGCGAGATCGCCTGCCGCGTGATCCGCAGCTGCCGCCGGCTCGGCATCCGCAGCATCGCGGTGTACTCGGAAGCGGACCGCGACGCGCAGCACGTGCGCCTCGCCGACGAGGCCTGGCCGATCGGCGGCCCGCGCCCGGCCGAGTCCTACCTGCGCATCGAGGCGATCCTCGACGCCGCGAAAAAGAGCGGCGCGCAGGCGATCCACCCCGGCTACGGCTTCCTCTCGGAGAACACCGCGTTCTCGCGCGCCTGCCAGCAGGCCGGCATCGCGTTCATCGGCCCCGATCCCGAGAGCATCGAGGCGATGGGCTCGAAGGCCGCCGCCAAGCAGCTGATGGCGAAGCACGACGTGCCGCTGGTGCCCGGCTACGACGGCGACAAGCAGGACAACGCTTTCCTCGCCGAGCAGGCGCACGCGATCGGCTACCCGCTGATCATCAAGCCCTCGGCCGGCGGCGGCGGCAAGGGCATGCAGATCGTGCGCAGCGACGCCGAGTTTCCCGAGGCGCTGGCCACCGCGCAGCGCGTGGCGCAGGCCGCGTTCGGCGACGCCAGCATGCTGCTGGAACGCTACATCGAGCAGCCGCGCCACATCGAGTTCCAGATCTTCGGCGACCGCCACGGCCACGTCATCCATCTCGGCGAGCGCGAATGCTCGGCGCAGCGCCGCTACCAGAAGGTGCTGGAGGAAACGCCTTCGCCCTTCCTCACGCCCGAAAAGCGCGCCGCGATGGGCGCGGCTGCGGTGGCCGCCGCGCGCGCGGTGAACTACGTGGGCGCGGGCACGGTGGAATTCATCGTGGCGCCGAACGGCGAGTTCTTCTTCATGGAGATGAACACCCGCCTGCAGGTGGAGCACCCGGTCACCGAGCTCACCCACGGCGTGGACCTGGTGGAATGGCAGCTGCGCGTGGCGAACGGCGAAGCGCTGCCGCTCACGCAGGACGAGGTGGTTTCGCGCGGCCATGCGATCGAGGTGCGCCTGTACGCGGAAGACCCCGAGCAGAACTTCCTGCCCGGCTCCGGCAAGCTGCAGCGCCTGCGCCTGCCCGCGCCCTCGCGCCACGTGCGCCTCGACGGCGGCGTGATCGAAGGCGACACGGTGACGATCTTCTACGACCCGATGATCGCCAAGCTGATCGTGTGGGACACGGATCGCCCGCAGGCGCTCGAACGCCTGCGCGAGGCGCTGGCCGAGTGCGAGATCGAAGGGCCGAAATCCAACATCGCCTTCCTCGAACGGCTGGCACGGCACCCGGCCGTGGTCGAGGCTCGCATCGATACCGGCTACCTCGACCGCCATCTCGACGAATTCGTCAGCGGCCACCGCGAGCCCGGCGTGCGCACGCTGTTCGCCGCCGCCACCGCCGCGCTGCTGCACGACGAGGCGAACATCGCGGCCGATCCCGCCGACCCGCATTCGCCCTGGGCCAGCGCCGACGCCTGGCGCGTGGGCCATGCCGGCAAGCGCGTGGTCGCCTTCGTCCGTGGCGAGGCGCGCTACGAGATCGAAGCCTGGGGCCATGCCGGCGACTACCGCCTGCAGCACGGCGACACCGCCTGCACCGTGCGCGGCGCCCGCCACGACGGCCACGCCCTCAGCGCCCGCTTCGACGACCAGGCCGAACGCTTCGACCTGCTCGCCCATGCGCACCGCGTGCTGCTGCACGACGCCGACGGCCAGCGCTGGCGGCTGGAGCGCGCCGCAGCCTACGCGTGGAAATCCAGCGACAGCGCCGGCGGCAACCAGATCATCGCGCCCATGCCCGGCCGCATCGTGCTGGTGAAGGCCAAGCCCGGCGACACGGTGGAGGAAGGCCAGGAACTGCTGGTGATGGAGGCGATGAAGATGGAGCTGGCCTTGAAGGCGCCGCGCGCCGGCACCATCGAGAGCGTGAGCGCCACGCAAGGTGATTTCGTGGAAGCGGATGCGGTGCTGGTGCGCTTTGCCGACTGATTTGCCGGCCGATCGGTTGACGGCTGGCTGAACGCGATCAGCCAGCGGTCATCCCCGCGAAGGATTTTGCGGGTAAAAAGCGCGCTGCCGATCTGGCAAGCCCAACCAAGGAAGTTCCGCATGTCACGCTCGACCCCGATGTTCGCCTTGCTGCTTCTCGCTTCGCTTCCGTTCGGCTCGCATGCCGCGGACGTCAAGGGCAGCAAGGATCATCCGCTACTCACCCGCTTCAACGGCGCCAGCATCAATGCCTACAGCCAGGTCGACTACGACGAAGCCTGGATGCCGAACAAGCCCATCGAATACAACTACAAGGACATGAAGTCCGCCGAGGGCCGCATCACCCGCATCGGCTACACCATCCCCGGCGGCCATTCCGCACTGGAAGTGGGCCGCAATTACGAGCAGGCGTTGGCCGCCGGCAAGTTCCAGATGGTGTTCAGCTGCAAAGGCCGCGACTGCGGCAGCGGCTTCGATTCGGCGGTGATCAACAGCGGCACCGTCATCCCGGCCAAGCCGCGCTTCGACATCGCATTCGACGCCGACAACCAGCGCGCCTACCTGGCCAAGCGCTCCGACGCGGCCGGCGATACCTGGGTGTTCCTCTATGTGACCACCAGCGAGCACTCCACCCGCAAGGACGAAACCTACGTCTACGAACAGGTCGTCGAGCCCAAGGCCATGAAGACCGGCCAGGTGCAGGTGCTGGACGCCAGGAGCATGCAGAACGCGCTCACCAGCGAAGGCAAGGTCGCGCTGTACGGCATCTATTTCGATACCGACAAGGCCGAGCTCAAGCCCGAGTCCAAACCCGAGCTGGCGGAGATGGCCAAGCTCCTCAACGACAACCCCAGGCTCAAGGTGTACATCGTCGGCCACACCGACAGCCAGGGCCAGTTCGCGCACAACCTCGACCTCTCGCAGCGTCGCGCCGACGCCGTCGCCAAGGCGCTGGCCGCCGACTACAAGGTGCCCGCCGCGCGCATGACGGCCAAGAGCGTCGCGTCGCTGGCACCGCTGGCCAGCAACGCCGATGATGCGGGCCGCGCAAAAAACCGTCGCGTGGAACTGGTCGTCCAGTAACCCTCCCGGTGCCGCGGCCCTGTCGCGGCACCCTCTCAGCAAGGAATGCGTCATGCGCAAAGCGTTCGCTTCGCCGTCGCTGCGACGGTTGCCACCCCTGTTGGCCCTCACCCTGCTCGCGGCCTGCGGCAAGCCCGCCAACGACGGCACCGCTCCCACTCACATGCCAGTAGACAGCCAGGTCTCGGCTGATGCGGCGGACGCCAGGGATCTCGCCGAATCCACCGCGAAATGCGCAGGCAACCCACTGCTCAAGGCCATGCCACCCAAAGCCACGATCGGTGATCTGCCGTTCTGGTACTGGGACTGCGAGTTCAACAGTGTCCGCGCCGTTTACGGCAAGGATGGCGGCAAACAGGTGGATATCACGCTCACCGACACGCGCTCGCCCGACTTCGACAAGCAGCCGGCGATGATCGTCGACATGCTGAAGCGAACGGCCGATACCACCCGCTCCATGACTCAGTTCGCTGTGCAGGGTGATGTGGCAACCCGCAAGGCCATGGAACAGCAACCAGTGATGTTGCAGGTTATCGGTGGCCCTGACTATTTGCCGGTGATCGAAACGGCCCCCTCGGGCGAGCCGATCGTGATCCATGTCGGCGCCAAGGGTGACCCCAGCGAGGACTCCATGTCGGCGGTGCTCAAGGACCGTTACGTGCTCGTCGTGCAATCGCGCGACAAGGGCGTCTCGGCCAGCGGCATGACCGGCCCGCAGGCGCAAGCGCTCTACGATCCTTATCTGAAGCAGATGCACCTGGATCAACTGCGTTAAGGCAACACTGATCAAGTTTCGCCGTCGTCACCGACGGGATCGCGCTATGCTCAACGGCATGACTATCAGCAACCATGTCCGCATCGTCGAAGTCGGCGCCCGCGACGGCCTACAGAACGAGAAGACCCTGCTGCCGGCCGAGGTGAAGATCGCGCTGATCGACCGCCTCTCCTCGACCGGCCTCACGACCATCGAGGCCACCAGCTTCGTGAGCCCGAAATGGGTGCCGCAGCTCGCCGACGCGGCGGAAGTGTTCGCCGGCATCCGCAAGGTGCCGGGCGTGAGCTATCCGGTGCTGGTGCCGAACCTGCAGGGCTACGAGCGCGCGCGCGCGGTGGGCGCCACCGAGGTCGCGGTGTTCTCCGCCGCCAGCGAGGCGTTCAACCGCAAGAACATCAACGCCGGCATCGACGAATCCATCGAGCGCTTCATGCCCGTGCTGGAACGCGCGAAAGCCGACGGCGTGGCGGTGCGCGGCTACGTCTCCACCGTGCTGGGCTGCCCGTACCAGGGCGACGTGCCGGTGAGCGATGTGGTGCGCGTGGCGCGTCGCCTGCACGAGCTCGGCTGCCACGAAGTCTCGCTGGGCGACACCATCGGCGTGGGCACGCCGGCGAAGGCGCGCGCGATGCTGCACGCGGTGGCGCAGGAAGTACCGATGGCTGCGCTGGCCGTGCACTTCCACGACACCTACGGCCAGGCGCTGGCGAACATCCTCGCCTGCCTCGAAGAAGGTGTGCGCGTGGTGGACAGCGCCGTCTCCGGCACCGGCGGCTGCCCCTACGCCAAGGGCGCCACCGGCAACGTGGCCAGCGAGGACGTGGTCTACATGCTGCACGGCATGGGCATGCAGACCGGCGTCGACCTCGACCTGCTGGTCGCCACCGGCGCGTGGCTGTCCGCGCAACTGCACAAGGACAGCGCCAGCCGCGTCACCCGGGCGCGCACCACCGCCGGCTGACGCCAGCCGCGTCCCGCTCGCTATCATCGGGGCCTCGATCGACGCGGGGACGAAACGATGCGCGCAAGCCCGATGATCCGGCGGACGGCGGCCCTCCTGCTGCTCCTGCTGTGTTCGCTGGTCGCCGCTGCCGCGACGGCACCGAAGGGCGACTGGCTGCTGCTGCCCGAGCGCGTGTGGACGGCCGACGGCGACGTCGCGCACACCGGCTGGGCCGTGCTGGTACACGACGGCGCGATCGCCGCGGTGGGCCCGCGCGCGAGCATCCAGGCGCCCGCCGACGCGCAGCGCGTCGAGCTGCCCGGCGCCACCCTCACGCCCGGCCTCGTCGACCTGCATTCGCACCTGTTCCTGCATCCGTACAACGAGACGCTGTGGAACGACCAGGTGCTCACCGAGCCGCAGGATTACCGCACGCTGGAAGCGGCGAAGCACGCGCGCGACACCTTGCTCGCCGGCTTCACCGCGTTGCGCGACTTAGGCACCGAGGGCGCCGGTTTCGCCGACGTGTCGGTCAAGCGCGCGATCGAGGAAGGGCTGATTCCCGGCCCGCGCCTGTTCGTCGCCACCCGCGCGATCGTCGCCACCGCCAGCTACGGGCCGGGGCCGCGCGGTTTCCGGCCCGACCTGGAGCTGCCGCAGGGCGCGCAGCCGGTCACCGGCGTGGATGCCGCCGTGGCCGCCGTGCGCGAACAGGCCGCGCGCGGCGCCGACTGGATCAAGCTGTACGCCGACTACCGCGTGGGCGACCACGGCGAGACCATGCCCACGCTGTCCCCGGCCGAGATCCGCGCCATCGTGGCGGCGGCCCACCAGATCGGCCGCCCGGTCGCTGCGCATGCGGCCAGCGAAGCGGGCGTGCGCAACGCGGTGGAGGCCGGCGTGGACAGCATCGAGCATGGCTACGGCGCCAGCGAGGCCACCTTCCGCCTGATGAAGCAGAAGGGCATCGCCTACGAGCCCACGCTCACCGCGGTGGAAGCCACCGCCGAATACTTCCAGCACTACGTGCCCGGGCAGTCGGCGCCCACGCCGGCGATGCAGGAATCCGCGCACGCATTTCGTACCGCGCTCAAGCTCGGCGTGACGATCGGCAACGGCAGCGACGTGGGCGTGTTCGCGCACGGCGAGAACTGGCGCGAACCCGCCGCGATGGTGGCCGACGGCATGACGCCCGCGCAGGCACTGCACGCCGCCACCGACGCGGCCGCCAAGATCCTGCGCCAGCAGACCGTGTTCGGCCGCATCGCACCCGGCCTGCGTGCCGATCTCGCCGCCTTCGCCGGCGACCCGAGCGCGCATATCGGCGACCTCGCGCATCCGGTGTTCGTGATGAAGGACGGCACCGTGTATCGCCGCCCCGAGGCGCGGCCATAGAGGTTCGACTCATGCGAAATCGCGGTCGTGAGCAAGGATGGTCATGTCGTCATTCCCGCGAAAGTGCACTGCTGCCCGGAATATTCGATGTTCCAGTTTGCAGGCTCCAAGCACCGCAGGCTCTCGCCATGAACGACGAAGCCGAGCGACTCGAATTCGGGAAGGTGCTGATTGGTGAATCCCTCTTCCTCCGGGAGAGGGTTGGGGGCTCTTGCTTCTGTGGTATCGCGAGCGACAAAGCGGTTTCGTGCGCCTGCCGGCGCCCGAGCTACTTCTCTTTTGCTTGCCCAAAAGAGAAGTAGCCAAGAGAAAACGACACCCCGCGGCGTCGCTTTCCGTCCATCCATGGACGGAAAGTCCGTGAGTCGGGGCCGGGCTTTTCGAGCGGGCTCCTGCCCGCGCGAAAAGGCGAGCCCATCCTTGGGCTCGCCCGCTGCGCGGCCTCTTCGTCCCCGCCTCACCGTCGCCGAGGGGCCCCGGGAAAAGCAGCGCGCTCCTGCGCGCAGAAGCAACAGCAAGATCAAGAGCACCCCACCCCAACCCTCCCCTGCACGCAGGGGAGGGAGACATAGCGCCAAGCCAAGCGAAGCGAAGCGCTGCGAGTTTCGGTTCCTCAGTTTCCAGATACGTCGCGGGGTGGTCGCTGTAGGGCCACGTGTCGACGAGCGTTGATCCAATGTCTTCGACACGGCTTGCTTGTAGGGTCGGCGGATTGAACAGGCCATTTCTCTTGGTTACTTCTCTTTGGGCCAGCAAAGAGAAGTGACTCGGGCGCCGGCAGGCGACCGAAACCGCTTTGAAACTTGCGAAAGCGCGAGGGAAAAAGCCCCTCTCCCCCAACCCCTCTCCCACCAGTGGGAGAGGGGAAAAGCGCGCTGCGGCAGGTGTCCGAAAGCCCGCCGCAGGCGAGCCAGGGTGCGGAATCCAATGGTTCTCGCGAGCACCCGTCCCGGAGGGAGAGGGGAGCAGATCACCGGCGAAATATTCCGGACAGCAGTGCGCGAAAGCGGGAATCCAGTGCCTTCGAAAGACCATGGATTCCCGCTTGACCAGCCCTCGGCTGTTGAAAAGCGCCTCGCGGGAACGACGAACAAAAACCACCGGGCTGGAGCACGAGTGGTATCAGGCCAACGCGATGCGCAGGGACGGCGAGGGCCGGCGCTCGACGAATTCACGGCGCACGTAAGCGATGAGCTCGCGCTGCCCACCGAACGGCAGCAGCTCGAAGGCCTCGTCCAACGAAACCCAGCGGTACGCGGAGTGTTCGCCGTTCAGGTGCACCTCGGCGTCGTCGGCCACGCGCGCCACGAAGGCGGGCACCAGTTCGATGCTGTCGCTGCGCACCGCGTAGAACTGCTCGCAGAAGCTGGTGGCCCAGAACGATTCGGGCGCCAGCGCCGTCTCCTCGCGCAGCTCGCGCAAGGCCGCCTGCCAGCCGGCTTCGCCCGACTCGATGTGGCCGGCGACATAGCTCCACACGCCGTGCAGGTACGCACCGGCACGGCGCACCACCAGCATGCGCGTGGCCGCACCCGTGCCGCGCAGCGCCACGATGCTCACCATGCGGCAGCGCACCGGCAGATTCATGGCGAGGCCAGCAGCTTGCGGCTGGCGGCGGCCGCGGGCCTTGCCGCCACGCGCTCGAACCACGGGCCGATCCATGGCAGCGTGCGGTCGAAGGGCTGGTTCACGCCCGCGCCGAAATCCAGCCATACGTAGAGCCAGATGTCGGCGGCAGTGAAGCGCTCGCCGCACAGGTACGGGCCGTCGCCCATCATCCGATCCAGCCAGGCAAGGCGATCCTGCGCGATGCGCTTCAGCCCTGCGGCCGCCTCCGGCGCCACCGGGATGCGCGGCGCGAAGCGCGGCAGGCCTTCGGCGTAGTGAAAGGCGTTGTGGATGAACTCGGTAACGTTGAGCTCCACCCGCCGCCACCACTGCCGCGTCTGCGCGCGTTCTTCCGGCGTGCGGCCGATCAGCGCGGGCTCGGGATGCAGCTCCTCCAGGTATTCGGCGATCGCCACCGCCTCGGCCAGCGTGCGGCCGTCGTCCAGCCGCAAGGCCGGCGTCTGCCCCGCCGGGTTGAGCGCGAGGTAGGCGGCTTCGCGGTTTTCGCCCGCCATCACGTCCACCGCCACCGAGGGCGGTTGCAGGCCCTTCTCCAGCACGAACATGCGCAGGCAGCGCGGCGCGGGGCTGATGGCGTCGTAGAGCAACATCGACAGATCCGGTGCGAGAATGCCGAACACTACACCGCTTGCGCCCATCCATTGCCATGACCCAGGACAGGCTGATCCGCCCCATCGAACCGCGCGACGACGCCGCCATCGCCGCGATCATCCGCACCGTGATGCCCGAGTTCGGCGCCGACGGCCCCGGCTTCGCGATCCACGACACCGAAGTCGACGGCATGTACGCGGCCTACGCACAGCCGCGCTCAAGCTACTTCGTGCTGGAACTCGGCGGCGTGGTGGTCGGCGGCGCGGGCGTGGCGCCGCTGGCCGGCGGCGAGCCGGACGTGTGCGAGCTGCGCAAGATGTACTTCCTGCCGGAGGCACGCGGCATCGGCGCGGGCAAGGCCATGATCGAACGCTGCCTCGACGCGGCGCGCGCCCATGGCTTCCGCCGCTGCTACCTGGAAACGCTGACCGGCATGGACGCGGCGCAGGCGCTGTACGTGCGCAGCGGCTTCGCGCCGATCTGCGCGCCGATGGGCGGTACCGGCCACCACGGCTGCGACCGCTGGTTCCTCCGCGAACTGTGAACGCCATGGCCACCATCCGCATCGCCCGCGAACAGGATGCCGAAGCCATCCACGCGATCTACGCGCCGCACGTCACCGACGGCGTCGCCACGTTCGAGAACGTCGTGCCCGGTACGGCGGCGATGCGCGAGCGCCTGCTGGCGCGCCTGCCGCTCTACCCGTGGCTGGTGTGGGAGGAAGCCGGCGCCGTGCTGGCCTACGCCTACGCGGGCCGCTTCCGCGAACGCGCCGCCTACGACTGGATCGCCGAAACCTCGATCTACGTGCATCCCTCCGCGCAACGCCGCGGCATCGCGCGGCGGCTGTACGGCGTGCTGCTCGACGCGATGCGCCTGCAAGGCCTCACCCAGGCGGTGGGCGTGATCACCCTGCCCGGCACCGCCAGCGTGGCGATGCACGAGGCGCTGGGCTTCGCGCCCGCCGGCGTGTGGCGGCAAAGCGGCTGGAAGCTGGGCCAGTGGTGGGACGTGGGCGTGTGGCAGAAGGAACTGCAGCCGGCCGCCTGCCCGCCGGCGCCCGTGCGTCCGTTCGCCGCGCTGGCCGGCGATCCGGCGCTGCATGCGCTGCTGGGACGAACCTAACGAAACCGGCGTGCCCGCATCGCGGACGCGCCGTTACGCCATCCATGCAGGCTGGCCCCAGAGGGGCCGGGGGAGAGTGTTCGGACTTGCCGAAACGCCTCGCTTCGCCCGAACCCTCACCCGCCTGCCGGCACCCTCTCCCGGAGGGAGAGGGACTCACTAGTCTGCGCTTGCGCGAATTCAAGTCGCTCGGCTTCGTTGTTCAAAGCGAGAGCCTGCGGTGCTTGGAGTCTGCGAACTGAAACATCGGATATTCCGGACAGCAGTGTGCGAAAGCAGGAATCAGCGTCTTTGCGTTTAATGATCTGCAGGCACTGGATCCCAGCTTTCGCTGGGATGACGAGCAAAATCAGACCGTCCCTAGTGGCTGAGCAGCAGGTCGACGATCACACCCGTGGCGATCGCCACCAGCAGGAAGTCGCCGTTGTCGCTGCGCACCCAACGGTAGCCGGGCGGCGGCTCGCGCAGGCGAGCGTCGCGCCAGTCGTACACCACGTAACGCGTGCTGCGGTATTCCACCGGCAGATAGCCGCCGCGCCGGTACCAGCCCTCGTGCTCGCCGCGGTCGTGCCAGTTCTTGTAGTGGCCATAGGCATGGCCGTGACCATGCCCGTGGCCATGGTCGTCGTCGCCATAACGGACGTAACGGGCATCGCCATCGTCGCGCCAGCGGCCGCGATCGCCGTCGTCCTGCTGGCGATCATGCCCGCGGCCATGGCCATGCCCGTGGTCCTGCGCCAATGCGGAGCCGCTGGCCAGCGCCAGCATCGCGCCGCACACCATGGGCAGACTCAGCAGCTTCTTCATGTCGATCTCCACTCGATGAACCATCGGCCCCGCATCGTACCGGCGGCCGCCCGATGCCCCTGTGCGACCCGGCACAAAACTCGCCCGGGCCGGCCCAATCCGGCATGAACCGCGCCGGCCCGGCGGGTTTCGCGTTCAGCCTGCAGCAACCGCCGCCGCTCGGCTAACATGGTCGCCTTTCGGCATTCGGTTTCGGGGATTTCCCATGCAGCTCAATCAGGTCAAGGCGATCATCACCGGCGGCGCCTCCGGTCTCGGCCACGCGGTGGCGCAGCACCTCGTGGCGCACGGCGCGCAGGTGGCGCTGTTCGACGTCAACGAGGACAAGGGCCAGGCCGCGGCGAAGGAACTCGGCGCCGCCGCGCGCTTCTTCCGCACCGACGTCACCAGCGAGGACGGCGTGGCCGCCAACGTCGCCGCCGCGCGCGAAGCGATGGGCGGCTTGAACGTGGTGATGAACTGCGCCGGCATCCTCGGCGCCGGCCGCGTGCTGGGCAAGGAAGGCCCGATGGCGCTCAACACTTTCGCCAGCACCGTGATGGTGAACCTGGTCGGCAGCTTCAACGTGGCCAAGGCCGGCGCGGCGCTGATGCAGGGCAACGAGGCGGGCGAGGACGGCGAGCGCGGCGTGATCGTCAACACCGCTTCCGTCGCCGCCTTCGAGGGCCAGATCGGCCAGGCCGCCTACTCCGCGTCCAAGGGCGGCGTGGTCGGCATGACCCTGCCGATGGCGCGCGAGCTGTCGCGCTTCGGCATCCGCGTCGCCACCATCGCGCCGGGCATCTTCTGGACGCCGATGGTGGATGGCATGCCCGAGGCCGTGCAGCAGTCGCTCAGCGCCTCGATCCCGTTCCCCTCGCGCCTCGGCAAGCCGGAGGAATTCGCCGCCACCGTGGCCTTCATCCTCACCAACCGCTACATCAACGGCGAGACGATCCGTCTGGACGGCGCGGTGCGCTTGCAGCCGAAATAACCCGCGCTCCCGGCGTCATTCCCGCGCAAGCGGGAATCCATTTTGCTCTCGGCAGCACGGCACGAAGATGGATTCCCGCGTTCGCGGGAATGACGGCCCGAAAGGCCACGCCTTGCTCTTCTCTCACTCCTCACTCCTAATTCACTCACTTCTGACTTATGAAAGCTTCCGACGTCAAGAAAGGCAACGTGGTCGAGCACGAAGGCACCGTGTACCAGGTGCGCGACATCGAGCGCAGCTCGCCCACCGCGCGCGGCGGCAACGTCACCTTCCGCTTCACGCTCTACTCCATCCCCGGCGGGCGCAAGTTCGACCTCAGCCTGCGCGCCGACGACGACCTCAAGGAGATGGACCTGGTGCGCCGCGCCGCGAACTTCTCCTACAAGGACGGCGACGCCTACGTGTTCATGGACGCGGAGGACTACACCCAGTACCTGCTCGGCCCCGAGCTGGTGGGCGACAACGCCGGCTACATCGTCGAGGACGTGGAAGGCTACTACGTGCAGCTGATCGACGAAGCCCCGGTGGGCCTGCAGGTGCCCACCAGCGTGGTGCTCACCGTGGTCGACACCGCGCCCGAGCTGAAGGGCGCCAGCGCCACCAAGCGCACCAAGCCGGCCAAGCTCAACACCGGCGTGGAAATCCAGGTGCCCGAGTACATCACCAACGACGAGAAGGTGTGGGTGAACACGCTGACCGGCGAGTTCGCCGGCCGAGCCTGAGAGAGCGAGGAGTGAGTGGAGAGGAGTGAGGAGTGAGTAAAAGCCTGGCTCGCTCCGCCTCCCCCACAAGTGCCTCACTTCTCCCCAGGCAAAGGAGCACACGCCCGCTCTTCTCTCACTCCTCACTCCTCTCCACTCACTCCTCTCCTTGATGCCCTCCAGCGCCTACTCCCTGCGCGCCCACCTCATCGAGAGCCTGACGCGCATCAAGCGTCCGGACGTGCCGCTGTGGGTGGTGCTGCGCAATACCCTCGCGGTGGTGCTGCCGCTGGGCGTGGGGCTGGCCACGGGTTATCCGCAGGTGGGCCTGGGCGTGGGCGCCGGCGCGCTGGACACGATGTTCTCCGACCAGCCCGGCCCGTACCGCCAGCGCATGCGCCGGCTGCTGCTGGCCACGCTGGCGGCGGGCCTGGCGGCGCTGCTGGGCTTCACCATCGGCGGCCAGTTGCTGCCGATGCTGCTGGCCACCGCCGCGTTCGGCTTCTGCGGCGGCATGCTGGTGGTGTTCGGCGTGGACGCCGCGCGCGTGGGCATGACCAGCATGATCCTGCTGGTGATCGCCGCCGCCTCGCCGATCGCGCCCGGGGCGGCGCTGGCCGCCGCCGGCGCGATCGTCTGCGGCGGCCTGCTGCTCACCCTGTTCGCGCTGGCGGCGTGGCCGCTGCAGCGCTTCCTGCCGGAGCGCCGCGCGCTGGCCGGGCTGTACGCCGGCCTCGCCGCGCTGGCGCGCCAGCGCGGCCGCGACGACGCCGCGAATCCCGCGCTCACCGAAGCGATGACCGAGCTGCAGCACACCCTGCTCGGCCGCTACCGCGCGCACGGCCGCGCGATGGAAGCATTCACCGTGCTGCTGGAGCTGGCCGAGCGCATCCGGCTGGAACTGATGGCGATGGCCGAGCTGCATGCCGACCCCGCCGCGTACGCGCGCCAGCGCGAGGATGCCGCGCGCGTGCTGGAGGCGATCGCGCACGCGCTGGAAACCACCGAGCCGCCGCAGCCGGCGGAACAGGCGCTCGAAGCGCTGCGCCGAAACGCGGCGAGCAGACCCGGCGGCACGGCCGCGGCCGATGCGCTGGCCCCGCACTGGCGCG
This sequence comes from Rhodanobacter denitrificans, assembly GCA_017848855.1. Classification (GTDB taxonomy): domain Bacteria; phylum Pseudomonadota; class Gammaproteobacteria; order Xanthomonadales; family Rhodanobacteraceae; genus Rhodanobacter_A; species Rhodanobacter_A denitrificans_B. The sequence continues at coordinate 104,043 of JAFIHF010000041.1, read as the reverse complement.
CGCTGGACGGCCAGCTGGCCGCCGCGGTGCGCAACGCGAACTGGGCGGGCAGCCGCGGCGAGCTGCGCGCGGAAGCGGAGGAGACGCAACTGCCGCGTCCGCTGCAGAGCGGCGCGATCCGCGCCGTGCTGCGCGCCAACCTCACCCCGCGCTCGGTGGCGTTCCGCCACGCCGTGCGCATGGCGATCTGCCTCAGCGCGGCGCTGCTGCTCGCCCGCGCGCTCAAGCTGCCGCACGGCTACTGGCTGCCGATGACCACCGCAATCGTGCTGCGCCCGGACTTCGCCGCCACCTTCAACTTCGGCCTGCTGCGCGTGGTCGGCACCGTGCTCGGCCTGGTGCTCACCACCGCGCTGCTGCTGGTCACCCCGGCGCAGCCGTGGGCGCACCTCGCGCTGATGGCGCTGCTGTGCATGGCCTTCCGCTGGCTGGCCAACGCGCACTACGGCATCGCGGTGGCGGCGCTCACCGGCACCGTGGTGATCCTGCTCTCGTTCGAAGGCGTCGACTCCGGCGTGGCGGTGATGGACCGCGTGGTCAACACCGCGCTGGGCTGCGGCATGGCCATGCTCGCCTACGTGGTCTGGCCCACCTGGGAACGCACCCACGCCCGCGCCGCGCTCGCCGACATGCTGGACGCCTACGCCGGCTACCTGCGCGCGCTTGCCCGGCCCGGGCAAGGCGACGTGCGGCGCGAGGCGCGCACGCTGGCGCGGCTGGCGCGCACCAACGCGCAGGCCTCGATCGAACGCATGCGGGTGGAACCGGCCACGCCGTCAGCACTGCTGGAACTGGCGCGCGCGCTGCTGGCCCACGGCAACCGGCTGGCGCGCAGCGCGATGGCGCTGGAAGCGCTGGGCGACGCCTCGCCCTCGCGCCCCGCCGCCGCAAGCGCCTTCGTCGCCACCTGCGCGGACGCAGTGCAATCCATCGCCGATGCGCTGCGCGAACAACGCGCCCCGGATGGCCTGCCCGACCTGCGCGCGCTGCAGCAGGCGCTGGCTGGCTCACTGGTGCAGACCGAAGCGCCGGCCGAGGCCGAATCGCTGATCCGGCTCAGCGACAGGCTGACCGACAACATCAACACGCTGGCCCATGTGCTGCGGCGGGCGCAGGCGGCGGCGGGGAAGGGGTGATTTTTAGGCGACGGATTCGGGTAGGGGGAAGTGCATTCTGACCCCCCTGTTTTCCTGTTTTTGCCTGTTTTTGATGGCGCGCCTGCGGATCAAGCACGCCAGTGCTTGATCCGGCGTCAGCCGAGTCTGGACCTGTGCCGGACTCAGCAACGCTGAAAAGGTCCAAGGCGGGCTTTTTCAGCATTGCCTTAAAATAGCAACGGATCGCCAAGCACGCCCCAGACACAGGAGCAACCTGCAATCATGCCTTCCCCCGCCACGCTTAAACACGCAGGCAAACCATCCTCTCCCCAGGCGGCAGAAGCCCAGCTAAGAGCCTTCTCCCAGCGTATCGACGGTACGCTACGCGCGCACTTCGCCACCCGCAGACTGCGGCGAATACTGCGCCCAATGGCGTCCCTCGCCGAAAAATCACAGCCGGTTCCGCTACTGACGCCGTCCAAATGGAGCCTCGTGGTGATGGTGCTGACATGGTTACTGCTGCCAAAAGCAGGGTTCCAGTTGCCCATCATTGGCTACTGGCCCTATCTCACTGCCATCGCTGCGGCAGTTGCCTTCGAACTCCTTGTCTTGCCTCGGCTGTCTTTGGCCAGACATCGCTTCAGCCTGATGCGCCTGGAATCCCGCCAGATGGAGGGGGAGTTCCCCGATCAATATGTCTGCGCGCAGGTGCAAGACAGCGCGTCCGGGTTTGGTTGGGCGCAATGGAAAAGCGGTCGCAGCATCGAGCCAGGCGACATCGTGGTGGCCGTCAGCGACGCCAAAGGCAACGGCGCCGTCCTCATCCCGATGCGAACCGAAGGCAAGCTGCCGGTGATTGCATGGTTCAGGGATCTCTACCAGAACAACGCCTTGCCCCCGCTGTCGGACGAAGTCAAAACGTTGGCGCATGAGTTCGATGCGCTCTGCGATCTGTTCCTGCATTCCGGCGAAAAAGCCGAGCGCGACCGCACCTTGCGCTCCAAGCGCAACACGCCTGCGCAGGCACTGAATCCGGAAGATGCCTGGAAAGGCACGATCCTGCCGGATGCAACCAAACGCAGGTTGATGGCCATGGCGGCAGACTTCTCCGCAGGGAAACCCACCGCTCCGCGTGGACTGCTGCTCTACGGCCCGCCGGGCACCGGCAAGACATTGATTGCAAAAGCGCTGGCTGACAGCATGGGCTGCGCGTTTTTCCCGTTGACCCTGCCCGATCTGAAAGCCACCTACATTGGTGAAAGCGGCGAGCGGGTCAAGGCCTTGTGGAACAAAGCGCTTGCCGAACCCCGTGCGGTGCTTTTCGTGGACGAGTGCGACGGCGTGTTTTCCAGACGCGGCGCAGTCAATACCGATAAAAATACCGAGGACGTGATCAACACCTTCATCGCCCAATGGGATGGCTTCAGCAAGCAATCCAGCGTTTTGGTGGTGGGCGCGACCAATCGCCAGGATCTGATCGACCCTGCCGTTCTCTCCCGATTCGAAGAACAAGTCTCGATCGGCCTGCCGGATACGCCCCAGCGCGTGGCTATCCTCAGCGCCGCCTTGGCCGAACTGGGGGTAACAACGGCGCTGCCACAAGACGCAGGCAACATGACCGAAGGCATCTCCGGACGCGATCTTGCCGGCGTAGCCAAGCGACTTGCGCGCGACATTGATGCCGGTGCCATGCTCGACAACAGCCTGCTCGAACGGCATGTCGCCAGCCTGCGTCAGCAAAGCGGCACCATCACCGCATCCGATGCGCGCTGGGACACTCTCGTCCTGCCAGCAGTCACGCTGAAAGAGCTGAAGGCTACTGCCGGCATGCTGGCGCATGCCAACGCGTTCCAAACCAAGGGCATCGCCGTCCCGCGCGGCCTGCTGCTGTACGGACCACCAGGCACCGGAAAAACCCAAATCGCCCGCACCTTGGCCAACGAAACCGGTCTGCGTTTCATAGCCGCCGCCACCGCCGACATCAAGCAGGGCTGGCTGGGGCAAAGTGGGCAGAAGGTCAAGGAACTATTCGACCTCGCGCGCGAAGCCGCACCCGCGCTGCTGTTCATCGATGAAATCGACGTTATCGCTGGGACCCGTGGTGCGTCCAACGACAGCATCATGACCGAAATCGTTGGCCAGCTCCTGCAGGAAATGGATGGGGCCAAAGCCAGCCCGCAGCATGTCTTCGTGCTGGCTGCGACCAACCGCCTCGACCAGATCGACCCTGCCGTGCTCTCACGCCTGCCGCGTCAGATCGAAATTCCATTGCCGGATGAGGATGCGCTACGCCAACTGCTGGCCGTCATGCTTGCCAACAAGCCGCTTGCATTCGACCTGTCAAGTGAACTCCACCACCTAGCTGGACACGCACACGGTCGCAGTGGGCGCGATCTACGCAACTGGATCGAGCACGCTGAACGGCAAGCCGTCATTCGAGCGATGGAAAACGGCGACCCCAGCTCCATTACATTGACACTGGAAGACTTCAGTCACTGAAGATTCGCCAAAGCAATGGGAGGTGAAGAAAACCGGGGGTTAAAGTGTAATTTCTGTCGTATTGGCTTCGGAAAGTACACTCTGACCCCTGCTTTCGTTGGCTGGCTCGCTGCAGGTGGGTAGCGAGCCGGCCGAGGCCGAATCGCTGATCCGGCTCAGCGTTCGGCTGACCGACAACATCAACACGCTGGCCCATGTACTGCGGCGGGCGCAGGCGGTGGCGGGGAAGGGGTGATTTTCAGTCGGTGAATTCGGGCGGTGGGAAGTGCACTCTGACCTCTGTTGCGCTGCCGGGACCACGACCTGAAGGACCGCACGATGCACAAGGCGCAGGCGAACCAGCCGCTGACGAAACAGCAGCAAGCCTGGAACGCGGCACGTGCGAAGGTGCGGGCGCGGATCGAGCACGTGTTCGCACGCATCGACCTGTTCCGGCGCGGCCGTCCCTTGCGCTGCGCAGGGCTGGCGCGCGCGGCGTGTGCCTTGGCTTGATCAATTTCACGCACAACCTGCGCCGGCTGACGACGAAACACCGGATCGCGATGGGGATGGCGTGAGGGGAAGTCTCGCCACGATGCACAGCGCGCCGTGGCGGCCACGAGTCCCCGGCAAGACGCACACCCGGCGAACGGCGAACCGTTGCCGGATCATTCGAATGCGATACACCGACGGCGAAACGGGTTGTTCAAACTGCTCTCTAATCAGGTTGATGCGCGGAGCATTGACATGGTAGGTTTCGAGAGCCCACAGATTCCGTGTGAAAGGATGTTTACGAATGAAGCAATGGCAGATTGCTCTATCCGTGTTGACGTGCGCTCTTGGCGTAGTTTTTCTTGTTAAACATCATGCAGATGCCCCCCCAGAAAAAACCGTTCAAATTGGCCAGGAATCATCAACCACCAAAGCAAAGCCGACTGTCGGAGATTCACAAAAAGCTTCCGAAGCTCAAGACATCAGCACACAGCAAGACTATTTCATTCCCGTGACGGGCGGGCCACCGAAGCCGATTATTGGAATAGATCCATTCCCCAATATCCCGAAGTCGCGAGTCGGCTTACCTATGGGAAGTGATCCGTTCGTTGCTCAAAGCCGGGAAGAGCAGCAATGGCTTGATCGTAACGGCTTCCCCAATGAACAGCAGTGGCTAGCCTACTCCGCTGCATCTGATGTCATCTTAGAGGCTGCTGCTGCGCATGGTGATCAGATCGCCGGGGTCATGTTGGCAGCAAGGCAATTTGCACATGGTGACCCAGAAGCCAGTGGCAAGTTGCTAACTGCAGGAATGAATGGCTCAGGCTTCGCGCTGAATACCTTGGCATCTTATTTGGACAGTAGCAAAAAATTCGGAAATCCTGAACTTGGCTACGCGATTTCCCGCGTAGCGGAGATGCGCGGTGATTGGCGCGCAGGCTTCGTGAGAGAGGTGATGTTTACGCACACCCTGTCGCCCGAGCAAAAAGCCAATGCAAATGGCAAGGCCTTGGAAATTCTTGGTGAATTCAGAAAAAGCAATCCAATGGGTTCACACTTTGACCCAAGACCATTACCTCCGATTAAGAACTAACACCTCACCCAACTACAAGGATGATTTCGTGATGTTGAAAGTTACCGTTTTTATGCTCTTATTGGTATCTGGCGTGGCCATTGCTTGTAGTGCCATGCTTCCACTCCCGATCCCGCCAGTGCCAGTTAAAATTAGTACTACCGACATTGTAGTTGCACGATTAAAGGGTTATACCGTTCACGCCGCACAAGCAGCCGCCATGATGAAGCTGGATGAGCTTGGCGAGAAAGCAGTAGGAAAGGATATGTGGCGCTCAAACAGCTATGGCGGATACTTTACATACTCTTATTCAATTGCTGGAATGACCGGTGTAAACAACATACCAGTAGAAAAAGGCTGCGACCAGAAGTTCATAGACAATGTAGAGAAATCTTACTCTTCGGGTGGCGGTGGCGGCGGCGATACTGGTGGAATGTGTAGCGCGAGCGGCTCCGATTATGGGATTGTGGGTTGGAGTTCGCACAGCCAAAGATATACGGTTTGTAGCTTTGGAAGCTGCACCTCTGGAATATATACGGAATTTTCGCCTATATACGGAAATATCCCCCATGAAAAGGAAAGCAGCTCGATTTGTTAACACATAAGTACGCCGTATTCTACGAATACTTGAACTGCGGGCTGTTGAGGATATGCCTCTCAAAAGCCCGCAGTTTACGCCGACTTAACATGGCGCCTTTCAGAATCGTCACCTTCGCGTAGTGAGATGCAAAATTAGGAAGCTCGAACGCACCATCAAGCGTGGGCAAAACAGGGGCCAAAGTGCAATTTTTCCGGCCTCGCGAATCGGATTTCCCCGACAGACTCGCATTGCGGCCAGGCGCATGCTCCGGTGACAGCACCGGAGCCAGCTCACGCCAACCCCCGCCTCGACCTCCCCGGTGTCGCGCAGCATGTGATCCAGCGCGGCAACGGCTAGCAGTCCGTTTCTACACCGAGGCCGATTACCGCGTTACCTGCGGGAGCTTTGCGAACTGACGCTCAGAGCAAACGACTGAGCTACCGACTAAGCCAGCAAATCAGGCTCCCCTGCCCGATCAATACCGCACTCCCCCGCGATGTGCACCCGCCGCAGGACTGCGCATGCCCGACGCTCTAAACTCCCCGGATGCTCAAGATCGACACCCACGCGCACATCCTGCCCCGCGACTGGCCGAACCTCGCCGCGAAGTACGGCGACGAGCGTTTCCCGGTGATGACCCACACCGACGGCCGCCACCGCATCTACAAGGACGGCAAGTTCTTCCGCGAGGTGTGGGATTCGGCGTTCGATCCGCAGACCCGCATCGACGACTACGCCCGCTTCGGCGTGGACGTGCAGGTGATCTCCACGGTGCCGGTGTTGTTCTCGTACTGGGCGCCGGGGCACCAGGCGCTGGAGCTGCACCGGCACTTGAACGAACACATGGCCGGCATGTGCCGCGACTACTCGCGCCACTACGCGGGCATCGGCACGGTGCCGCTGCAGGCGCCGAATCTCGCGATCCGCGAGCTGGAACGCTGCATCGACGAGCTGGGCCTGCAGGGCGTGCAGATCGGCTCGCACTGCAACGACTGGAACCTCGACGCGCCGGAACTGTTCCCGTTCTTCGAGGCCGCCGCCGACCTCGGCGCCGCGGTGCTGGTGCACCCGTGGGACATGATGGGCATGGCCAGCATGCCGAAGTACTGGCTGCCGTGGCTGGTGGGCATGCCGGCCGAGCAGGCGCGCGCGGCCTGCTGCCTCGCCTTCGGCGGCGTGCTGGAGCGGCTGCCGAAGCTGCGCGTGATGCTGGCGCACGGCGGCGGCAGCTTTCCGTGGACGATCGGCCGCATCGAGCACGGCTTCAAGATGCGCCCCGACCTGGTGGCCACCGACAACCCGCGCAACCCGCGCGAATACCTGCACCGCTTCTACTTCGACTCCTGCGTGCACGACGACCGGGCGTTGCGCTGGCTGCTGGATGTGACCGGCGTCCGGCAGGTGATGCTGGGCACCGACTATCCTTTCCCGCTGGGCGAACAGGAGCCCGGCAGCGGCATCGAGGCCCTGGGGCTGGACGATGCCGACCGCGCGCGCCTGTTCCACGGCACCGCGCTGGAATGGCTGGGCCTGCCCAAGCGCCGCTTCGTTTCCGACATCACCGCCTGAGGATAGCCATGCGCCATCTGCGCCCCACCGTCGCCGCCATCGCGCTCGCGGCCAGCCTGTTCGCCGCCGCGCCGCTCGCGGCCGCCCAAGTCAGCATGGCCGGCGGCAGCGTGAACTTCAGCACGCCGGACGGCTGGCTGGACATCATGCAGACCGACGGCGACCCCGAAGTGCGCGTGTTCCAGGTGCCCGACCCCTCGCCCACCGGCCACGTGGTGCTGGCGCGCGTCACGGTGACGGTGAAGCAGGAGCCCGACATCAACGCGTTCCGCGCCTGGATGGACGAGGCCACCGCCAAGGCGGCGGCACTGCCCGGCTACCAGGCCGCGGCCAAGCCGCCGGCGCCGAACAGCTACAGCTACACCGCGCGCGAAGCCGGCGTGGCCTCGAACTACCGCGAGCGCTACTGGTACAAGGACGGCCACGCGATCCAGCTGCGCTGCGTGCGCCCCCAGCAGAGCCAGGCCGGCGCCGCCTGGACCGCCGCCTTCGACCGTGGCTGCGACGAGGTCGCGGCGCGGCTGCAATAACACCGAACCTGTAGGAGCGCACCCTGTGCGCGACTGATAAGGAGTGAGTAGAGAGGAGTGAGAAGCGAGAGAGAGAGCGTACAGCTCGCGCCTCGGACATTTCTCTCACTCCTCACTCCTCTTCACTCGCTTCCCGCAATCGCGCACAGGGTGCGCTCCTACGGTTGGCACCCCACGCAGGAACCACCGATGTCCGACTACCAAGCCACCACCGCCTGGGCCCAGGCCGCCGATGCCGCCGACCCGCTGCGCGCGTTCCGCGACGAGTTCCTGATCCCGCCGCACGCGGGCCACGACAGCGCCTACTTCTGCGGCAACTCGCTGGGCCTGCAGCCGCGCGCGGTGCGCGGCGCGCTTGCCGCCGAGCTGGACGACTGGGCGCAGCTCGGCGTGGAAGGCCACTTCAAGGGCCGCCTGCCGTGGATGGACTACCACGAGTTCGTGCGCGATCACCTCGCCGAAGTGGTCGGCGCGCAGCCGTCCGAAGTGGTGGCGATGAACACCCTGGGCGTGAACCTGCACCTGATGATGGTGAGCTTCTACCGGCCCACGCCGGAGCGCCACGCCATCCTGATCGAGGCCGGCGCCTTCCCCACCGACCGTTACGCGGTGGAATCGCAGATCCGCTTCCACGGCTTCAGCCCCGCGCTGTCGCTGATCGAACTGGAGGCCGACGAGCCGAACGGCACGATCTCGATGGCCGCGATCGAGCGCGCGCTGGCCGAGCACGACGAGCAGATCGCGCTGGTAATGCTGCCCGGCGTGCAATACCGCAGCGGCCAGGCCTTCGACCTGAAAGCCATCGCCGAACTCGGCCACAAGCACGGCTGCGTGGTGGGCTTCGACCTCGCGCATGCGGTGGGCAATCTGCCGCTGCAACTGCACGACAGCGGCGCCGACTTCGCGATCTGGTGCAGCTACAAGTACCTGAACGCCGGCCCCGGCGCGGTGGGCGGCGCCTTCGTGCACGCGCGCCACGCGCGCGCCGCGCTGCCGCGCTTCGCCGGCTGGTGGGGCCACGACAAGACCTCGCGCTTCCTGATGGGTCCCGAGTTCGTGCCCACGCCCGGCGCCGACGGCTGGCAGCTCAGCAACCCGCCGATCCTCGCGCTGGCGCCGCTGCGCGCCTCGCTGGAAATCTTCCACCGCGCCGGCATGGCGCGCCTGCGTGAGAAGTCGCTCAAGCTCACCGGCTACCTGGAGTGGCTGGTGCAGAGCCGGCTCGCCGACGTGCTCGAAGTGGTGACGCCCGCCGATCCCGCGCGCCGCGGCGCCCAGCTCTCGATCCGCGTGCTCGGCGGCCGCGCGCGCGGCCGCGCACTGTTCGAGTACCTGATGGAACACGGCGTGATCGGCGACTGGCGCGAACCCGACGTGATCCGCATCTCGCCCGCGCCGCTGTACAACCGCTTTGCGGATTGCCTGACGTTCGCCGAGGCGGTGCGGGCCTGGGCCAGCTGATCGGCGACTGGCTCGCCCCATGGGGCGGGCTTCATCCCGACTGGCGCGGCGTGTCGGGCTGAAGCCCGACCTGCCTCGATGCTGCGCAGGTGCCGGCTTCGTGGGTCGAGCTTCTTCCCGACCGGCGCGGCGTGTCGGGCTGAAGCCCGACCTACCCTGACGCTGCGCAGGTGCCAGCTTCGTGGGTCGGGATTTATCCCGACTGGCGGGCGTGTCGGGCTGAAGCCCGACCTACCTCGATGCTGCGCAGGCACCGGCCTCGTGGGTCTGGATTCATCCCGACCGGCGTAGCGTGTCGGGCTGAAGCCCGACCTACCCCGACGCTGCGCAGGTGTCGGCTTCGTGGGTCGGGATTCATCCCGGCCGGTGTGGCGTGTCGGGCTGAAGCCCGACCTGCCTCGATGCGGCGCAGGCACCGGCTTCGTGGGTCGGGATTCATCCCGACCGGCGTGACGTGTCGGGCTGAAGCCCGACCTGCCTCGATGCGGCGCAGGCACCGGCTTCGTGGGTCGGGATTTATCCCGACTGGCGTGGCGTGTCGGGCTGAAGCCCGACCTGCCTCGATGCTGCGCAGGCACCGGCTTCGTGGGTCGGGATTCATCCCGATCGGCGCGGTGTGTCGGGCTGAAGCCCGACCTGCCTCGATGCTGTGCAGGCGCCGGCTTCGTGGGTCGGGATTCATCCCGACCGGCGTGGCGTGTCGGGCTGAAGCCCGACCTGCCCCGCGTGCCGCACCTGCCCCTCGCCGCGCACCACGAAGCGCTCCACGGTGAGCGACTCGGCGCCCATCGGGCCGTAGGCGTGCAGGCGGGTGGTGGAGATGCCGATCTCGGCGCCCAGGCCCAGCTCGCCGCCGTCGCTGAAGCGCGAGGAGGCGTTGACCATCACCACCGCGGAGCGGATCGCCTGCACGAAGCGCTGCGCGGCGGCTTCGTCGCGGGTGGCGATCACTTCGGTGTGGTCGGAGCCGTAGCGGCGGATATGCGCGATGGCGGCATCGAGATCGTCCACCACGCGCACGGCGAGGATCAGGGCGAGGAACTCGGCGGCGTAGTCGTCGTCGGTGGCCGCGTGCATGTCGGGCACCAGCGCGCGACTGGCCTCGTCGCCGCGCAGTTCCACGCCGCGCTCGCGCAGCGCCTGCGCCGCGCGCGGCAGGAAGGCGGCGGCCACGTCGCGATGCACCAGCAGGGTTTCCAGCGCGTTGCACACGCCGGGGCGCGAGGTCTTGCCGTCGATCAGCAGCCTGAGCGCGAGATCAAGATCGGCGGCGCGGTCCACGTAGAGGTGGCACACGCCCTTGTAGTGCTTGATCACCGGCACGCGCGCGTGTTCGGCCACGAAGCGGATCAGACCCTCGCCGCCGCGCGGGATCGCGAGGTCGACGAGGTCGGTCAGTTGCAGCAGTTCGACCATGGTGTCGCGGCGCAGGTCTTCCACCAGCGTCACCGCCGCTTCCGGCAAGCCGTGCGCGCGCAACGCTGCATGCAGCGCGGCGGCGATCGCGCTGTTGGAGTGGATCGCCTCGGAGCCGCCGCGCAGGATCACCGCGTTGCCGGCCTTGAGGCATAGCGCGGCGGCGTCCGCGGTGACGTTGGGGCGCGCCTCGTAGATCATCGCGATCACGCCGAGCGGGATGCGCACGCGCTCCACCACGAGGCCGTTGGGCCGCGTCTCGCGGCGCGTCACCCGGCCGACCGGATCGGACAGCTCGGCCACCTCGCGCAGCGCGTTGGCGATGCCAGCCACGCGCGCCTCGTCCAGGCGCAGGCGATCCAGCATCGCGCCCTGCACGCCTTTGGCGGCGGCCTGCGCCATGTCCTGCGCGTTCGCCGCGAGGATCTCGGCGCAGCGCGCTTCCAGCGCCGCCGCCATGTCGCGCAGCAAGGCCGCCTTGGCCGCGCTATCCAGCGCGGCGAGCCGCGGCGCCGCGTCGCGGCAGGCCAGCGCCTGGGTCCGGATCTCGCTCATGCCTCGATGCCTCCGGTGGTTTCGGTCGCCAAGGTGACCAGGTCGTCGCGATGCACGATCTCGTGGCCGTAGCTGTAGCCCAGCACGGCCTCGATGTCGCGGCTGTGCCGGCCGGCGAGCCGGCGCACCTCGGCGGCGGCGTACTGGCTGAGGCCGCGCGCCACGGCCTTGCCGTCGGCATCGAAGATTTCCACCAGATCGCCGCGCTGGAACTCGCCCTGCGCGTCGGCGATGCCGCCCGGCAGCAGCGAGGCACGGCCGCCGGCCAGCGCGCGCGCCGCGCCCGCGTCCACGCGGATGCAGCCCGGCGCAGCCGGCGCGTGGCGCAGCCAGTACTTGCGCGCCTGCATGCGGGTCGCGGCGGCGTCGATCAGGGTGCCACGCAACCGCCCTGCTCCCAGCGCCGCCACCGTCGCCGCGTCGCGGCCGCTGAACAGCGCGGTGGGAATGCCCGCCGCCGCGGCCTTCGCCGCCGCCTCCAGCTTGGTGCGCATGCCGCCGGTGCCGACCGTGCTGCCGCTGCCGCCGGCCATGGCGAGGATCTCCGGCGTCAGCGCCGCGACCTGCGCCAGCGGCACGGCCGCGGGATCGCGGCGCGGATCGGCGCTGTACAGCGCATCGATGTCGGAGGCGATCAGCAGCAGGTCGGCGTCCACCAGCGCGGCGACGATCGCGGCGAGGTTGTCGTTGTCGCCGAGCTTCAGCTCGTCCACCGCCACGGTGTCGTTCTCGTTCACCACCGGCAGCACGTCGAGCGCCAGCAGGCCGCGCAGCGTGGTGCGCGCGTTGAGGTAGCGGCGGCGGTTGCGCAGGTCGTCGTGGGTGAGCAGCACCTGCGCCACTGGCCGCGCGACCAGCGACTGCCACAGCGCGATCATCGGCGCCTGGCCCAGCGCCGCCAGCGCCTGCCGCGCGGCGAGGTCGCCCGCGGCCGGCGCGTGCTCGCGCAGCAGCGCGCGGCCCGCGGCCACCGCGCCGGAGGAAACCAGCACCACCTGCCGCCCCGCGGCGCGGCTGGCGACCACGAAGCCGGCCAGCGCCGCCGCGTGGCGCGCGGTGAGCCCGCCGCCGTCGGCCGCCAGCAGGTTGCTGCCGACCTTGAGCACGGCGCGCCGCCAGCGCGGCAACGGCTGTTCGCGCAAGTGAACCGCAGTTTCCGCCAGCGCCGCCATGCCGTCCACCATTCAGCCGTCTAGACGTCCAAGCCTAGCATGCAACTCGTCCAGGCGCAGGTCGTGGCCCGCGCCCGGCGAAACGCGTTGCGCCAGGCTGCCCTCGGGCGTGCGCCCCTGCCCCGCCGAGGCCGCGGTTTCGGCGGCGGCGCGGTAGGCGTCGCGGAACGGCACGCCGGCCGCGGCCTGCTCGATCGCCACGTCGGTGGCATACATCGCCGGTTCGATCGCGGCGCGCATCGCCGGCTCGTTCCACTCGAGGCGCGCCAGCAGGTCGGGCACCAGCTCCAGTGCCATCAGGCCATGGCGCACGCCGTGGAAGATCGAGCCCTTGGAGAACTGCAGGTCGCGCTGGTAGCCCGAGGGCAGCGACAACAGCTGCTCGATCTCGGTGCGCGCGGCGGCCACGCTGGCGTAGCTGGCGCGCAGCAGTTCCACCACGTCGGGGTTGCGCTTGTTCGGCATGATCGAGCTGCCGGTGGTGTACTCGGCCGGCAGCTTCACGAAGTCGAACTCGGCAGTGGTGAACAGCGACAGGTCCCAGGCCATGCGGCGCACGTCGAGCAAGGCGCCGGCGATCGCCTCCAGCACCGCCATCTCGTACTTGCCGCGCGAGAGCTGGGCGTAGATCGGCGACACCTGCATGCGTGCAAAGCCCAGCGCCGCGGTGGTGTGCGCGCGGTCCAGCTTCAGGTTCACACCGTAGCCGGCGGCGGTGCCGAGCGGGTTGGCGTCGACCAGCTCGCGCGTGCCGCGGGCGCGGAAGGCGTTGTCGATGAAGCCCTCGGCGAAGCCGGCGAACCACATCGCGGTGGACGACACCACCGCGCGCTGCAGGTGGGTGTAGCCCGGCAGCGGGATCGCCGGCCGCGCGGCGCGGTCGAGGCAGACCTTGGCGATGGCGCGGCAATGCGTTTCCAGCGCTTCGAGCTTTTCCTTCAGCCACAGCCGCGTGGCGACCAGGATCTGGTCGTTGCGGCTGCGCCCGGTGTGCACGCGGCGGCCAGCATCGCCGAGGCGCTCGGTGAGGCGCGCCTCGATGGCGCTGTGGCAGTCCTCGTAGCGCTCGTCCAGCACGAAGGCACCGCTTTTGAAATCCTCCGCCAGCGCATCCAGTTCGCGCTTCAGCGCCGCGGCCTCGCCGGCGCTGACCACGCCGATGTTCGCCAGCCCTTCCACATGCGCCTTGCTGGCGGCGACGTCGTGCAGGAAGAACTCGCGATCCAGCACCACGTCGTCGCCGGCGAGGAAACGCATGATCCTGGCGTCGATCTGGATGCCGGATTTTTGCCACAGCGGTTGCGTCATGTTTGTCTCCGGGATTGGGGATGGCGGGATTCGGGATTCGGAAAAGCGGGATCTCGCGGCGACGTGCTCTGCCGAATCCCCAATCCCAAATCCCGAATCCCGTGGACGCGTCAAGCGTCCAGCGGTATCGCGGTGTACTCGTCCACGCCGATCGCGCGGTTGATGTTCTGCATGGCCTGCGTCGCCGCGCCCTTGAGCAGGTTGTCGAGCGTGGCGACCACCACCACGCGCTTGCCGTCGGCGGAGAGCGCAAAGCCGCCGAGTTCGGCGTGGTGCCGGTGGGCGATGCGGCTGACCCACGGCGCCTCGTCCAGCACCGCCACCAGCTTCTCGCCGTCGTAGGCGTGGTGGTAGCGCGCCAGCACGTCCTCGCGCTTCAGCTGCCGCGCGAGGTACAGATTGGTGGTGACGGTGAGGCCGCGGAAATGCGGCGCCACGTGCGGCATGAACTCCACCGGCAGGCCGAGCTGGAAGCTGACTTCCTTCTCGTGCATGTGGCCGGTGAGCGCGTAGGGCATCAGGTTGTCGCGCAGCTTGTCGGGGTCGTTCTTGTCCGAGGGCGTGGTGCCGGCGCCGGAGTAGCCCGACACGCCGAAGCACACCGGTGGCGCGGCGAGCAGATCCTTCAGCGGCGCGATGGACAGCTCCATCGCGGTGGCGTAACAGCCGGGATTGCTGATGCGCTTCTCGCCGCGCCATTTGCCGCGGGTGAGTTCGGGCAGGCCGTAGTACCAGGCCTTGTCGAAGCGGTAGTCGGCGGAAAGGTCGACCACCAGCGTATCGGGCGCCGCCTTGTCGATCGCTTCCACATAGGCCGCGGCCTTGCCGTTGGGCAGCGCCAGGATCACCACGTCGGCGCGCTTGGCCGCCACCGCGGCGGGGTCGAGGCTCTCGTAGCGCAGCTCGCCGGTGCAGGCGTCGCTGTGCTCGGCGACGCGCTGGCCGTCCAGCTCGCGCGAGGAGACGAAGGCCAGCTCCAGCGCCGGGTGCGCCGCGATCAGGCGGATCAGCTCCGCGCCGGTGTGGCCGCGCGCGCCGACGATGCCGATGGTTTTTTTGTCGTTGCTCATGGATCCCGCCTCGTTGTTCTGTACCCCCTCTCCCCCAACGCGTTGGGGGAGAGGGTTGGGGTGAGGGGGACTCCCGCCCCAAGCCTCCCCCTCACCCAACCCTCTCCCCCGAGCAAGCTCGGGGGAGAGGGCTTCAGTCTTCTCTGCTCCCTAGCCCACCAGCGTCGGCTGCCGCTGCGCGCAATGCGCCACGCAGCGGGCGATGGTGTCGAAGCCGATGGTTTCTTTGTCGTTGCTCATGGATCCCGCCTCGTTGTTCTTTACCCCCTCTCCCCCAACGCGTTGGGGGAGAGGGCTGGGGTGAGGGGGCTCCCGCCCCAAGCCTCCCCCTCACCCAGCCCTCTCCCCCGAGCAAGCTCGAGGGAGAGGGCTTCAGCCTTCCGCTTCCTAGCCAATCAAGGTCGGCTGCCGCTGCGCGCAATGCGCCACGCAGCGGGCGATGGTGTCGAAATTGCCGTCCAGGCCGTACCAGAACACCTTCCACTTCGGTTGCTTGAGGCAGCCGTCCGACTCGGCGTAGTAGAAGATGTTGACCGGGTTGTGGTGGCGCGAGCGCCAGAACAGCTGCGGGTTTTCCTCGCGCATCACCTGCCACACCGCGCGGCCAAGGCCTTCGCCCTGCGCATCGTCGAGCACCGCGAACTTGTCGAGATACGGCAGGCCGTCCTCCATCGTCAGGATCATCGCGGCGCGGTAGTTCTCGCTCACGTAGACGCGGTACGGCCTGGTGCGCTCGAAGTAGTCCGGCACCAGGGTGCGGCCGAAGCTGGATTCGATCAGCTCGCGCATGCGCGCCTGGTCCACGCCCTCCCACGACTCGTAGCGCAGCACCTTCTCGCCACGCCGCACCAGGGTGCCCGAGCCCTTGTGGGTGAACAGTTCCTTGGCCAGTTCGGACGGCCGCGTGATCGACACCGAGGAGGTGAGCGGCAGGCCGGCCAGCAAGTCGGCGATCTGCTCGATCTTCAGCCGCATGCCGCCGTTGATCCACGGCTGCGCCATCAGGTGCTCGTACTCGGTGCTGAGGTTGATCGAGTCGATGACCCGCCCCTCGCCGTCGAGCAGGCCGCCGGTGCCGGTGAGGAACACGATCTTGTACGGCTGCAGCACGCGCACCAGCTCGTTCGCGGCCACGTCGGCGTTGACGTTGAGGATCTGCCCCTCGTCGGTTTCGCCGAGGCTGGCGATCACCGGGATCGAGTTCGCGTGCAGGCTGGCCTCGATCGGCGCGAGGTTGATGCCGGTCACCTTGCCGACCATGCCGAGCTGCTCGCGGTCGAGGTAGCTGGCCATGAACACGCCGGAAGCCACCGCGGTGGCGCGCGTGTCCATGCCCTGCAGCGCTTCCACCAGCTTGAGGTTCTGCTGCATGAACACCCGGCGCACGATGCCCATCGCCTTCGGCGAGGTCACGCGCAGGCCGCCCACGGTCTGCTTCTCGATGCCGGCGGCGGCGAGTTCCTCGTCCAGCTGCGGGCCGGCGCCGTGCAGCACGATCGGCGTGAGGCCCACCTGCTGCAGGAAGGTCAGCGAGGACGCGAGGTCGGCCAGTTCGTCGCGCAGCACCGCGCCGCCCACCTTCACCACGGCGAAGCGCTTGGCGTCCACCTCGGAGAAACGCTTGAGGTACTGCTGGATTTCCTTGGCGCTGCCCATTGCCGAGAGCAGGCGCACGATGGTCTTGCGGGTGTGCTTATGCGTTTCCACGGTCCACGATCCGGTAGAGGGTTGCTGCGTATTGGTCAAGCTGGTCGAGCGCCACCCATTCGTCGGCCGCATGCGCCTGCGCGATGTCGCCGGGGCCGTAGACGAAGGCGGTGTAGCCGGCGGCGGAGAACAGCGAGGCCTCGGTCCAGAAATCCACTGCGTTGCCGACCGGGATCTCCAGCTCGTCGGCGAGATCGCGCGCGGCCAGCCGGCGCGCCTCGGCGGTGGCGGTATCGCCCGCCGGCAACGAGGGGCCGCGGAAGGTTTCCTCGAAATGCGCGGGCGCGGGTTCGGCCAGCGCGCGGAAGCGTTCGAGCAGGCCATCGGGATGCATCGTGGGCAGAGGCCGCATGCCGAAGCGCAGCTCGGCGCTGGGCGCGATCATGTTCGCCTTGATGCCGCCCTCGATGCGGCCGATGTTGAAGCGCAGCCCAGTGAGCCCGCCGAAGCGCTCGTGCGCCTGCGCCGCCACGAAATCCAGCGCCGCATCGCCCCAGCGCACCGCCTGGTGCAGCGCGCTGTCGCTGGGCTTCTGCTCGCCCGAGGCGTGGCCCGCGTGGCCGGCGAAGCGCATCAGCACCGACTGGATGCCGCGGTGGGCCAGCACGGCTTCGCCTTTGGTGGGTTCGGCGACGATCACGGCTTCAAAGGCCGGGACTCGGGACTCGGGACTCGGGACTCGGTTTAAAAAGCCGGCAATGCAGCGCGGATCGTTGGCTTCCTCGTCGGTGGTGAACAAAAGAGCCAGCGGGCCGTCGGTGACGTTCGCCACCGCCAGCAGCGCGGCCGCGGCCCCCTTGATATCGCAGGCGCCCAGACCGATGGCGCGGTCTTCCGTCACCCGCAGCACGTGCGGATCGGCGCTCCACGCCGGCGAATCGGGCACGGTATCGAGGTGCACGTTGAACAGCAGCTTCGGCTGGCCGCGCACCGCGTGCAGGCTCACCGCGCCGGCACCGTGGTCGGTCACCGTGACGTCGAAGCCCGGCAACTGCGCGCGCAGGTAATCGAAGATGCCGTCGGTGCCGATCGCGCGCGGCGGGTTGCGCGTGTCGAAACCGACCAGCGCGCGCAAATGCGCCAGAGTCGCCTCAAGCAACCCCGAGTCCCGAGTCCCGAGTCCCGAGTCCCGCTGCATCACCGATTCACCTCGGCCCACAACGTGCTGCTCATGCCGAACAGCTTGATGAAGCCCTCGGCTTCCGCCACGCCCCAGTCGGCGGACTGCGCGTAGGTGGCGCCCTTGGCGCTCAGGATGTGCGGCGAGCTCACCGCCACCGCGCCCACGCTGCCGCCCTGGGTTTCCAGCGTCACTTCGCCATTGACGGTGGCCTGACTGGAGGCGAGGAAGGCTTCGAGGTCGGTCTTGATCGGGTCGTGGAAGAAGCCTTCGTACACCACCTCCACCCACTTGCGCGCCACCTCGGGCTTGAAGCGGTTCTGCTGCTTGCTGAGCACGGCTTCTTCCAGCGCGCGATGCGCGGCGAGCAGGGCGATCAGGCCCGGCGCTTCGTAGATGATGCGGCCCTTGAGGCCGATGGTGGTGTCGCCGGTGTAGAGGCCGCGGCCCACGCCGTAGGGCGCGAACAGCGCGTTGAGCTTGGCCAGGATCTTGTGGCCGGCCAGCTTCTCGCCATCGAGCGACACGGCTTCGCCGTTGACGAAGCCGAGCTTCACCTGCAGCGGTTGGGACGGCCATTCCGCGCGCGGCTTGCACCACGCGCGCGCACCCTCGCCCGGCGCCTGCCAGTGGTCGATCTCGCCGCCGGACATGGTGACGCCGAGCAGGTTCTCGTTGATGGTGTAGGCCTGCTGCTTGGCGCGCACGCCGAAGCCGCGCTCTTCCAGATACTTCTGCTCGTAGGCGCGCGTCTGCGTGTGCTCCTTCTGGATCTCGCGGATCGGCGCCACGATCTCGTAGTCGCCCTGCGACTTCACCGCAAGATCGAAGCGCACCTGGTCGTTGCCCATGCCGGTGCAGCCATGCGCGATGGCGCGCGTGCCCAGCTCCACCGCGCGCTGCAGCGCCGCGTCGACGATCAGGTAGCGATCCGAGACCAGCAGCGGATACTGGCCCTGGTAACCCTCGCCCGCCCACACGAAGGGCTTCACAAAGCCAGCCCAGATCGCCGGGCCACCGTCCACGGTGACATGGCTGGCCACGCCCAGCTCCTTCGCGCGGTTCTCGATGAAGGCGCGTTCGGCGTCGTCCACGCCGCCGGTGTCGGCGAATACGGTGTGCACGGCCCAGCCGCGCTCCTTGAGGTAGGGCACGCAGAAACTGGTGTCGAGGCCGCCGGAGAAGGCGAGGACGATGGCTTTGTTGGCGGGACTCGGGACTCGGGACTCGGGACTCGGGGAAGCGGTTTGAGGCGTCATGGCAGGTTCCTGAGAAAAACAGATCAAGAGAAAGATGCGGGTGGGTCGGAGCCGGCTTTCAACCGAGTCCCGGGTCCCGAGTCCCGAGTCCCGGCTCCACGACTATTCGCGGCTCGCAGCGCACCGGGAAGTTCACGGAGTTGGCGATGAAGCAGGCGTGATGCGCGTCGTCGTGCGCGGCCAGCGCCTTGTCGGGGTCGCTGTCGGCGCGGATGGTGACCACCGGGCGCAGCACCACTTCGGTGAAGCGGCCGCCGTTGCCCTCGGTGAGCATCGTGCCTTCGGCGCTGTCGTCGTAGGCCACGACCACCACGCCGGCCACGGTGGCCATGTGCAGGTAGGACAGCATGTGGCAGGTGGAGAGCGCGGCCACCAGCATGTCCTCGGGGTTGTGCTTCGTGGCGTCGCCGCGGAAAGTCGGATCGGACGAACCGGCGAGATCCGGCTTGCCGGGTATGCGGATCACGTGGTTGCGGCTGTAATTGCGGTAGCCGTCGGTGCCGCTGCCGCGGTTGCCGGTCCAGACCACGTCGACGCGATAGCGATGCGGGTGGTTCATGCCTTCGACGCCTCCTGCCGCGCCATCAGCGCCGCCAGCTCCGCGTCGCCATCGCCGTCGCGGCGGCGCAGGCCGGCGATCACGCCGAGGCGGTTGCGCTCGGGGTGGTTCTGGTTGAGCTTGAACTTGCCTTCGATGCGCTCGACGGCGATCTCGATGCCGACGATGGCGTGCAGCGACTTCTCGACATGGTTGTCCGGGGCGTCGGTGACGCGCCAGGGTTGCGGTTCGGTGGCCTCGTGGTGATCGGTGAGGCGCTCCAGCAGGGCACGCAGCCAGGTCGCATCCTCGACCACCTTCAGCCGCCCGTGCACGTGCGCCACCGCGTAGTTCCAGGTGGGCACCTCGCGATGCGTCTCCTGCTTGGTCGGGTACCAGTTCGGGCTGATGTAGCCGTCCGGCCCCTGGAAGATCGCCAGCACCTCCGCGCCATCCAGCTTCGCCAGTTCGTTGCCGCGCGCCACGTGGCCGTGCAGCGCGCCATCCACCCACTCGAACGGCAGGTGGTTGGCGACGAGACCGTTCGCCGTATGAACCACCACCGCGGCGAACGGGTGGTCGTGGATCAGCCGGCACAGTTGTTCGGCGCGGTCTTCGCGGAAACAGGAAGGCGCATACATGCAGATTTCCCTCAGCCCGCCGAGTCCCGGGTCCCGAGTCCCGAGTCCCGCGCCAATTGCGCCATCACCGCCTTCTGCACATGCAGGCGGTTCTCGGCCTCGTCGATCGCGAAGCAGTACGGCGCATCCATCACCGCGTCGGTGGCCTTGACGTTGCGGCGCAGCGGCAGGCAGTGGCTGAACAGGCCGTGGTTGGTCAGCGCCATCTTCGCCTCGTCCACCATGAAGTGCTTGTGCGCCTCGCGGATGGACTTCTCCTGCTCCCACCGGCCGAAGTACGGCAGCGCGCCCCAGCTCTTGGCGTAGACCACGTCGGCGCCCGCATAGGCCTTCTCGATGTCGTGACTGACGGTGAGCGAGCCGCCGTTCTGCTCGGCATTCAGACGGCCGAACTCCATGTAGCGCTCGTCCAGCACGTAGTCGGGCGTGGGGCACAGCAGGGTCACGTCCATGCCCATCTTGGTGGCGATCAGCAGCGCGGAGTTCGCCACCGCGGTATTGAGCGGCTTGGGGTGGTAGGTCCAGGTAAGCACGTACTTCTTCTTGGTGAGGTCGCCCAGGCGCTCGCGCATGGCCAGCGCATGCGCCAGCTCCTGGCAGGGGTGGGTGATCGTCTCCATGTTGATCACCGGCACCGTGGCGTATTTCGCGAAGGCCTTGATGACCTTGTCCTCGCGATCCACCGACCAGTCCTGGAACTTGGGAAAGGCACGCACGCAGATGAGGTCGGCATAGCGGCTCAGCACGCGCGCCACCTCGGCCACGTGTTCCTCGGCCTCGCCGTCCATCACCGTGCCTTCGGCGAACTCGATCGGCCACGCGTCCTTGCCCGGCTGCAGCACCACCGCATGGCCGCCGAGCTGGAACGCGCCCAGCTCGAAGCTGGTGCGGGTGCGCATCGAGGGGTTGAAGAACAGCAGCGCCACCGATTTGCCGGCGAGCTGGCTGCCGGCGGGAGAGCGCTTGAACGCGGCGGCCTGCTCCAGCAGCGCGTCGATCTCGGCGCGGCTCCAGTCCTGGGTGGTGAGGAAGTGGCGGATGGTCATGGGCGAAAACGCTCTGTGGTGGTGGGCGGGCGGATGGCTAAACCCAAAAACAAAAAAACCCGGCTCGATGGCCGGGTTTTGTCGTCGATACACATGCAACGCGTGCGACAGCCTACCCGGCCGGATGTTCGTCCAGCGGTCGGCGCGCACGCGAGGTCATGCCAGCAGCCATGCGGGCGCTGGTCAGGACATTGGCGGTATAGACGGCTGTGGACATGGGTGTTCCAGTCGGGCGAGGCGCCATCATGACGGGATTTTCGCTGCCATGCAACATGGCCGTCGCGGGCCATGATTCTTGCGCGCATCCCTGCTCGCGAAAGTCAAACGGGCGGCCATCCATGGCCGCACTCCTAATCGGCAGGGGTCACGCTGACCCGCACGCGCAGGCGCTCGCCGGGGTCGTAGTTCAGGCGCGACTCCCAGACCTCGCCGCGATAGCGGTATTCCACGTCGTAGCCGACGATCTGGCGCTGCTCGCTGACCGTGCTGACCTCGCGGCAGCGGGTCTGGGTGGTTTCGTAGCTGCCGCCGTGGTCGGAGGCGCGATTGCCCACCGCGCCGCCCACCACCGCGCCGGCCACGGTAGCGGCCTTGCGGCCGTCGCCCTTGCCGATGGTGCTGCCCAGCACGCCGCCCACCACCGCGCCGAGGATGGTGCCGGCCGTGCTGTTGCCCGGATCCTGGCGCACCACCTGCTGGTCGTAGCACTGCTGGCGCGGCACGGTCGTCCGGGTGACGCCATAGACCGGATCGACGCGCAGCACGTCGGCCCAGCCATAGTGGGCGTTGTCGTCCGGCGGCGGGTTCGAATAGCGCGTGTCCTGCGCCTGGGCGCCGGTGGCGGCCAGGACCAGCACCAGCGCGGCAAGGAGAAACTTGGGCATCGCAGACTCCAGACGGTGTTACGGGCGCAGCTCTGGCGCATGACCGATTGCAGCAAACGGACACTGAATCGCGGCTTAGAATCCCCGGCCTGCGACGCCGTGCCGCTGCTCGGCTTACGCCTTGTTAAGATGCACGGCTGGCCCGCATCCGCCTCCCCGGAACCCCTTCCATGCCGATTTCGCTCTACAACAGCCTGACCCGCCGCACCGAGGTGTTCGCGCCGCTCGATCCGAACCGGGTGACGATGTACGTGTGCGGCCCCACGGTCTACAACTACGTGCACATCGGCAACGCGCGCGGCCCGGTGGTGTTCGACGTGCTGGCCAAGCTGCTGCGCCGGCATTACCCGCACGTGGTCTACGCCCGCAACATCACCGACGTGGACGACAAGATCAACGCTGCCGCGCTGGAACAGGGCGTGGGCATCGAGGCGATCACCGGCAGGTTCACCGCGGCCTACCGCGAGGACATGGCCAAGCTGGGCATCGCCCCGCCCGACGTGGAACCCTGCGCCACCACGCACATCGCCCCGATCATCGCGATGACCGAACGGCTGATCGCCGACGGCCATGCCTACGCGGCGGAAGGCCACGTGCTGTTCGACGTGGCCAGCTACCCCGCCTACGGCCAGCTCTCCGGCCGCGACACCGAGGAGCTGATCGCCGGCGCGCGGGTGGAAGTGGCGCCGTACAAGAAGAACCCCGCCGACTTCGTGCTGTGGAAACCCTCCACGCCCGAGCTGCCCGGCTGGGACAGCCCCTGGGGCCGCGGCCGCCCCGGCTGGCACATCGAGTGCTCGGCGATGGCCGAACGGCATCTGGGCGAGACCATCGACATCCACGCCGGCGGCAACGACCTGCTGTTCCCGCACCACGAGAACGAGATCGCCCAGTCCACCTGCGCCCACGGCGGCAAGGTCTTCGCGCGCTGGTGGCTGCACAACGGCATGCTCACCTTCGACGGCCGCAAGATGTCCAAGTCGCTGGGCAACGTGCTGCAGCTGCACGAGATGCTGAAGCACCATCCCGCCGAGGCGCTGCGCCTGCGCCTGATGAGCGGCCACTACCGCCAGCCGCTGGACTGGTCCGACGCCGCGATCGCGCAGTCGGTGAGCACGCTGGACGGCTGGTACCGCGTGCTGCGCGACCTCGCCGATGTCGCCGTGGACGCCGCGCCGCTACCGGTGCCGGCCGCGGTCGAGGCCGCGCTGTGCGACGACCTCAACACCCCGCAGGCGCTGGCCGAGCTGGCCGTGCTCGCCGACGCCGCGCGCCAGCACGGCACGCCGGAGGCGAAGGCCGCCCTGCTCGGCGGCGGCGCCCTGCTCGGCCTGCTGCAGCAGGACCCGAAGCTGTGGTTCAGGTGGCGGGCTACCAGCCCATCAACTTTCGCTCAGGCTTCTGATCCATTTCTGGGCGACGTGACAGAGATGAGCTTCGAGGCTCAGGTCGAAGCGTTGATCGCCATGCGCCAACAAGCACGCCTGAACCGCGATTTTGCGCGTGCTGACGAAATCCGTGAGCATCTCGCCAAATGGGATGTGGCGATTGAAGACAGTGCACAAGGCCCACGCTGGAGCTTACTGAAGTGACATGTACCATTTCGCGCGGTCTCGTACGTTGCGAGATAATGTGCACATGAACGACACCGCCACATCAAGCGCCGACGAGGCGCAGCGCGAGATCGCCGAGGAGTTCGCCTACTTCAGCGAGTGGAGCGAGCGCTACCAGTACCTGATCGACCTCGGCCGGCAGCTGCCGCCGTTCCCGGACGCGCACAAGACCGAAGCCTTCCGCGTGCACGGCTGCCAGTCGATGGTGTGGCTGGTGCCCAGCGGCGACGCCGCGCGCATGCACTTCGACGCGGCCAGCGACTCGGCCATCGTCTCCGGCCTGATCGCGCTGGTGCTGCGCGTGTACTCCGACCGCCCGGCCGCCGAGATCCTCGCCACCGAACCGGACTTCATCCAGGCCATCGGCTTGGCCAAGCACCTCTCGCCCACGCGCTCGAACGGGCTGGCGGCGATGCTGGCGAAGTTGAAGGGATACGCCGCCGCGGCTGCGGCGGGGGAGAAGTGAGTGGAGAGGAGTGAGGAGTGAGAGGAAGCTGCTCTCGCACACACGTCACTTCTTCATTCCCCATCGCAAAAAGCCCCGCTCGAAGCGGGGCTTTTTGCTGAAAGGATGCCGTGCTTGATCCTTGCGCCCACGGAGGAGCGCAAGGAAACCGCAATCAGTCGCCCATCTGCTTCTGCAGGTGCTCGCGACGCTCCTGCGCATCGAGCGACAACGTGGCGATCGGACGAGCATCCAAGCGCTCGATGCCGATTTCCTCATCGGTCTCCTCGCAGTAGCCGTAGCTGCCTTCCTCGATGCGGCGCAGCGCCTTGTCGATCTTGGAGATCAGCTTGCGGTAGCGATCGCGGGTGCGCAGCTCCAGCGAGTTTTCCGTCTCGCGGGTGGCGCGCTCGGCCTCGTCGCCCACGTCGCGCACTTCCTCGCGCAGGTTGTCCATGGTCTGGCGCGACTCCTCCACCAGCTGGTCGCGCCACTCGCGCAGCTTGTTGCGGAAGTAGGCCAGATGCATCGGGTTCATGTACTCCTCCTTGGAGGAGGGGTGATAACCCTTCGGCAATGCGATCTGCGTGGTGGCGGGGAGGGCGTAGCGCCCGTCTTCGCGGGTGACGCCGTTGTCTAGGTTTTTTGCAGCCAGCTTGTTCATTGGGGACGACGTGTTTTTCGATGGCTTGAGGGATGCATTGGCCGTGGCGTTCGCACTGCGCGGCAGCACCATGGCCGTGGCACTCGCCACCTTGCCCTTGAGCGGCAAGGCGACGGGTGGGGATGGTTTCTTTGCGGCAAGCGCCGGCGCGACCTTGGCCGGCGCAGCCGCCGGCAGGGATGCGACGGGCTTGCCCTTGACCGGCGTGGCGACGGCTACCGGCTTGGCCACCGCCGCCGGCTTCGCGGCGGGCTTCTTCGCCGCAGGCTTGGCCGCTGGCTTGGCGGCGGGCTTGGCAAGCTTTTTCGCGACCGGCTTCGGTGCCGGCTTGGCGGCTGCCTTGCGGGCGACGGGTTTGGCTGCCGGCTTCTTCGCCACCGGCTTGGCCGGCTTCCTGGCCGCCGGCTTCGCGAGCTTCTTCGGGGACGTTTTGCTGGCGGGTGCCGGTTTCTTCACCGCGGCTTTCTTCGCCACCGGCTTCTTCACGGCAGGCTTGGCCACCTTCTTCGCAGCCGCCTTCCTGGCGGGAGCCTTCGCGACGGACTTCGATGCCCGCGCGCCGGCGGCTTTCGCCTTGGCGGATGCAGCATCCCGCGACTTGGCCGGCGCCTTCCCCTTGCTGGCCTTGGTGGTGGTCGAACTGCGCGTGGTTTTCGCCATATTCCTTCACCATTTTGGTCTTGGCGGCCGGGTGTTATAGCCCATGTATCCTGCACCGGCAAGCCGGCTTCTGGGATACTGGCAACACTACTGGCGGCAAGCTGTTCCGGCAACGTGAACGTACTGACCCGATCCCTGCTGTTCCTGCTGCGCCTGTACAAGCGCTGGCTCAGCCCCCTCTTGGGTCAACGTTGCCGTTTCTACCCCAGTTGCTCCGATTATGCACGGATCGCGGTCACACGCTTCGGCCCCTGGCGCGGCTGCCTGCTCACCGCCTGGCGCCTGCTGCGCTGCCAGCCGCTGTGCGCGGGCGGCGAGGATCCGGTGCCGGAACACTTCCACTTCGTGCGGTGCGGGCATCGCGGCGAGTCGAACCACGTGCATTGAGGCGGCTTGCAGGCCGCGGGCATCGCGACCTTCGTGGCCCTGCGGGACCGGCTAAGATCGAGCCGCCTTTCCCCAGGAGCAGCCCCATGCACCAGCCTGCCTTGTCCGCCCTCGCGCTGGCCTGCGTCGCCGGCCTCGCCTGCGCCGCTCCCGCCGCCGCGGCGACGCCTGCCGCCAACGGTGCCGACATCACGCTGTACCGCAGCGACAGCGCCGCGCTGTACGCGAGCAGCGGCGACGGCAACCTCGACGACGGCTATGCGGTGATCCGCGAGCGGCGCGCGCTCACGCTCAAGCCCGGCATGCAGGACATCACCTTGGGCGACCTGCCCGACCATCTCGACGCCGAGGCGCTGGCGCTGGGCTTTCCCGACGGCGGCGCCAAGGTGGTCTCGCAGCGCCTGCTGCTGAGCCAGGGCGGCAGCGGCGCGCTGACCGGCCTGCTCGGCCGCGAGATCGCCGTGCTGGGCGACAACGGCCAGGCCATCGTCAGCGGCACGCTGCTGCGCGCGAGTAGCGACGGGCTGGTCGTCCAATCCCCGTCCGGCAGCACGCTGGTGCGGCAGTACTCCGCGATCCGCGCGAGCGACGGCAACATCCCCACCGGCTCCAGCCTGCGCCTGCGCGTGGACGCCGCGCGCGGCGGCGACACCGCCGCCGTGCTCAGCTACCCCACCGCCGGCCTCGGCTGGCGTGCCGCCTACGTCGCCACGCTGCAACCCGGCGCAGCCTGCCGCATGCAGTTCGAATCGCGCGCCAGCATCGCCAACCGCAGCGGCCGCGACTGGAGCGATGCGAAGCTCACCCTGATCGCCGGCGAGCCGAATTTCGCCAAGACCTCCGGCCCGCGCCCGATGATGGCGGTGGCGAATGCCAAGGCGTATGCCGCCGCACCGCTGCCGCAGCAGGAGCAACTGGACAACTACCGCAGCTACACCCTGCCCGCGCCGGTGAACCTGCCCGACGGCAGCGTCAGCCAGGTGCCGCTGTACGCCACGCGCACGCTGGCCTGCGAGCGCACCAACCTCTTCGAAAACGGCGGCAGCTGGCAGCCGCCGCAACCGATGCTGGGCCGCGACTTCAACGGCGGCAACGGCAGCGGCAACATCACCAGCACGCTCAAGCTCGCCGCCTTCGACAGCTTGCCCGCCGGTTATCTGCGCGTGCTGGCGCAGGACAGCCACGGCACGCCGCAATTCATCGGCGAAGGCCGCATCGAGGACACGCCCAAGGGCGGCGACGCCAGCATCAACCTGGGCCAGGCCTTCGACCTGCGCGCCCAACGCGAGCGCACCGCCTTCCACGTGGACCAGACCGGCCGCACGCTGGACGAGGCGTTCCGCATCACGCTCACCAACGCCGGCGACGGCGCGCGCACCGTCACCGTGCGCGAGCACCCCAACCGCTGGCGCGAGTGGAAGCTGGCCTCGTCCACCATCAAGCCCAGCCGGCAGACCACCGACACGCTGGAGTTCCGCGTGGACGTGCCCGCCCACGGCGAGGCCATGCTGGACTACGCCGTGCACTACAGCTGGACCGCCGACCAGCACCCGCAGCAGTAACCCACGGAGCCACCCCATGCTCGACATCATCCGGCACGACGCCGTCACCGAAATCCACCTTGCGCGCCCTCCGGTCAACGCGCTGAACCTGGAGCTGCTGCATGCGCTGCGCGGCGCGCTCGCCGACGCCATCGCCGGCGGCGCACGCGGCATCGTGCTGTCCGGCGTGCCCGGCATGTTCTCCGCCGGCGTGGACGTGCCCGCCGTGCTGCAGATGGACCGCGCCGGCGCCCGCGCCTACTGGCGCGAGTTCTTCGCCGCCGGCGCCGCACTGGCCTGCTCGCCGGTGCCGCTGGCCGCCGCGATCACCGGCCACAGCCCCGCCGGCGGCGCCGTGCTGGCGCTGATGTGCGACTACCGCGTGATGGCGCAAGGGCCGTACCGGATCGGCCTCAACGAGGTACAGGTGGGCCTGCCCGTGCCCGACTGCATCCAGCTCGCGCTGCGCCGCGTGGTGGGCGCGTACCGCGCCGAACGCCTGCTGGTGTCCGGCGTGATGGTCGACGCACAGGAGGCGTTGGCCTGCGGCTTCGTCGACGAAACCACCGGCATCGACCAGGTGACGACGCGCGCGCTGCGCTGGATGGACGAGCTGCTCGCCCTGCCCGACCACGCCATGCTCGCCACCCGCCGCCTCGCCCGCGCCGACCTCGTCGCCACCTTCGCCGACGTCGACGCGCTGCCGCTGGACGACTTCCTCGACGGCTACTTCCACCCGCAGACGCAGGCCACGCTGCAGGCGCTGGTGGCGCGGCTGAAGAGCAAGGGCTGAGCGGCTTGCGAACCCGCCGCCGCGGCCACAAAATGCCATGGCAAACTTTGCCAAGAGGCTTGCCATGGCCACCATGAACATCTCCCTGCCCGACGACCTCAAGGCCTTCGTCGACGCCCAGGTCGCCGAACACGCCTACGGCTCCAGCAGCGAATACCTGCGCGAACTGATCCGCAAACAGCGCGACGCGGAGAAGCTGCGCAACATGCTGCTCGACGGATTCAACTCCGGGCCTGCCGAACCGGTCACCGAGGACACCTTCCGGCAGATGCGCAAAGAGCTGCGAGAACATCTCTCGCGATGAAGCCGTTGCACTGGCGCCGCCCCGCACGCCACGACACCATGGAGGCGGCGAAGTGGTACGGCCGCGAGGCTGGTCACGCTACCGGCGAACGTTTCCTTGCTGCCGTCGATACCAGTCTCGCCCGCATCGCACGCCATCCTTCCGCCGGCTCCACGCGCTACGCACTTCCCCTTCACCTGGATGGCCTTCGTTTCTGGCCGGTCGACGGCTTTCCGTACCTGGTGTTCTACGTCGAACGTGAGGATCGCATCGACGTCTGGCGCGTGCTGCACGAAAAACGCGACATCCCGGCGTGGATGGGCGGCACGAAGTAACCGCGCCGCTCACTCACCGCCCGTCGCCACCGGCCGCGCGCGGTCGCTGCACCAGCCGCTCCACGACGGCGCGTACAGGCGCGAGCCGGCGAGGCCGGCATGCTCCATCGCCAGCAGGTTGTGGCAGGCGGTGACGCCGGAGCCGCACATGTGCACCACGTCGCGTGGCACGCGCGAGCCGAGCACGGCGAGGAATTCGTTTTTCAGTGCTGCCGCCGGCTTGAAGCGGCCGTCGGCGGTGAGGTTGTCGGCGAACGGGCGATTCAACGCGCCGGGCACGTGGCCGGCGACGGGATCGAGCGGTTCGGTGTCGCCGCGGTAGCGCGGCGCGGCGCGGGCGTCGAGCAGCAGCGGCGCCGGCGCGGCGTGCAGCGCGGCGTGGTCGAGCACGACCCGGGACGCATCGAACCGCACCGCCACCGTGGTCGGCGCACGTTGCGGCACGGCGGTTTCCACCGGCAGGCCAGCCGCCTGCCACGCGGCGTAGCCGCCGTCGAGCACGGCCACGGCGCGTTCGCCCGCGTAGCGCAGCAGCCACCACAACCGCGCGGCGGCCAGCGCGCCGTTCGCCGCGTCGTAGGCCACCACCTGCAGGCCCGGCCGCCAGCCCCAGCGGCCCAGCACGGCGGCGAAGGATGCGGCGGAAGGCAGCGGATGCCGGCCCAGGCCCTGCGCTTGCAGCGAGAGGTCGGAGAGGTCGGTGTCGAGTTCGGCGTACACGGCTCCGGGGATGTGGCCGGCCGCGTAGTCGCGCCGCCCCTTTGCCGGATCGGCGAGATCCTTGCGGCAGTCGACGATCAGCACCTCGGCCGGCGGCAGCGCGGCCAGCTCGGCGGCCGCAATCAGCGTGGTCTTCATGCGCGTCCCATCCTCGTCAGCAGGTTCTGCAGGATCGCCGCGGTGGCGCCCCAGATGCGGTGGCGACCGTGCACGAACTCCACCATCTCGCGCCGGTGGCCGCGGTAGTCCATGACATAACGGCGCAGGTTGGCCGGTTCAAGGAAAAACGCCAGCGGCACCTCGAACACCTCGGCCACCTCCGCGGGCGCGGCATGCAGCTGCGCGTGCGCGGCGATGCGCGCCACCACCGGGGTGATGCGGTAGCCGCTGATCGTCTCGAAGTTGTCGAGGTAGCCCAGCGGCGTCACCAGCGCGCGGTCGAGGCCGATCTCCTCCTCGCTCTCGCGCAGCGCGGTGGCCAGCGCGCTGGCGTCGCCGGGGTCCATGCCGCCGCCGGGAAACGCCACCTGCCCGGCGTGCGACTGCAGATGATCGGTGCGCACGGTGAACACCAGCCGCGGATCGACGCTGTCGCGCAGGCCCAGCAGCACCGCCGCCGGCCGGCGCTGCGCGTTGCCCAGCAGCGTGCTGATGTCGGCGTGGTTCCAGCCCGGCGCGGTGGTCGGCGCGGACAGCGGCCGCAGCGCCTGCAGCAACTCGTCATTCATGGGCGGGCGCGCGCGGGCAGCACGGCGTGCATCACGTGCAGGCGCTCGGCCTCGCTCATGCCGCGCCAGCGGCCGATCTCCTCGATCGTGCGGCGGCAGCCGATGCAATAACCCTGCGGATCGAGCCGGCAGACGCCGATGCAAGGCGTGGCCGGGGGCGTCAAGGCAGGAGGTTCGCTGGACATCCGTGTGATTTTAGCAGCGCACGCGCCCGCTCAACGCGAAGCCTGGTCCGGTTCGGGCGGCTTGATCGCCAGCAGCTCGATCTCGAACACCAGCGCCTCGTTGGGGCCGATGCGCGGCAGCGCGCCTTCCTTGCCGTAGGCCAGCTGCGGCGGGATCACCACCTTCCAGCGGTCGCCCACGCGCATGCGCGGGATCACGTCGCGCCAGCCCGGGATCACCCGGTCCACGGCGAAGCTCACCGGCGCGCCGTGCGCCCAGGTGCTGTCGAACTCGGTGCCGTCCACCAGCATGCCGCGGTAGTTCACCACCACCGTGCTGGTCACGCTGGGATGCACCGTGCCGTCGCCCTTCTTCATCACCGAATACTGGATGCCGGAAGGCAGCTGGATCACGCCGGCCTGCTTGGCGTTGCGCGCCAGGAAGGCCGCGCTCTTGCGCGCGTTGGCCTCCGCCAGCCGCTCGAACTCGGCCTGCGCGTCGGTGCGCAGCTGCTGGTTGAAGGCGCTGAGCTGCTGGTGCATCGCCTGCATCGACACCGCTGGCGTGCGCTTGCTGTAGGCGTCCTGGATCGCGCGCTGCAGGGTGGCGATGTCGATCTCCGGGATGCCCGGCTGGGCCTTGCTGTCGACGAACTGGCTGCCGATCTGGTAACCGATCGCGTAGGAGAGCTTGGCCTTGTCCAGCTTCACCGGGGCCGCCGCGGATGCCGCCGGACGCTGCTGCGCAGACGCCGCTGCCGCGACGCAAAGCAGGCCGAAGGCAAGCCAACGCAATCGTGTCATTCCTCGCTCCATCCCACGCTCACACCTGCGACATCCTAGGCGGTTCCGCCGCCGCCTGCAGCAGCCGAGGCCACCCGGGCGCACGGAACCTGAGAAACCCGGCGGCGGCAAAGGTTCCCGCAGTACCATGCGCGTTTCGGCATCGTCGGAGTCTGCAGCATGGCCTATCGCAACCTGGAAATCGCCAACCGCGGTGCGGTGCGCACCATCACGGTGAACCGCCCCGACAAGCTCAACGCGCTCAACCGCGACACGCTCAACGAGCTCACCATCGCCTTCGCCCAGGCCGCGCAGGACGACGCCGTGCGCGCGGTGGTGCTCACCGGCGCGGGCGAGAAGGCCTTCGTGGCCGGCGCCGACATCGCCGAGATGAACGGCTACACGCCGATGCAGGCGCAGGGCTTCTCGCGCGCCGGCCAGCGCCTGATGACCAGCATCGAACGGCTGGGCAAGCCGGTGGTCGCGCGCATCCCGGGCTTTGCGCTGGGCGGCGGCATGGAGCTGGCGATGGCCTGCCACCTGCGCGTGGCCAGCGAGAAGGCGAAGTTCGGCCAGCCCGAGATCAACCTCGGCCTGATCCCCGGCTTCGGCGGCACCCAGCGCCTGCTGCGCCTCGCCGGCCGCAGCGCCGCGCTGGAGCTGTGCCTCACCGGCGCGCCGATCGGCGCGCAGCGCGCCTACGAACTGGGCCTCGTCAACCGCGTGGTGGCGTCCGAGGCGCTCGACGAAACGGTGAACGTGCTGGCCGACCAACTCGCCGCCGCGGCACCGCTGGCCGCCGCCGGCATCCTCGACGCGGTGCTGCAAGGCGGCGAGGCGTCGCTGGACCAGGGCCTGGAATTCGAGACCCAGGGCTTCGCGCTGATGTTCTCCACGCAGGACATGCGCGAAGGCACCGGCGCGTTCCTGGAGAAGCGCAAGGCGGCGTTCAAGGGCGACTGATCGCCGCCAGACGTAGGTCGGGCTTCAGCCCGACACTGCCCACGGAGTCGGGATGAATCCCGACCCACGGACTCGTGCGAGACGCGGCGATCAGTGGTGCCCGCCGCGGTACTTTTTCTCGCCAGCGGTGATCGCGATATCCAACCGATTCTCCGGCGGCGCCAGCGGGCAGGTAGCGAACGGGGTGAAGGCGCAGGGCGGGTTGTAGGCCTGGTTGAAATCCAGCACCAGCTTGCCCGGCTTGGCTAGCCCGCCGGCGGGCAGCGCCGCGTAGAGGAAGCGCGCGGCGCCGTAAGTCTCCTTGCCGGAGGTCCGGTCGGCGAGCACGAAGAACAGCTCGCCGCCCGGCTCCTCCTGGTAGGGCAGCAGCTCGAACGTGTGGCCGTCGCGGCGGAACACCGCCTTGCCCGGCACCTTCACCGTGTCGATGGTGCCGATCACCGAACCCATCTGCAGATCCTGCGCCGGCACGAACGGCACCCAGTCGGCCTCGATGCGCCAGGACGGATCGATCGGGAAGTAGTCGATGCCCGAAAAGTCGCGGCGGGCCTCGGCATCGCTGTCCTTCACCCGCAGCGCCTTGCGGCCGTCGCGCTCGATCACGTGGAAGTTCGCGTGGCCGAAGCGCACCGTGGTGGGCGCGGCACCTGCAGCCACATGCATGTCGTCGACCAACGCGGCCTCGGCGACGGGCTTGCCGTCGATGGTGGCGCCGCTGTCCTTCGCCAGCGCGATGCGCACCGCGCCATCCGCCGCCAGCGTCACCGTGCCCAGGTGCGCGGGACCGGCCTTCAGCACGATGTCGTTGTCCGCGGCGCTGCCCACGCGGTTCGCGCCCTCGTGCAGCCATTCCAGCCCGATCAGGCTGAGCCAGCCGTCCGGCGCGGTGAGCCGCGCCACGCGCGCGGCGCGCCACTGCTCGATCTCGTGGGCGTAGGTCGACGGGGCTTCGGCGGCAGACACGGTGGCGACTCCGGAAATCAGGGCAAGCAGGAAAGCGGCGACTCGCGACATGGGGACGATCCGCGGCGATGGAAGATTCGAGTATGGGCGGCCAAACGCGGCATCGGCAAGCGCGTCATCACCCTCCCCTGCGAGCAGGGGGAGGAGAGAATTCACCGCCCGCGCATGAACAGCCTGTCCAGCTCGGCCATGGACAGCTGCGTCCAGGTGGGCCGCCCGTGGTTGCACTGGCCGGAACGCTCGGTGGCTTCCATCTCGCGCAGCAGCGCGTTCATTTCGGGCACGGTGAGGCGGCGTCCCGCGCGCACCGAGCCGTGGCAGGCCATGGTCGAGAGCAGTTCGTTCTCCAGCTCCTGCAGGCGGCGCGAGCTGCCGTGCTGGGCGAGTTCCGCCAGCACGTCGCGGGTGAGCTGGCTCACGTCGGCGCCTTCGAGCAGGGCCGGAATGCGCCGCACCACCACGCCGGACGGGCCGCTGCGCGACAGCTCCAAACCCCAGTCGGCCAGCGCCTCGGCGTGTTCCTCGGCGGCGGCGGCTTCCTTCGCGCTTACCGCAAGGTTCAGTGGCACCAGCAGCAGTTGCGAGCGCAGGTTGCTGCAGGCGCGGCCGGCCTTGAGCTTCTCGTAGGTGATGCGTTCGTGCGCGGCGTGCATGTCCACCAGCACCAGGCCCTGCGCATTCTCGGCGAGGATGTAGATGCTCTTGAGCTGGGCGATCGCATAGCCCAGCGGCGGCGCCTCGCCCTCTTCCGCCATTGGCATCGGCGCGACGGGCGCGCTGCGCGGCACCTCGCCCAGCAGCGCGGCGTAATCGGCCAGCGGTTCGTCACGCACGCCCAGCGCGAGCCGGCTCTGGTCGGCACGGGCGGGCCACGATGCAGTGCGCGCGACCGCCGGCAGGCCGGGCGCGGACGCATGCGCGGCACCCGCATTTGCGGTGCTCATGTGCAGGCGACCGTCCTCGGCCTCGGCGTGCGACTCCACCTGCCCCGCGCGCGTCTGCGCCAGCGCCTCGTGCAAGGTGCGGAACAGGAAGTCGTGCACCAGCCGCTGCTCGCGGAAGCGCACCTCGTGCTTGGCCGGATGCACGTTGACGTCCACGCCCGCCGGGTCGAGTTCCAGGTACAGCACGAAGGCGGGATGGCGGCCGTGGAACAGCACGTCGGCATAAGCCTGGCGCACCGCGTGCGCCACCACGCGATCGCGCACCAGGCGACCGTTGACGTAGAAATACTGCTGGTCGGCCTGGCTGCGCGAGGCGGTGGGCAGCCCGACCCAGCCGGACAGGTGCATGCCCGCGGCGGCGTGGTCCACGCGCAGGCTCTGCGCGGGGAAATCCTCGCCCAGCACCTCGGCCACGCGCGCCAGTTGCGCCTGCGCATCGCGCGCGGCCTTCCAGATGCGCACCGGCTTGCCGTTGTGGCTGAGCCGGAATTCCACCCCGCCGCGCGCCAGCGCCAGCGATTTCAAGAGGTCGTCGATATGCGCGAACTCGGTGCGCTCGGCGCGCATGAACTTCTTGCGCGCGGGCACGTTGTAGAACAGGTCGCGCACTTCCACGCTGGTGCCGGGCGGGTGCTGCGCCGGGCGCGCGGCCAGCAACTTGCCGCCGTCCACCTCGATGCGGAACGCGGCCTCGGCATCGCGCGGGCGCGAGGTGAGCGCGAAGCGCGCCACCGAGGACACCGAGGCCAGCGCCTCGCCGCGGAAGCCCATGCTGGCCACATGTTCGAGATCGTCGAAGCTGCCGATCTTGCTGGTGGCGTGCGAAGCCACCGCCAGCGGCAGCTCGTCGGGCGCGATGCCGCCGCCGTCGTCGCGCACGCGGATCAACCGCGCGCCACCGGCTTCGATGTCGACTTCGATGCGCGAAGCGCCAGCGTCGAGACTGTTCTCGACCAGCTCCTTGACCACGGACGAGGGGCGCTCGATCACCTCGCCAGCGGCGATCTGGTTGATGAGTTCGGGGGGCAGCGGGCGGATGACGGGCATCCGCGCACTTTAGCATTCGCGCGAGATCAGCCGGCTGGAATGGCGAGCACGGTGCCGGCGCGCACCACGTTGCCGTCGAGGTGGTTCGCGCTCTTCAATGCGCTGACGCTGATGCCGTACTGCTGCGCGATGCTGTCCAGGCTCTCGCCCGCGCCCACGCGATGCAGGTCGCGCACGTTGGCGTCGGCCGTCGCCGCAACATCGTCGGCGGGCGCGGCGGCGGCACGCGGCCGCACCGCGGCCAGCTCGGTGCCGTTGCGGCGCGCGGCCTGCGCCGCGAACCAGGTGCCCGGCGGCGGGGTGGATTCGAAGTAGCCCTTCACGCCGCTCATCACCGCCTCGGCCAGCGCCCGCTGGTGGCCGGGGTCGCGCAGCTTGCGCTCCTCGGCCGGGTTGCTGATGAAGGCGGTCTCGACCAGGATCGAGGGCACGTCGGGCGAGCGCAGCACCACGAAGTTCGCGCGCTCCACGTAGCCGCGGTGGGTGGGACCGAGCTGCGCCAGCGACTTCAGCACGTTGCCGGCGACGGTGTCGCTGGCCTGCACCGCCCAGCCCTGCTGCATGTCCAGCAGCACCTTGGCGAGACCGTCGCTCTTGTCGTCCAGCGACACGCCGCCGATCAGGTCGGAGCTGTTCTCGCGGTCGGCCAGCATGCGCGCCGCCACCGAGCTCTTGCCGCGCGAGGACAGCACCCACACCGAGGAGCCGCGCGCGTCGCCGCTGGTGAAGGCGTCGGCGTGGATGGAGACGAACAGGTCGGCGTCGTGCTCGCGCGCGATCTGGTAGCGGCGCGCCAGCGGAATGAAGTAGTCGCCGTCGCGGGTGAGGATGGCCTTCATCCCCGGCTGCTTGTTGATCTGCGCGGCGAGGTCGCGCGCCACCGCGAGGGTGACGTTCTTCTCCAGCGTGCCGTCCGGGCCGTGCGAGCCCGGGTCCTTGCCGCCGTGGCCGGCGTCGATGCACACCACCACCTTGCGCTGGCCGTTCAGCAGCGCGGCGGCCTGCTCGGTGATCTGGCGGCTGGCGCCCACGGCCTTGTCGCCGCGGCGCACGTTCACCGTTGCAACGGCGGGCGGCGGCGCGGCGGCGGGCGCGGCGTCCGGCGCAACGGCCGGCTTCGCGGCAGCGACCGGTGCGGCGGCGCTCTTGTCCGTGCCGTTGCCCGGCAGCAGATCCAGCACCAGCCGGTAGTGGTCGCCACGGCTCGGCGGCAGCACGAAGCTGCGCACCTGGCTGCCGGCGGTCATCTTCGCGGTGAGCTGCAGGCGCTCGCCCTGCCGGTCCTGGCTCATGCCGCGGTACAAGCCGTGCGCGGCGGGATCGGTGTAGCCGGCCGCGAGCTTGCCGCGCGCGAAGTCCACCACCACCTGGTCGTTCTGGCGATCGATGCGGTAGTCCGGCTTGCCGTCGAGGTCGAACACCAGCCGAGTGTGGCTGGCATCGGCCCAGACGCGCGCGGCGGTCACGTCGGCGGCGCGCACGCTGCTCGGCGCCAGCGCGGACGCCAGCGCAACGACGAGCACTCCACCCAGGCTGTTCAGGTATCCACGCATGCGGCGCATTGAATCGCAGCCACCCGCGGATTGCAAGAAGTTTTCCCTTGAATATCCATAACCTGCGAGCCATTCGTCAGCCGGCATCTAGCTATGGATCGCAAGTGGCGCTTGACCGGGTGCACATGAGGGCGCCGAACCTTCGCCCGGCCGAGATATTT
Organism: Rhodanobacter denitrificans; assembly: GCA_017848855.1. Lineage (GTDB taxonomy): Bacteria > Pseudomonadota > Gammaproteobacteria > Xanthomonadales > Rhodanobacteraceae > Rhodanobacter_A > Rhodanobacter_A denitrificans_B. The sequence goes on along the minus strand of JAFIHF010000041.1, from coordinate 67,301 downwards.
TTCGAGGGAAAACCGCGACTTGCCGTGGGGGTTCAGCGCAGGCGCCGCTGCAGCTCCCGCCCGCGCGCGGTATGCGCCTGCAGCCGCGCCTGCCGGCCGCCGTCGGCGTAAGCGAGGTGCAGGGTGAGATCCGCCGCGGGCAGCGCGCCGCGGCCGCGCTCGGGCCATTCCACCAGTACCAGCGCGGCCGGATCGGCCAGCGCATCCAGCCCCAGCCATTCCAGTTCGCCGGAATCGGCGATGCGGTACAGGTCGAGGTGCCAGGCCGGCCGGCCCTGCGCCCGGTAGCCCTCGATCAGGCTGTAGGTGGGACTCTTGATGCGCTCGCCCACGCCCAGCGCGCCGAGCAGCGCGCGGGCGAACGTGGTCTTGCCCGCGCCCAGCTCGCCGTGCAGGTAGATCACCATGCCGCCGCCCTCCAGCGCCGCGGCGAAGCGGCGGCCCAGCGCGTGGGTGGCGGCCTCGTCGGCCAGCGACCAGACCTGCCCGATCATGCGTCGATCCCGTTGCCCAGCGCGCGCAGCGGCGCCAGCAGGTCGCTGGCGACGAGGCCGCGCTCGCCCTGCCGCGCCGCGCGGTCGCCCGCGCGCGCGTGCAAGCCCACGCCGAGGCAGGCCGCCTGCCAGGCGTCGCACCCTTGCGCCAGCAGCGCCGCGACCACGCCCGTGAGCAGATCGCCCATGCCGCCGCTGGCCATGCCGGGATTGCCCCACGGACAGACGTCCAGACGTCCATCCGGCGCGGCGACCAAACTGCCCGCACCCTTCAACACCACCACGGCGCCATGGCGCTCCGCCAACGCGCGGGCGGCGGCGAAGCGGTCCGCCTCCACCTCGGCCACCGTGCTGCCGAGCAGGCGCGCCGCTTCGCCGGGATGCGGCGTCAGCACCGCGGGCTGCGCGAAGCGGCGCGGCTCGCGCGCCAGCAGGTTGAGTCCGTCGGCATCGAGCACCAGCGGCTTGTTGCTGTCCAGCGCGGTGAGCCACAGCGCGTGGCTCCACGCGCCCTGCCCCAGGCCGGGGCCGAGCGCGAGCACGCTGGCGCGCGCCAGTAGCGGTTCCAGCGCCTGCGGACCGTCCACACCATGCGCCATCAGCTCCGGCCGCGCCGCGTTCAACGCGACGATGTGCTCGGCGCGCGTGGCCACGCTGACCAGGCCGGCGCCGGCGCGCAGCGCGGCCTCGCCGCACAGGCGAATCGCGCCGCCCATGCCGTGCTCGCCGCCGATCGCCAGCACGTGGCCGTTCGCGCCCTTGTGCGCGTCGCGCGCACGCGGCGGCAGTTGCGTGGCGGCCAGCAAGTGCGCGTCGGGCACCTCGTCCTGCCACAGCGACTCGGGCAGGCCCAGCCCATCCAGTTCCGGCACGCCGACATGGGCTGCGGCGCGGCCCGTGTGCAGGCCGCGCTTGGCGGCGATGAAGCTCACCGTGACCGCGGCGCGGATCGCCGCGCCCGGCACGTGGCCGGTGTCGGCATCCAGCCCCGAGGGCACGTCCAGCGCCAGCACCGGCGCGCCGCTGGCGTTGATCGCCTCGATCAGCGCCGCTACCGACGCTTCCGGCGCACGGCGCAGGCCGGTGCCGTACAGCGCGTCGACATGCACGTCGGCCGCAGGCAAGTCGTCGCCCACCTGCCACCGCCGCACGGCGCCGCCCGCGTCCTTCCACGCCTGTCGCGCCGAGCCGGCATCGCCGCTCGACACGTCGCCCAGCGCAAGCACCTCCGCGTGCAGGCCCGCCTCGCGTGCCAGCACCGCCAGCAGAAACCCGTCGCCGCCGTTGTTGCCCGGCCCGCAATGCACCACGATGCGCCGCGCTTCCGGCCAGTGCCGACGCAGGCTGGACAACGCCGCCCACGCCGCCCGCCGCATCAACTCGAACCCCGGCACGCCCAGCACCTCGATCGCCTGACGATCCAGCGCACGCACCTGGGCGACGGTGTAGAGCTGGTTGCGGTGCGAGGATGTTGGCATGCGAGGAATTATAGGGAGCCGGGCTGGCAGGTTTGCGCTCCGGCGTCCAAATGCCGCTTCGGCATGGGCTGTTTTTTCGCAAGTTTCAAAGCGGTTTCGGTCGCCTGCCGGCGCCCGAGTCACTTCTCTTTGCTGGCCCACGCCACCGCAGGAGCGGTGGCGAACGGCGAAGCCGGCCCGAAGGGCGGAGGGCAGGATGCCCGGAGTCAAGAGAAGGAACCAAGAGAAATGGCCTGATTCAATCCGCCGACCCTACAAGCCGGCTGTGTCGAGGGCATTGGACCAACGCTCGTCGACACGTCGCCCCACAGCGGCCACACCGCGACGTATCTGGAAACTGAGGGGCCAAACCTTGCGGCACTTCGCTTCGCCTAGCGCTGTATCCCCCTCCCCTACGTGCAGGGGAGGGTTGGGGTGGGGTGCTGTTGCTTCTGCGCGCTGGGAGCACGCTGCTTTACCCGGGGGCCCCTCGGCGACGGTGAGGCGGGGACGACAAGGCCGCGCAGCGGGCGTTGCCATGGAAGGCAACGCCTTTTCGCGCGGGCAGGAGCCCGCTCGAAAAGCCAGGCCCCGACTCACGGACTCGGAGGGCAGGATGCCCGGAGAGCGTCGCCGCGGGGTGTCGTTTCCTCTTGGTTACTTCTCCTTTGGACAAGCAAAGGAGAAGTAACTCGGGCCGCGGCAGCGGCTCGAAACCGCTTTGAAACGAGCGATGACGCAGAAGCAAAAGCCACCCCCTCACCCCAACCCTCTCCCCCAACGATGAAGCTGTTGGGGGAGAGGGAGTGAACTGCCGCAATCCCGCAACCCCATAAGCGAGCGAGAGAAAAACCTCAAGCGCCCCGCGGCAAGATCAGCATCGCATCCCCATACGAGAAGAACCGATACCGCTGCTCCACCGCATGCCGGTACGCGTCGAGCACGAACTCGCGTCCGGCCAGCGCCGACACCAGCATCAACAGGGTCGATTGCGGCAGGTGGAAGTTGGTGATCAGGCCGTCGATGCTGGTGATGCGGTAACCGGGGAAGATGAAGATCCGCGTCTCGCCCGCGAACGGGCGCAGTTCGCCATTCACGGTGGCGCTCTCCAGCGCGCGCACCACGGTGGTGCCCACCGCGATCACGCGGCCGCCGGCGGCGCGGGTGCGGTGGATCTGCTCGATCAGGCCGGCGCCCACGTTCAGCCACTCGCTGTGCATGTGGTGGCTGCTGATGTCCTCCACCCGCACCGGCTGGAAGGTGCCCGCGCCCACGTGCAGGGTCACGTAGCCGAAACTCACCCCGCGCTCGCGCAGCGCGGCCAGCAGCGACTCGTCAAAGTGCAGGCCGGCGGTGGGCGCGGCCACCGCGCCGGGTTCGCGCGCGAAGACGGTCTGGTAGCGCTCCATGTCGGCCGCGTCGGCGTGGCGCTCGATGTACGGCGGCAGCGGCATTTCGCCGAGCTTGAGCAGCAGCTTCTCCAGCGGCTCGGGCGCCTCGAAGCGCAGGCGGAAGAAGCTCTCGTCGCGGCCCAGCACCAGCGCATGGCTGCCGTCGGCCAGCTCGATCCGCGCGCCCTCCTTCGGCTTCTTGCTCACGCCCAGCTGCACGGTGGCTTCGTGCGCGCCGGTGACGCGCTCGATCAGGATCTCCACCGCGCCGCCGCTCTCCTTGCGCCCGTACAGGCGCGCCGGCAGCACGCGGGTGTCGTTGAACACCAGCAGGTCGCCGGGTCGCAGGAAGTCGGGCAGCTCGCGGAACAGGCGGTCCTGCCGGCTGCCGGCGGCCACGTCCAGCAGCAACAGGCGACTGGCCGAACGCTCGGCCAGCGGCGCCTGCGCGATCAGCTCATGCGGCAGGTCGAAATCGAAGTCGGACTTTTTCAAGGAGAGGCTCGGCGCAGGGACGAATGCCGTGGGCAACGGCGCATTATCGCGCAAGCCCGTGCGGCTTGGCGCTTGCATTGCCCGCATGGCCGACAACGGCCAGAATCCGCGCATGCAGACACCTTCTCCCGCCGCGCCCTGGAGCGGCTTTCTCAAGGGCATCTCGATCGCCGTCACCCTGCTCCTGCTGGGCGTGTCCTGGCTGGTTGCGGCCACCGTGCCGATCCATGCGCTGCCGGGCTTGCGCACGCTGACGGTCGCCTTGCCGCTGGTGATCCTGCTGGCGGCCGTGCCCTTCGTGGTGCGCGACTACGAGGTGCGCGACGGTGTCCTGCACGTGCGTCGCCTGTTCTGGACGACCCGCGTCGCACTCGGCGAATTGCAGGAAGCGACGATCGATCCGCAGGCCTGCGCCGGCTCGATCCGGCTGTTCGGCAACGGCGGCCTGTTCTCGTTCTCGGGCTGGTTCCGCAACGCGAAGCTGGGCCGCTATCGCGCCTTCGTCACCGACTGGCAGCGCGCGGTGGTGTTGCGCGCGGCGAACTGCACGGTGGTGCTGTCGCCGGCCGATCCGGCCGGCTTCGTGCGTAATCTGCAAGCCGTGGCCACGCCACCAGCGCACGCCCAGCCACGGCCGCGCTGGCGACAAAGCCGGCGCTGATTCGCGGCCATCCGCAGTCGGGATGAATCCCGACCTACAACCAGCCTTTCTGCCGCGCCAGCCGATACGCCTCGATGCGATTCGCCACGCCGAGCTTGCCGATCGCCTCGGACAGGTAGTTGCGCACGGTGCCGTGCGAGAGGTTGAGCGCCGTGGCGATGTCGCCGGCGCTCTGCCCTTCGCCGGCCAGGCGCAGCACCTGGCGCTCGCGGTCGTTCAGCGGGTCGGCCTCCGACCACGCCTCCAGCGCCAGTTGCGGGTCAATCGCGCGGCCGCCGCGATGCACGGTGCGCAGCGCCTCGGCGAGGTTCTCGGCGGGCGCGTCCTTGAGCAGGTAGCCGGACACGCCCGCGTCCAGCGCGCGGCGCAGGAAGCCGGGGCGCGCGAAGGTGGTGACGATGATCACCTTGATCGGCAGCTCGTGGCGCTGGATGCGCTGCGCCAGCTCCAGCCCGGTCAAGCCCGGCATCTCGATGTCGGTGACCAGCACGTCGGGCTTGAGCTTCTGCAGCTCGCGCCAGGCCGCCTCGCCGTCGCAGGCGGAGCCCAGCACCTCGATGTCCGATTCGAGATTCAGCAGCGCGGACAGCGCGCCGCGCACCATCGCCTGGTCCTCGGCCAGCAGCACGCGGATCATGCGGCATGCTCCTGTCCGGCCGGCGTCAGCGTGGCGAACCGCGCCGCCGCGCGCAGCGACACCGCGACCTCGAGCGTGGTGCCGCGCCGTGCGGGCGAGTCGATGCCGAGCTCGCCGCCCAGCGCACGCACGCGTTCGCGCATGCCGCTGATGCCGTTGCCGTGGGCGGCGAGGCCGCCGCGTCCGTTGTCGCTGATGCGCATGTGGAACCTTTCCGCTGCACGGGAGAAAACCACGCGCGCGCTGGTGGCGCGGGCGTGGCGATGGATGTTGGTGACGGCCTCGCGCAGCACCAGCGCCAGCGAGGCCTCGATTTCCGGCGGCAGTTCGAGCGCGGCCGGCGCCTCGGCGTCCAGCGCGATGTTCGAGGCTTCCAGCATCAGCCGCGCGGAAGCGAGTTCCGCCGCCAGGTCGCTGCGCCGCATGCCGGTGACCGCCGCGCGCACCTCGGCCAGCGCATGCCGCGAGACGCGCTCCACCTCTTCCATCTCGCGCTGCGCGCGCGGCGGATCGGCCAGCGCCAGCTTGCGCGCCAGTTCGGACTTCAGCGTCACCAGCGACAGCGTGTGGCCGAGCAGGTCGTGCAGGTCGCGGCCGATGCGCTCGCGCTCGGCGAGCACCGCCAGCCGGCGTATCTCTTCCTGCGACAGGCGCAGCGCCGCGTCCTGGCGCAGGTTGCGCGCGCGCAAGTGGTGACCGAAACCCGACAGCACGGTGAGCATCAGCAGCAGCGGCATCAGCCACGGCGACACCTGCAGCCACAGCGCCATCGCCGTGGCGAACACGAATGCCACGGCCGTGAAGGCCAGCCAGCGGCGCCACGACGGCAGGCAGGCGCAACTGATGCAGCCGGAGATCACGTAACCCAGCGCCACCCCGTTGAACGGCCAGGCGGCCAGCCCCAGCAGCATCATGCCTGCACCGTACCAGGCCAGTCGCCGGACGGAATCCGCATACACCAGCCGATGCAGGCAGAGATAGAGCGGCACCGACAGCAGCGCCGACAGCAGCCACGCCCAGCCCGGCTGTTCCTGCGTCAGCGGTATCGCGAACAGCGCGACCACCCACAGCCGCCCGCCCCATTCCTCCCAGCGCAGGCGCCGCGCGCCGAACTGGCCCAGCAGCGAATCGGGACGGGGAGCGAACAGACGGATCATGTCGCATGCTGCCCGTGGGGCTGCCAGCCACCGACCGGGGCGAACTCCTGCCCAGCCTTGCCTGGCTCCGAAGCTTGTTCGCGCATGCCGTTCGCGGCCGGCAACGGCACCTCGATGCACAGGTGCGTCCCCTGCCGCCGCGGCGACTCGATGCGCAAAGTGCCGCCCAGCCCATGCACCCGTTCGCGCATCCCGCTGAGGCCGTTGCCATGCGCATCGATGCCGCCGCGGCCGTTGTCGTCGATGCGCAGGCGCACAACGCCGCCCTCGGCGGTCAACGCCACCTGCGCGCGCGTGGCCTGGGCGTGCCGGGCGATATTGGTCACCGCCTCGCGCAGCACCAGCGCCAGGCTGCGCTCGATCTCCGCCGGCAGCGACGATGGCAGGCGCGTGCATTCCAGTTGCACCGCCGAAGACTCCAGCAGCAGGCGCGCCGAGGCCAGCTCGGCGGCGATGTCGGTGGCGCGGATGCCGGTGACCGCACTGCGAACTTCGGCCAACGCGTGGCGAGCCACCCGCTCGGCCTCCTCCAGCTCGCGCCTGGCCGCCTCGTGATCGCGGTCGAACAGCTTGCGCGACAGTTCCAGCTTCAGCGTGATCAGCGACAGCGTGTGGCCGAGCAGGTCGTGCAGGTCGCGGCCGATGCGCTCGCGCTCGGCGGTGGCGGCCAAACGGCGCACTTCGTCCTGCGAAAGGAGCAACTCCGCATCCCTGCGCTTCTCCATGAACTCCACGCTGGTCACGAAACTGATGGTCAGGGCCATGCCCGACACGCTGAACAAGGTCTGCCACGGATAGCCGGCCAGCCAGCCCAGCAGCACGTATGCCGCGTTCAGCAGCAGCAGTCGCCCCAGGTGCCGCAGGAAGCGGCTGTTGGGCACGTGCAGCATGATGCAGCCGTAGATGAAATAGCTGATGCCGCTGGGGTACCACGGCATCAGCACGAAGCTCAGCAACACCATGCCCAGCGCATAGCGATACGCGACCCGCCGCGACGCCAGATGACTCATCGCGTACAGCAGCACGAACAGCGGGTACGAACCGAGCGTGAACAGCGCCCATTGCCAGTCGTAGCCATGGGTGAACAGCGGCGTGATGAACACCCACACCGACCACACCAGGTGGATCGCTTCGAACCAGAGCGATTTGCCCTGGCGCAGGTTGGCGGCGATCGACGAATCGGGCGCCGGCGACAACCAGGCAGGGAGCAACTTGAGGTTCACGCGCGTCCCCTTGGCAACGGACAGCAAGCCAGCATGCTACTGCGCCTCAGCCGACCCGGCGCAGCCGCCGCAGCGCCAGCGCGAAGAACGCCGCGCCGAAGCCGGCCAGCACCAGCACGTGCGGCAGCACCGGCTCGCGCACGATGCCCACAGCAACCAGCGCGACGCGGTCGAGGTGGTAGCTCGGCCACAGCGGCGCGAACTGCTGCAGCAGCTTCGGCAGCATCGACAGCGGGAACCACAGGCCGGACAGGAAGGACATCGGCAGGTAGACCAGTTGCAGCATGCCGGGCGCGCCCTGCCCCTTGAACAGCGTGCCCACCAGCATGCCCAGCGCGCAGAACGGCAGCACGCCGAGCACGCCCGTCGCCAGCAGCGCCGCGGCCTGCACCGGCGTCAGCGCGACGCGTGCGATGCCCATGGCCATCGCCAGCAGCATCAGCACCACCACCGCGGCGGCGGCCATCGCCATCAGCATCTTGCCCAGCAGGTAGGCGCCCGGCGGCATCGGCAGCGCGCGCTTGAGCGTAAGCAGGCCGCCGTCGCGCTCGATCGCCAGCGACACGCCGAAGCCGAACAGGCCCGGGCTCATCACGCCGAACACGCCGTAGCTGGCCAAGAGGTAACGTGCCGCGTCGGCGCCCTCGGACTTGCCCATCAGCACCCCGAACACGAGGTAGAACAGGCCCGGGAACAGCAGGATCGGCAGCATGAAGCCCGGCGCGCGCAGGTAGCGCAGGCATTCGCTGCGCGCCTCGGCGAGGTAGGCGCCGAGCACGCGGCGCGGCGGCATGGCGGACATGGCGGCCGACGGCGCGGCGGGAAGGGTCACGGCGTGCATCAGGCGGCCTCCTGCTCGGCGGCGGTATCGCGGGTGAGTTCGGCGAACGCCTCGGCGAGGCCGGCGCGCTGCACCTCCAGTTCGGCCAAGGCGGGATCGGCACCGAGCAGCCGGCGCACCACCGCCTCGGCCTGCGCGGTGGCGATGCGCAGGTGGCCGTGCTCGCGCGCGGCGGAGGCCACGTTCGGCCAGGCGGCGACCGCATCGGCATCGAGATCGCTGACGCAGCGGATGCGGGTGAGCGCCACGCGCTTGCGCAAGTCGTCCACGCTGCCTTCGCTGAGCACGCGGCCCTGGCCGAGCACCACCACGCGCTGCGCCAGCGCCTCGGCTTCCTCAAGGTAATGCGTGGTGAGCACCACCGCGCAGCCTTCGGCCACCAGCGCGCGCATCGCCGCCCACGGCTTCTGCCGCGCGTCGATGTCCATGCCCACGGTAGGCTCGTCGAGGAACAGCAGCTCGGGCCGCCCGCACAGCGCCAGCGCGAACTGCACGCGCCGCTGCTGGCCGCCGGAAAGTTTGCCGTAGGGCCGCAGCAGCAGGTCGGCGATGCCGGCCAGCGCGGCGGTTTCGTCGTAGCCGCGCGGGTTCGGGTAATAGCTCATGGTCAGCCGCAGCAGCTCGCCCACGCGCAGCGTGGGCGGCAGGTTCGCGGACTGCAGCATCACGCCGATGCGCCGGCGCGCCTCGATGCGCTGCGGGTCGAGCCCGAACAGTTCGGCGCGGCCCGCATCGGGACGGATCAGCCCCAGCAGCAGGCCGATGCTGGTGCTCTTGCCGGCGCCGTTGGGGCCGAGCACGGCCAGCAATTCGCCGCGCCGCACGGCGAGGTCCACGCCGTCCAGCGCGGTGAGGGTGCCGTAGCGTTTCGCGGCGGCGGCGAGGCGGGCAACGTGGGTGTCGGTCATGGTTTTCCTCCGTGCCGCACAGGCTAGGCAGCGCAGCGTGCCGGCCCCAGTCGCCGCCGTCAGCCATCGCGTGTGACAAGCGTCACTCGCGCGCAAGTTGCTGCAGTGCAAGGCGTTTCGATGCCGCCAAGGGGTACCGGGCACCCGGTCTCGCGCGCTATCCTTGGCGTTCGTGATTGCGCGCCGCCCGCGAAGCCGGATGACTTGCCGCGCACATCACGCCCCATACGTCGGCCTGCTTTGCGCTGGGTGCGAGGCGCCGACGGCACCGAGGAGAAAACCATGGGTTTGATCGATCAGCTGCGCGAACTGCGCGAATTCGGCGGCAAGCCGCGCACCACCGGTTTGGACGATGCCAGCATCGAGCGCATGGCCGCGGCCGACGCCATGCTGGGCGAGGCCGTGGCCGCCGCCGTGGCGCGCCATCGCGAACTGCGCGCCGAGCTCGGCGACTTCCTGAAGCTGGACGAGGCCGCGCAGCTGGCGCAGGCGCAGGCCGGCTTCGTCAACTTCTATCCCGACGACGCGATCAACCCCTACCTGCCGGCCGCCGCGCGCGGGCCGTGGATCGTCACCCTGAAGGGCGCGGTGCTGCACGACAACGGCGGCTACGGCATGCTCGGCTTCGGCCACAACCATCCGGCGATCGACGCCGCGCTGGCGCGCGAGCAGGTGATGGCGAACGTGATGACGCCCAGCGTGGCGCAGCTGCGCTTCGCCCAGGCGCTGAACCGCGAGCTGGGCCGCAACCGCGGCGGCAACCCGTACGCGCGCTATTTGTGCCTCAACTCCGGCTCGGAGTCGGTCTCGCTGGCCTGCCGTGTCGCCGACGTCAACGCCAAGCTGATGACCGACGCCGGCGGCCGCCACGCCGGGCGCACGATCAAGCGCCTGGTGGTGAAGGGCGCCTTCCACGGCCGCACCGAGAAGCCGGCGCTGTATTCCGACTCCTCGCGCAAGACCTACCAGCAGTACCTCGCCAGCTACCGCCACGAGGACAGCGTGCTGGTGGTGGAGCCGTACAACGTCGCGCAACTGGAAGCCGCGTTCGCCGACGCCGACAAGCACGGCTGGTTCATCGAGGCGATGTTCCTCGAACCGGTGATGGGCGAAGGCGACCCGGGCCGCGCGGTGACGCCGGAGTTCTACAGCGCCGCACGCCGCCTCACCGAAGCGCACGGCGCGCTGTTCCTGGTCGATTCGATCCAGGCCGGCCTGCGCGCGCACGGCGTGCTCTCGATCACCGACTACCCCGGCTTCGAGAAGCTGCCCGCGCCGGACATGGAGACCTTCTCCAAGGCGCTGAACGCCGGCCAGTACCCGCTGTCGGTGCTGGCGGTGAGCGAGCGCGTCGCCGGCCTGTACCGCAAGGGCATCTACGGCAACACCATGACCGCGAACCCGCGCGCGCTGGACGTGGCGCTGGCCGTGCTGGGCGAGCTCAGCAACGCGGTGCGCGCCAACATCCGCGAGCGCGGCAAGGAGTTCGTGGACAAGCTCAACGCGCTGAAGGACGAGCTGGGCGGCCTGATCACCAAGGTGCAGGGCACCGGCCTGTTGTTCTCCTGCGAGTTGGCGCCGCAGTTCAAGTGCTACGGCGCCGGCTCCACCGAGGAATACCTGCGCGAGCGCGGCATCGGCGTGATCCACGGCGGCGTCAACTCGCTGCGCTTCACCCCACACTTCAACGTCACCAGCGCCGAGGTGGACTTGGTGGTGTCGCACGTGCGCCAGGCGCTGCTGGAAGGGCCGCGCAAGAGCGAGAGCAAGGCGGCCTGAAGCGACGACTGCACCGGGCTGCCACTGCCTGCCAAAGCTGAGCATTCGCTTTGGCAGGCAGCCCTCCCGGCACGGCGCGGTCATGCGGCGTTGTCCTAGATGAATGCGGCTTGCACCGGAATTTCTGCAGGCCGCCACGACGCTCCCCGAGCGGCGATAGACTGCACCCGCCGGCAGCTGCCGGTCACCATGGGAGGTCACCACATGTCACTGTCGATTCGCATGCTCGCCGTCAGCGCCGCCATCGCCCTCGCCGGCACCGCCTTCGCGGCCACGGCCGCCCCTGCCGCAGCGCAGGCAGCCAGCGCCGCGGCAACGGCCCCGGCCGCCAAGAAGGAAATGACCGCGCAGCAGCAGCGCATGGCGGACTGCAACAAGGAAGCCACCAGCAAGAAAGGCGCCGAGCGCAAGGCCTTCATGAGCTCCTGCCTGAAGGGCGAGACCGCCGCGCCGGCCACCGCCGCCGCGCCGTCGGCCAAGGAGACGCAGCAGGAACGCATGAAGAGCTGCAACGCCGAGGCGAAGACCAAGGCTCCGAAGGGCGCCGCCCACAAGGCCTTCATGAGCTCCTGCCTGAAGGGCGAAGCCCCCGCGGCTGCGCCTGCGCACTGAGGCCTGTTGCTCTGTTTCAAAGCGCCGCCGCAAGGCGGCGCTTTTTTTTGTTGCACGCCCTGCTCCTCTCTCACTCCTCACTCCTCTCCACTCGCTCCTGCTGCGGCTATGCTTGGCCGATGAAAATCGTCGAAGTCCGCCATCCCCTGATCCGGCACAAGCTCGGCCTGATGCGCCGCGCCGGGATCAGCACCAAGGAGTTCCGCGAGCTGGCCGGCGAGGTGGCCTCGCTGCTCACCTACGAGGCCACCAAGGACCTGGAGACCGTCGAAGAACGCATCGAAGGCTGGGCCGGCCCGCTCACCGTGCAGCGGATCAAGGGCGCCAAGATCACCATCGTGCCAATCCTGCGCGCCGGCCTCGGCATGCTGCCCGGCGTACTCGACCTGATCCCTGCCGCCAAGGTCAGCGTGGTGGGCCTGCAGCGCGACGAGCACACGCTCAAGCCGACCGCCTACTACGAGAAACTCACCGGCCGCATGGACGAGCGCATCGCGCTGATCGTCGACCCCATGCTCGCCACCGCCGGCACCCTGGTCGCCACGGTGGACATGCTCAAAGCCGCCGGCTGCACGCGCATCAAGGGCCTGTTCCTGGTCGCCGCGCCGGAAGGCCTCCAGCGCATCGAAGCCGCGCATCCCGACATCGAGATCTACACCGCCGCGATCGACGAACGCTTGAACGAACACGGCTACATCCTGCCCGGCCTGGGCGACGCGGGCGACAAGATCTTCGGCACCAGGCCGGGCTGAATGCACGCGCCACGGGGGACATTCGACTACATCATCGTCGGCGCCGGCCCGGCCGGCTGCGCCGCCGCCACGCGGCTGGCGCTGGCGCGGCCGCAAGCCTCCGTGCTGCTGCTCGAAACCGGCCCCGCGAAAAGCGGCCTGCGCTCGGACGTGCCGCTGGGCATCGCCACCCTGGTGCCGTTCCGCAACGCACGCAACTACAGCTACCGCACCGTGCCGCAAGCCGGCTTGGACGGACGCCGCGGCGTGCAGCCGCGCGGCCGCGGACTGGGCGGCTCCAGCCTGATCAACGCGATGATCTACATCCGCGGCCAGCGCGAGGATTACGACGGCTGGGCGCGCCTCGGCGCCACCGGCTGGGGCTGGCGCGACGTGCTGCCGTACTTCCTGCGCAGCGAGGACAACGCACGCGGCGCGGACGCATGGCATGCCACCGGCGGCCCGCTGGCGGTGAGCGACCTGGCCAGCCCCAGCGACTGCGCGCGCGCCTTCGTCGACGCCGCCGTGCAATGCGGCCATCCGCGCAACACCGATTTCAACGGCGCCAGCCAGGAAGGCGTGGGCCTGTACCAGGTGTTCCAGCGCCACGGCCGGCGCTGGAACGCGGCGCGCGCCTACCTTGCCACGCTGGCGCCGAGGAACCTGACCGTGCTGGCCGACACGCCGGTGGCGCGCGTGCTGGTCGAGGACGGCCGCGCTCGCGGCATCGCCTGCGCCGATGGCGGCACCTACGCGGCGCGCGCCGAAGTGGTGCTCGCGGCCGGCGCCTTCGGCACGCCGCAACTGCTGATGCTCTCGGGCATCGGCCCCGCCGACCACCTGCGCGAACTGGGCATCCCCGTACTGCACGATGCACCGGAGGTGGGCGCGAACCTGCAGGACCACGTGGACTTCGTCATCAGCCGCAAGGTGAACGACCGCGGCCTGTTCGGCACGGTGCCGTCCATCGTGCCGCAGGTGATCCGCGCGATCGCCCCGTTCCGCCGCGGCCGCGGCCTGCTCACCAGCAACGTGGCCGAAGCCGGCGGCTTCCTGCGCACGCGGCCCGAACTGGATCGACCCGACATCCAGCTGCACCTGTGCATCGGCATCGTCGACAACCACAGCCGCCGCATGCACGCCACCCGCGGCATGTCGCTGCACACCTGCGTGCTGCGGCCGCACAGCCGCGGCAGCGTGCGCTTGGTCAGCAACGACGTCCGCCGCGCACCACTGATCGACCCCAACTTCCTCGGCGACCCACGCGACCTCGACACCCTCGTCGCCGGCGTGGCGCTCGCCCGCGGCATCCTCGCCGCACCCGCCTTCGCCCGCTACGCCGGGCCGGCGCTGTACGACGCCGAGACCACCGACGAAGCGCGCCTGCGCGAGATCATCCGCGCCCACGCCGACACCATCTACCACCCGGTCGGCACCTGCCGCATGGGCAGCGACGCAGGTTCCGTGGTCGACCCCGAACTGCGCGTGCGCGGTGTGGCGGGCCTGCGCGTAGCCGACGCCTCGATCATGCCCACGCTGATTTCCGGCAACACGCAGGCTGCCTGCGCGATGATCGGCGAAAGGGTGGCGACGTTTCTCGCACGCTGAGCCCTCGTCCTTCCACGCCCCGCCGGGGTGAGTAGAGAGCGCTCACGACAGCTCATGCTTCCGCAAGCGACAGAGCGGTTTCGGTCGCCGGCCGGCGCCCGAGTCACTTCTCTTTGCTGGCCCACGCCATCGCAGGAGCGGTGGCGAACGGCGAAGCCGGCCCGAAGGGCGGAGGGCAGGATGCCCGGAGTCAAGAGAAGTAACCCAGAGAAATGGCCTGTTCAATCCGCCGACCCTACAAGCAGGCCGTGTCGAGGACGTTGGATCAACGCTCGTCGACACGTCGCCCCACAGCAGCCACCCCGCGACGTATCTGGAAACTGAGGAGCCGAATCTTGCGACGCTTAGCTCTGGCCGTTGCTTCTGCGCGCTGGGAGCGCGCTGCTTTTCCCGGGGCCCCTCGGCGACGGTGAGGCGGGGACGAAGAGGCCGCGCAGCGGGCGTTGCCAGGGAGGGCAACGCCTTTTCGCGCGGGCAGGAGCCCGCTCGAAAAGCCCGGCCCCGACTCACGGACTCGGAGGGCAGGATGCCCGGAGAGCGTCGCCGCGGGGTGTCCTTTTCTCTTGGCTACTTCTCTTTGACTCCGGGCATCCATGCCCTCCGCCCTTCGGGCCGGCTTCGCCGTTCGCACGCGCTCCTGCGCGTGCGTGGACAAGCAAAAGAGAAGTAGCTCGGGCCGCGGCAGCGGCTCGAAACCGCTTTGAAACTTGCGAAAACCAAGAAAAGCAAAAGCCCCTCTCCCCACCCATCTCCCCCAACGGGGGAGGGAGAAAAGCAGGATCAGCGGCGCCCAAACCGATCCGTCGCCTCCACCAACTCATGCGTGATGCCCGGCTCGAACGCCGAGTGCCCCGCATCCTGCACGATGCGCAGCTCCGCTTCCGGCCAGGCGCGATGCAGGTCCCAGGCGCTGCGGATCGGGCACACCACGTCGTAGCGGCCCTGCACGATCACCGCGGGGATCTTGCGGATGCGCTCCACGTTGCGCAGCAGCTGGTCGTCGTGCGCGAAGAAGCCGCCGTGCACGAAGTAGTGGCATTCGATGCGCGCGAAGGCGAGCGCGAACGCGTCCTCGTCGTGCGAGCCGATGCTGGCCGGGTCCTGGAACAGGTAACTGGTGGCGCCCTCCCACACCGACCAGGCACGTGCCGCGGCGAGCCGGGTGGCCGCATCCTCGCTGGTGAGGCGGCGATGGTAGGCGCTCATCAGGTCGCCGCGTTCGGCTTCGGGAATCGCCGCGAGATAGGTTTCCCAGGCGTCCGGATACAGCGCGTCGCAACCCTTCTGGTAGAACCATTCCAGCTCCCAGCGGCGCAGCATGAAGATGCCGCGCAGCACCAGCTCGGTGACCTTGTCGGGATGCGTCTGCGCGTAGGCCAGCGCCAGCGTGGAGCCCCAGGAGCCGCCGAACACCTGCCAGCGGGCGATGCCGAGATGCTCGCGCACGCGCTCGATGTCAGCCACCAGATCCCAGGTGGTGTTCTCGCGCAATTCCGCATGCGGGGTGGACTGGCCGCAGCCGCGCTGGTCGAACAGCACGATGCGGTACACCGCCGGATCGAAGAAGCGCCGGCACTTCGGGTTGGTGCCGCCGCCGGGGCCGCCGTGCAGGAACACCACCGGCTTGCCATCCGGATTGCCGCACTGCTCCCAGTACAGCGTGTGCAGCTCCGAGACCTTGAGCGTGCCGCGCTCGTAGGGCTCGATCTCGGGGTACAGCGTGCGGCGCGGTTCGGCCATGGCGACTCTCGTTGGGTGACGGGGAGTCGCAAGGCTAGGCGCAGGGCCGAGGGGAACGCAACCGGGTTCCAGCTTGTCGGGCTGAAGCCCGACCTACGAATCCGGGTAGGTCGGGCTTCAGTCCGACACCCCCACCTCGAACAACTTGCCAGGATTCAGGATGCCGTTCGGATCGAACACCATGCGCACGCCGCGCATCAACGCGATCTCCGCCGCGCTGCGCGTGCTGTCGAGGTAGGGCCGCTTGACCAGGCCGATGCCGTGCTCGGCGGAGATACTGCCGCCGTATTCCTTCAGCGTGGCGGCGAGCAGCTTGGTGACGTGTTCGCACTGCGCGATGAAATCCGCGTCCGCCATGTCCGCGGGCTTCAGCACGTTGATGTGCAGGTTGCCGTCGCCGATATGGCCGAACCACACCACCTCGATCTGCGGGTACTCGCGCGCGAGCAGCGCCTGCATCGCGTGCAGGAAAGCGGGCACCGCGCCGATGCGCACGGAGACGTCGTTCTTGTACGGCTTGTGCGGGGCGAGGCTTTCGGTGATGCCCTCGCGCAGCCGCCACAGCGCGGCGGCCTGCGCCTCGCTCTGCGCGATCACGCCGTCGACGATCCAGCCCTGCTCCATGCCCTCGCCGAACACCGCGAGCGCCGCCTCCTGCGCGGCCTCGTCGGGTGCGTCAAACTCGGTGACCACGTAGTACGGATGATCGCCCTCGATGGCGCGCTGCGCGCCGTGCGCCAGCACGTGCCTGAGCGCCACGTCGGTGAAGAACTCGAACGCCTGCAGCGCGAGCTTCGCGCGGAACAGCGCGAATACCGCAAGCACCGCCTCCATGCTCGGCAGCGCCAGCAGCATGGTCTGCGCGGGCGGCGGCGGATCGGTGAGCTTGAGCGTGGCTTCCACCACGATGCCCAGCGTGCCTTCCGAGCCGATCAGCAGCTGGCGGAAATCGTAGCCGCTGGAGTTCTTCACCAGCGCGCGGTTCAAATCCAGCAACTCGCCGTTGCCGGCCACCACCTTCAAACCCGCGATCCACTCGCGGGTGTTGCCGTAGCGGATCACCCGGATGCCGCCGGCGTTGGTGGCGATGTTGCCGCCGATGGAGCAGGAGCCGCGCGCGGCGAAGTCCACCGGATAGATCAGGCCGTGCTCGCGCGCCGCCGCATGCACGGCTTCCAGCGGCATGCCCGGCTGCACGGTGAGCGTGCGGTCGGCGGCGTCGAAGCCGAGCACGCGGTTCATCCGCTCCAGGCTCAGCACCAGTTCGCCGCGCGCCGCCACCGCGCCGCCGGAGAGCCCGGTGCGGCCGCCCGAGGGCACGATCGCCACGCGGTGCTCGTTGGCCCAGCGCACGATGGCCTGCACTTCCCCGACGCAGGCCGGCAGCGCGATCGCCAGCGGCGCCGGCGTCCAGCGGCGCGTCCAGTCGCGGCCGTAGTGTTCGAGGTCGCCGGC
This sequence comes from Rhodanobacter denitrificans, assembly GCA_017848855.1. Classification (GTDB taxonomy): domain Bacteria; phylum Pseudomonadota; class Gammaproteobacteria; order Xanthomonadales; family Rhodanobacteraceae; genus Rhodanobacter_A; species Rhodanobacter_A denitrificans_B. Next base: position 50,112 of record JAFIHF010000041.1, on the reverse strand, counting down.
GGCGGTGAGCAGGCGCAGGTCGGGCAGGCGGCGGGCGAGGTCGTCCAGGGGGGCGCTCATGTGGTCTCCGGCTGGCTTATGAATGCAGCATCGTTTGGACGTCCAAATATCATGATGCTGCAACGCGGCAATTCTGGCATAGTAGCAGCTCCATTCCACCTCCGGAGCCATCATGAAGACCTCGTTCCCACGGCAAGACATCAAGGTGCTGCTGCTGGAGGGGGTGAGTCAGACCGCGGTGGAAGTGTTCAAGCGCGCCGGCTACACCAATATCGAATACCACCAGAAGTCGCTGCCCGAGGCGACCCTGCTGGAACGCATCGCCGACGCCCACATCGTGGGCCTGCGCTCGCGCACCCAGCTCACCGCCGAGGTGCTGCGCCACGCCAAGCGGCTGATCGCGGCGGGCTGCTTCTGCATCGGCACCAACCAGGTCGACCTGCCCGAGGCCGAGCGGCTGGGCATCCCGGTGTTCAACGCGCCCTACTCCAACACGCGCAGCGTGGCCGAGCTGGTGATCGCCGAAGCGATCATGCTGTTGCGCGGCATCCCGCAACGCAACGCGCAGTGCCACCGCGGCGGCTGGAGCAAGTCCGCCGCCGGCAGCTACGAGGCGCGCGGCAAGGTGCTGGGCGTGATCGGCTACGGCCACATCGGCACCCAGGTGGGCGTGCTGGCCGAGAGCCTGGGCATGCAGGTGATCTTCCACGACGTGGAGACCAAGCTGGCGCTGGGCAACGCGCACGCGGCGGCGGGCCTCGACGACCTGCTGCAGCGCGCCGACGTGGTGACCCTGCACGTGCCGGAAACCCCGAGCACCAAGCTGATGTTCGGCGCGAGGGAAATCGCCGCGATGCGCCAGGGCGCCCTGCTGATCAACGCCTCGCGCGGCAGCGTGGTCGACATCGAGGCGCTGGCCGCGGCGCTGCAGTCCGGCCACCTCGCCGGCGCCGCGGTGGACGTGTTCCCGGTCGAGCCGAAGGGCAACGACGACCCGTTCGTGTCGCCGCTGGTGGGCCTGGACAACGTGATCCTCACCCCGCACATCGGCGGCAGCACGCTGGAGGCGCAGGACAACATCGGCATCGAGGTGGCCAGCAAGCTGGTGCGCTACAGCGACAACGGCTCCACCCTGTCGGCGGTGAACTTCCCCGAGGTGTCGCTGCCCGAGCATCCGCGCAGCCGCCGCCTGCTGCACATCCACAAGAACGTGCCCGGCGTGCTGTCGCGCATCAACGAGCTGTTCTCCGCGGGCAACATCAACATCGACGCGCAGTTCCTGCAGACCGACGCGGAAGTGGGCTACGTGGTGATCGACGTGGCCGCCGACGAGGCGCAGTCCAATGCGCTGAAGGACAAGCTGGCGGCGATCCCCGGCACGCTGCGCAGCCGCGTGCTGTACTGAGGGCGCGCGACGCGCCGGCCGGCGCGTCGCCGCGGATTCGTCGGCTCAGCGGCGCTTGCGGGCCGCCGCCTTCGCGGCCGGCTTGCGCGCCGCCGTTTTCGCCGCCGGCTTCTTCGCGGCCGCCTGCTTCGGCACGGCGGCCGCGCGCTTGCCCGCTTCGGCGCCACGCGCCGCACGCCGCCGCTCCACCGCGTGTTCCTCGCGGAACGCGGCGGCGTAGGACTTCAGCTCGGCCTTGAGCTTCGCGCCCAGCCCCGGCGTGCGCTCGAGATGCTGCTCCATCCGCTGCATCAGGTCGTAGTCGTGGTAGTCGCGATAGGGCTTGAGGTCGAGGTCGGCCGGCACCTTCTGCAGGTGCTCGTCGCCGACGGATTTCACGTACTTCTGCATGAAGCGGTCGTAGGCCTTCCAGGTGACGCGCTGCGCGTTCACCGCGGCCTCCTCGGCGCGCGTGGCGATCTGGTGCGCGTGCAGGTAATGCAGGCCGAGCTGGTCGATCAGGGTCTTCTCCACTTCCTCGTGCAGGATCAGGAAGCGGTCCACCTCGATCGTGCGGCCGCGGAACGTGAAACTCTTCGGCAAGTGGCGGTCGATGTAGATGGTCTTGCCGTCCTGTCTGTAGCCGGCGAGGTAGGGGATGTCGTGCTCGCGGTCGAGCTTCTTCACCCGGCGCAGGATCGCGTCCAGCGCGCGGTCCAGCATCAGCGCGGAAACGTACCAGTCGGGCGCCTTGAGCTTCTCGTGCGGCGCGTTCGGGTGGCAGCTGTTCGACGGCATGCGGCATCTCCTGGTGGACAAACCCGATGCCAGAGCCTAGCCGGCCCGCGCGGCAATTTCCTGCGGCGGATGATGGAAGTCCGCATACGCAAACGGCGCCCGCAGGCGCCGTCGGTGTTTCCAGATTGGTCGGGGCGGCCGGATTCGAACCGACGACCCTTTGCCCCCCAGGCAAATGCGCTACCAGGCTGCGCTACGCCCCGACTTGGACTTGAAAGGCGGCAACGTGGCCGCCTTGTGTGCTTCGCGATCGTGCGATCGGGAAGCGCGAACTATAGCAGATGAATGCGCTCAGCGACGCAGCAAGGCGAGAACTTCTTCGAGTTCCAACCGCACCTGGTGCACGATCTGGTGCGACATGCTCGCCTCCACCCGCGCCTGCGGGCCTTCCAGCCGCGCGCGTGCGCCGGTGATGGTGAAGCCCTCGTCGTACAGCAGCGCGCGGATCTGGCGGATCATCAGCACGTCGTGGCGCTGGTAGTAGCGCCGGTTGCCGCGGCGCTTCACCGGGTTCAGCGCGGGGAATTCCTGCTCCCAGTAGCGCAGCACGTGCGGCTTCACCCCGCACAGCTCGCCCACTTCGCCGATGGTGAAGTAGCGCTTGGCCGGGATGGGCGGCAGTTCGGTGTTATTCCCTTGGTCCAGCATAGCCCTCGACTCGCACCTTGAGTTTCTGCCCTGGCCGGAACGTCACCACCCGGCGCGCGGAGATCGGGATCTCCTCGCCGGTCTTGGGGTTGCGCCCGGGCCGCTGGTTCTTCTCGCGCAGGTCGAAGTTGCCGAAGCCCGACAGCTTCACCTGCTCCCCCCTCTCCAGTGCTTCGCGGACGACCTCGAAACAGGCATCCACGAACTCCTTGGCTTCACGCTTGTTGAGGCCCACGTCAAGGAAAAGCCGCTCGGCCATATCCGCCTTGGTCAGCGCCATCTCATCCTCGCAACTTAGCCTGGCAAGTCTGTTCCAGTGCGGCAATCGCCTGCCGCACCCAACGGTCTGCGTCGTCATCGGTAAGGGTGCGGGAAGCATCCTGCAAAATCAAGCCCATAGCGAGACTTTTTCGGCCCGCTTCGACCCCCTTGCCGCTGTAGCGATCGAACAGGCGCAGCTCCTGCAGCACGGTGCCGAGGCTGTCGCGGACGACCTCGCCGATCCGCGCCCAAGCCACGCCCTCCGGCACCTCGACGGCGATGTCGCGGCGCACCGAGGGGAAGCGCGCCACCGGTTGTGCCTTGGGCAGGCGGCGGGCCAGCAGCGGCTCCAGCGCCAGTTCCAGCACGTGCACGTCCGGCCCCAGGTCCAGCACCTTGGCCAGCTGCGGATGCAGGGCGCCGATGTAGCCCACCGTCGCGCCGTCGCGCGCGAGACGCGCGCCGCGCCCCGGATGCAGCCAGGCCGGCAGGCCGTCGGCATGCACCGACCAGCGCTGCGGCTCGCCGCCCCAGGCGAGCAGCGCGTCCAGATCGCCCTTGAGATCGAAGAAATCCAGCGCGCGGGACGGCTCGCCCCACTGCTCGGCGCGGGCGGTGCCGCAGGCGGCGATGGCAAGGCTGGGGGTTTCGATGGGCGGGTTGCCCGCCGCGAACACGCGTGCGACTTCGAACAGCCGCACCCGCTCCTGCTGGCGCGCGCGATTGTGGCGTAGCGCCTCGACCAGGCCCGGCAGCAGCGAGGGGCGCATCACGGCCAGATCGACCGACAGCGGATTGGCCAGCGGCACGCCCTGCCCGGCCAGGCCCCACTGCGCCAGCAGTTCATTCGCGACAAAGGACAGGTTCACCGCTTCGAAGTAGCCGCGCGCGGCCAACTGCTCGCGCAGCGCCAGCTCGCCGATGCGCGCCTCCGGCTCGGCAGCCAGCGCCAACGCGCCGGCCGGCGTGGCGGTGGGGATGTGGTCGTAGCCAAAGATGCGCGCGACTTCCTCGACGAGGTCTTCCTCGCGCTCGATGTCGAAGCGGCTGCTGGGCGCGGTGATGCGCCAGCCTTCGGCCAGCGTTTCCACCTGCATGCCCAGCGCGGTGAAGATGCGCGCCACTTCGGCATCGGCCACGTCCACGCCCAGCACGCGTGCGAGGCGCGCACGGCGCAGCGTCACCGGCGCGGGCTGCGGCAGGTCGGCGAGGTTTTCCGCCACCAGCACCGGCCCGGCCTTGCCGCCGGCGATCGCCAGCAGCAGTTCGGTGGCGCGCTCCAGCGCACGGCGCGGCAGCTCGGGATCGACGCCGCGCTCGAAGCGGTGCGAGGCGTCGGTGTGCAGGCCCAGCTTGCGCGCGCGGCCCATGATCGCGGCCGGCGCGAAGTGCGCGGCCTCGAAGAAGATGTCGTGCGTGGCGTCGGTGACGCGCGAGTCGAAGCCGCCCATCACGCCCGCCACCGCCAGCGGTTTTTGCTCGTCGGCGATCAGCACGAAACCTTCGTCCAGCGCCGCTTCGCTGCCGTCGAGCAGCTTCAGCGTCTCGCCGGCGCGCGCGTGGCGCACCACGATGTCGCCGTCGAGCTTGCCGTTGTCGAACGCGTGCATGGGCTGGCCCAGCTCCAGCATCACGTAGTTGGTGATGTCGACCACCGCGCTGATCGGGCGCAGGCCGGCGCGGCGCAGGCGCTCGGCCAGCCACAGCGGCGTGCGCGCGGCGGGGTCGATGCCCTCGACGACGCGGCCGAGGTAGCGCGGCGCGTCCTTGCCGGCTTCGAGGCGGATGCCGCGACGCGCTTCGCTGGCGACGGCGACGGGCGCCTGCGCGCCGGCCTTCACGCGGCTGCCGAACAGCGCGGCCACGTCGTGCGCGAGGCCGACGAGGCCGAGGCAGTCCGGGCGGTTCGGCGTGAGCTTCAGCTCGATGCTGGCGTCGGGCAGGCCGAGATAGCTCGCCAGCGGCTGGCCGACCGGCGCGTCCAGCGGCAGCTCCAGCAGACCCGAAGCGTCCGCGTCGATGCCCAGCTCCTTGGCCGAGCACAACATGCCGAACGACTCCACGCCGCGCAGCTTCGCCGCCTTGATGGCGATGCCACCCGGCAGGTTCGCACCCACCGTGGCCAGCGGCACGCGGATGCCCACGCGCGCATTCGGCGCGCCGCAGACGATGGTGAGCGGCTCACCCTGCCCCGCGTCCACCTTGCACACCTTGAGGCGATCGGCTTCGGGATGCTTTTCGGCGGAGACGATCTCGGCCACCACCACGCCGTCCAGGCTTTCGCCCAGCGGGGTGAGCTCTTCCACTTCCAGCCCGGCCATGGTCAGTGCGTGGGCCAGCTGGGCGCGGTCGGCCTTGATGTCGACCAGCTCGCGCAGCCAGTTCTCGGAAAATTTCATCGTGTGTTCCCTGCCCGGTTTACGCGAACTGCTTGAGGAAGCGCAGGTCGTTCTCGAAGAACGCGCGCAGATCGGTCACGCCATAGCGCAGCATCGCGAAGCGCTCCACGCCGAGGCCGAAGGCGAAGCCGGTGTAGCGCTCGGGGTCGATGCCGCAGTTCGCCAGCACGTTCGGATGCACCATGCCGCAGCCCAGCACCTCCAGCCAGCGCGATTCGCCGTCCCTGGTTTCCCAGCGGATGTCCACCTCGGCCGAGGGTTCGGTGAAGGGGAAGTAGCTGGGGCGGAAACGCATCTCGAAATCGCGCTCGAAGAAGGCGCGGATGAATTCGGCCAGCGTGCCCTTGAGGTCGGCGAAGCTGGAGGTTTCGTCGACCAGCAGGCCTTCGATCTGGTGGAACATCGGCGAGTGGGTCTGGTCCGAATCGCTGCGGTAGACCTTGCCCGGCGCGATGATGCGGATCGGCGGCTGACGGCCCTTCATCGAGCGGATCTGCACCGGCGAGGTGTGCGTGCGCAACAGGCGCCCGTCGCCGAAGTAGAAGGTGTCGTGCATGGCGCGCGCCGGATGGTGCGGCGGGAAGTTCAGCGCCTCGAAGTTGTGCCAGTCGTCCTCGATCTCGGGGCCGTCGGCGCGCTGGTAGCCCAGCCGCGCGAAGATCGCGGCGATGCGCTCCAGCGCGCGGGCGATCGGATGGATGCCGCCGCGCTCGCCATCGCGGCCGGGCAGCGAGATGTCGATGGTCTCGGAGGCGAGCCGGCGATCCAGTTCGGCCTGCTCCAGCACCGCCTTGCGCGCGGCCAGTGCGTCGGCGAGGCGTTCCTTGACGCGGTTCACCTCGGCGCCGCGCGTCTTCTTTTCTTCCGGCGGCAGCGAACCCAGCGTTTTCAGCGCGGCGGTGACGATGCCGCTCTTGCCGAGCAGGGCGACGCGCAGCGCGTCAAGCGCTTCGAGCGTGGCGGCCTTGTCGATGTCGGCCAGCGCGTTCTGCGCGCGGCTATCCAGATCTTCCATCGATGCGACTCTTTTGTTCCCTCTCCCCCACGGGGAGAGGGTCGGGGTGAGGGGCGGCTCTTGCGCCAACGCCATGTTCGAAGCGAGCTTCGGTGAGGTTCGGGGCAAGTCTTGTCCCCTCACCTCAATCCTCTCCCCGGAGGGGAGAGGAAGCGAACGCGAAAAGCGACGTCATTAAACAAAAACGGGGAGAAGGCTGATGGCCTTCTCCCCGCTCGATTCACATCATATCGTCAGCGAGTGACGATCATGCAGCCAGGGCGGCCTTCGCCTTTTCAGCGATCGCACCAAACGCCTTGATGTCGTGCACGGCGATGTCGGCCAGCACCTTGCGGTCGACGGTGACGCCGGCCTTCAGCAGGCCGTTGATCAGGCGGCTGTAGGACAGGCCGAACTGACGGGCGGCAGCGTTGATGCGCACGATCCACAGGGCGCGGAACTGGCGCTTCTTCTGCTTGCGGCCGATGTAGGCGTACTGGCCAGCCTTGATGACGGCCTGGTTCGCTACGCGGAATACCTTGCGGCGGGCGTTGTAGTAGCCCTTCGCGCGGCCGATGATCTTCTTGTGACGACGACGGGCGGTAACGCCACGCTTGACACGAGCCATGGTCTAGTCCTCCCGTCTCAGAGATACGGCAACATGCGAGCCACACCCTTGGTGTCGCACGCCTTGACGTGGTTGGTGGCGCGCAGGTTGCGCTTACGCTTGGTGGCCTTCTTGGTCAGGATGTGCGACTTGAAGGCGTGACCGGCCTTGAACTTGCCGGAAGCGGTCTTGCGAAAACGCTTCGCCGCCGCCCGGTTGGTCTTGATCTTGGGCATGAAATGCTCCGCATCATGGTTTTCTGACTGATTCGGCGGCGGCCGCGAGGCCACGCTTTCCATCCTGCCGACATCGGTGCACGACCCTTCCTGGCGGGTCGAACGGGCGATTATACGGGGGATGCGGGGTTGGCGCCAGTCTGGCCGCGGGACTCGGGACTCGGGACTCGGGACTCGGGACTCGGGACTCGGGACTCGGGACTCGGGACTCGGGACTCGGGAAAAGGCTATCGCTCCCGCGGGTGCGGGAGGGGAACGCGCGGAGCCGATCCGCAGCAGCAAAAACGGCAGCCCGGAGGCCGCCGTTCGCTTACTGCTTCTTCTTGGGGCCGATCATCATGACCATCTGGCGGCCTTCCAGACGCGGGAAGGATTCCACCTGGCCGTTCTCGCCGATGTCGGTCTGGATGCGCTTGGCCATTTCCTGGCCGAGGTCCTGGTGGGACATCTCGCGGCCGCGGAAGCGGATGGTGACCTTGACCTTGTCGCCTTCCTCGAGGAAGCGAAGCATGTTGCGCAGCTTGATCTCGTAGTCGCCCACGTCCGTGACCGGACGGAACTTCACTTCCTTGATCTCGACCTGCTTCTGCTTCTTCTTGGCGGCCTGGGCCTTCTTCTGGGCTTCGAACTTGAACTTGCCGTAGTCCATGATGCGGCAGACCGGCGGGTCGCCGTTCGGCTGGATCTCGACCAGGTCGAGGCCCGCCTCTTCCGCCGCGCGCAGTGCCTCGTCGCGGGAAAGAATGCCGAGCTGCTCGGAATCCGGGCCGATCACGCGCACGCGCGGCACGCGGATCTCATGGTTGCGGCGGTTGCCCTTGTTGTCGGTGGTAGCGATACCACTATCCTCCAGAAGAAGTCATCGACTGGCCGTGCAGCGCGGTTCAGCGCCGCGTTTCGGCCTCCAGCCGTTCGATGAAGGCGGCCAGCGGCATGCTGCCAAGGTCCTCCCCCGAACGGGTACGCACGGAAACTGCCCCGGACTCCTTCTCGCGATCGCCGACGACAAGCAAGTAGGGCAGTTTCTGCAAGGTGTGCTCGCGGATTTTATAGCCGACTTTTTCGTTGCGCAAATCCGCCTCCACCCGGAAGCCTTTGTCGACAAGGGCTTGCGTGACCTCGCGGACGTAATCGGCCTGGGCGTCGGTGATCGAGAACACCGCCGCCTGCACCGGCGCGAGCCAGGTGGGCAACAGGCCCGCGTGGTGCTCGATCAGGATGCCGATGAAGCGCTCCATCGAGCCCACGATGGCCCGGTGCAGCATCACCGGGTGCTGGCGCTGCGAGTTCTCGTCCACGTACTCGGCGCCGAGGCGCTCGGGCATCATGAAATCCACCTGCATGGTGCCCACCTGCCAGTCGCGGCCGATGGAGTCGTGCATGTGGTACTCGATCTTGGGGCCGTAGAACGCGCCCTCGCCCGGCAGCTCGGTCCACTTCACGCCGGCGGCGGCCAGCGCGCCGCGCAGCGCGGCCTCGGCCTTGTCCCACACCTCGTCCGAGCCGATGCGCTTGTCGGGGCGCAGCGCCAGCGCCACGTCGATGTGCTCGAAGCCGAAGTCGGCGTAGACCTGCATCGCCTGCGCGTGGAAGGCGGTCACCTCGGATTCGATCTGCGCCGGCGTGCAGAAGATGTGGCCGTCGTCCTGGGTGAACGCGCGCACGCGCATGATGCCGTGCAGCGCGCCGGAGGGCTCGTTGCGGTGGCAGCCGCCAAATTCGCCGTAGCGGATCGGCAGCTCGCGGTAGCTGTGCAGGCCGGTGTTGAACACCTGCACGTGGCCGGGGCAGTTCATCGGCTTGAGCGCGAAGGTGTGCTTCTCCGACTCGGTGAAGAACATGTTCTCCTGGTAGTTGTCCCAGTGGCCGGACTTCTTCCACAGCGACACGTCCAGCACCTGCGGGCAGCGCACTTCCTGGTAGCCGCTCTTCCTGTACACGCCGCGCATGTACTGTTCCACCTGCTGCCAGATCGCCCAGCCGCGCGGGTGCCAGAACACCATGCCGGGGCTTTCCTCCTGCTGGTGGAACAGATCCAGCGCCTTGCCGATCTTGCGGTGGTCGCGCTTCTCGGCTTCCTCCAACTGGGTGAGGTAGGCCTTCAGATCCTTGTCGCTGAGCCACGCCGTGCCGTAGATGCGCGTGAGCATCGCCTTGGACGAATCGCCACGCCAGTACGCACCGGCCACCTTCATCAGCTTGAAGGAATGCAGCTTGCCGGTGTTGGGCACGTGCGGACCGCGGCACAGGTCGGTGAACTCGCCCTGCGAATACAGCGACAGCGCCTCGTTGGACGGGATGCCCTCGATGATCTCGGCCTTGTAGTGTTCGCCCAGGCCCTTGAAGAACGCCACCGCCTCGTCGCGCGACTTCTCGCTGCGCACCACCGGCAGCGACTCCGCCACGATCTTGCGCATCTCGTCCTCGATCTTCGGCAGATCCTCGGGCGTGAACGGGCGCTCGTAGGCGAAGTCGTAGTAGAAGCCGTTGTCGATCACCGGGCCGATGGTGACCTGCGCGCCGGGGAACAAGCGCTGCACCGCCTGCCCCATCAGGTGCGCGGTGGAGTGGCGCAGGATCTCCAGCGCCTCGGGGCTTTTCTCGGTGACGATCTGCAGGCTGGCGTCGCGGTCGATGACGTGACTGGCGTCCACCAGCTTGCCGTCCACCTTGCCGGCCAGGGTGGCCTTGGCCAAGCCGGCGCCGATGGAGGCGGCCACCTCCTGCACGGACACGGGATGCTCGAAGGGGCGCTTGCTGCCGTCGGGTAGCGTGATCTCGATCATGGGTATTCCTGCCGCGCCGTCGCAGTGGACGTCGCTTTATTTTGATGAGTCCGGCCATGGATGGCCGGTTTTGCCGTTGTCCGCCCGGAAGGCGGACAAAACAAAAGCGCCGCAGCGCCTTCGTGGAGCACAAGGCGGAAGAGTCGTCAGCGGTGGTCGCGGGTAGTGGACATGTCGCACGCTCGGCCGGCGCGTTGGCGCGGGCCACCTTGTCTCTGGAATGAATGGAGAGACGCTAGTTTAGCCCATCGCGCGCTGTCAATTCAGCGCCCCGCCGCCGACAATAGGCCCGCCTCCACCGCCACCAAGGCCTTGCCCATGCGCATCCTCGTCACCGGCACCGCCGGCTTTATCGGCGCCGCCCTGGCCGAACGCCTGTTGGCGCGCGGCGACGAAGTGCTGGGCATCGACAACCACAACGACTACTACGACCCGGCGCTGAAAGAAGCCCGCCTCGCCCGCTTCGCCAACCACCCGAACTACACCCACCGGCGCGCCGACCTCGCCGATGCCGCCGCGGTGAACGCCGCCTTCGCCGAATTCCAGCCGCAACGCGTGGCGAACCTCGCCGCCCAGGCCGGCGTGCGCTATTCGCTGAAGAACCCGCAGGCCTACGTGCAGAGCAACCTGGTCGGCTTCGGCAACGTGCTCGAAGCCTGCCGCCACGGCCAGGTCGAACACCTGGTCTACGCCTCCTCCAGCTCGGTCTACGGCGCCAACCGCAAGTTGCCGTTCGCGGTGGAGGACGCGGTGGACCACCCGGTGAGCCTGTACGCGGCGACGAAGAAGGCCAACGAGCTGATGGCGCACAGCTACAGCCACCTCTACGGCCTGCCCACCACCGGACTGCGCTTCTTCACCGTGTACGGGCCGTGGGGCCGGCCCGACATGTCGCCGATGCTGTTCGCCGACCGCATCAGCCGTGGCGAGCCCATCGACGTGTTCAACCACGGCCACCACAGCCGCGACTTCACCTACGTCGACGACATCGTCGAAGGCGTGATCCGCACGCTCGACCACCCGGCCCAGCCCGACCCGGCCTACGACGCCAAGGCGCCGAACCCCGGCACGTCCAACGCGCCGTATCGCGTCTACAACATCGGCAACGACCAGCCCGTGCAGCTGCTGCGCTTCATCGAACTGCTGGAGCAGCACCTCGGCCGCACGGTGGAAAAGAACCTGCTGCCGATGCAGCCCGGCGACGTGCCCGACACCTGGGCCGACGTGTCGGCACTGCGCCGCGACGTGGGCTACGCGCCGAGCACCTCGATCGAGGACGGCGTGGCGCGCTTCGTGGCGTGGTACCGGGATTATTTCAAGCGATAACGTTCAAAACGGCTTGGCCAGCACCAGGAAGATCACGCCCAGCAGCAGCGGCAGCGGCAGCTCGTTCCACCAGCGCAGCGCCTTCGCCGACGGCAGCGCGCCGCCCGTTTCGCAGCGCTTCACCAACCGCCCCACCCACACGAAATAAGCCAGCAGCAACGCCACCAGGGTCAGCTTGGCGTCGATCCAGTGCATGCCCGCGGCCACGTTCGGCAGCTTCGTCGGCCACAGCCGCCAGCCCTGCCACAGCGCCAGACCGAAGACGAAGGCGATGCCGAACATGTTGTGGCCGAACTTGTACAGCCGCCGCCCCATCAGCAGCAGCCGCGCCTTCACCGCCGGCTCGTCGCCCGCCTCGGCGAGGTTCACCAGGATGCGCGGCAGGTAGAACACCGTGGCCATCCAGGCGATCACGAACAACACGTGGAAGCTCTTCACCCACAGGTAGACCATCGCGGCGCTCCGGCAAAAAGAAACGGCGCGAACCTGAGGTTCGCGCCGTCGCATGGTATCTGGTGGGCGGTACAAGGATCGAACTTGTGACCCCTACCATGTCAAGGTAGTGCTCTACCGCTGAGCTAACCGCCCGATTCGCGTGGCTGCAGGCCGCGCGAGCCGCGCAGTATAGGGGACTCCCCGGCTGGCGACAAGCTCAACGCAACGCCTGCTCACGCAGCTGGTGGATCTGGTCGCGCAGCCGCGCCGCGTCCTCGAACTCCAGGTTCTGTGCGTGCTTGTACATCTGCGCCTCCAGCTTCTTGATGGCGGCCGCGGCCTGGGCCGGATCCATCGCGGCGTAGCCGGCGGGCGCCTCGGCCACGGCGCGCGCCTTGCCCTTGCCGCGGCCGCGGGCCGGCGCCTCGCTGCGCGCACCTTCCATGATGTCGGCGATGCGCCGCTGCACGGTCTTCGGGGTGATGCCGTGTTCGGCGTTGTAGGCGAGCTGCCGTTCGCGGCGGCGGTTGGTCTCGTCCATCGCCGCCTGCATCGAGCGGGTGATTTCGTCGGCGTAGAGGATGACCTTGCCGCGCGCGTTGCGGGCGGCGCGGCCGATGGTCTGGATCAGCGAGCCGGTGGAGCGCAGGAAGCCCTCCTTGTCGGCATCGAGGATCGCCACCAGCGACACCTCGGGCATGTCCAGGCCTTCGCGCAGCAGGTTGATGCCCACCAGCACGTCGAACTCGCCCAGGCGCAGGTCGCGGATGATCTCGCTGCGCTCCACCGTCTCGATGTCGGAGTGCAGGTAGCGCACCTTCACGCCGTGCTCGCCGAGGTACTCGGTGAGGTTCTCGGCCATGCGCTTGGTCAGCGTGGTGACCAGCACGCGGTCGCCCATCGCGATGCGCTTGTTCGCCTCGCCGAGCAGGTCGTCGACCTGGGTGCGCACCGGGCGCACCTCCACCTCGGGATCGACCAGGCCGGTGGGGCGCACCACCAGCTCGACCACGGCGTCGCCGGACTTCTGCAGCTCGTAGTCGCGCGGCGTGGCGGAGACGTAGATCGCGCGCGGCACCCGCGCCTCCCATTCCTCGAAGCGCAGCGGGCGGCTGTCCAGCGCCGACGGCAGGCGGAAGCCGAACTCCACCAGGGTTTCCTTGCGCGAGCGGTCGCCCTTGTACATGGCGCCGAGCTGCGGCACGGTGACGTGCGATTCGTCCACCACCAGCAGACCGTCGGCCGGCAGGTAGTCGAACAGCGTGGGCGGCGGCTCGCCGGGCGCACGCCGGGTGAGGTGGCGCGAGTAGTTCTCGATGCCCTGGCAGTAGCCCACCTCGGCCATCATCTCGAGGTCGAAACGGGTGCGCTGCTCCAGCCGCTGCGCCTCGACCAGGCGGTTCTCCTTGTAGAGCCGCTCCAGCCGTTCGCTCAATTCCAGCTTGATCGTCTCGATCGCGTTCAGCACGCTCTCGCGGGTGGAGGCGTAGTGCGTGCGCGGGTAGACGGTGTAGCGCGGCACCTTGCGGATCGTCTCGCCGGTGAGCGGGTCGAACAGCGAAAGGTTCTCCACCTCGCCGTCGAACAGCTCGATGCGCAGCGCCTCGGTTTCCGATTCGGCGGGGAACACGTCGACGATCTCGCCGCGCACGCGGTAGCTGCCGCGGCGCAGCTCCATCTCGTTGCGCGTGTACTGCAGTTCGGTGAGCTGGTGGATCAGCTTGCGCTGGTCGATGCGCTCGCCGCGCGCGAGGATCAGGCGCAGCGAGAGGTAATCCTCCGGATCGCCCAAACCATAGATCGCCGACACCGTGGCCACGATGATCGCATCGCGCCGCGACAGCAGCGCCTTGGTGGCAGCCAGGCGCATCTGCTCGATGTGCTCGTTGATCGAGGAATCCTTCTCGATGTAGGTGTCCGAGGCCACCACATAGGCCTCGGGCTGGTAGTAGTCGTAGTAGCTGACGAAGTACTCCACCGCGTTGTGCGGGAAGAACTCGCGGAACTCGCCGTACAGCTGCGCCGCCAGCGTCTTGTTCGGCGCCAGTACGATGGTGGGCCGCTGCACCCGCTCGATCACGTTGGCGACGGTGTAGGTCTTGCCCGAACCGGTGACGCCGAGCAGGGTCTGTGCGGCGAGGCCAGCCTCGAAGCCTTCGCTGAGGCGGCGGATCGCCTCGGGCTGGTCGCCCGCGGGCTGGTAAGGTGCGGCGAGTTCGAAGCGCTCGGTCATGGCGGACGATATGCGGGCGGGTACCTGCATATTAAATCGCCGCTGCTGACAGTCCCTGTCAGCAGAAGCCGACACCGCGCCCAGCCGCCGGACGGCTGGCCGCGCGAGCACGGCTTCCTAGCATGGCCCTCCCGCCCATGCAGGAGCGCGCCATGGCGATGCGACAGGCTTGCGGACCGCGCGACCGGCAGCGCGGCGTCACCCTGATCGAGCAGATCATGGTGGTGGCGATCCTCGGCGTCATGGCGGCGATCGCCATGCCGTCGCTGGCGTCGCTGCTCCAGCGCAACCAGGTGCAGGTCGCACATGCGGAGTTCATCGGCGCCCTGCAGCACGCGCGCGGCACCGCCGTCACCAGCGGCAAGCCCACCCTGTTCTGCCCCAGCCGCGACGGCAAGCGCTGCAGCGGCGAGACGCGCTGGGAATCCGGCTGGCTGATCGGCCACGACCCGGCCCGCCAGGGCCAGCCCGAGGCGACGCCGCTGCGCGCCCGCGCTGCCTACGCCGGCATCACCATCCTCGGCGACAGCGGCCGCCGGCTGACACGCTTCCGGAGCGACGGCAGCGCCAGCGGCATGACCAACACCCTGCGCTTCTGCCGCCGTGGCCACCCCGAGGAAGCGTGGGTGGTGGTGATCTCCAACGTCGGCCGCGTCCGCGGCGCGAAAGCCAACGCGGAACAGGCCGCCAGTTGCGCCGCGGCACAGTGAATGCGGTTGCGTGGGAACCCGAACGCGAAAAGGCCGGCATCGCTGCCGGCCTTTTCATGTATGGCGCCGAAGTTGGACTCGAATAGAGGTCATCAAAGCCCTGTATGAAGCCATTTCATGGTCTTTCCACAGCGCTCATACCCTTAAATCTACCCCTTCCCGCTTGCGATGCCGCGCTCGCGCATTCCGTTTCCGTGCGTGATAGCCGGATGCGGGGACGCGCTACAAGCGATGCTCCCAGCCACCATTCCGCTCTAAATAATTAGTGAAACCACCACCCACAAGCGCGCGCCAAGGTCAAAGCTCGGAGCCACCTCAATTTGAGCTGTCGCTTGGGTTCGCAGTCTTATCGCACCTACCATCGACCATGCCCCACGCACGGAGGAAGGACAGGGCTTCATTGTCCGGCGAGTTCCAGATCGCGGCATCCCGCTGAAGCAGCTTGACGTATGTTGCAAGGTGCATCCGAGGTGGACGCTTCAGCGGTTCTAGAATCGTGCCCTGACCGGAGATGGACTGCCTTAGTGACCACAGTCTCATCAGCACCTTGTCCACGCCGGAGACACGTTGGCTAAGGTACGTCGGATTGATGCCAAGCCCTGTACGGTGACAAAACCGCTGCTGGCCGGGGAACAGATACAACTTGCTTGCCCGCCGGCCAGTGATCCCGCACCGGAACCACCAGCGGACTCCCCCGTAGTGGGGGCGCGTCGCTTCCAGCTTTATCGAGTCGGACGCCGGCCCCCATTGACCCGGCAGGCCAGCCGCATAGGTGAGTTCGACACGGCCCGCTGTCTCACCAAGGCTCAATTTGAAAAGCGCGCCATGCTCCCTGCCCCCAGCCCGCCAAGGCACTGGAGGTTGCCACAATGGAACGCTCCAAGCTCCTGCCGCATACGCCGCTAAAAGATCGGCGATGCGCAGGACGTAGGCATCCTCGATGCATGGGTGTGATGCCATGGCATCGACACCTCCTTCAGTGTCGTCGATTTGGCTTGAACGTAATCGAGACTATCATTGTGCAAGTGATCGGATGTAGGTGTTCCACGGGTTTCCCCGAGTTGCTCAGTCACACATGACGCCACACCGGCGGGATGCTTGCGCTTGTCGCTTCAAACTATCTCTCAGCGGCTTGCAATGGTCGAGCACACATAGCTCTGCATCTGACTCTCAACGGAATTCGGTTTGATGTGAATCGGGACGCTCAGTGCTTCCTTTAATAATTTCCCAGTAGCATTCCTACCCGAGTAGAATGCGACTTCGCGCGCCATGCCTTTATCAGAGTCACATCGAATTTCGACGTCGAATAGAACAGATTGGGTTGTCCCAATAAACAATAATTTGCTCGGCCTGTCATAGTTCATCATGACCTTGGCAAAAATTGAGCCGTTGCTGTAAATGCTGAGATGGTCGTCAATAATAGTCAGCGTATCAGGCACTTTTCGCGGCGGGTATTCTCTCCACTCTTTTGGTGCAATATGAATGTCCCTGATTGTAATAAATCCCTCTTGTGTCGCGGATTCGCTCAAGTTGGCGAGGGGGAGCGAATTCGACATTTGTGATTCGGTGGCAACAGCACTATTTGACTGACTAGTCATGACTTCACTGGTGTTGACGGGTGAGCTTGGTGTTCTATCGATTTTTCGTTCAACCCAGCCTGATCTTGCCATGCACATTCCGAATTGAGATTTGCCCGCTACGAGTGCATCCGCTTCTACGGCGAGCAGAATAAATGCTGCTTGGTTTTCATTGGATGCACTGGCGACTGATGGCTTCAGCTTGTTTTCATATTGCTGCTCAACGGCCATTTCCAATTGGCGGCATTCGAATAGATTTTGCTGTAATAGCCCATCCGACCTGAATTGGCCTGTCGCATCGACCCAATGGGTGGTGGTCGCGCAGCTGCTGAGTAAGAATGTTGTCAGAAGTGCGACTAGTTGGCTCTTTCTTCCGTCAACCTTATGCATGGCACTACTCCTGCTGCTTCGCATTGGCTACGCACGCACCGTTCATGAACTGCGCCGCTTGACGGCAGACATTGAAGTCGTAATAGGTGCATTGAGCGCCGGAGCTACTCACGACGCAGAAGGGGGCGCCGCTGCTCGTGGTTTGCTGCGCATCTTGATTAGCCACGCACGCGCCATTACTTAGGCGGGCTGCTTGCAGGCAAGATTGTATGTTGTAGTAGTAACAATGCTGGCCGCCGCTATCTACCTCGCAGAATGGCGCGCCTGCGATTGCAATTGATGGAGCGATAGCAAGAGTCAAAAGCGCTATGCATTTGGCGCGACTGAATGCGGCATGGTTGCGATTGACCAATGTGGTGGCGGCATGGGTGGCCATCAGTTGCTATTCCCGATGACTTTCCCATTAGTGGCAGGTTCTACAAAGGCGCGCGGAGTTAGGCATGGATAGGCTTCGGTGATCGCCTCCATTGTGCCGAGATATGTATTAGCGCTTATGTCATTGTCTGCTTTTATTGCTTGAGAGACATTTTTTAGAATCTTGTCTCGGTCCATTTTTTCATCAATGCAGCCTAGATGCCCTTGCTCCTTTTCTGCAACAGCCGTCAAAACTACATACTCGCCAATAACTAATGAGATGGCAGAGCTGAATCGCGCCGCTGTCATGGCATCTACTCTTTGGTCGGGTTTTTTTAGGAATGCTTGGATATCGGAAGCCATACCTTGCGTGGTGACGCCTTGCGCATGGGTTGGCAGGGAACTTAGGGCAAGCATTGCGCAAGCGACTAGGCGGTACTTCATGGTTTTCTCCCCCAGCTACCAACATGAGTAGTGCCGCCAGAGGCTATTCCGCCAGAGGTATTGCCGTCAACAGGCACCTATCTTTTCGCCGATGGCCACCAAGCACACCGGCAAGGGAACGAAGTCCACTCATGCAAAGACGAGGCAAGGACCTCCGTCCGGTTTGCTGATCGCTGTAGGGTCACGCATAAGGGCCATCCGGCAGGCAAAGAACATCAGTCAAGACAAGTTGGCCTACAGCATCCCCCTCGACCGCGCCCATATCGGCATGATCGAGAATGGGAAACGTGCCGCCACAATCCCCACGCTGGTCAAGCTCGCCATTGCCCTGAACTGCAACGTGGGCGAGTTCTTCCCCGACATTGAAGAACTGGCCTTGACGGCGAACGAGCATTCAGCGGACGACACTCTCTAGGAAAGGTCACGTGGACGGTCGCGGCACGTTGCCGCCAGCCTGCCGGGTGACGGCATCGTCCAATCCGCACAGGTAGGCCAACAGAGCCTCGGCAGGCACGCTCGCCCATCGCAATAGGTCAGCGGACGGGATACGCGCCATGATGGCGCGGTCGATGCCCAGCCGGTCGGTCAGCGTCAACAGGCCAGCACGGGTATCGGAGTAATGCAGTTCAGCCAACAGGTCGGCTTTGTGTTCGACGATGCGTTGGCGCAATCCCGGCGTGACGACGCCGACAGGCGCCTCGACGTGCAGATCGTCACCGCGTGCCGACAAGACGATGCCGGCCTGCTGCAATTCGCGGATCAGTGGAACGGCGATCATAGGTCGAAGGCCTCCATGTCTGTGCTGCCTCCATCCTTTTTCTCCGCACCCCTGTTTTTATCCGTGACATCGTGACAAGCCTTGTCCCATGCGGGTTCCGTGGCTTTGGCGATGCGTGACGCGTTGGCGGGTGTCACGCTTGGCGATACCTCACAAACCACGCTGCTATGCGGTTGTCCCGGTGTCACGGATGAATCCCCCCCATCGGCGGAAAGATAGCGGGCGAAGGCATCGGCGAAGTCGACAAGCGCGTAGCCCTTGAGCCGGTCGCCGTTCGGGAGCCGGGTTGTCTTGGGCGTGATGCCGAACTCCGAAAGCCTCGCGGCGAGTTGGCGCACCGACATCGGCTTGCCCCGGTTCCATGTCGCCCAAGGCGCCTCATCGTCGCCGGTCAGGATTTCCAGCAGCGCGCGACTGGCAAGCCGGCTGGCGCCTCGCTCCTTGAACGCGACCTCCACATCGCGCAACAGCTCTACGCCGATGCTTGGGGTTTCCTCCTCCACGCCGTGAAGCGCCACCGCTGCCGTGCGCGCCTGTCGCGGCCACTCCCCGCCTGCCTCATCTGCGATGGCGAACAACGGCTCCCAGCAATCTTGCGCGCGGTCGCCAAGCCCTGCCGCTGGTGCAGGCCGTGCCGCCGCGATATGTTGGCGGTGGTCATTCGCCCAACGCGTCAACTGCGCTTTCAAGTCGTCCCACAGCTGGGGATCAGACCGCCGGATACTGGCGACAACCTCGCCCTTAACCTTACGGCGCATGCGTAGCGGGATGGAACGATCTTCGATGGTTCCGGCCAGCTTGCCGATGCCGCAGAGAATCTTGGGTGACCACGTGCTGAATTGCGTGGGTGTGTTGTCATCGCCCATACAGCGGATGACCATCGCGCTCTCGCGGTACAGGCCGGAATTGATAAGGCCTCGCGCTTCATCATTGTCTCGCATGAAGGCGTCCACCTCGTCGATGCCCAGCGTCGGCGCCCACCGCTCCACCGTGCGGAAAATTGCTGCCGGGGAGATGCTGGCCACGTACAGCGGGCGGTACACCAGCCGCATCATCGCAGTGAGCAGCACTGTCTTACCGCAGCGCATTTCCGGTGAGGTGACGTGTGCGAGCGGAGACACTGTGAGCACGTCCATACAGTAGGTATGGACGATCCACAGGGAAGCCGCGCGGATCGTCGGCGGGTCGGCAATGACGTGTTGGGCGATGATGCTGTAGATGGCCATCAACATCGTTTCGCCGTCCACAGGATGCGGCCACGGCTCCACGTCCGGGAACATCTCAATGGTGCGATCATCATTCTGCGGCGCGGTCAGCTTGTCCAGCTCGGCCACACCGGCTTTGCCTTTCGCAGCCGCGCGTACTCGCTGGTATCGGGCCGGGTCAGTTTGGCGCACGGCGGTCAACGCTTTCAACACCGCACACTCGAACAATGCGCCGGGGTCAGTGTCCAGCTTCTGCAAGGCGACTTCGATGCAGTCAGACTCCTGCCGATGCAGCGGCAGCACAGCGCTCATTGTTCCACCTCACCCGCCATGACGCGCTGGAACGCTTCAAGATCGGCGACGTGATAGCGCACCAGTCGTGCACCGATCTTGCGATAGCGCGGACCTTTTTTATTACGTAGCGCACGCCAGTTTCTAAGCGTGCGGACGCCGATGCCAAGCATGGCAGCGGCTTCGTGTTCGGTGACAAGGTCACCGGGTACCAGCTTGGCGAGGGGTTGGGCTTGCGTGGACATTGCGGCATCTCCAATAGCTCCCGTTATCACGGGCTTACCGGCGATGTTCGCGAACGATCAATTCGTTATGGAGTAATTACCGTTTCGTCTTCGGCAATTACCGTTTCCGTCAAGGCTCAAGAGCGCGCGCCTCGCTCAAGACATCGCCAATGACTTTCACCTTAGGTGATCCGAATCCGAGTTCCTGCAACTGTTTTTCCACAGCGCCAGCTGCGCCGCGATCAGGAAGTTTCGCCATGACCGACAGAGCGCGGATGATCGCCAGCCACGTTCTGCGCTCCCGCGCAGATAGCGGCCTCTCATCAGAGGCATGCGTGTCATCCTGCCAAGGGTGCTCATAGCCGTATTCGTTACACCACTTGGCAAAATCTTCGAAAGCCAAGATCGTGTCATATGCGATTGGATCGCTGGTTGGCAGTTGGTCGGATGCCATGCATGTTAAGTTGCCATTTCGCACCACATAGAGTGTCCTCGGCAAAAGCTCGCGCTTTTGGATGGCATCTGTAATTACATGCCCCTTGCTTCTGACAGATGCAGGCAGGCCATCGTAACCCGTACCCGCGAAGGTCAGTGGGTGAACACCACTCAACAGACATGCCGCATGTCCTACTGTAAGGACTGAGTAATGCTGCCAGTCATTCCACCCCGGATAGTCCACCTCATCGAAGTTCGTCATACGCACACCTCTGTGCCCTTCAACAGGAACCGCGCCAGCCGGCGAAGGCGCCCGGCGTTCGGATGGCCATTCTAGGCGCAGCGTGAAAGGGGCAGTCCAACTTGCGCCGGAATGGCCTCACGGCGGCGTCAGAATGCAGGCCGTCCAGATAGTCGACCCGTGTCTGCATCGTTCGCTGGCGATCAGCCAAGTACTGCGCGCGGTTGGGCTTGCCTGCGACTAGCTGGCCTTGCGCTCGAACAGCACCACAGCACCGCCAGTGCGCAACCCGTCCAGATGGTCGGCCAGTGACTGCATCATGCGGCGGCGCTCGTCCATGTACTGTGCAAGGTTGTACGTGCCGCGAATCTTGTCCTTATCCTTGTGCGATAGCTGGCGCTCGATGGCGTCCGGCGGCCAGCCGTGTTCGTTGAGTAACGTGCTTGCCATATGCCGGAAGCCATGCGCGACCAACGCCCCCTTGTAGCCCAGCCGTGCCAGCGCAGCGGTAACGGCAGCCTCGCTCATGGACCGCTTCGGATCGCGTGCGCCGGGAAACAGATACCTGCCGCGCCCGGTCACGGCATGCAGCTCACGCAGGATGCCGACCGCTTGCGTCGACAACGGCACGATATGTGGCAACGTCTCAGGGTCTTCTTTCTGCACTCGCCGCAGCTTGCGGATACTGGGTGGAATGGTCAGCGTCGGGTGCTCGCTGTCCAGATCAACGTTGACCCATTCGGATTGCCGAATCTCGCCCGGACGGCAAGCCCACATGGCGGACAGCTTGAGCGCGCAGCCAACAATGAACGTTCCAGCGTGCGTGTCGATGGCGCGCAGCAGTTCGCCGATGCGTGTCGGGTCGGTAATGGTGGGCATCCGCTTCGACGGCCTGCGCGGTGGCATCAACTCCTTGAGCGGCGCAGCAGGGTTGGCGCCACGCGGGATGCGCTTGGTGGCGGCGGCATAGACGAAAATGCGACTCAGGTCCGCGCGCAGTCGGTGCGCCAACTCATGGTGACCGGCATCAGCCAGTCCCAGCACGATAGGCGACAGGTCATCCACGTCCAACTCGGCAATAGGCTTTTGGCCGATTTTTGGGAAGACGTGCCTTTCCAGATTGCGAGTTTCCTTCGCCGTCTGGGTCGCCACCCATTCATGCGCGGCCTTGCGTGCCACCCACTCGCGCGCCACTACCTCGAAGGTGTTGGCCGCTGATGTCGCGCTGGCGGCTTTGCAGGCTTGACGTTGCACACCCGGGTCGATGCCATCGGCCAGCAGGGCGCGGGCTTCCTCGCGCTTCTCACGCGCCCGCTTCAACGTGACTTCGGGATAGCTGCCCAGCGACAGCGTGTTTTCCGCGCCAGTACCGGGGCGGTGATACCGCCAACGCCACAGTTTGCTGCCGCCCGGCTGCACCAGCAGGAACATGCCGCGTCCGTCAGGCATCTTGAACGATTCACTCGCGCCCGGGGTACGCCTCGCATCCCCGACCGGCCACAAAGGATTCAACCCGGGTTTGGCGTTCTGAACAGCGGAAGGGGTCAACGGGTCTGCACGCTTTGGCATCGCGGTCACTCCGAAGTTTTTCGGGTACGCGCTCCGCCGGGCAGCCCCGTACCCGTACCCATACCCGCAAAATTGCGGGTAGTCCGATGCTATTCAAGGGTCGTGCGGGACGGTCGTGCAACAAAAAACCGCGCCGTAGCGCGGTTTCAAGGGTGTTGCGGGATGTTGCGTGACGCTTAGATGGCGCCCGAAGTTGGACTCGAACCAACGACCCCCTGATTAACAGTCAAGTGCTCTAACCAGCTGAGCTATTCGGGCGGGAGCTGCGTAGTTTGTCGATGACGCGGCGCGCTGTCAACCCGCCGCGCCGCGGCCGGCGCGTTGCTCAGCCGGTGATCACGCGGTAGCACGGCACGTAGGCCGCGCCGCCGGGCAGCTTCATGCGGTGCTGCTGCACGAAGGCCCGCAGCAGCTTGTCGAGCGCCTGCATGATGTCGCGGTCGCCGTCGATGTCGAACGGACCGTTGCACTCGATCGCCTGCACGCCCTCCTCCTTGACGTTGCCGGCGACGATGCCGGAGAACGCGCGGCGCAGGTCCGCCGCCAGTTCGTGCAGGGGGCGGCCGTGGCGGATCTGCAGGCCGCGCATCGCCTCGTGGGTGGGGCGGAACGGGGTCTGGAATTCCAGCGGGATGCGCAGCGCCCAGTTGAAGAAGAACGCGTCTTTGGTGTCGAGGCGGTTGTTGCGCACCTTGTCGATGCCACGGGCCATCGCCCGCGCCACCGTGGCCGGGTCGTCCACCACGATCTGGTAGTGCTCGGCCACCGCGTCGCCCAGCGCGAGGCGGAGGAACTTGTCGATCTGCTCGAAGTACGGCGCCGACTGCTTCGGCCCGGTGAGGATCAGCGGAAACGGAATGCCCGCGTTGTCCGGATGCAGCAGGATGCCGAGCAGGTAGAGGATCTCCTCCGCCGTGCCCACGCCGCCGGGGAACACGATGATGCCGTGGCCGATGCGCACGAACGCTTCGAGACGCTTCTCGATGTCCTGCATGATGACCAGGTGGTTGACGATCGGGTTCGGCGACTCGGCCGCGATGATGCCCGGCTCGGTGATGCCGATGTAGCGGTTGTTGCGATGGCGCTGCTTGGCGTGCGCGATCGTCGCCCCCTTCATCGGCCCCTTCATCGCGCCCGGGCCGCAACCGGTGCAGATGTCCAGCCCGCGCAGGCCGAGCTGGTAGCCCACCGCTTTGGTGTAGTCGTATTCCTCGCGCGAGATCGAGTGGCCGCCCCAGCACACCACCAGGTTCGGGTCGACGTTCGGCTTGAGGATACGCGCGTTGCGCAGCACCTCGAACACGCCCTGGGTCAGCGCGTCGGATGGCTCGAGATCGGCAATGGCCTGCTCCAGCTGGGTGGACACGTAGACGATGTCGCGCACCACCGCCACCAGCAGCTCGTTGATGCCGCGGATGATCTGGCCGTCCACGAAGGCCTGCGCCGGCGCCTTGGTCAGCTCGATCTTGATGCCGCGGTCCTGCTGCAGCACCTGGATGTCGAAGTCCGGATACTGCTCGAGGATCGCCCGCGGATCGTCGCTGATCGTGCCCGAGGTCAGCACCGCCAGCGCGCAGCGGCGCAGCAAACCGTGCAGGCCCGAATCGCTGGCGCCGCGCAGGCGCGCCACCTCGTGGCGGGAAAGAATGTCCAGACCGCCGGCGGGCGAAATGCGCGCGCTCACGGTGGGGGTGCGGCCGGCGACGCCGGCGCCTGCATCGTTCATCAGTATCTCCATGCCACTGTCCCGCAGGCGCACGCCCGCGCGGATGCGGCGACCTCGAAGCTTCCCGCCTCGACCGAATCCGCGTCAAGACAAAACGGCAGGGCTGCCGTTTTGCACGCCGCAGGCGCCCTTGAGGGTGGCACACATGGATGTGCGCCATGACAAGACGGCAGGACTGCCGTCTTGCACGCCGCAGGCGCCCTTGAGGGTGGCGCACATGGATGTGCGCCATGACGAGCCGACCGCAATGCGCGCCACATAAAAAACCGGCGCCCTCGCGGGCGCCGGTTCGACAAGCTCGATCGCGCCGCGATCAGAACTTGTAGCGCAAGGTCAGCAGGATCGACCAGCGCTGGGCCAGGTCGTCGTTGTTGTTGATGTACACAGGGATCGGCTGCGGGCTGTAGTGGCCGTTCCGGATGTAGTTGGTGCAGGTCGACGCACCGCCGCAGCTGATGTCGTAGATGTACTTGCCGGTGGCCGTATCCACGCCGTAGAAGTCGGCCAGCGCGCGAGCGCCCGGGAACGGCACGCGCTTCTCCACGCCCCAGTTCTTGTTGAGCATGTTGCCGAAGTTGTAGATGTCCAGCTTCACCACGCCCTTGTTGCCCTTGAAGATGCCGGGGATCTCCTGGCTGAAGCTGAGGTCCAGCTGGTTGATCCAGCCGGCGCGGGCGCCGTTGCGGCGGGCGATGCTGCCGGCGTGGTCGCGCAGGTACTGGTTGCCCTGGATGTAGTCGAAGAACTCCTTCTGCAACTGGGCGTCCAGCGCGGCATTGCCGCTGGAGCGGAACTCCACCTGGCCCTGCTTCGGGATGAACACCAGGTCGTTGACGAAGCCGTCGCCGTTCGCGTCGTTGCCATAGGTCCAGCTGTACGGCGAGGCCGAATGGCCATCGAAGAACGCGCCGACCGTGGTGGCGTAGTCGCCGAAGAAGCGGTGCTGCCAGGTCAGCGAGGCGATCACGCGCCACGGAATCGAATAGTTCGACGTGCTGGCCACGTTCTCGCTGGGGTTGACCAGGTAGTTGTTGCGGTAGTTGGACAACGCCACGCTGGAGGTGCCCGGATTCACCTCGGTGGAACGGCCCCAGGTGATGCCGGTCATCGCCATCCAGCCATCCGCGAACGGCTTCTTCAACGCCAGGGTCAGGCTGTCGGCCTTGCCCCTGCTGGAATTGGCCAGGTTGATGTTGGCGTTGGAGAACGCCGGGTTGGCGTTGTAGGTCACCTGCTGGTTCTTCGCCTTCGGATCCAGGTTCGGATAACGGAAGAAGCTCAGGCGGCCGTCAGGCAGCACGCCGGTGGGCGCACCCATGTTGAGGTTCTGGAACCAGATCGCATCGCGCTGCTTGATGTGCTGGTAGTCCGCGGTGGCGATCAGGCCCCACCACGGCAGCTCCTTGTCGAAGCCCAGGGTGAACTTCCACGCGCTGGGGATGCGGAAGCCCGGCGACACGGTGTTCACCGTCATCTGGCCGGTGCCGAGGGTGCCGTCGTTCTGCGCGTGCGGGTCGGGGCTGAACGCCGGCAGGTTGGTGTTGCAGCCCTTCTGGGTCGGGCCGCAGTTGAACTGGGTCTGGGTCTTGCCGGAGTTGGAGAAGATGTTGCCCAGCCACACGCCCGGCGGGTTCGACACGAACAGGCCCACGCCGCCGCGCAGCTGGGTCATGCGCTCGGTGTCGAAGCTGTAGTTGAACGACATGCGCGGCTGCACCACGCGGTTGCCGTTGATCGTGGTCTGGTTGTTGCGGCCGAAGGCGGCAGCGAACTGCGGGTTGTAGATCGGCCGATCAGTCATCAACGGGATATCGACGCGCACGCCGTACTGCACCGACAGATTGTTGTTGACCTGCCAGGTATCCTGCAGGAACACGCCCCACTGGTTGATGTTGTAGGCGGCTGCGGTATCGGCCAGCGCCAGCCCGTTGGCGGGACGGTTGTAGCGGTACTGGTAGTACTTGCCTTGCGCGAACGCATCGAGGCCGTTGTTCGGGCCGCCGGTCAGGTTCTCGAAGACGTAGCTGCCAAACAGGTTCTGCACGAACAGGTTGTAGTACTCGCCGCGCTCGAAGTCGACGCCGCCCTTCACGGTGTGGTCGCCCAGGAACAGGGTGCCGGCCCAGGCCGCGTTCCAGGTCTTCACCTTCAGCACGTTGGCCTGGCTGGAGTACTCGGTGCCGAACTCCACGCTCGGGCCGCCGAAGGTGGTCGGGTACACGGTGACGTCGGGCATCGCCACGCCGTTGTACGGGCCGCGGTTCTGGCTGAAGTCGCGGTACGCGACGGTGGTGTCGGTGGAGAACATGTCCGACCAGTCGTCGTAGAAGTGCAGCGCGTAGCTCTTGTTGTCGACCTTGGTGGTGTACCAGCCGCTGGACAGCCGCAGATTGGTCGGGCTGCCGGTGATGATCGGCTTGGTTTCCTTGGTCTCGCTGTAGGTGAAGCTGGCGCGGTGGTTGTTGCTGATGTTCCAGTCGATCTTGCCGAGGTAGCGCTTGTCCTGCAGGTTGGAGTTGCCGCCGCCCACGCTGCCGAGGTCGGTCATGCCGTACTTCTGCGCGGCGATCTGGCGGATCTGCTCGACCTGGGCCGAAGTCAGGCCGGCGACCGGGCTGGCGGCGCCGGAATCGGCCGGGCCGTACGGGCTGCCCGCGGCCACCTGGGTGCTCTTCTCCACCGAGGCGAAGAAGAACAGCTTGTCCTTGACGATCGGGCCGCCCACCGTGGCGCCGCCGGTCCACTGGCGCGAGAAGCCCTTGTAGCTGGCGCCCTGCCCGTTGTCGCCGATCATCTTGTCGTTCTGGAACGCGTAGTAGACCGAGCCGTGGAACTCGTTGGTGCCGCTCTTGGTCACCGCGTTCACCGCCGCGCCGAGGCCGCGGCGGTTCGCCACGTCATAGTTCGCGGTGGAAATGTTGTATTCGGCGATGGTGTCCATCGAGATCGGCGTGCCCAGCGTGGGCAGGCCGTTCGCGTTCAAGCCGAACGGATCGTTCGCGCTCATCGAGTCGACGGTGATGTTGTTGTAGCGGCTGTTCTGGCCCACCGCGGAGATCTCGCCGCGCTCGCGGTCGGTGATCACCACGCGCGGGTCCATGCGCACGATGTTCTGGATCGAGCGGTCCGGCGCCGGCGCGGCTTCCAGCTCGCGCTGCGAGACGTTGGTGGAGATGCCCTTGTTGTCCGACGTGAAGGTCTGCATCAGCGCCGAGGCCGACACGGTGACCGCGCCGAGGTTCTTCACTTCCTTGGCCTGCTCGGCGCCCATGGTCAGGTTGACCGCGGTGTCCTGCGCCAGCTGCAGGTAAACGTTCTTCTGCTCGGTCTGGGCCATGCCGGCCTTGGACACGGTGATGTCGAACGGACCGCCCACGCGCAGGCCCTGCGCCGCATAGCGGCCGTCCGCGCCGGTGGTGGCGATCTTGGTGGTGCCCGAAGGCTCGTGCACGATCTGCACGGTGGCGCCGGCCACCGGCTGGCCGCTGGCGTCGAGCACGCGGCCGCTGATCGAGGAGGAGGTGTCCTGGGCAAGCGCCGGCACGGCGGCCGTGGCCAGCAGGGAGGCGATCGCCAGCGGCAGCACACCGGCGCGGATTCGGCTGTTCATGATGTTTCCCTCAAGTTCGCAACGAAATTTCTTGCGGATGAAACCGAACAGCGCGCCTCCCGGCGATCCGGGCGGACGAGCTCAAGGTTTCCCTGTGTTTTGGTCCGGAACACGACGGTGACGGGGCCACCCCGTCTGCCAATCAGTTGTTAAGCAGACTTTAACGGCATTGTATGACAGTTTCGCAACATCTTCACACTCGCCTTGCCTGCGCGCATACAGGGCAGTGACGGGTGCGCGGAATGGATCAGCGCCGCCCCAGATAGCGCTCGTGCTTGGCCGGCTTCAGGCGATCCAGCTCCAGCATCACCAGGCCGTCC
The DNA here is from genome assembly GCA_017848855.1 of Rhodanobacter denitrificans. GTDB lineage: Bacteria > Pseudomonadota > Gammaproteobacteria > Xanthomonadales > Rhodanobacteraceae > Rhodanobacter_A > Rhodanobacter_A denitrificans_B. Next base: position 22,131 of record JAFIHF010000041.1, on the reverse strand, counting down.
ACGCAACCGGAAAAGCCGGGGTCCTCGCCGAAATCCAGGAACTGCACACCGTCCGGTTCGACCAGCCCCACGTACTGGCGGTACAGCACCGGCAGGCTCACGCCCAGCGCATCGAGTCGGCGATCCAGCCGGTCCAGGCCCGCGTCCGCGGCCAGGCCGCCCAGCGCCGCCCGCACGTCCGCCTCGATGCCGGCCGACACCCGGAACGGCTGCCGGGCGGTGGCCAGGCCGGACGCGCCGAAATAGTGCCGGTGGGCCGCCACGATCCACTCGCGCGCCTCGTGCGGCAGCTGCGCGGACAGGCTCACCGGGCCGAACAGGTAGCGCAGCTCGTCGTGCCGCTGCAGATACCGACCGATGCCGCGCCACAGCTGGTCCAGCGCGCGCGAACGCCAGTACGCCGGTGCGATGAAGCTGCGGCCCAGCTCCAGCCCCTGCGCCAGCCGCGATTCCAGCGCCGGCGAGTACTGGAACAGGCTGGCGCTGTACAGGCCCGGCAGGCCGTGCGCGGCAAGCAGGCGGCCGCCATGCCCCAGCCGGTAGCCGCCCACCAGGCGCCAGGCCTGCGGATCCCACAGCAGCAGGTGCTGGTAGTGCGCGTCGTAGGCATCGAGGTCGCGCCGGCGCCCGGTGCCCTCGCCCACCTTGCGGAAGGCCAGCTCGCGCAGGCGCCCCAGTTCGCGTTGCAGCGGTCCGTCGGCCAGCCCGTCGAGCAGCCAGACCTGCTTGCCGTCGGGGAAATCGCACAGCCGCTCGCCCTGGCGCAGCCCGGCCGCCACCAGTTCGGCCGGCTCGGGCAACGCCAGCGGCGCCTGGCCGCCGAAGACCAGGCCGCGGCGACGCGCCACGCGGTAGACATGCCGGCGCATCAGCCGCGCGATCCGCGGCGGCGAGCCGTCGCCGCGCCGCGCCAGTTCCTCGCTGTCGACCAGGGCGCCGATGCTCAGGCCGATGCGCCGGCCGGCCGCCAGCGCCTCGCGTGGCAGCATCGCGGTGCCCAGCGGGCGCGCCAGCATCGACATGCCGTAGAACGCCGCCGAATTGCGCGCCGCGATATGCACCGGCAACACCGGCGCACGATGGCGCAGCGCGAGGCGCGCGAAACCGTCCGACCAGCGCCCGTCGCGCACGCCCGCCGGCCCCAGCCGCGATACCTCGCCGGCGGGAAACAGGATCAGCGCCTCGCCGCGGTCCAGCGCCCGGCATACCTCGCGCAGGCGCGAACGCGCGCCGCCGCCGAACACGTCCACCGGCAGCAGCAGGCCGCGCAGCTGCGGCATCGCCGCCAGCCAGTCGTTGCCGAGCACGCGCACGTCGCGGCGCACCGAGCCGATCAATTGCAGCAGCGCCAGCGCGTCGGCCATGCCCAGCGGGTGGTTCGCCACCACCAGCAGCGGGCCGTCGGCCGGGATGTGCTCGCGCTCGCGCGGGTCGAGCCGGCAGCGCAGGCCCTGCTGGTCCAGCGCGCGCTCGACGAAGTCCAGTCCCTCGGCCGTGCCGAGGCGGCGCAGCGCGGCGTTGAAATCGTGCTCGCCGGCCAGCCCTGCCAGCGCCTCCGTCAATGGCCGCCGCAGGACGGGGCGCGCAGCCAGCCAGGGCAAGCGCTCGACCAGCGTCCGTTCGATGCTGAGCATGACCGCCTCCACGCAGGGGTTTTCCCCATCGTGGCGGCCGATCATGACAGGCCGGTTATCTGACCGAGGCGATCAGATGTGCAGGTGCAGGTAGGCGGCCACGCCGCCCAGGAACATCTGCACCGACAGCGCGATCAGCAGCATGCCCATCACGCGCTCCAGCGCGGTCAGCACGCTCTCGCCCAGCCAGCGGAACAGGTAGGTGGAGCACAGCAGGATCACCGCGGTGGCCAGCCACGCGCCGATCAGCGCGATCGCCCAGTCGGCGGTGCGGCCAGGCTGGGTGTTGGTGAGCAGCAGCAGCGCCGCCATCGCCGAGGGGCCGGCCACGCCCGGGATCGCCATCGGCACGATGAAGGGCTCGCCGTCGCCGGACTTGCCGAAGATGCCGCCGCCATCCGCCGGCGGGAACACCATGCGGATGCCGATCAGGAACAGCACGATGCCGCCGGCGATGCTGATCGAGTCGGACTTGAGCTGCAGCAGGTTCAGCAGCCCCTGCCCGCCCACCAGGAAGCCCAGCAGCACGCCCAGCGCAATCAGCAGCTCGCGCACCATCACATGGCGGCGGCGCTTGGGCGGCACGTCCTTGAGCAGGCTGAGGAAGATCGGGATGTTGCCGAGCGGATCCATGATCAGGAACAGCATGATTCCCGCGGCCAGCGTGGTCATCTGTGTTTCCATCAGCGCGTCTCCGCCAGGCGGTGGAAGCTCGTCATGCCGGCTCCCGCAGGTCGAGCACGCGGCCGCGCGCGGGCAAGCCCTGCGCGCCGAGCAGCCAGACCATCGCCTGCGCCGTGGCATCCGGCAGCGGGTGCTGCATGGTGTCCTCGCCGAAATACGCCTGCCGGCGCAGCCGGGTGCGCATCGGCGCGGGCAGCAGCGCGTGCACGCGCAGCGGGCTCTCGTCGGTTTCCTCGTGCAGGATCTCGGCGTAGCGCTCCAGCGCCGCCTTCGAGACGCCGTAGGCGCCCCAGTGCGCGCGCGCGAGCCGCGCCGGATCGTCCAGCACGAACACCACCGCGCTGTCGGCCGCTTCCTGCAGCAGCGGTAGGCAGGCCTGGGTCAGCGCGAACGGCGCGTTGAGGTTGACGTGCATCGCGCGCAGCCAGTCGTCGGGCTTGTGCATCGCGAGCGGGGTGAGTCCGGCGAAGCTGGCCGCGCAGTGCGCGATGCCGTCGAGCCGGCCGAAATCGTGGCGCAGGCCGTCGGCCAGCGCGGCGTAATCGCGCGGCGTGGCGGTTTCCATGTCCAGCGGATGGATCACCGGCTCGGCCAGGCCTTCGGCCAGCATCGCGTCGTACAGCTGCTCCAGCTGGCGCTTGCGCTTGCCGCTGATGACGACGGTGGCGCCGGCGCGCGTCGCCGCGCGCGCCACCGCGCCGCCGAGCCCGCCGTAGGCGCCGGTGACCAGCACCACGCGACCGGCCAGCGTGTCGCTCGCGGGCGCCCAGTCCGCGGGAAGACGCACGGTCGGCAGCGTCATTCCTGCGCCGCCCCGGTCACGTCGCCGGCCATGCGCGCCAGCTCGCCGGAGGCCTCGAGGTCCACGATGATGTCGCAGCCGCCGATCAGCTCGCCCTCGATGAACAGCTGCGGAAAGGTCGGCCAGTTCGCGTAGTGCGGCAGCGCGGCGCGGATCTCCGGATCGGCCAGCACGTTCACCGCATGGAACGGCGCGCCGGCCCGCTGCAGCGCCTGCGCGGCGCGGCTGGAAAAACCGCACATCGGGAACTCCGGCGTGCCCTTCATGAAAAGCACGATCGGGTGCGCGGCGAGCAGCGACTTGATTCGCTCGTTTACGTCCATGGCTGGATGCTTCATCTTTACAATGCAGGCGAAGCGGTATTGTATCAGGCGGTCATTCGCGGCCGTCGGCCGCCCTCCCCTTCTCCCAGCCAACCTCAAGGAACCACGACATGGCGATCGAACTTCCCCCGCTGCCCTACGAAAAGAACGCGCTCGAACCGCACATCTCCGCCGAGACGCTGGAGTACCACTACGGCAAGCACCACCAGGCCTACGTGACCAACCTCAACAAGCTGATCGAGGGCACCGAGTTTGCCGGCGCGGTGCTGGAAGACATCGTGCGCAAATCCTCCGGCGGCGTGTTCAACAACGCCGCGCAGATCTGGAACCACACCTTCTACTGGCACTCGATGAGCCCGAAGGGCGGCAAGGAGCCCACCGGCAAGCTGGCCGACGCGATCAACAAGGCGTTCGGCTCGTTCGAGAAGTTCAAGGAGGAATTCAGCAAGTCCGCCGCCGGCAACTTCGGCTCGGGCTGGACCTGGCTGGTGCAGCGCCCGGACGGCGCGCTGGGCATCGTCAACACCTCCAACGCGGCCACCCCGATCACCGGCAGCGACAAGCCGCTGCTCACCGTGGACGTGTGGGAGCACGCCTACTACATCGACTACCGCAACGCCCGCCCGAAGTACCTGGAGGCGTTCTGGAACCTGGTGAACTGGGAGTTCGCGGCGAAGAACCTCGCCTGAGCCGACCGGTAGCGAAACGAAGGGCGGGGCCGTTGCGGCCCCGCCTTTTTCGTGACCGGAACGCCCGCCGCGCTCGCCGCAGGAACCTGCAATCGCTACAATGCGCCGGTTTGCGCCAACACAATCCGGAGACCCCATGAGCGACCAGCCCAAGTACCGCCGCATCCTGCTCAAGCTCTCCGGCGAGGCTCTGATGGGCGAGGCCGACTACGGCATCGACCCCAAGGTGCTCGGACGGCTGGCCGACGAGATCATCGAGCTGCGCAAGCTCGGCGTGGAAATCGGCGTGGTGATCGGCGGCGGCAACATCTTCCGCGGCGAGGGCCTGGCCGCCTCCGGCATGGACCGCGTCACCGGCGACCACATGGGCATGCTCGCCACCGTGATGAACGCGCTGGCGATGGCCGACGCGATCGAGAAGCGCGGCGGCTACGCACGCGTGATGAGCGCGATCCAGATCCACGACGTGGCCGAGGACTACATCCGCCGCCGCGCGATCCGCCACATCGAGAAGGGCCGCATCGCGCTGTTCGCGGCCGGCACCGGCAACCCGTTCTTCACCACCGACTCGGCCGCCGCGCTGCGCGCGGTGGAGATCGGCGCCGACCTCTTGCTCAAGGCCACCAAGGTGGACGGCGTGTACACCGCCGACCCGGCCAAGCACAAAGACGCCACCCGCTACGACCAGCTCACCTACGACGAGGTGATCCAGCGCAACCTCAAGGTGATGGACACCGCCGCCATCGCGCTGTGCCGCGACCACAACACGCCGCTGCGCATCTACGACATGAGCGTGCCGGGCAACCTCGCGCGCATCGTGCGCGGCGAGGCGGTGGGCACCCTGGTGCACAACTGAGCGCCCGGTTGCGCGCTGCTATACTCGCCGGCTAGCCAGATCCACCGGGACATGTCCATGATCAACGACATCAAGACCGATGCCCAGACCCGCATGGGCAAGAGCATCGACGCGCTCAGGCACGAACTCACCCGCCTGCGCACCGGCCGCGCCAGCACCGCGCTGGTGGACGGCATCAGGGTGCCCGCCTATGGCTCCGAGATGCCGCTGAACCAGGTGGCCTCGGTCGCCCTGGGCGACGCGCGCTCGATCATCATCACGCCGTTCGACAAGAGCCTGGTCGGCCCGGTCGAAAAGGCGATCCTGGCCTCGGACATCGGCATCACGCCGACCACCGCCGGCACCGTGATCCGCCTCAACATGCCGCCGCTCACCGAGGAGCGCCGCCGCGAGCTGGCCAAGCACGTGTCGCACGAGGGCGAGAACGCGAAGATCGCGATCCGCAACGTGCGCCGCGACGCGATCCAGAAGGTCAAGGATCTGCTCAAGGAAAAGGCGATCAGCGAGGACGAGGAGCGCGCCGCCGGCGACGAGATCCAGAAGCTCACCGACCGCTACGTCAAGGACGTGGACGGCGTGGTGAAGGCCAAGGAAGACGAGTTGATGGCCATGTGATTGGCGCCGCGGCGGAACCGCAGCGCCCGGCCTGCGACTGCGCCCGGAACTGCGAACCCGCACGGCACCACGCGTTCCCCTCTCCCCGCCGGGGAGAGGGCAAAGGGAGAGGGGCCAATCTTGCGACAACCCTGCAACGAAGCTCGCCTGAAGCAGCCCCAAGGCGAGCACCCGCCCCTCATCCGCCTCTTCGAGGCACCTGTATTCGCGCCATCCCTGGCGCTCACCCTTCGGGCGGCTCACGCCGCACACATCGGCAGTCCTGCCGATGTGTCTCCCCGACGGGCAGAAGGATCACCTCGCTTCGAGCCATGAACTCCGAACCTCCCATCCCCCGCCATATCGCCATCGTGATGGACGGCAACGGCCGCTGGGCGAAGGCGCGCCACCGGCCGCGCAGCTTCGGCCACAACGCCGGCCGCAAGGCGGTGCGCGAGGTGGTGGAGGGCTGCCTGCGCGAGGGCGTGGAGGCACTCACCCTGTTCGCGTTCTCCAGCGAGAACTGGAAGCGCCCCGAGGAGGAAGTCGGCGCGCTGATGGCGCTGTTCCTGCGCGCGCTGGACAAGGAAACCGACGAACTGCACGCCCAGGGCGTGCGCCTGCGCTTCGTGGGCGACCTCGCCGCGTTCGACGCGCCGCTGCGCGAGCGCATGCAGGCGGCGATGGCACGCACCGCCGGCAACCGCAAGCTGGCGCTCAACATCGCGGTGAACTACGGCGGCCGCTGGGAAATCGCCCAGGCCGCGCGGCTGGCCGCAGCCGCCGTGGCGCGCGGCGAGCTGGCCGTCGAGGCGATCGACGAGGCCGCGCTCGACCGCTACATGTGCCTCGCCGAGCTGCCGCCGCTGGACCTGTTCATCCGCACCGGCGGCGAATGCCGGCTCAGCAACTTCCTGTTGTGGCAGGCGGCCTATGCCGAACTGCATTTCACCGATACCCTGTGGCCGGACTTCGACCAGGCCTGCCTGCGCCGGGCGATCGAGGATTTTGGCCGGCGCGAACGCCGCTACGGCCGTACCGGCGAGCAGATCGCCTCGGACAAGGGTTAAGCATGCTGTTCCAGCGCGTCATCACCGCCCTGCTGCTTGCGCCGCTGGCGATCGCCGTCATCCTGCTGCTGCCCACGCCCTGGTTCGCCGTGGTCAGCGCCGCGGTGTTCCTCGGGGCGCAGGAGGAATGGGCACAGCTTGCCGGCGTGCGGCAGGCGCCCATGCGCATCGTCGTACTCGTCGTCGCCGCCGCGCTGTTCGTGCTGCTGTGGCTGGCGCACGCCGGCGCGCTGACGCCGCTGCTGCTGGCGCTGGGCGTGGCGTGGTGGCTGCTGGCCTGCGTGTGGCTGGGCCGCTTCGCCTTCGGCGCGGCGCCGACGCCGGAAAACCGCGCGCTGAAACTCGCGGCCGGCGCCTGCGTGATGTTCCCCGCCTGGATCGCGGTGCTCGCCCTGCACGGCCGCGAACCGCACGGCCACTGGTGGATGCTGCTGGCGCTGTTCATCGTGTGGGCCGCCGACATCGGCGCGTACTTCAGCGGGCGCCGCTTCGGCAAGCGCAAGCTGGCGCCGCAGATCAGCCCCGGCAAGACCCGCGCCGGTGCCTACGGCGCGCTGGTGGCCGGCACCCTGGTGTGTCTCGTCGGCGGCTGGCTGCTCGGCGTGCGCGGCGGCGACCTCGCCGGGCTCGCCGTGCTGGCCGTGCTCACGGTGGCCGCCTCGATCGTGGGCGACCTGCTGGAAAGCCTGATGAAGCGCCACGCCCAGGTGAAGGATTCGGGCAGCCTGTTCCCCGGCCACGGCGGCCTGCTCGACCGGCTGGACAGCGTGTTCGCCGCGCTGCCGGTGTTTGCCCTGGGCCTGTGGGTGTTGGGGCTGTGATGATGAGGCGGGACTCGGGACTCGGATCGCGCAGGCAGGACGCCGGAGCGAACATCGGCAACGCCGATGGCCCTGTGGGCAAGCCGATGGATCGGCGCGTCACTCGGGACTCGGCAAGGCAGGCCTGCCGAGCGCTTGACGCAGGGCGATTCCCCTTCCCGCCGCAGGTGGGCGAAGTATGAGAAATGTCGCGGTACTCGGCGCCACCGGCTCGATCGGCGCCAGCACGCTGGACGTGATCGCGCGGCACCCGCAGCGCTTCCGCGCCAGCGTGCTCAGCGCGCACCGCAACGTGGACGCGCTGGTGGAGTTGTGCGTCGCGCACCGCCCGGAGCTGGCGGTGATCGCCGATCCCGCGCTGGAGGGCGAGCTGGCGCGCAAGCTGGCGGCGTCCGGCGTGCGCTGCGACGTAGCCAGCGGCCACGACGCGCTGACCGCCGCCGCTGCCGGCACGCTCTGCGACACCGTGGTGGCCGCGATCGTGGGCGCCGCGGGGCTGGATTCCACGCTGGCCGCCGCGCGCGCGGGCAAGCGCCTGCTGCTGGCGAACAAGGAATCCATCGTGCTGGCCGGCCCGCTGCTGCTGGCCGCGCTGCGCGAGGGTGGCGGCGTGCTGGTGCCGGTCGACTCCGAGCACAACGCGATCTTCCAGTGCCTGCCCGGCGGCCGCCCCGAGCTGGCGCGCAGCGGCGTGCGCCGGCTGATCCTCACCGCCTCCGGCGGCCCGTTCCGCGGCCGCACGCGCGCCGAGCTGGCCGCGGTGACGCCGGAGCAGGCCTGCAAGCACCCGAAGTGGTCGATGGGCCGCAAGATCTCGGTGGACTCGGCCACGCTGATGAACAAGGGCCTGGAGGTGATCGAGGCGCACCACCTGTTCGGCGCGCCGGCCGAGGCGATCGAGGTGCTGGTGCACCCGCAGAGCCTGGTGCACTCGCTGGTGGAATACGTGGACGGCTCGGTGCTGGCCCAGCTCGGCAACCCCGACATGCGCACCGCGATCGCCCATGCGCTGGCCTGGCCGGAGCGCGTGGCGGCGGGCGTGCCGCCGCTGGACCTGGCCACCGCGGGCACGCTGCAATTCGAGGCGCCGGACCTGGGCACCTTCCGCTGCCTCGCGCTCGCCTTCCAGGCGCTGCGCGCGGGCGGCGACGCGCCGGCGATCCTGAACGCCGCAAACGAAGTGGCGGTGGAGGCCTTCCTCGCCGGCGCCCTGCCGTTCCTGGCGATCGCCGAGGTGGTGGAGGCCGTGCTGGCGGAACTGCCACCGCAAGCCGTGGTCGATGTGGAGTCCCTGGTCGCGCGCGACACTGAGGCACGGGCCGCCGCCCGGCGCCAGTTGCGGCGGGCTTGCTGATATCCTGTCACCGATAGATTTCCTGCCACGGCGCTTGATGACTTCCTTCTTCGGCTCGGTGTTCTGGTTGCTGGTCACGCTGGGCGTGCTGGTGACCTTCCATGAGTTCGGCCACTACTGGGTCGCGCGCCGCTGCGGCGTGAAGGTGCTGCGCTTCTCGGTGGGCTTCGGCAAGGCGGTGTGGAAGCGCATCGGCCGCGACGGCTGCGAATACCAGATCGCCGCGATCCCGCTGGGCGGCTACGTGAAGATGCTGGACGCGCGCGAGGGCGTGGTGCCGCCGCAGTTCGAGAGTCAGGAATTCACCGGCCAGCCGGTGTGGAAGCGCATCCTGATCGTGCTGGCCGGGCCGGGCTTCAACCTGATCTTCACCGTGGCCGCGCTGTGGCTGATGTTCATGCTGGGCCGGCCCGACGTGGCGCCGATCGTCACCGCCAAGCCGCAGAGCATGGCGGCGGTGGCCGGCATCGCGCCGGGCGACCGCATCCTCAGCGTCGGCGGCCGCGAGGTGACCACCTGGAGCGACTCGCTGGACGCGGTGGCGAACGCCCTGCTGGACCGCAGCCCGCTGTCGCTGACCGTGCGCGATCCCGACGGCACGCAACGGCAGCTGCAGCTGCCGCTGGACCGGCTGCCGCCGGGCCAGACCGTCGACCAGTACCTCACCGCCCTGGGCCTGCAGCTGGCGCCGCCGCCCCCGGTCGCCGCCACCGTGCTGGACGGCCAGCCCGCCGCGCTGGGCGGCATGCAGGGCGGCGACCGCATCCTCAGCGTGGACGGCAAGCCGGTGGCGGATTTCGAGGCGCTGGGCAAGCTGGTGCAGCAGAGCGCGGCGGAGTCGCCGAAGCTGGCGATCGTGGTCGAGCGCAACGGCCGCACGATCCCGCTGGACGTGGTGGCGAAGCACGAAGCGCTGCAGGGCCGGCCGACCAACTGGGTGATCGGCATCGGCGCGCCGCCGATGGAAACGGCCACCCTGCGCTACGGCCCCGTGCGCGCACTGCGCGAAGCGCTGGCCGGCACCTGGCGCAACACCGCCCAGACCTTCGGCATGATCGGCAAGATGCTGGGCGGCGAGGCTTCAACCAAGAACCTGTCCAGCGTGATCGGCATCGCGCAGATGGCCAACGCCACCGCCCACATGGGCCCGGCCTGGTTCCTGCAGTTCCTCGCCATGGTCTCGCTGAGCTTGGCGGTGCTGAACCTGCTGCCGATCCCGGTCTTGGATGGCGGCCACCTGCTGTATTACCTTATCGAGTTGCTCAAGGGCAGCCCGCTCAGCGAGCAGGCGATGGCGATCGGCCAGTACATCGGGTTGGTGCTGCTGTTCAGCCTGATGGGCCTGGTGTTCTACAACGACATCCATCGCCTGCTGCTGTCGTGACGCCGATGATCCGCACCACCGGTTCGTCGACGCCGCAAAGGTTCGTGCCGGCCGCGCCATCGCGCGGCGGTTTGCTGCATCCGGTGCCCCTCGCGGGCACCCGTTCTTTCTCGCGGCGGGGCCCTGCCCTGCCGCGTGCCTTGATCGGGCCGGCGGCCTGATCGAAACCCTCCACCGGAACCGACGATGAAGCGTATCGCCGCCCTGATCCTGCTTGCCTCCCTCTCCGCCCAGGCGTTCGCCTTCGATCCGTTCACGATCTCGGACATCCGCATCGACGGCCTCTCGCGCATCTCCGCCGGCACGGTGTTCAACTACCTGCCGGTGGGCAAGGGCGACCGCATGACCGACGCCGTGGCACAGCGGGCGATCCGCGCGCTGTACCAGACCAAGTTCTTCAGCGACGTGGAGATGGAGCGCGACGGCAACATCCTGGTGATCAAGGTGACCGAGCGGCCCTCCATCGCCAAGCTCACCATCCGCGGCAACAAGGACATCAAGACCGACGACCTGAAGAAGGGCCTGAAGTCGATCGGCCTGGCCGAGGGCGAAACCTTCGACCGCCTCGCGCTGGACAACGTGCAGCAGGAGCTGATCCACCAGTACTACAACCGTGGCAAGTACAGCGTGTCGGTGGTTCCCCACGTGGTGCGGCTGGAGCGCAACCGCGTGGCGATCGACATCGAGATCCGCGAAGGCCAGGTGGCGAAGATCAAGGAGATCAACATCGTCGGCAACCACGCGTTCACCGACAAGGCGATCCGCGACGACTTCGAGCTGGGCACGCCGAACTGGATGTCCTGGTACTCCAAGAACGACCAGTACTCGCGCGAGAAGCTCTCCGGCGACCTGGAGAAGCTGCAGTCCTACTACATGGACCGCGGCTACGCCGACTTCGGCGTCGATTCCACCCAGGTGACGATCGCACCGGACAAGCAGTCGATGTACATCGCCGCCGACGTCAAGGAAGGCGAGATCTACAAGATTTCCGACGTGAAGCTGCTCGGCACCCTGGTGCTGCCGGAGGCCACGCTGCGCCAGCTGGTGTTCGTCAAGCCGGGCGAGGTGTTCAACCGCGGCGCGATCGAGGCCAGCACCAAGGCGATCAAGGCGCTGCTCGCCAACATCGGCTACGCCTACGCCAAGGTCACGCCGTATCCCAAGCTGGACAAGGACAAGCGCACCGTCGACCTCACGCTCTACCTCGAGCCGGGCCAGCGCGTGTACGTGCGCCGGGTGGTGTTCGAGGGCAACACGCGCACCGAGGACAACGTGCTGCGCCGCGAGATGCGCCAGCTCGAAGGCTCCTGGTACTCGCAGGCGGTGATCGACCGCTCCAAGATCCGCCTGCAGCAGCTGGGCTACTTCAAGAAGGTCGACATCGACAAGAAGAAGGTGCCGGGTTCCGACGACCAGGTGGACGTCACCGTCAAGGTCGAGGAGCAGTCCGCCGGCAGCCTGCAGTTCGGCATCGGCTACTCGCAGTACTCGGGCATCATCCTGTCCGCCTCGGTGTCGGAGCGCAACCTGTTCGGCAGCGGCGACAGCGTGTCGGTGAGCGGCGAACGCAGCAGCTACTACACCCGCTTCAACGTCAACTACTACAACCCCTACCTCACCGACAACGGCGTGGGCATCGGCTACAACGCCACCTACTCCAAGACCGACTTCGGCAACGTCAACAACAGCGAGTTCGCGAACTACTCCACCAGCCAGAAGGCGTTCTCCACCTTCCTCGGCTTCCCGATCACCGACTTCCAGAGCATCCGCGCCGGCCTGGGCCTGTCCAGCAACAAGATCAACGCGATCCCCGGCTACACGCCGCAGCAGCTGGTCGACTACCAGAACCAGATCGGCAACTACACCGTCCACTCCACGATCGGCACGCTGGGCTGGAACATGGACACCCGCAACGGCTACTGGGCGCCCACCCGCGGCGGCCAGCTGTCGCTGAACGCCGAGGTGGCGCTGCCGACCTCCACGGTGAAGTACTGGAAGCTGACCGGCGAGGCGAACCACTACTGGCCGATCGGCCACGGCTTCGTGCTCTACCTCGACGGCCAGGTCGGCTACGGCAAGACCTACGGCAAGAACGGCATCAGCGACAGCGCCTTCGCCGCGCTGAAGAGCGCCACCGAAGCGGCCGATCCGAACCACGTCCTCACCGACATGCGCAACGACTTCCCGTTCTGGGAGAACTTCTACTCCGGCGGCGTGCGCGACGTGCGCGGCTTCCAGGACAACACGCTGGGCCCGCGCATCTGCTCCGGCAGCGGCAGCCCCGACGCCAGCGGCATCTGCAACGGCAGCTACTACTCCTACGCGCAGCCGATCGGCGGCGCGTTCAAGGTGCTGGGCACGGCCGAGCTGTACCTGCCGTTGCCCTTCCTGAAGGACGTCAACACCGCGCGCGTGTCCTGGTTCGTCGACGTCGGCAACGCGTACAAGAACTGGCAGAGCTTCGACGCCAAGACCCTGCGCGCCTCCACCGGCCTGTCGCTGCACTGGCAGGCGCCGATCGGCCCGATGATCATCAACTTCGCGGTGCCGTTCCGCACCCAGCGCGACGACGGCCACTACGAGGAGCGCATCCAGTTCACGTTCGGCTCCACGTTCTGAGCGCGCGGAACCACGTCGCACCGGCGAAAAGCGCGGCCTGCCGCGCTTTTCGCCTTTTGGCCGCCGCCGATACAATCACGGGCCTGCCGCGGAGACGCCCTTGAGCCAGCACCCCAGCCCTACCCCCGCCAGCCATTCCCTTGCAGAACTGGCCGCACGCTTCGGCCTGCGCCTGCACGGCGACGGCGGCCGCCGCATCGAGGGCGTCGCCACGCTCGCGAACGCGCAGGCCGGACAGATCGGCTTCCTTTCCAACGGCAAGTACGCCGCGCAACTGGCCGCCACCGGCGCCGGCGCGGTGATCCTGCGCGAGGAGCACCTGGCCGACTGCCCGGTCGATGCGCTGGTCGCCGCCGACCCCTACGTGGCCTACGCGAAGATCGCCGCGCTGTACGAGCGCCTGCCCGCCGCCGCCCCCGGCATCCATCCCACGGCGGTGGTGGACGCCGGCGCGCAGGTCGCCGCCGGCGCCAGCGTCGGCCCCTGCTGCGTGATCGAGCGCGGCGCGGTGGTCGAGGACGGCGCCGTGCTCGGCCCGCACTGCATCGTGGGCGAGGACTGCACCGTCGGCGCGCAGTCGCGGCTGGTGGCGCGGGTGACCCTGGTGGCGCGGGTGCGGCTGGGCAAGCGCGTACTGGTGCATCCGGGCGCGGTGATCGGCTCGGACGGCTTCGGCCTCGCCTTCGAGCGCGACCACTGGCTGAAGATCCCCCAGCTCGGCGGCGTGCGCATCGGCGACGACTGCGAGATCGGCGCGAACACCACGATCGACCGCGGCGCGCTGGACGACACCGTGCTGGAGGAGGACGTGCGCCTCGACAACCAGATCCAGATCGCCCACAACGTGCACGTGGGCGCGCACACCGCGATGGCCGGCTGCGCCGCGGTGGCCGGCAGCGCGAAGATCGGCCGCTGGTGCCAGATCGGCGGCAACGCCGGCGTGCTCGGCCATCTGGAGCTCGCCGACCGGGTTACCATTACCGCCAAGAGCCTGGTCACGCATTCGATCCGCGCGGCCGGCGAATATTCCTCCGGCACGCCGCTGCAGGACAACCGCGCCTGGCGCAAGAACGCCGCCCGCTTCAAGCACCTGGACGATTTCGCGCGCCGCATCGCGGCGCTGGAGAAGGACGAGAACGATGAATGACAACGCCGCGACCGTGACCCTGCCGGTGAGCGTGGAAGGAATCCAGCAGCTCCTGCCGCACCGCTACCCGTTCCTGCTGGTCGACCGCGTGGTCGAGCTGGTGCCCGACCAGAGCGTGGTGGCGATCAAGAACGTCACCATCAACGAGCCGTTCTTCAACGGCCACTTCCCCGGCCACCCGGTGATGCCGGGCGTGCTGATCGTGGAGGCGATGGCGCAGGCCGCCGGCCTGCTCACCCAGCTCAGCAACCGCATGAAGGGCAACACCGAAAGCGCGCTGTTCTACCTGGTCAAGGTGGACAACGCGCGCTTCAGCGCGCCGGTGGTGCCGGGCGACCAGCTGCGGCTGGAGGTGTCGGTGAAGCGCGTGATGCGCGGCATGGGCCTGTTCGCGGCGCGCACCGTGGTGGACGGCAAGGAAGTGGCCAGCTGCGAACTGATGTGCGCGGCGAGGTCGGACAAATGAGCCGGGCCGCGGCTATCCATCCCACCGCACAGGTCGATCCGGGCGCGAGCATCGGCGCCAACGTCGCCATCGGCGCCTACAGCGTGATCGGCGCCGAGGTGGAGATCGGCGACGGCACCGTGATCGGCCCGCACGTGGTGATCGAAGGACCGACCCGGATCGGCCGCGACAACCGCATCGCGCAGTTCGCCTCGCTCGGCGGCGACCCGCAGGACAAGAAATTCTCCGGCGAGCGCACCGAGCTGGTGATCGGCGACCGCAACCTGATCCGCGAGTTCGTCACCATCAACCGCGGCACCGGCGACGGCGGCGGCATCACCCGCATCGGCGACGACAACTGGCTGCTCGCCTACGTGCACATCGCGCACGACTGCCGCATCGGCAACCACACCGTGTTCTCCAACTACTCGGCGCTGGCCGGGCACGTGGAGATCGGCGACTGGGTGATCATCTCCGGCTACGCCGGCGTGCACCAGTTCTGCAAGGTGGGCGCGCACGCCTTCATCGCGATGGGCTGCCTGGTCGGCTCCGACGTGCCGCCGTTCCTGATGATGGCGAACGAACAGCACGGCCGCCCGCGCGGCATCAACAGCGAAGGCCTGAAGCGCCGCGGCTTCGACGGCGCGCGCGTCAGCGCGATCAAGCGCGCCTACCGCACCCTGTACATGGCCGGCCTGTCCCAGGCCGAAGCGCGCGAGCAGCTCGCCCAGCAGGCGAAGGACAGCGCCGACGTGCGCGAGATGCTGGATTTCATCGACCGCAGCGAGAGGGCGCTCGCCCGATAGCCGGGACTCGGGACTCGGGACTCGGGACTCGGGAAAAGCGTCGCATACTGCCTCAAACGCGCAAACACCATCGCTGCGCAGGCCAACGGCTAAACTTGTGCGCATGAGCACCGCCGCGCCCCCCTCCGAGTCCCGAGTCCCGAGTCCCGAGTCCCGGCCTCTCATCGCCCTCCTCGCCGGCGAAGACTCCGGCGACCAGCTCGGCGCCGACCTGATCGCGGCGCTGCGCGCCCGCTACCCGCACGCGCGCTTCGTCGGCATCGGCGGCAAGCGCATGGCCGCGCAGGGTTTCGAATCCTGGTACGACATCCGCGAGCTGTCGCTGTTCGGCCTCGCCGAAGTGGTGTCGCACCTGCCGCGCCTGCTCAGGCTGCGCAAGGCGCTGGTCGCGCGCCTGCTGGCCGCGAAACCGGCCGTGGTGATCGGCATCGACGCGCCGGACTTCAACCTCGGCGTGGAGCAGCGCCTCAAGCGGGCCGGCCTGCGCACCGTGCATTACGTCAGCCCCTCGGTGTGGGCGTGGCGCGAGCACCGCGCCGCGAAGATCGGCCGCTCCGCCGACCGCGTGCTGTGCCTGTTCCCGATGGAGCCCGCGATCTACGCGAAGCACGGCGTCGATGCGCGCTTCACCGGCCACCCGCTGGCCGACCGCTTCCCGCTGGTCTCCGACCGCGCCGCCGCGCGCGAGGCGCTGCAACTGCCGCAGGACGCGCCGGTGCTGGCCGTGCTGCCCGGCAGCCGCGGCAGCGAACTGGCCCGGCTGGGCGAACCCTTCCTCGACGCCGCGCGGCGCGTGGCCGCCGCCCTGCCCGGCCTGCGCGTGGTGATCCCCGCCGCCAACCCGCGCATGCTGGAGCGCCTGCGCGGCATGCAGGCCCACGACGACGCCCTGCAGTTGCTCGACGGCCAGGCGCATCTGGCGATGCAGGCCGCCGACGTGGTGCTGTTGGCCTCCGGCACCGCCACGCTGGAGGCGATGCTGGCCAAGCGGCCGATGGTGGTGGGCTACCGCGTCGCGCCCGCCAGCTACCGCATCGCGAAACTGCTGCGCCTGCTCAAGACCGACGTCTACGCGCTGCCGAACATCCTCGCCCGCGCCTGCGGCATGGGCGAGCGCGTGGTGCTGGCGCCCGAGCTGATGCAGGACGACTGCACCGCCGCGAAACTCGCCGACGCCGTGCTCGCCCTGTTCAACGACAGCGAACGCCGCGGCGCGATCGTGGCGGCGTTCGAGCAACTGCACCGGGCCTTGCGCGCGGATCTGGACGGCAACGCGGCGGAGGTGGCGGCGGGGGCGATTGGGGAGTTGATCGAGCGCGAGCGTGCGTAGCTTTTCTCCCTCTCCCCTCCGGGGAGAGGGCTGGGGTGAGGGGACACGCTGGCGAAAGTGCTGCCGTCGAAGCGCGCTTTGAATGGCTAAACCGCAAGCATTGACCCCACCTCAATCCTCCCCTGCATGCAGGGGAGGAGGCGAACGCGCCGTGCGGTTCTGCACCCACCAACATCTCGGCACACATGAATACCTCGACTTCGTCCAACCAAGGTTTTTTAAGAGCGGGGGTGGACGAAGCCGGCCGCGGCCCGCTGGCCGGCCCGGTGGTGGTAGCCGCCGTGATCCTCGACCCCGCCCGCCCCATCGCCGGCCTCGACGATTCCAAGAAGCTCAGCGAGAAGAAACGCGAAGCGCTGTACCCGCTGATCGTCGAACGCGCGCTGGCGCACTGCGTGATCGTGGTGGAGGCGGAGGAGATCGACCGCCTCAACATCTTCCAGGCCACCATGGCCGGCATGCGCCGCGCGGTGGCCGGTCTCGCGCCGGCCGCGCACGAGGCGCTGGTGGACGGCAACCAGCTGCCGAAGGACCTGCCCTGCCCCGGCCGCGCCATCGTGGGCGGCGACGCGCTGGAGCCGGCGATCAGCGCCGCCTCGATCCTCGCCAAGGTGAGCCGCGACCGTCTGATGGTGGCGCTGGACGGCGCCCACCCCGGCTACGGTTTCGCCATCCACAAGGGCTACCCCACGCCGGCCCACCTCGCCGCACTGCGGCAGCTGGGACCATGTGCGCAGCATCGGCGGAGTTTCGCGCCGGTGCGCCAGTTGCTCGACCAGGGCGTGCTGTTCTGACGGTTTTTCCGGCGTCCGGCACGTGCGAGACGACGCACCGGAGCCGCGGATTCGTGCGCAAAAATCGCATGCAACTTTTCCGCGATCGGGCGCATCATAGTCATCGGGATCATCGCCCGCACGGACGCACCGGCCATGCCGGCGGCAGGCATCGCCACCGCACGGCCGTCCGCGCCAACGAACCGCTGGAGTCGTGCCATGATGCTTCCGAATCGTCCCAAGACCGACGCGCCGTCGCCTGTCGACACCGCCGCGCCCACCCCGCCGGCCACCCCAGCCGGCAAGGCCACGGTCCCGCCCGCGCCGCACACCGACTACAACCTGCGGCCGCTGCCGGTGCCGCCGCTCGACCACTACGTGGAACGCGAAGAAGACGAACGCTTCCGTGTCGTGGATTGAGCCCACGTGCGTGACAAACATGCTGTCAAGCTTGTGAGCAATCCCCGCCACGGTTAGCCTTCCCGGACTCACCCGGTGAGTCCGCATGCCCGCACGCTTCGTCCATACCCACCTGCACAGCGAGTATTCGCTGGTCGACTCGACCATCCGCATCAAGGCGCTGGTCGGCGCCTGCGTGCAGGCGGGCATGCCGGCGGTGGCGCTCACCGACGAATGCAACATGTTCGCGCTGGTGAAGTTCTACAAGGCGTGCAGCGCGGCCGGCATCAAGCCGATCTGCGGCAGCGACCTGTGGATCTCCGCGCTGGACGACCCGCGCCCCTGGCGGCTCACCCTGCTGTGCCAGCACCGCGAGGGCTACCTCAACCTGTCGCGCCTGGTCTCGCGCGCCTGGCAGGAAGGCCAGCACGGCGGCCGCGCGCTGGTCGATGCGGGCTGGCTGACGAGCGCGGCCACCGACGGCCTGATCGCCCTGCTCGGCCGCGAGAGCGAAGTGGCGCGCAGCGCGCTGGCGCAGGGCCACGACGCCGCGCTGGCGAAGCTGCGGCCGCTGGCGCGGCTGTTCCCGGATCGCCTGTACCTGCAGCTCACCCGCTGCGGCCGCGAGGGCGAGGAGGCGTGGAACACCGCCGCGCTGGCACTGGCCGCCGAACTCGGCCTGCCGGTGCTCGCCGGCAACGACGTGCGCTTCCTCAAGCGCGAGGATTTCGAAGCGCACGAGGCGCGCGTGTGCATCCACCAGGGCCGCGTGCTGGCCGATCCCAAGCGCCCGCACGACTACAGCGACCAGCAGTACCTGAAATCGCCCGAGGAAATGGCCGCGCTGTTCGCGGACATTCCCGAGGCGCTGGAAAACACCGTCGAGCTGGCCAAGCGCTGCAACCTGGAACTGAAGTTCGGCACCTACTACCTGCCCGACTTCCCGGTACCGGCAGGCTACGACCTCGACAGCCACATCCGCGAACTGGCGCGGCAAGGCCTCAAGGAACGCCTCGCCCACGCGCCGCTGGCCGCGGGCCACACCCTCGCCGACTACGAGGCGCGGCTGGAACGCGAGCTGGACGTCATCATCAAGATGGGCTTCCCCGGCTACTTCCTGATCGTGGCGGACTTCATCAACTGGGGCAAACAGAACGGCATTCCGGTCGGCCCCGGCCGCGGCTCGGGCGCGGGCTCGCTGGTGGCCTGGGTGCTGAAGATCACCGACCTCGACCCGCTGCAGTTCAACCTGCTGTTCGAGCGCTTCCTGAACCCCGAACGCGTGTCGATGCCGGACTTCGACATCGACTTCTGCATGGACCGCCGCGACGAGGTGATCGACTACGTGGCGCGCAAGTACGGCCGCGACCACGTCAGCCAGATCATCACCTACGGCTCGATGGCGGCGAAGGCGGTGCTGCGCGACTCCGGCCGCGTGCTGGGCATGGGCTACGGCGCGGTGGACAAGATCGCCAAGCTGATCCCGCCACGCCCGCTCGACCTCACGCTGTCGGACGCGCTGGGCCGCACCGAGAAATCGAAGAAGGAGCCCGAGCGCGTCGTCAAGGAATTCTGCGAGCTGTACGAGCAGGACCTGGACGAGGCGCGCCCGCTGATCGACCTCGCGCTGAAGCTGGAAAACCTCACCCGCAACGTGGGCAAGCACGCCGGCGGCGTGGTGATCGGCCCCAAGCCGCTGACCGAATTCGCGCCGCTGTACTGCGAAGCGGGCGGCGGCGGCGTGGTCACCCAGTACGACAAGGACGACGTGGAAGCGGTCGGCCTGGTGAAGTTCGACTTCCTCGGCCTGCGCACGCTCACCATCATCGACTGGGCGGTGAAGGCGATCAACGCGCGCCGGGCGCAGGGCGGCGAAGAACCCCTGGATATTTCCAAGCTGCCGCTGGACGACGCCTACACCTACGCCGAGATCTTCGCCAAGGCGAAGACGGTCGCGATCTTCCAGTTCGAATCCTCGGGCATGCAGCGCATGCTGAAGGACGCCAAGCCCGACCGCTTCGACGACCTCATCGCCCTGGGCGCGCTGTACCGCCCCGGCCCGATGGACCTGATCCCCAACTTCGTGGCGCGCAAGCACGGCCGCGAGGACGTGGAATACCCCGACCCGCGCGTCGAGCCGATCCTGAAAGAGACCTACGGCATCATGGTCTACCAGGAGCAGGTGATGCAGATGGCGCAGATCGTGGGCGGCTACACGCTCGGCGGCGCCGACCTCTTGCGCCGCGCGATGGGCAAGAAGAAAGTCGAGGAGATGGCGAAGGAGCGCGCCAAGTTCCGCGAAGGCGCGGCCAAGGACGGCGTCGGCAGCGACAAGGCCGACGAAATCTTCGACGTGATGGAGAAGTTCGCCGGCTACGGCTTCAACAAGTCGCACGCCGCCGCCTATGCGCTGGTCAGCTACCAGACCGCGTGGCTGAAGGCACACTACCCCGCCGAGTTCATGGCCGCCACGATCTCGTCGGACATGGACAACACCGACAAGGCGGTGACCTTCATCGACGAGTCGAAGGCGATCGGCCTCACCGTGCTGCCGCCGGACGTGAACGCCTCGGAGTTCATGTTCGTCGCGGTGGAACCGAAGGTCATCCGCTACGGCCTCGGCGCGATCAAGGGCGTGGGCCAGGGCGCTTGCGAATCCATCGTCGAGGAACGCCGGCGCGGCGGCGCCTACAAGGACCTCGCCGACTTCTGCCGCCGCGTCGATCCCACCAAGCTCAACCGGCGCGTGCTCGAAGCGCTGATCCTCTCCGGCGCGCTGGACGCGCTGGCGCCCAACCGCGCCAGCCTGATGCTGCAGCTGCCCGACGCGATCAAGGCCGCCGAGCAGCACCTGCGCGACCGCCAGTCCGGCCAGAACGACATGTTCGGCGCCACGATGGGCAGCGCCGCACCGGTGGTGCAGATCGAGCTGCCCACCGCGCCCGACTGGCCGCTCGAACAAAAACTGCAGGGCGAGCGCGACACGCTCGGCCATTACTTCTCCGGCCACCCGGTCGATCCCTGGCGCGAGGAACTGGCCCAACTCGCCACCTGCCCGCTGGGCGAGATCGCCGCGCGCTACCAACCGCCCAAGCCGCGCAAGAACGACGGCGACGACGGCAACCGCTTCCGCCGCGGCCCCGACACGCCATGGACCGTGGCCGGCATGGTGGTGGCCGTGCGCAAACGCGGCGACAGCGACGCCTTCGTGCGGCTGGAAGACGGCACCGGCGTGATCGAGGTGAGCTTCTTCGGCGAGCTCTACCAGCAGGTCGCGCCGCTGCTGGTGCGCGACGAAATCCTGATCGTCGACGGCGGCCTGCGCATCGACGACTTCTCCGGCGGCGGCTTCCAGGTACGCGCCCGCAGCGCCACCACCCTCGCCGACGCCTGCCGCCGCCACGCGCGCCTGCTGCAGGTGAAGCTCAACGGCATCGCCCCCAGCTTCCCCGAACAACTGCGCCAGGCCCTCGCCGGCTACCGCGGCGGCCGCGCCGGGGTCAGCCTGCACGGCTACCACAACGCCACCGCCCAGGCCGACATGGAACTGGGCGAAGACTGGCGCGTCGACCCCGTGCCCGATTTGTTGCGCGCGGTGCGCGCGCTGCCGGGAGTGGCGGCGGCGCGGTTGCGTATCGTGAAGGGTGGCGACTAGCGGGCGCTGTCGCCTGAGCGTGCTTTGCCCTCGTCCGCTGGCGGGAGAGAGATTGTTGCTCTCGCACTTTCGCAAGGAACAAAGCGGTTTCGAGCCGCTGCCGCGGCCCGAGTTCCTTTCTCTTTGCTTGCCCAAAGAGAAAGGAACCAAAGAGAAACGGCACCCCGATGGCGCGCCCTCCGGGCATCCTGCCCTGCGGGTGCGCGGGCGGGTTCCGGGGTTTTTCGACGGCACCTCCGTGTGCCGGCGAAAAACTGGCCCGCATCCGTGCGGGCCATCCTGCGGACTTTCCTCCACCCGCCCGCCGCGCCATAGGGGCCCCAGGTAAAGCAGCGCGCTCCCAGCGCGCAGAAGCAACAGCAACAGCAACAGCAACAGCAAAGCCAAGCCGAGCCGAGCCGAGCAAAGCCGAAGCGCGCGCCGCACCAACTCCCTCTCCCCCAAGCTCCGCTTGGGGGAGAGGGTCGGGGTGAGGGGGCTTTGGCTTCTGCGCGCAGGAGCGCGCCGCTTTTCCCGGGGGCCCCTCGGCGGCGGTGAGCCGTGGACGATCAGGCCGCGCAGCGGGCGAGCCCACGGATGGGCTCGCCTTTTCGACCGGGCAGGATGCCCGGCCGAAAAGCCCGGCCACGGCTCACGCACTTTCCGTCCATGGAGGGACGGAAAGCGTCGCCGCGGGGTGTCGTTTTCTCTTGGCTACTTCTCTTTTGGACAAGCAAAAGAGAAGTAGCTCGGGCCGCGGCAGCGGC